>CAVPKV010000049.1:0-61029 GCA_963705785.1 uncultured Solirubrobacterales bacterium | reverse complement strand
CTCAGCGGTGATCGACACGCTGCGCCCCACCGGGCAGACCGACATGGGCGGCGGTCAGATGACCGAGGTCGATGTGACGATCAGCCCCGACGGCGGGACGCCGTACCAGACGACGGTCAGGCAGAGCTTCCTGCCCTCCCAGCTGGAGGGCCTCTCCCCTGGCGCCTCGATCGGCGTCAAGTACGACCCGGACAACCCGCCGGCCGCCCTGATCTACAGCTGGTAGCCAGACCCGACCACAGAGAGGAGGAGCGATGGGCTTTTTCAAAGCGATGAAGGGCGCCAAGGAGCTGGGCGACTACCACGGTGGTATGCCCAGGATGAGGGACGCGTTCAAGAGCATGGAGGCATTGTCCGACGACCGGGGTGAAAAGGAGGTCCTGAAGAACGGGATCCCGACCAGGGCAATGGTGCAGGGCTTCACGACGCCGGTCCCGGGCGACGCGTTCGCCATGCAGATCCCGCTGGACGTCGAGCCACCCGGTGGCGGTAGCCCTTACCGGGTCAACTACGTCTTCCCGACGGCTCGGATGAAGGCGGCGATCACCGTGGGGATGGTCGTGCCCGTCAAGGTCGACCCTGCGGACCCGCAGAAGATCGCCGTGCAGTGGGACGCTCAGAAGGCCGAGATCGCCGCTGCCGGCGGTGACATGGCGGCCGTCCAGGCCGGAATGGCCAGCACGTACTCCGGGGTCGCCGATGCCGTCGCGCGCGGCCAGGCGATGCCCAACGTCCCGATGACCGGGGCGATGCCCGTGCAGAAGAGCCCGGCCGACAAGATCCGCGAGCTGGCCCAGCTCCGGGACTCGGGTGCGATCACCGAGGAGGAGTTCGAGGCCAAGAAGTCGCAACTGCTGACCGAGATCTAGCCGTGTCCGGACTCGTCAACCAGCTCACGATCCAATACCACCTGGACGACCCACCCGATCAGGCGCGGGCAGCGTGGAAGCAGAGCCCTCCGAAATGGATGGCCCGGTTTGAGCTCCTGGATGAGAGCTACAACGGGCTGAGCTACCGGGCCGACGTGACGCCGCTCTGGCAGAGGATCGTCTTCCTGGGCCTGGGGAACTCGTACTACCCGATGTCGTTGCGGTTTGAGCCCGCCGGCTCGGGCTCGCGGGTGACGATCACCGGTCAGGCCGAGGAGAAGGTCGCCGCGGCCATCCGTGAGGACGCGGCCGCCCACGGCGGGGGGGTGGATCCGCGAGTGGCCTGAATGGCCCCTCGCCGGCGCGGATCACGTCCGCGAAGGTGCTGAATTGGCTGGTCCCGGGCGTCGGGACCAGCTAGGCTCTTATTCGTCTTGAGCGAGGGGCCCCGGTCACCGGCTGGTGGTCAGACTGCGGCCGCAGGGACGCTGGCGGCCCGGCTGGCCGAACGCGATCACGAGCGCTTCTCGGGTCGCCAGATGGAGCTGGCCTTTCTGGACAGCTGCCTGTCCGACGACCCCCCTGCGTGCGTCGTTTTCGTCCATGGTCCGGGCGGCATCGGCAAGAGCACGCTGCTGCGCGAGTTTGAGCGCCAGGCCGGAACGCGGGGCTGGGACTGCTTCCACGTCGAGGGTCGCGAGCTCTCGCCGGCTCCCGATGCGCTTGAGGCGGCACTGGGAGACGCTCAGCAGAGTGCCCATCCGCTGGTCCTGATCGACACCTACGAGCGCATGAGCGGCCTGGATGGCTACCTGCGCCGCGCCCTGCTCCCGTCGCTGCCGGGCAACGCCGTGATCGTGATCGCCGGCCGCCACGCCCCTGAGCCCGAATGGCTTACCGGGATCTGGGAGGGCGTGTCCGCCGAGCTCCCCCTGGACAAGCTCACGCGAGCGGAGTCGCTCCGGCTGCTGGAGGCCTACGGAGTGCGAGGATGCCCGGGAGGCGGCGATCGCCGACTGGGCCGAGGGGTCGCCGCTGGTATTGGCGCTGGCCGCCGACACCGCGGTCAAGGACCCGGACTGGACGCCGGCCGAGGAGGATGAGAGCTCGGAGATCATGCGCTCGCTGATCCGGCGCCTGGTCGACTCGGAGCTTCGGGGCGAGCGTCTGTCGGCTCTGCTCGTGGCGGCGATCGCCCGGGTCACGACGGTCGAGCTGCTGACGGCGGTGCTGCCCGATAGCGACCCCGACAGCGCCTATGAACGGCTGCGGGCGCTGTCATTCACCGAGCCGCTGGGAGACGGGCTGACGCTCCACGAGCTGGTCCGCAAGGCTCTGCGAGCCGACTTCCGCGGCCGCGATCCCGAGCGGGAGCGCGAACTCCGGCGGCGGATTATTGACCATCTGTACGAGCGGGCTCGGGAAGGCAATCCCCTGCTGATGATCGACATGGCCCACCTGATCGACAACTCGATGATCAAGTGGGGCTTTGGCTGGGAGGGCAGCGTCGACTACCGGATCGACGATGCCCGGCTCGAGGATTCAATCCAGATTGCTCGGTGGCCGAGCAGCACGGTTTCGACGACTGGTGGTCGCTGACCCGGCGCTTCTTTGAAGAGTCGCCCGAGCGCGTGGCCGTGGCCCGTGACAGGCACGACCGGCTGTGCGGCTACATGGTGTGCATGAGCTTGGCCACCGCGCCCGAGTTCGCGTGGGATGATCCGCTGGTCGGACCCTGGCTGGCCGCCGCTCGTGACGATTCCCCCCTGGGCGAGGCCGTCCTCTGGCACGACTCGGTCGACTTCACCCGCGAGCGGGGCGCCAGGGTGCAGGCCATGCTGGGCATCGCCGGCATCCTCCGCTCCGGCGTGGCCAACCCGCGCTTTGCCTACATGCCGATCAACCCCAGCGTCCCGGGAGCCGTGAGCTTCGCCCGAGCCCTGGGGGCGGAGCACCTGGAGAGCCTGGATCTGGATCTCTCCGCCCGCCGGATCGAGTGCCACCGCATCGACTACGGACCCGGTGGTCTGATGGCCGCACAGCGCGCCGTCGTCTACGCCGAGCTCGGACTGCCGAACCCGCAGATGGCGCGGACGCCGGTGGGGGTGGATGCCGAGGCGGTCAGAGACGCCCTGCGGAACTTCCGCCTCCCGCACGAGCTGGCCCAGAGCCCGCTGGCCGTGGGCCAGAACCCTGAGGAGCGCGCCGAATCGGTCCGGCGGCTGCTCAGGGACGCGGTCGACTCCGCCTTCGGCGACACCGACAACGAGCAGCTGCTCAAGCGCGTCCTGGTCAGGGGGTACCTGGAGTCCGCGTCGAGTCACGAGCAGGTGGCGTACGAGATCTCACTGAGCCGAGCGGCCTACTTCAGACGATTGCGAACGGCGGCCGAGCGCGTGGCCGAGCATCTGGTCAACGGAGGCCGCGGCCGGAGTAGTCCGGCCGGGTGGGCCGGAGATGCTCGCCATGACAATCCGGCTGTGATGAACCCGGTGCGGTGTGTGTGATGAATCGCGTGCGGCGTCGTAGTACCGATGTGATCGAGTCGCTTCCGGCTCCAGGGACCGCCGCCCAGGACAACTGGGAACGCTTCGAGGCCCTGTACCGCTCCAGTCGAGATGATCTGTATGCCTACGTCGCCACCCTGCTCCGAGATCCCGCGGCCGCCGAGGACATCACGGCCCAGGCCTTCGAGCGCGCCTATCGCCGCCGCCGGACGTTTGACCGCAGGCGCGGGGAGGAGCGGGCCTGGCTATTCGGAATCGCCCGCAACGCCGCCCTGGATGAGCTTCGCCGCCGCAAGCGCACCGCCCGGCTGGCCATCGAGCCCGAGGACGTGGCCGCGTCGGATCCCGGCGATCAGGGCGCCGAGGTGGCGCTCCGGCGTACGGCGGTCCGAGCCGCGCTGGCCGGGCTCCCCGCCCGCGAGCGGGAGATCATTGCGCTCAAGTTCCACGCCGGTATGTCCAACGCTGAGATGGCCCGAGTCCTGGGGGTCAGCGAATCGAACGCGGGGACGCTGCTCCACCGCACCATGCAGAAGCTGAGGAAGGCGTGTGATGACCGAGCCTGAACAGTTCGATCCTGAGATCGTGGCCACTCTTGAGGCGATCGACGCCACGCTCTCCGGCGAGGCCGTGGACCCACGTCACGCCGATGTGGCTGAGCTGGCGCTGCTCCTGGCCGACGAACGCCCGCGGCCCGACGCGGCCTTCGCCACCGGGCTGGATGAGCGCGTGCAGCGACGGTTCGAGGCCGCTCCGCGAGCCCGACGGCGCCGCTTCTCGTGGTGGGTATGGGCCCCATCCGCGGCGGTGGCCGTATCAGTGGTTGTGGCGGTCGTGATCGTGCTGGGACAGGGTGGGGGTGGGTCCGGCGGCGTGGTGTTCGGGGCTCTTGACCGAGGGGCGGCGAGCGTGGCGAGCGCGCCGAAGGAGAAGCTCCTGCCCAAGGCCTCTGCCGTCCATCCCAATAGCCTCCAGCAGACATTCAGCCGTCATGGCGCCCCGAGCCGAACCTCGGCCGGCGGCTCCAGTTCCAGCTCGGCCGCCGGGCCGGCCGGGCCAGCCGGGCCGCCGCTGCCCTACGGCGCGAACATCCCGGCCGCCCCCATCCTTTCCGGCCGCAAGGTGATCCAGGGGTCGCACCTGTCCCTCTCCACCACCTCCAAGCGGGTCGATCAGGTGGCCCAGGAGGTGTTCAACGTCATCGGGCAGCAGAAGGGGATCGTCAAGAGCTCCCAGGTCACGGCCAACGGTGGCCACGGCGGCTACGCCCAGTTCCAGCTCAGCGTGCCGGACGGGAATCTGGCCGCGACGATGGCGGCACTGTCGAACCTTCAGTACGCCCAGGTCGCCTCCAGGACGGACACGACCCAGGATGTTACGAATCAGTTCCGGGTCGACCAGCGGCGGCTGGCCGACGACCGGGCGCTGCGAACCGCGCTCCTCAAGCAATTGGCGAGCGCGGTCACGCAGGCCCAGATTGACAGCCTCAACGCCAGGATCCACGACGCGGCGGCGGCCATTACCTCTGATGAGAACGCGCTCCACGCGATCAACCGCAGCGTCGGCTACAGCCAGATCTACGTCACTATCAACGCTGGCGCCGTTGCCGGTGGGGCCTGCGCATCACGGCGGCGGTGGGTTCACCATCAGCAAGGGGGCCCACGACGCGGGCCACGTCCTGACCGTGGCCGCCGGCGTGGCCCTGATCGGCCTGGCCGGACTGCTTCCGCTGGCCCTGGTCCTGGCGCTGGCCTGGTGGATCTACGCCGCGCTTCGGCGGCGTTCGCGGCTGCAGGCGCTCGACCACATCTGAGCCTGACCTGGCCGTCGCTCAGCGCCTGCGCTGCGGGCTTCTGAGCTGCCGTGTGCTATCCCTGCCAGCAATGGGCTCGGTCAGCGAAGAAACGCTCGAGCTGCTGAGGCGCGTCCCGCTGTTCATGACGCTGGCTCCGGAGGAGCTGGATCGGGTTGCTCAGGTGGCGGTCCCGCGACACTTTGCCGCCAACCAGGTCGTGTTCCGGGAGGGCGATGCCGGCGACACCTGCTACCTGATCCGCGACGGCCACGTCCGGGCTGTCCGCGCGCATCTGGACGGCCGGACCATCACGCTGGCCCAGCTCGGCCCGGGTGACTTCTTCGGTGAGCTGGCCATGCTCGACGAGGAGCGCCGGTCGGCCACGATTGAGACGCTCGAGAAGACGGAGGCGCTGGCGATCCTCGGTACGGACATGCGCCGGCTCCTGCGCGAGCACCCCGACATCTCAGTCAAACTGATCTCTGCGCTCGGCCGACGGCTGAGGGAGACCAACGAGCGGCTGGCCCGTCAGTCGTTCCAGACCGTTCAGAGCCGCGTGGCCGGCGCGCTCGGCCAGCTCGTGGCTGCCGCCCAAGCCGAGGGCGCGGGAGAGGGGGACGTCCTGATCACCTCAACCCAGGCCGAGCTGGCTCAGCTGGCCGGATCCTCCCGGGAGTCGGCCAGTCGGTTCCTCGCCGTCCTGGAGCGCGCTGGGATAATCACCCAAGGCAGGGGAAGGCTGACCGTCCACGACCCCTCTGCCCTGGAGAGGTACGTCTATTAGCGCGCCCAAGACAGACTTTTCGGCCGGAGGGGTGGTGGTAAGGGGCGACGACGTGGTCGTCATCACGCCTGCCCGGCGAGGCAATCACCGTGAGGTGTGGGCGTTGCCCAAGGGGCACCCGGACGGGGACGAGACTCCCCTTGAGGCCGCCGTCCGAGAGGTCCGTGAGGAGACGGGCGTGGAGGGCGACCCGATCGAGGAGCTGGGCGAGATTGAGTACACGTTTGAGCGGGGGGGCCGGGAGGTCTCCAAGCGGGTGGTCTTCTTCCTGTTCCGCTACCGGGAGGGCGAGCTGACTCACGATCACGAGATCGCCGCCGTGCGCTGGATGCCCCTGGAGGAGGCGGCTCGCGTTCTGACCCACTCGGGGGAGCGAGAGATGGTTCAGCGGGCGTTGTCGCGCGCCCGGGCAGACCGGTAGGCTGGCGGCCCGTGCGCGTCCTCAACTTCTACTCGTCGGTGTTCGCCGACCAGCTCCGGCGCGGTCGCAAGACGGCCACGATCCGCCTGGGCGACAAGTCGCATAAGTACCGCAAGAACGATTGCGTCCTGGTGACGATCGGCTACCAGCACTCGCCACGAGAGAAGATCTTCAACGCCGTGATTGACCAGGTGGAGGTCAAGCGGGTCAAGGATCTCTCGCCCCGGGACATCGAGCACGACAACCCCGAGTTCCGCCGGATCGACGAGATGGTCCACTTCCTGGAACAGATCTACGGCCGCAAGGTGGAGTTGGAGGACACCGTGACCGTCGTCCGCTTCTCCCAGATCATCGAGAACCCGCCCGAGCTCCGCGACCGCATGCACGGTCTGGGCGGGGCGCAGAACTAAGCGACTCGCGCCCGCGGGGCGTCCTTTTCGTAACGCGGGACTCCGACGGTCGGGAGCGCGTGACATGAGGTGCTCATAGCGCCCCCGACGTCACGGGAAACGCAATCGCGCGTAAGCGTGTTACGAAATGGGCGCCACGGCGCCACGGCGCCACGGCGCCACGGCGCCACGGCGCGACGGCGCCACGGCGCGACGGCGCGACGGCGCGACGGCTCCCTCCCCGGCACTCCCGCCCTCGGAGTGCCGGAAATCCCTTGAAAGCCTCCGCCGACAAGCTATATTCTGTGTTTGTTGGCACTCTGGGTGCATGAGTGCCAAGAAAACGTCCGTCATCACTCGGAGGTCTATTCAATGAAGCTAAAGCCCCTAGGCGATCGTTTGATCGTGCGGGCGATCGAGGAGGAGGAGACCACGGCCAGTGGGATCGTCCTGCCCGATACCGCTAAGGAAAAGCCCCAGAAGGGCAAGGTCCTCGCCGTTGGCGATGGCCGTGTGAACGAGGACACCGGCAAGCGCACGCCGATGGACGTCGCCGAGGGCGACGAAGTCCTGTACAGCAAGTACGGCGGCACCGAGATCAAGGTGGACGGCGAGGAGCTCCTCGTCCTCCGCGAATCCGACGTGCTGGCCAAGGTCCAGAGCTAGGAGAACCTGAACGCAAATGGCACATAAGGAACTTAAGTACGAGGCGGAGGCTCGCAAGGCGCTTGAACAGGGCGTCGACGCGGTGGCCAACGCAGTGAAGGTCACGCTCGGCCCGAAGGGCCGCTACGTGGTCCTCGACAAGAAGTTCGGCGCGCCCACGATCACCAACGACGGTGTGACGATCGCCCGAGAGATTGAGGTCGAGGACGTATTCCAGAACCAGGGTGCTCAGCTGGTGCGTGAGGTGGCCACGGCCACCAACGACGTCGCTGGCGACGGCACCACCACGGCCACCGTCCTGGCCCAGGCGATCGTTCGCCAGGGTCTGAAGAACGTGGCCGCCGGCGCCAATCCGCTGGCCCTCAAGCGCGGCATTGAGAAGGCCGTCGATGACGTGGTCAAGAACATCGAGGAGCAGTCGACGGAGATCTCCGGCAAGGAGCAGATTGCCCGCGTGGCCACGATTTCGGCCGGTGACGATGAGATCGGCGACGTGATCGCCGACGCCATCGACAAGGTCGGCAAGGACGGCGTGGTCAATGTCGAGGAGGGCCAGACGTTCGGCATGGATCTCGAGTTCACCGAGGGCATGCAGTTCGACAAGGGCTACATCTCGCCCTACATGGTCACCGACCAGGACCGCATGGAGGCGACCCTGGAAGATCCCTACATCCTGATCGCCAACCAGAAGATCGGCTCGGTTCGTGACCTGCTGCCGGTACTCGAGCAGGTGATCCAGTCGGGCAAGCCGCTGCTGATCATCGCTGAGGACGTAGAGGGCGAGTCACTGGCCACGTTGGTGGTCAACAAGCTCCGCGGCACGTTCACCGGCGTGGCCGTCAAGGCCCCTGGCTTCGGCGACCGCCGCAAGCGGATGCTGGAGGACATCGCCACCCTGACCGGCGGCGAGGTCATCACAGAGGAGATGGGCCTCAAGCTGGAGAACACCCAGGTGTCGCAGCTCGGCCGGGCCCGCCGCGTGGTGGTGGCCAAGGACACGACCACGATCGTCGACGGCGCGGGTGAGTCCGACGCCATCAAGGGTCGCATCAACCAGATCAAGACCGAGATCGAGAACACCGACTCGGACTTCGATCGGGAGAAGCTCCAGGAGCGCCTGGCCAAGCTCTCCGGTGGTGTGGCTGTGGTCAAGGTCGGTGCGGCCACCGAGACGGAGATGAAGGAGAAGAAGCACCGCGTCGAGGACGCGCTCCAGGCCACCCGGGCGGCCCTCGAGGAGGGCATCGTCCCCGGCGGCGGAGTGGCGCTGCTGGCCGCGCAGCAGTCGCTGAACGTGGACGGGTTCTCGGATCCCGACGAGCGGACGGGCGCGATGATCGTGCACCGGGCGCTCGAGGAGCCGCTGCGTCAGATCGCCGAGAATGCCGGGCTTGAGGGCTCGGTGGTGGTCAACGATGTCCGCAAGTCGGCCAAGGGCCAGGGCCTGAACGCGGCCAACGGCGAGATCGTCGACCTGGTCAAGGAGGGGATCATCGATCCCGCCATGGTGACCCGCTCGGCGCTTCAGAACGCCGCGTCGATCGCCAAGAACATCCTGACCACCGAGGCCATCGTGGCTGAGGTGCCGGAGAAGGACGGCGGCGGTGGCGGCGGCGGCATGCCCGACATGAGCGGGATGATGTAGGTCGCGCACGCGACGACACACTCGCCCACCAGGCGATGGTTCGCCTCTCATCAGGCGATAATTCGCCTCAACAGGCGAGTGTTTAGGGCCCGGCATCCGCCGGGCCCTTTTTTTAGGCCACAGGCTCCGCCCGGCCGAACCGGGATTGGGCGGCACCGCGGGCCAGCAGGCTGGCCAGAAGACCGCCCACCACTGCGTACACGATCGCGGCCAAGCCCCAGTTCAGGGCCGTATGCAGCTTGGCGCCGTGAACCGAGAAGACGTTCTTGAAGGGTCCGACCAGCCACTGTCCGGCGTCGTGGATGTCGCTGACCACGGCGTTATGCGGGTTCGCCGAAAGCAGCGTCAGCACAATCGCGATCACGATCACGGCTACCACTGCACCGACCAGGGCTCGAATAAGGCGGGCGACGAGCATGAGTCTCCTCCGATCTCTCCTTGACTACGTTGGAGCTACCCGGCGTGGGGTCGGGGAAACACGCGCTCGCCGGGCTCTCGCAAGTACCGCGAGTCACGCGGCGTTAGGTCGGTGAGCCGCCAGGCCGCTGCCGCGGCTTGGTCAAGTTTGATCCCGGGTAAGACAAGAATCGCCGGCGAGGACAGCATCGCCAGCAGAGGAGAGTCATGGCCACGACAGTCTCAGAGCGCGAATCACGTCAGGTCGCCGAGGAAGCGCGGGAGCGCGAGTGGCGGCTGCCGAGCTTCGCCAAGGAGCTGTTCCTGGGTCGGCTCCGGCTTGAGTTGATCCATCCCCAGCCCCCGCTGGAGTCCGACGCGGTCGACAAGGGCGAGCGCTTTCTGGAGCGGCTCCGGGCATTCCTTGAGCTCGAGGTGGATCCCTTGGAGATCGAGCGAGAGGCCCGGATCCCCGAACAAGTGATCGACGGCCTCAAGGAGCTGGGCGCGCTGGGGATGAAGATCCCTGTCCAGTACGGCGGCCTCGGTCTCTCGCAGGTGTATTACAACCGGGCCCTGGCGTTGGCCTCATCGGCCCACTCCTCGCTGGGCGCGCTCCTGTCCGCCCACCAGTCGATCGGCGTGTCCGAGCCGCTGCGGCTGTTCGGGTCCGAGGAGCAGAAGCAGCACTGGCTCCCGCTCGTGGCCCGGACCCACATCTCCGCCTTCCTGCTCACCGAGCCCGACGTCGGCTCCGATCCGGCCCGCCTGGGCTGCACGGCCACGCCGACCGAAGACGGCTCAGGCTACGTCCTCAACGGCCGCAAGCTGTGGGCAACCAACGGCGTGATTGCGGACGTGGTCGTCGTCATGGCCAAGGTGCCCAAGTCCGACGGTCATCGGGCCGGGATCACGGCCTTCATCCTGCCCACAGACACCGAGGGGGTGACCGTCGAGCATCGCAACAGCTTCATGGGCATCAGGGGGATCGAGAACTCGGTCACGCTGCTCAAGGACGTCTTCGTCCCCTCCGAGAACGTGATCGGGAAGGAGGGCCAGGGCCTCAAGATCGCGCTGACGACTCTGAACACCGGTCGCCTGGCCCTCCCGGCCATCTGCCTGGCCGCGGCCAAATGGTCGACCAAGATCGCCCGCCAGTGGTCGTGCGAGCGCGTCCAGTGGGGCCAGCCCGTGGGCCAGCACGACGCCGTGGCTCAGAAGATCGCGTTCATGGCCGCGACCACGTTCGGGCTCGAGGCCATGCTGGATGTGGCCAGCCGCCTGGCCGATGACAACAAGAACGACATCCGTATCGAGGCGGCGATCGCCAAGCTCTACGCCTCAGAGATGGCGTGGCAGGTCGTCGACGAGCTGATGCAGGTCCGCGGTGGCCGCGGGTTTGAGACGGCCGAGTCGCTCCGGGCCCGGGGGGAACGGCCCGTCGGGGTGGAGCAGGCGATGCGGGATATGCGCATCAACCGGATCTTTGAGGGTTCGACCGAGATCATGCATCTGCTGATCGCCCGAGAGGCGGTGGACACCCATCTGGAGGTGGCCGGCGACGTGCTCGACCCAGAGACCAAGCCGGGGGACCGGGCCCGGGCGGCGGTCCACGCCGCGGCTTTCTATGCCCGCTGGCTCCCCCAGCTGACGGTCGGCGAGGGGCAGCGGCCCGGCGCGTACGCCGAGTTCGGTCCGCTGGCCGAGCATGTGCGCTTCGCCGAGCGATCTGCCAGGAAGCTGGCGCGCTGCACCTTCTACGCCATGACCCGGTGGCAGGCCGCCCTGGAGAAGCGCCAGGCCTTCCTGGCCCGGATCGTCGACATCGGCTCCGAACTGTTCGTGATCTCGGCGACCTGCGTCTACGCCCAGACCGTGGGAGGCGAGCATCCCGAGCGCGCCGAGCAGGCGCTTGAGCTGGGCGATCTCTTCTGCCGCCAGGCCCGGCGCCGGGTGGACAGCCTGTTCACCGCCCTGTGGGCGAACGATGACGACGCCAACTACTCAGCCGCCCAGCGAGTTCTGGACGGTCGCTACAGCTGGCTTGAGGAGGGGATCATCGATCCCTCGGGGGAGGGCCCGATGCTGGGTGGGCCAGCGCAGACGAGCCCCGAGCCGGCCGAGACGAGCGCCGCGTAGCGGCGGGCGCGTCGGCGTACACCTGCCGGGTCCGCCGCGCGACCTCGGTCCAATCGAACTTGAGGACGTGCTCGCGCGCCTCGGCCACCACCTGAGCCCTGGTGTCCGTGTCGACCAGCGCCTGCTCCAGCACCTCCTCCAGAGCCTGGGCGTCCTTGGAGGGGAACCGCAGCCCGACGCTTCCGTCGCCCGGCACGACCTCCCGCAGACCTCCCGTGTCGGCCACCACACACAGGCAACCCGAGGCCATCGCCTCCAGCGCGACCAACCCGAACGGCTCATAGATGGAGGGCACGATCACGATCTCGGACACTCGGTATAGGGCGTGGAGCATGTCGTCTCCCACCCAGCCCAGGAACGTCCCGTGGCGGAGCAGCCCCAGTCGACGGGCCTGGCGCCTGAGCTCGGTTTCGGCCGTCCCCGAGCCGGCCACGACGAAGCGGACATTGCCCAGCCGAGCCGCCACGGGTGCCAAAGCGTCGAGCGCCAGGTGAAAGCCCTTCTCGTAGACCAACCGCCCGACCAGCAGCACGAGGTGCTCGTCGGGGCGGGAGAAGCGGGCACGGAGCGCCGGCAGATCGTCCACCACCGGCTCGAGGTCGCGCGGGTCGATCCCATTGGGGATCACGGTGATCCGCCCGGCGTCGAGCCCGAACACGTCGGCCACGTGCTCCTGCATGAACCGTGAGCAGGTGATCACTCGGTCGGCCCGCCTGACCATCGTGCGCTCCACGCGGTGGATATAGGACTGGGGATGGTTCTGGACCCAGCCCTGGTGGCGGCCGAACTCGGTGGCGTGGACGGTCGTGACCCACGGTGCGCCGAACCGCCTGGCCAGCCGGCGCCCCGCCTCGGCGACCAGCCAGTCGTGCGAGTGCACGGCGTCGAACTGAAGCCGCCGGCAGAGCTGCACCCCCCGCTCCACCATGTCTCGGTTCATCGCCCTCACCCAGCGGACGAACGCGCTGACGTCGCGAGGGAAGTCGGGCTCACGGACCCGATGCACGAATACGCCGTGACGCTCCTCGTCGACCGCGGACTGTCCCCCGCCCCGGGTCAGGACGTGGACCCGGGCGCCCTCCCGACTCAGGTGCTCGGACAGCTTGCGCACGTGCCGGCCAAGTCCGCCCTCAATCACGGGCGGGTACTCCCAGGAGACCAGCAGCACGCGCACGGACGGCGTACGGCTAGGACGTGACGCCGGCGGGCTTCCGACTCAGCGGCGGGAAGTTCGCCTGGCGGCGCTCTACGAAGCTGGCGACTCCCTCTCCGAAATCGGGCCGGGTGAACGACTCGGCCATCAGCCGGTTGGCCTCCTCCAGGCTCTCGCTGATCGTCCTGTCGTAGTCCGCGTAGACCTGTTGCTTCATCACCGCCATACTCGTGGGCGAGCAGTCCGCCGCCAGCATCCGCGCGTACTCCAGCGCCGCATCGAGCGCGGCCCCGTCCTTCACCGCCCGGTTGACCAACCCGAGCTCGGCTGCCTCGGCCCCTAGGAAGACTCGGCCGGAGAGCAGCAGATCAAGGGCCCTCGACGGCCCGATCAGCCGGGGCAGCATCCACGACAGCCCGTGCTCGGCCACCAGCCCCCGGCGGGAAAAGGCCGTGGTGAACTTGGCTCCCTCCGCAGCGATCCGCAGGTCGCACATCACGGCATGGACCAGGCCGAGCCCGGCGCACGCGCCGTTGATGGCCGCGATCACCGGCTTGGGAATGCCCAGCGCGTACGTGACCGGCCGCGGATCGTGGGCGCTCGAGCCGGACTGCCCGTTGGTCTCGCCCTCGGACAGGTTCTGCAGCGCCGCCATGTCGGCTCCGGCGCAGAAGCCTCGGCCCGCTCCCGTGAGCACGATCGCCCGCACATCGTCGCGCTCGGTGCACTCGTCGAGGAGGTCGAAGTACCGGGTCTGAAGCTCGGGCGTCCAGGCGTTCAGCCGGTCGGGCCGGTTGAAGGTCAGGACCGCGACGTCGTCCTGCACGTCGAACAGCACCACTTCGTTCATTACTCCTCCTCGTAGTCCGATGGGGCAAACCGTACGCCAGCCAGGGTGAACTCGGTCTCCAGACCGTCGATCACGATCTCCGTCAGACCGCGGTCGCCGTCCGTCAGGCGAATGCCCAGCCGCTCCGGCTCCTCGCCCAGGACCGCTCGCCAGCGCTCTGCCGTCGGGCCGGCCTGCGGAACCTCCACCGTGGCCCCGGAAATGGTTCGCGGTGCGCTTCGCGCCTCCCAATCCGGGCCGCCCCAGCGCCAGGCCCCGGGCGGCTTGGGCTGGCTCAGCGACACGATCGCCCCCCGGATGTCCGCCGGGTGCAGGTGAACCTCGGCGATGTCATCGAGCGAAACCTCGAACACCTCGCGGATCCCCAGTTCACGGGCCTGATCTCGACGGCCGTCCAGTTCCTGGACCTGGAACATGAGCATGTACCCGCAGTCGCCCCCGCGACGATCGATCAGACGCCCAGCCGCGGTCTCGGCCTGGGTGGGTGAGATGACCTCCAGGAACGTGTCACCGAGCGCGAACACGGCGTTTCGCAGCCCGAAGTGGGCGACGCCGGGATCGGCGTAAGGCTCGCCCAGTTCGAGGCGCTCGCGCAGCTCGTCCGCCGTGGCGTCAAGATCTCTGGCCGCGACGACGGCCTGGCGAAGCCTGGGCAGGGAGAGAGGGACGAGCTCCGCCACGGAGCGATTATCGCCCAGTGACGGAGCGGACGGCCAGCTCAGACGTCGGCGAGCTAGTCGATCCGCCCGCGCAGGGGCCGGCGCGGGATCGGCAGGTCGACCTGGTCCTCGGAAGGAACGTCGGCCAGCGGACGATCGGTCACGTGCTCAAACCAGAGCGTGCCCTGCCGTCCAAGGTTGGCCAGCGGCCCGCCGCCACGCAGGTATCCCCACGTCCCGGCGATGGCGCCACCGATGGTGGCCACGATGGTGACTGTTTCAAAGCCGTACATAGGAATCAAAGTAGGACGAGAGGGGAGACACGTGCGTGACATGCCCCACACTGGCCCTCAGCTGCGGTCGATCCGCAGGGGCGTCCCGAGCGGCAGGCGCTTGGCCAGCCACAACACGTCCGCGTTGTTCACCCTGATGCAGCCGTGGGTCGCGCTCGATCCCAGTACCCAGGGCTGGTCAGTCCCATGAAGGCCGATCTGGCCGTCCCCGCTTCCTCCGAACTGCTTGATAACCGTGGAATAGGCCGAGGTCCCATAGGCATCGGGGCCGTACGGGCCGGTCGGGTCCGGCTGCCGGAGCAGCTCGGTGATGAAGTAGGTCCCCGCGGGGGTGGGCGTTGACGCCTTTCCGACCGCGACGCGGTAGACCCTGAGCAGCCGGCCAGCGCGCCGGACCAGGAGCCGATGCTGCCGGAGGAGCACGGTCAGCGACCAGGGCGTGGTCACCAGTCTGATTGCTTGGCGGTGGACCCATCCCAGGCTGCCATTCGGTCGTGCGGGGAGGAACGCCTCGATCCAGCCGCCCACGGTGCGCCGCACGAGCAGTGTCAGCGGCATTCGGGTGGCTGTGGGGTTGTCGAGCCGGACCATGAGGTGCCTGGATCCCGGGCCTCGATAGACCGAAAGCCGGCGGCCGCGCGCGACCGCGAGGTAGCTCCACCCGGGCTGCGGCCGGGCCGACGGGCGCGGGGCAGGGCCGGCCAGAACGGGCGCCCGCCCAGCGGTGGTTCCCCCGTGAGACAGCGCCCAGCCCGCTCCTGCTGAGGCCGCCACGACGATCAGGAACCCCAGGAGGGGCGAGCGCTTCATGCCGGTACTCGGCGCCGGCGCCTCTCAACCCGTGAAATTGGCGCTCTTCCTGGTGGATGGAGCGGCGGTCGCCGTGCTCGGCGTTGCGGTCGCGGTGGCCGATCCGCGATTGCCGCCGCCCCCATGCCCGAACGCCCTGGGTGCGCAGCCGGTCGTACCTGACGTACACCCGGCCGTCGAACCACTGCCCACACCGCCACCGGCGATTGCCACGGCGGCACCGATCCCGGCCAGACAGGCCAGGATGGCGGCACCGGTTGACAGGACACGACGCGGAATCATCGCCTCGGCTCTCCTTCGGTTGGACTGGGGTGGACCCTATCGCCTAGTGCTCGGTCCGCTCCAGCACCGCGATCCCGCGTTCGTCCAGCAGCTCGACCGCGGCGATGGTCCCGGCGAAGTTCCGCTCGTCACCCGAGAGGACGTCGTGCCACCGGCCTGCCGGGACCTCCACCGGCTCGCCGGACGGCGCGTCTCTCACCCTGACGGCGACCAGCACCTGACCGGCGCGGGTAAACCCACAGATGTTCTTGCCCGCGGCCAGAGGCTCGTAGCTTCCGGCGGCGAACACCTCGCCGTGCCGGGCCCGGAGGCCCAGGAGGCGGAGGATCAGAAACATCTTCCACGTCTCGTGGTCGGGCCGCGATCCGCCCATCAGCCGTCTGAGCATGGCCTGACGCCAGTCCCAATCAACCGGCCGCCGATTGTCCGGGTCGACCAGGGCGAGGAAGCTGAGCTCGTCGCCCTGGTAGACGTCGGGTACGCCCGGGGCCGTGAGCTTGAGGGTCACCTGGCGCAGCGAGATCCGCCATCCGACCGGCTCGACCCGAGCCACGAATCCCTCCAGCCGCTCCAGGAACGGCGGATGGGTTAAGAGGTCGCGGCAGAAGCTCTTGACGGCGGCTTCCCACGCCTGGTCGCCATCCACCCAGGCCGTGTTGCGCTTGGCCTCCCGGAGCGCCTTCTCCATGTAGTCCTGGATCCGCTCGATCTCAATCGGCCACGCACCAACCAGGGTCTGGAACAGGAAGTACTGCTCGACCGCGTCGGGCGCGTCGCCGGAGCGCACCTGAGCGGCCAGCTCGAACCACCGCTGGACCTCCTCTCGCCACGCCTCGGCCATCGTGGACAACGCGGCGATCCGGGCCCGGACGTCGGCCGAGCGCTTGGCGTCGTGGGTCATCGTGGTCAGCAGGTTCTCCGGGAAGCGCTCCAGGCGCTCCTGGCATCCGGCATGGAATCGCTCCACGTCGATCCCGAACCGGGATGGGTCTGCACCGACGTCGTTCAGGGCCAGCAGGCGCCCGTACCGGTAGAAGGCCGTGTCCTCCACGCCCTTGGCCGTGATGGCCGGCGTCGTCTGCTGGAAGCGAGTGATAAAGCCGGGCGGGCAGGGCTCGTCCAGCGTCAGCCAGGAGCGGAAGGGCTGCTCAAGCCCGGCGACGGCTTCGCGATCCGCATCGTCCACGCGACCGGCGTCAGGCTCGACGTACGTCCGGTAGGTCCGAAGCGACGAGAGCGCGCCGGCCAAATCCGATGTGAATGGCGATTCAGTATCGCTATGCGTGACTGAATCGCCATTCACATGCAGGCCGAGCTCGGGGGTCGTCTGCAGCTCCCGCTCCAGGCGCTCGACCTCGGGCCGAAACGTCCCGGAAGCCTGCTGAAGCTTGGCCTCAGAGGCCACCTCGCCAAAGCCCCTCGGATCCCCGGAAACGTCGGACCACAAAGCGGTCAACACCGACTCGCCCGCCGGGTCCACGAACAGCCCGCACACGTCATTCAAGAACTCGTAGCCCACGGTCCCGGACACGGGCCAGTCTCGGACCCGCTCGTCCGCCTGAAGGATCTTCTCCACCCAGACGCGCGCAGCACCCCCGGCTCGTAACCGCGACAGATAGCCCGCCGGATCGGCCAACCCATCGGGGTGATCAACGCGAAGCCCGTCCACCAACCCATCCCGAACCAGCGACAACACGAGCCGGTGCGTCGCCTCAAACACCTCCGGAACCTCCTGCCGGACGCCGGCCAGGTCATCGATGTCGAAGAAGCGCCGGTGCCGGCCGGTCGCTGGGTCGAGATCGAAGAACCGCTCGCGCAGCTCAGGATCGGCCCAATACCGGTTGGCCGGGTCCACGGCCATGTGGTTGGGGACCACATCAAGAACCAGCCCCAGTCCGGCGTTGTGCGCGGCCGCCGACAGGCGCTCGAACTCCTCCCGTCCCCCCAGCTCCTCCGAGAGCCGTCCCGGGTCTATTACGTCGTAGCCGTGCGGCGATCCGGGCCGGGCCTGGAGCGAGGGCGAGAGGTACAGATGGGAGATTCCCAGGTCTCGCAGGTACGGGATCAGCTCCCGGGCGGCGGCGAATCCGAACCCCGGGGTCAGCTGGAGTCGGTATGTGGCGCGGAGCTCGACCGGCTTCGGGCCGCTCCCCTCCTCGACGCCGCTCCCCTGCCCGGCCCCGCTCACGCCAGCCGCTTCAGGATCACGATCGAGCGAGAGATGACGGGCACCTCAGTCCGAGCCCCATAGCTGGCACTGTCCGCCGCGGCCGAGGCATCGGCGGTGGTCAACTCCAATGTCCACTGGGCGCCGAAGCGCCTACGGGGGAGCATGAACGACCTGTCCTCGTGGTGGGCGTTGAACAGGATCAGGAACGAGTCGTCCTGGACGTCCTCGCCGTGCGGCCCCGGCGTATCGATCTCCTTCCCGTTCAGGAACATCCCCAGGAGGTGCTCGCCGTCCTGCCAGTCGCGCCGGGTCATCTTCCGGCCGTCGGTCCGGAACCACCACACGTCGGGCAGGCCGGAGCCGTGGCTCTCCTCGCCGCGCAGAAAGCTCTCCTGGCGCAGCACCGGATGCTCGCGACGCAGGCGGATCAGCCGCCTCGTGAACTCGCGCAGCTCGGCCCCCCGGGGACTCTCGGCCCAGTCATACCAGGAGAGCTCGTTGTCCTGGCACCAGCCGTTGTTGTTGCCCCCCTGCGTCCGGCCCACCTCGTCGCCGCCCAGGATCATCGGCGTGCCCTGGGAGATGAGCAGCGTGGTCAGGAAGTTGCGCTGCTGGCGCGCGCGGAGTTCGAGGATCTCCGGATCGTCGGTGTCGCCCTCGACGCCGCAGTTCCACGAGCGGTTGTCGTCGGTTCCATCGCGGTTGTCCTCGTGGTTGGACTCGTTGTGCTTGTCGTTGTAGGACACGAGGTCGGCCAGCGTGAACCCGTCGTGGGCCGTGATGAAGTTGATGGAGGCGAACGGGTCGCGGCCGTCGGCCTCGTAGAGGTCGGAGGAGCCCGAGAGCCTGGACGCGAACTCCCCGCTGTTGGTCTGTCCGCGCCAGTAGTCGCGCATCGTGTCTCGGTAGACGCCGTTCCACTCCGACCACAGGACCGGGAAGTTCCCCACCTGGTAGCCCCCGGGGCCCACGTCCCACGGCTCGGCGATCAGCTTGACCTGGGACAGGATCGGGTCCTGGTGGATGACGTCGAAGAACGCCGACAGGCGGTCCACGTCGAAGAACTCCCTGGCCAGCGCGGCCGCCAGATCGAAGCGGAATCCGTCCACGTGGCACTCCGTCACCCAGTAGCGCAGAGAGTCCATGATCAGCCTCAGGACGCTCGGATGGGCGGGGTTCAGCGAGTTGCCCGTACCGGTGAAGTCCATGTAGTGGTGGGGGTCATCGGGCATCAGCCGGTAGTAGGCCTCGTTGTCCGCCCCCTTGAACGACAGCATCGGTCCCAGGTGATTGCCCTCGGCGGTGTGGTTGTAGACCACGTCCAGAATCACCTCGATGCCCTCCCGGTGCAGGGCCTTGACCATGCCCTTGAACTCGCTGACCTGCTCTCCGCACCGCCCCGTGGCGGCGTACTCGGAGTGCGGGGCGAAGTACCCGATCGTGCTGTAGCCCCAGTAGTTGCGCAGTCCCCGCTCGTACAGGAAGGCCTCGTCGCTGATGTGGTGGACGGGGAGCAGCTCGACCGCGGTCACGCCCAGGTCCTGCAGATACGACACGGCGGGCTCTGAGGCCAGCCCGGCATAGGTTCCGCGCAGTTCCTCGCGGACCTCCGGGTGGCGCATCGTGAAGCCCTTGACGTGGGTCTCGTAGATGATCGTGTCCGCGAACGGCACCTGGGGTGGCCGGTCCCCCTGCCAGTCGAACGCATCGTCGACCACCACCGACTTGGGCATCGCGGGGGCGTCATCCTCGTCGTCGGGCTCCAGGTCGTCGTCCTCGGTCCCGTCCGGGACGTAGGGCAGGACGTTCGCGTCGTGGGCCCAGTTCACCACCCCCTCGATCGACTTGGCGTACGGGTCTATCAGCAGCTTGGCCGGGTTGAAGCGCATGCCCTGTTGGGGTGAGTACGCCCCGTGGACCCGATAGCCGTAGCGCTGGCCCGGAAGCACGCCGGGGAGGTAGCAGTGCCAGTTCAGCGCTCGGCGCTGGGTGAACTCGATCCGCTCCTCGGTCCCATTCCCGTCGAACAGGCACAGCTCCACCGCCTCGGCGTGCTCTGAGAAGATCGAGAAGTTGGTCCCCGAGCCGTCCCAGGTCGCGCCCAGGGGGAAGGGGCGCCCCGGCCAGACCTCCCTCATGTGGGCGCGCCCGCCGGCACCTCTGCACCCTGGAGGACGACTCCCGAGAGAGGCGCGACGTGGAGGCGCAGGGCGTCCGGGGAAGTGATCGGGCGCAGCGCGCTCGGGGCGGTCGCTACGCGGATGCTGCCGTGGGCCGGCACGGCGACCTCGAGCTCCTGCTGGCCGAAGTTGCACACGAGCTCGAACGAGCCTCGCCTCACCCTGAGCCAGCGCTCGTCCTCGTCAAAGGTGATCTCGTCCGCCTCGCCGCCGGGAAGCTCGCGCCGGAGGTCGAGCAGCTCCCGGTAGAGCTGCACGAGCGCCGGATCGCGCTTTCTGGTCAGCTTCGAGCGCTCGAACGTGGCCGGATCCTGGGGATCGGGAACCTCCTCTCGGGAGAAGGCGGCGAACGACGCGAACTCGCTGCGCCGCCCCTCGCGGGTGGCCTGAGCGATCTCGGGGTCGATGTGGTCGGAGAAGAACTGGAACGGAGCCGTCTCGCCGTACTCCTCGCCCATGAACAGCAGGGGCACGAACGGCGCGAGCAAGGTGCACAGCGCCGCCAGCGGATGCACCTCGGCCGGCATCCGGTCGCCCAGGGCCCGGTTGCCCACCTGATCGTGGTTCTGCGAAAAGACGACGAAACGCTCCGGGGGCACGTCCTCGGCGGGAGCTCCGAAGCGCCGGCGGCGAAAGGGCGAGTACGTGCCGTCATGGACGTGCGGCCGGTGAAAGGCCTTGGCCAGGTCGGCCACGCGGCCGAAGTCGGAGTAGTAGCCGTCCCGCTCGTCGGTCACGAGCGCGCGCAGCGAGTGATGGAAGTCATCCGCCCAGGCGCCGTCGCACCCGTAGCCACCGCGGTCCGCCCCCCGCATCACCCGAGGGTCGTTGAGCCCGCTCTCCGCGATTACCAGCGCATCGTCTCGGGCGGAGTGGACCCGCCGCGCGATGGCCTGGACGATGTGCTCGGCGCTGGAGTCAAAGATCGCGTGGGTGGCGTCCAGCCGCAGGCCGTCGACGCCGAAGTCGTGCACCCAGCCGACCGCGCTCTGCAGCACCCACTCGCGGACCGGGTCGCAGCTGGCCTGGTCGTAGTTGATGGCCCGGCCCCACGGGGTGTCGTAGACCTCGGTGAAGTAGGGGCCGAAGGCCTCGAGCGCCTTGACCCCCGAGGTGCCGACGTGGTTGTAGACGACATCAAGGATCACCGCGAGCCCCTCGCGGTGGGCCGCCTCAACCAGGGCCAGAAACCCGTCGGGCCCGCCGTACGAGGACTGGGCCGCCGACAGGTAGACGCCGTCATAGCCCCAGCCCCACCGCCCGGGGAACTCGGCCACCGGCATGACCTCGATCGCCGTAACGCCCAGCTCCGCCAGCTCGCCCAGGTACGGGATCGCCGACTCAAACGTCCCCTCCGAGCTGAACGTGCCCGCATGTAGCTCGTAGATCACGAGCTCGTCCGTCGCCAGCTCGCGGCCGAGCGGCTCGGGCGCTCGGGGCGCCACGACCCGCGAGGGCCCCCGCAGCCCTTCCGGCTGCCAGCGTGAGCAGGGGTCAGGGACGCGCTGGCCATCGAGCAAAAACACGTAGTCGTCCCCGGCCCGAGCCGGGGCGACTACCTCATGAACCCCGTACCCGGCGTCCTCCATGGCCACCTCGCGTCCCCCCACCTCGAGCCCGACGACGCCGGGCCGCGGCGCCCAGACGCGGAACTCGACGCGCTCGTCGTCCAGCGGCCGTGCGCCCAGCGGCCTCTCCCACGGATACTCGGCGCACTAGCAGTCCGGAACCAGCCACACTGCGGCCAGCGGAGGCAGGGTGACCTCGGCTGAGACCGGCTGTCCATGCCACGGGATCGGTTCGGGTTCCACCCCGCCCAGATTGCCCACGTCGCTGCCGCCGTAAAACGTCGAATCCGTGTTGATCGCCTCGCGCCACCGGCAGGCGCGCGGGAGCCCGAGCCGGTACCCCTCCCGGGGCACCGGTGACAGGTTGGCCGCGAACACGAGCACACGCTCGCCGTCGCGCGACTGGCGGGCGAAGGCGACCACGTTCGCGTCGGCGTCGTTGGGCTCGATCCACCAGAACCCGGACGGATCGGAGTCGACCTCCCACAGCGCCGGCTCGTCCCGATAGAGCCGGTTGAGGTCCCGGACCAGGGACTGGATCCCCGCGTGATCCGGGCGCTCGAGCAGATGCCAGTCCAACGAGCGCTCGTGGCTCCACTCGCTCTCCTGGGCAAATTCGCACCCCATGAACAGCAGCTTCTTGCCGGGATGGGCCCACATGTACGCGTACAGCGCGCGCAGGTTGGCCAGCTTCTGCCACGGGTCTCCAGGCATCTTGGCCAGCAGCGAGCCCTTGCCGTGGACCACCTCGTCGTGGGACAGGGGAAGGATGAAGTTCTCGCTGAAGGCGTACATGAGCGAGAACGTCAGCTGGTGGTGGTGGTAGCGGCGGTAGATCGGGTCCTGATGGAAGTAGCCGAGCGTGTCGTGCATCCAGCCCATGTTCCATTTGAAGCCGAACCCGAGGCCTCCCAGATAGGTGGGCGCGAGACACCCCGGGCCACGCCGTCGACTCCTCGGCCGCGGAGATGATGCCCTCCTCCCGGGCGTAGATCACCTCGTTGAGCTGCTTGAGGAAGGCCACCGCGTCCAGGTCCTCCCGGCCGCCGAAGCGGTTGGGCACCCACTCGCCCTCGCGGCGCGAGTAATCCAGGTACAGCATCGAGGCCACAGCGTCCACCCGGATCCCGTCCACGTGGTACTCGCGCAGCCAGAACAGGGCGTTGGAGATCAGGAAGTTGCGCACCTCGTGCCGACCCAGGTTGAACACCAGCGTGCCCCAGTCGGGGTGCTCGCCACGCCGAGGGTCGGCGTGCTCGTACAGGGCCGTGCCGTCGAATCGGGCCAGCGCGAACTGGTCCCGGGGGAAGTGGGCCGGGCACCCAGTCCAGGATCACCCCGACGTCGTTCTCGTGCAGCCGTTGCACGAACGCCCTCACCTCGTCGGGAGTGCCGTAGCGCGGTGTTGGGGCGTAGTAGCCCGTCACCTGGTAGCCCCACGAGCCCGTGAACGGGTGGGCCATGACCGGCATCAGCTCGACATGGGTGAAGCCCATGTCCTTCGCGTAGGCAGCCAGCTCGTCGGCCAGCTCCGGGTAGAACAGCGAGCGGTTGCCCTCAAGCGAGTTGAGCCGCCAGGACCCGAGGTGGACCTCGTAAATGGACACGGGGCCGGTCAGAGGGTTGGCCTCGCCGCGGCGCGACAGCCACCGGGCGTCCTCCTCACTCCACTCGTGGTCGGAGCGGAAGACGACCGAGGCTGTCTTCGGCGGCACCTCGGTCTCCTGGGCGTACGGGTCGGCCTTCAGGACCAGCTCACCGTCGGCTCCCAGGATCTCGTACTTGTAGCGGACGCCCGAGCCGACCTCCGGCAGGAACAGCTCCCACACCCCGCTCGATCCCAGCGAGCGCATCGCGTGCAGGCGGCCGTCCCACGAGTTGAAGTCCCCGACCACGCTGACCGCGCGGGCGGATGGGGCCCAGACGGCAAAGGCGGTCCCGATGACGTCCTGATGCTCCATCGGGTGGCTGCCCAGCTTCTCGTAGATCTGCTCGTGGCGGCCCTCGCCGATCAGATACAGGTCGAGCTCACCCAGCGTCGGCAGGAATGAGTACGGGTCATGGATGGTGTACGTGCCGGCGTCCCCGTAGTCGATCTCGAGCTGGTAGGGGAGTGGCAGCTCGGCCTCATCCACGACGCCCTCGAACACCCCACCGGGGTGGATCTGCGCCAACTCGACGGTTTGGCTCGCGCCTGCCCCCGAGCCGATGTGAGCGGTGATCGCGGACGCACCCGGGCGAAAGGCCCGGATCACGACGCCCCCGGCGTCGGCGTGGGCGGGTGGGTGGGCCCCCAATACCCCGTGCGGATTGGGGTGCTCGCGGTGGACGAGCGACTCGAGCTCGGTGGGGGCGATCGTGGTCACGCCGCCTCCAGCAGTCTCCTGATACCCGCGACGGGAATCGACACCCAATCCGGGCGGTTATTGAGCTCGTACTGGAGCTCGTAGATGGCCTTCTCCAGCTCGTAGATCGAGAGCAGGTTGGTGATCGCCGCCTCGCCCGCGGGGAGCAGGGTCGGGTCCACGCGCTCCAGGTACTGACTGAGGAAGCGCTCGCGAGCCCGCTGCTCGAAATCATCGGGAGCCTTGCGGTGGGCCATCATCTCGACGGCCGAGGTGACGTAGGCAAACGAGCGCAGCATGCTGGCCACGTCCCGGAGCGGGGAGCGCTTCTGACGGCGCTCGGGGAGCGGGCGGGCGGGCTCGCCCTCAAAGTCGATGATGACCCAGCCCTGGGGAGTACTCAGGGTCTGGCCCAGGTGGTAGTCCCCGTGGGTGCGGATGACCCGGCCACCGATGCCAATCTGGGCCCGGGCGGCCAGCCGCTCGCGCACGTCCTGACCCCGCCCGACGATCGGAGCCACGGCCGGGTTGTCGGGCAGCCGGACGAAGATCCGCTCAATGTCCTCATCGACGGTGGCCGTGAGCAGCGACATCGCCTCCTGGCTGGGCTCCTCCGGGGAGAAGGCCGGGTCGCCGGCGTCCGTGGCCAGCACGGTGTGCATCTCCGCCGTGACCTGGCCGAGACTGCCCAGCCGGCCGAGGAAGGTCTCGGGTTCCCGGCCGATCTCGTCCAGCGCCAGCTCCCAGCCCCCCACCGCGTCGTGGAGGAACGTCTGGACGACCCCCAGCGTGGCCGCCAGCGCCAGCCCGTCGTACTCGTACCAGCCGTGCAGCGCCGCGATCTGCTCAAAGCCGTGTCCGGCCAGGAACCGAAGCATCTCCAGCTCGGGGTTGATCCCCGGCTCCAGCTTGCGGAAGAGCTTCATCACGAAGCGCTCGTCGAACACGATTGAGGAGTTGGACTGCTCGACCCCGACCAGCCGGGCCGGCCCGGCCGCGTCGAGCGCGGCCAGGGCCTCACTGCCGTGGAAGGTGAAGCGCCCGTGCTCGGTCTCGATCTCGTCTCCGCCGCCGATCCGCCGCAGCAGCTCCCAGGCCGCGCCTGCGTCGGCCAGGCCGTCGTAGACCGACAGGCCCTCGCCCGAGGCGATCGGCGTAGCCCCCGAATGGAGGGACCGGGGCAGGCCCTCGTCCTCGCCCACCAGGACCAGCGGGAGCTGGTAGAGCTCGTGCGTGCCGGTGGCGAACCGCGTCTGGACCAGCGTCAGCAGGGCCAGCGGATCCTGCAGCAGCGTCGGGCACTCGACGATCTCCAGCCCGGCGATCGATCGGGCCTTGGCGCCGTACCAGCGCTGAGAGGCGATCCAATCCCGCAGGCTCTCGTCGTCCAGGAGCCGGCTGAGCTCCACCTCTTCGGTGTCGGCGCGGTCAGTCACCCGACTGGGCCTCCTCCTCTTCGACGAGCTCGAACCAGTAGAAGCCCCGCGAGCCGAGCGTGAGCAGGTACGGCAGTTCGCCGATCCGGGGGAAGCGCGAGCGGCCGAATAGCTCGACGGGATAGCGCCCCTCGTGGTCGCTGAGGTCGAGCTCGACGGCCTGGGCAGACCTGGCCAGGTTGTGAACGCACAGCACCAGATCATCCTCAAATCGACGTAGGTGCGCGAAGATGCGGGGGTTGGAGGGCTCGATCGGCTCGTAGGTGCCAAAGCCGAACACCGGGTGCTCCTTGCGCAGGGCGATAAAGCGGTGAAGCCAGCGCAGCAGCGACGTCGGGGTCCGGAGCTGGGCCTCGATGTTCACGGCCTGAAAGCCGAACACGGGGTCCATCAGCGGCGGCGCGTAGAGCTGGGCGAAGTCGGCCCGGGAGAACCCGCCGTTGCGGTCTCCGGTCCATTGCATCGGAGTCCGAACTCCGTCCCGGTCGCCCAGGAAGACGTTGTCGCCCATCGCGATCTCGTCTCCGTAGTAGAGGACGGGTGAGCCGGGGAGCGAGAACAGGATCGCGTGCATCAGCTCGATCTCGTCACGGCCGTTGTCCAGCAGCGTGGCCAGCCGGCGGCGGATGCCCAGGTTGAGCTTCATCCGTGGGTCCTTGGCGTACTCGTTGTACATGTAGTCGCGTTCGTCGTCGGTGACCATCTCCAGCGTCAGCTCGTCGTGGTTGCGCAGGAACAGCCCCCACTGACAGCTCTCCGGGATCTGGGGCGTGTTCTGAAGGACCTCGTAGATCGGAGCGGCCTCCTCACGCCTCATGGCCATGAACATCCGCGGCATGACCGGGAAGTGGAAGGCCATGTGGCACTCGTCGCCCTGGCCGAAGTACTGGACCACGTCGGCCGGCCACTGGTTGGCCTCGGCCAGCAGCACCCGGTCGGGGTAGAGCTCGTCCACCTCGCGGCGAATCCGCCTCAGATAATCGTGGGTACTGGGCAGGTTCTCGCAGTTGGTTCCCTCCTGCTCAAACAGGTACGGGACGGCGTCGAGCCGGAACCCGTCGAGCCCCTTCTCGAGCCAGAACCGCAGGACCTCAATCATCGCCTCCCGGACCTCCGGGTTCTCGTAGTTCAGGTCGGGCTGGTGGGAGAAGAAGCGGTGCCAGTAGTAGGCCCCGGCCACGGGGTCCCAGGTCCAGTTCGAGGACTCGGTGTCGATGAAGATGATCCGGGCATCCTGGTAGCGGTCGTCGGTGTCCGACCACACGTACCAGTCGCGCTTGGGGGAGTCCGGGCCGGAGCGGGATTCCTGAAACCAGGGATGCTCCACCGAAGTGTGGTTCATGACCAGATCGGCGATCACCCGGATCCGCCGGGCATGGGCGGCGTCGATCAGCTCCTGGACGTCCTTGACCGTTCCATAGTCGGGGTGGATGTCGGTGAAGTCCGCGATGTCGTAGCCGCCGTCGCGCAGCGGCGAGCGGTAGAACGGCAGCAGCCAGATGCAGTCGATGCCCAGCCACTGGAGGTAGTCAAGCTTCTCGGTCAGCCCGCGGAAGTCGCCGATCCCGTCGCCATTGGCGTCGTAGAAGCCCCGGACGTGGATTTCATAGAAGACGGCCCGTTTGAACCACAGCGGCTCGGCCTCGAACCACTGGCGGGTCTGGGCGTGGGGCGCGGCGTCGGCCGCCGAGCCATTGTCCTGCTTGCCCGTGCGCTGCTCGGCAGCCAGCAGGTGGGTCAGGGTGGGGGGGCCGACACTCATGACCGAGCCCTGCTCAAGACTCCACCCGGATCACGTGAGCCTGGCGGGTGCCGGGGTCCAGGCGGACGTAGTTGGGTCCGATTCGCCACTGAAAGCGATCGTCGGACAGGAGGTCGTGAGCGGTGAAGCTGGGCGCCAATCCCAGGCTGGCCGGAATGGTCACCGAGCCCTCCTGCGGCTGGTGGGGGTCGATGTTGACCACGGTCAGGATCGTGTTCTGTTCCGCCTGCTTGGCGTAGGCGATCAGTGCTTCGCTGGCTGTATCCAGGAACGCGACGTTTGAGAAGCTCTGCAGAGCCGGGTTCTCCCGGCGGATGAAGTTGACCTGCCCGATCAGCGGCAGCAGCTCACCGTTCAGCGCCCGCGCCTTGGCCTCGTACTTCTCGGAGTTCAGATACTCCTCCGACCCCTCCCGTACGGCCACGCTCTCCACGTTCTCAAAGCCGGAGTAGATCCCGTAGCTGGGACTGAGTGTGGCCGCCAGGATCAACCGGGCCTCAAACGCCGGCCGCCCTCCGTGCTGGAGGTAGGCGTGGAGAATGTCCGGCGTGTTGGCGAAGAAGTTGGGGCGGAAGTACTCCTGCTCGCCCGAGTAGGCGAGCTCAGAGACGTACTCGGTCAGCTCGTGGCGAGAGTTCTTCCACGTGAAATACGTGTAGGACTGGCTGAAGCCGACCTTGGCCAGGTGACGCATCACGGCCCGCCGAGTGAACGCCTCGGCCAGAAACACGACCTCCCGGTCGCGGGCGTGGACGTGCTCGATCAGCCACCTCCAGAACTCAAATGGCTTGGTGTGCGGGTTGTCGACCCGGAAGACCTTCACCCCGCAATCCACCCACTGGAGCACCACGGCCAGCAGCGCCTGCCACAGCCCGCGCCAGTCCGGCGACTCCCAGTTGACGTTGTAGATGTCCTGGTAGCGCTTGGGCGGGTTCTCGGCGTACTTGAGAGTTCCGTCCGGCCGGCGATGAAACCACTCAGGGTGCTCCTTCAGCCACGGGTGGTCGGCCGAGCACTGGATCGCGAAGTCCAGCGCGACGTCCATGTTGTGCAGGCGGGCCGCGGCGGTGAGCGAGCGCAGATCGTCGATCGTCCCCAGGTCCGGGTGGACGGCGTCGTGCCCGCCGGTCGCGTCGCCGATCGACCAGGGCGAGCCGGGGTCGGTGGGGGCCGCGATCAGCGCGTTGTTCCGTCCCTTGCGGTTGGTCTGACCGATCGGGTGGATCGGCGGGAGGTAGACGACGTCGAACCCCAGCTCGGCCAGCTCGGGCAGACGCTTCTCGACCCCCCGCAGCCCGCCCCATGACCGTGGAAAAAGTTCATACCAGGAGCCGAACCGAGCCCGCAACCGGTCCACCTCGACCTGGAGCGGCTGCTCCAGCGAGACGCAGCCGTACCGCTCCTGGGTGCGCTCAACGGTCTCGTGGAGCTCTGGTCCCAGCGCGACGTCGTGTTTGGCCGCCTCGGGTACGGCCGGGTCCCTGAGCGTCGCCACCGCGTGCTCGATCACCTGGCGCTCGGCCTCACCGCTGGCCCGCTCAGCGGCGCGCTGGAGCAGCAGGATCCCCTCGGAGAGCTCGCCCATCAGCTTTTTCTGGCCGCCGGCCAGCTTGCGGGCCAGCTCGTCGCGCCACGTTCCGAACACGTCCGTCCAGGTCTGCACGGTGTACTGGTAGCGGCCCAGGCGACCGACCTCGAACCCGCCCGACCAGCGGACGCCCTCCAGGTGGGCGTCCAGATGCCGCATCGCAGCCTCCCGCCATTTCCGCTCCCCGGGCTCCCGGTAGCGGACGACGGCGCGGATCAGTTCGTGCCCGTCACGGAAGATGTCGGCCTGCACCTCAACGTGGTCGCCGACGCATCGTTTGGCCGCATAGCGGCCCCCGTCCACGGCCGGGGCCGGGTACTGGATAACGATGCGCGCGGGCAGGGCCGCGGGCGTGCTCGGCTCCCCGCCGGCCCGGACGCCCGGTTGCGTGCCCGTCACGGGACTGGCCATATCTGGACACTATCCACCCGCGCAATGGGTAAACCGCGTCGACTATGAACCTCCCCCGCTCCAGCGGCGTCCAGCTCCACATCACCTCTCTACCCGGCGGCCGGCTCGGCGCCGAGGCATATCGGTTCGTGGATTGGCTGGCCGCGGCAGGCCAGTCGTGGTGGCAGGTCCTGCCTCTCGGGCCGCCCGACCGCCATCACTCCCCGTACAAGGCCCGCTCGGCGTTCGCGGCCTGGCCCGGGCTGCTGGCCGACCGCCGGGCGCCGGTCAGCGCGGCTGAGATCAGCGAGTTCCGAGCGCGGAACACCTCGTGGGTGGACGACTGGGCGCGGTTCGCCGGACGCGGTGCGGTGGCCGACCAGGTTCGCTTCCAGCGCGAGTGGGACGGGCTGCGCCGCTATGGCGCGGAGCGGGGCGTGCGGCTGTTCGGCGATCTGGCCATCTACGTGGCTGCGGAGAGCGCCGACCACCGAGCCCACCCAGAGCTGTTTCAGGACGGCTGGGTGGCCGGAGCGCCACCGGACGCCTTCTCGTCCCGAGGCCAGCTCTGGGGTAATCCGCTCTACGACTGGCCGGCCCTGCAGCGGCGGCGCTACCGGTGGTGGGTCCAGCGGGTGGTCCGCTCACTGGCTCTGTTCGACCTCGTCCGGATCGACCACTTCCGCGGCTTTGTGTCCTACTGGGCGGTTCCCGAGGGCGCGCATACCGCTCGGCTGGGTCACTGGAGACGGGGTCCGGGCCGGGCTGTGTTCGACGCCATCGCGGCTGAGCTGGGGCCGGGACCCGAGCCGGGCCCGGGGTCCGGTCTGCCCTTCGTGGCCGAGGACCTCGGCGTCATCACTCCGGCCGTCGAGCGTTTGCGGGACGAGCTCGGCCTCCCGGGGATGCTCGTGCTCCAGTTCGGCTTTGACCCCGATCAACCTGCCAGTCCCCACCGGCCCGAGAACCATGTCGAGAACCGGGTCGTGTACACGGGGACCCACGACCACGACACAGCCCGGGGGTGGTGGGAGTCGGCCGCGCCCGAGCAGCGAGAGCTGGTCCGGGAGTCGGCCGCGGCGGGCGGTATCCGGGTGGGGGGGCGTCCCTGGTGGGCCCTGATCGACCTGGCCCTGGCCTCGCCTGCCCGCGTGGCGATGGTGCAGGCCCAGGACATCCTCGGCCTGGGCGGCGAGGCGCGCATGAACGACCCAGCCCGGGCCGGCGGGAGCTGGCGCTGGCGGATGCGACCGGGCGCGCTCACGCCCGCACTGGCCCGGCGGATGCGGGAGGCCACGGAGCGGTTCGGGAGGCTGGGGCCGGCCGAGCGCCGCTGAGGCCGCCGGGTCGCGGTGCCGGTAGCCAATTCGACCCGCAGGTGGTCACGATATTTTCGCCAGCGCGCTGAGACCCGCCGAGCGCGCGCTCACCTTGAGGTGACGGTAGGCGTACGTGGCGTCTCCTCGGAGCCGCCGCCACCACGTCGTCTCATACATGATCAGCCGACCGGGCCGAACCCGGACCTCCATCCCGGCCCTCTGAAGCACGGCTAGGGCCCGTTCGGCGATCGCGATCTGGCCGAAGGCCGTGGGGTGGACGTGGTCGGCCATGACCAGGTTGCGCCCGCGGAAATCACTCAGGTCGAGCAGCAGCGCCCCGCTCTCCCTGGCCGCTGACTCGATCAGTCCGTTCATCTTCGCGACCCTGTCCGGGCCCCGAGGCCGGCCCAGGTCGTAAGGCGCGGTGACGATCAGGACGTGGTCGCACCGCCTGAGCAGAAACCCCACCGAGAAACGGAAATCCACGTTGAAGGCCTCGGCGTCCCAGTCAGGCGCGCGGACGTCGTTGACGCCGATGTACAGGCAGCCCAGCTCATAAACGACCGTCGGGGTGCAACGCGCGGCGCTCGAAGGCTGGGATCTGCCCATGGAGCACATCCACCGACCCGGTTTCGTCCACGGCATAGTTTGGTGAACGCCAGACCCGGGCCCCGGGCCACCCACTCGGCCCAGGAGCGCATCGCCACACCCCATTGCAGCTCGCCGCCACCGTTGGTGATCGAGTCGCCGAAGGCCAGCACGCCCTGCCGGCAGGAAGAGAAACCCTCACTCAAGGAAGCGCGAGCGTAGCGGCCTGGGCCCACCGCGACCTCAGGGAGATGCCGCACCGAAACGTTGCCCCGGAGCCCACTAGTTGATAATCGCCCGCAGTGCGGGAGGGCTGCCTCAACAGCCCACGATTCCCCGGGCCTGGACCGGCTTGCCGGCGCACAGGACATTGTCCGTGCCGCCGAGGAGCTCGCCGATCGGCTCCCCGAGCCGCTGGCTCCACTGGCCCGCCTGGCCTACAACTACAGGTGGTCCTGGCTGCCGGGAGGGCCGGAGCTGTTCGAGGTCCGTGGACCGTGAGCGCTTCGAGCTCTGCCTTCCGACCCGGTCCGCCTCCTCCAGGAGGCCTCCTCGCGGGCACTACGGCCGCGCCGCGGCCGACTCAGATCTGGTGGCGCGGGCGCATCAGCTGGAGGCGCAGGTCCTGAGCGATCTGAGCAGACCGCCAGCCGAGGGGATCGACGTCGCGCACCCGGTGGCCTTCCTGTGTGCTGAGTACGGGATCCATGTCTCGCTGCCGATCTACTCGGGCGGTCTCGGGCGCGCTCGCCGGCGACCTCCTGAAGGAGGCCTCGGACCGGGCGATCCCGATGGTGGCCGTCGGTCTCATGTACCGCAAGGGATACTTCCGCCAGCGGATCGACGGCGGCGGCTGGCAGCACGAGTACTGGGTCGACACCGACCCCCAGCGGCTCCCGGCGGCTCGCGTGCTGAACAGTGAGGGCTCGCCGGTGACGGTGGAGATTCCCGATCCATGAGTCGGTGGTGAGGGCCCACGTGTGGAGGGTGGATGTCGGCCGGGTGCCGCTGTTCCTGCTGGATACAGACCTGACAAGAAACGAACCGGTCAGCGTTGGGTCACCGCCCGGCTCTACGAGTCTGATCCGGTCATCCGCCTGTCGCAGTACGTCCTGCTCGGGGCCGGCGGCATCCGGGCGCTGGAGGCTCTGGGCATCGAGCCCGGTGTGATCCATCTCAACGAGGGGCACGCCGCCCTGGCCCCACTGGCGCTGGCGGCCGGCTTGAGCAACGGTCAGGGGGCCAGCCACGGGTTGGCCCAGGCGCAGGCCCGCACGGTGTTCACCACCCACACACCCGTGCCGGCCGGCAACGACTCATACCCCGTCGAACAGGTGGGCCGGGCGATCGGCCGCCTGGCCGGCGAGCTTGACATCCCCGCGGACACGGTGCTGGGGCTCGGTCGCACCCATCCCGATCGGACCGATGAGCCGTTCGGGGTGACGCAGGTGGCGCTGCGTCTCAGCCGCTCTGCCAACGGCGTGAGCCGGCGTCACGGTGAGGTGGCCCGGGGGATGTGGGCGCCGCTCTGGCCTGACGCGCCTGAGGACCAGATCCCGATCGGACACGTCACCAACGGGGTTCACGTCCCCACCTGGATCGGGGGACCGCTGCGGGGGTTGCTGGCGCGCCACCTCGGTCCGGATTGGATGTCCCGTGCGACCGACCCCCAGACCTGGGCGGCCGTTGACCAGATCCCGGACGAGGAGCTGTGGGAGGCCCGCCAGCGCCAGCGAGGTGAACTGATCGAGTTCGTCCGCCGCCGCAGCATGCTGGACCGGCTCATGCGCGGAGATGCCCGCGACTACGTCGACGCCGCGCTCCGAGCCTTCGATGACGGCGCGCTGACGATCGGCTTCGCCCGCCGAGTGGCCACGTACAAGCGACTGGAGCTCCTGACCAGGGATCCCGAGTGGACGGTCTCCCTGCTGGCCGGCGAGCGCCCCGTGCAGGTCGTGCTGGCGGGAAAGGCCCACCCTCGCGACGAGGAGGCCAAGCATTCGCTCCAGCATCTGTTCGGCCTCAAGTCATCGCCGGTCGTGGGTCGGCGCGTCGTCTACCTGGACGACTACGACCTGTCCACCGCGGCGATGTTGGTGCGCGGATGCGACGTGTGGCTCAACCTGCCCCGCCCGCCGCTGGAGGCCAGCGGGACGAGCGGGATGAAGTCCGCCTTCAACGGCGGCCTCCAGCTCAGCGTGCTGGACGGGTGGTGGGCCGAGGCCTACGACGGCCATCAACGGCTGGGCACTGCCCGGCGACGTGATGGACGACCCGGAGGCCCAGGACGAGCGCGACACCGACCTCCTGCACCGGCTGCTCGGACGAGGAGATCGTGCCCGCGTTCTATGAACGGGATGAGCGCGGCCTGCCCGTAGGCCTGGCTGGCCCGGATCCGGGCCTCGCTGCGCTCGATCGGCCCCCGCTTCTGCGCCACCCGGATGCTGGCCGAGTACGTTGAGGGCCCCTATCGGGGCTCGGTGCCGCCGAACCTCTGACTCGCGACACTAGGAGAACGGCTCGAACACCCGGATCCGCACCTCGCCCGGCTCGAGCTCCTGGTCGGACAGCATTACGGCGTTGGGGTGGTCCCACAGGTAGAGCCCGATCGCTTCCTCCAGGGCCTCACGGAGCTCCTGCAGGGAGAGCTCGGCGGCGAAGCATCCCGGAAGATCTACAACGTGCGCCCAGTATCCCGGTCCCTCTTTATGGACTTCGACCGTGAGATCCACGCTCTCACCTCCTTCGGGTTCAGGCCTGCCTGTTTGATGATGTCGTGGTTGAGACCCTTGGGATACGGCCGCCCGCGGAACCGGGGAAGAATTACCGGGCGCCGCCCCGGCGCCTCCATCTTGATCCCGTGGTTGGCTCGCCCTCCCCTCGTCCAGCCGTTCTGCTGGAGCAGCCGGACCGCTGTCTTCTGGTCGAGCGTGCTGGGCACGATCCCGACCGTAAGGCCGGTCGCAGCCCTCGCGCCGCCGCCCCGCCCAGATTGATGCAGGCTCGTTTCGAGGTGCGACGCGCGCGTTGCTCCTGCGCGCTTTTTCGGGCCTACTGCAGGTCAGACAGCGGGCGGGGCGGGGGCCCGACGTACTTGGCCGTCGGCCGGATCAGCCGGCCCTCGCGCTTCTGCTCCATGATGTGGGCTGACCAGCCCGGCCGTCCTGGCACAGGTGAACATCGGCGTGAACAGCTCGGGCGGGACCTCGGCGTAGTCCAGGACCACGGCCGACCAGAACTCGACGTTGGTGGCCAGGACGCGGTCGGGCTTGCGCGCGTGGAGCTCGGCCAGGGCCGCTGTTTCGAGCGCCTCGGCCACCTCCACCCGGGGTGCGCCGATCTGCTTGGCCGTGTTCCGGCAGCACTGCCGCCCGCGGATCCTCAGCCCGGTACACCCGGTGCCCGAAGCCCATCAGGCGATCGCCCCGGTCCAGGAGGTCCTTGACGTAGCGCTCGGCGTCGCCCATCTGAGCCACCTCGTCAAGCATCGTCAGCACCCGGCTCGGCGCGCCACCGTGGAGCGGGCCGGACAGGGCGCCGACTGCGGCCGACAGTGCGGCGGCCACGTCGGCCCCGGTCGAGGCCACCACCCGGGCGGTGAAGGTCGAGGCGTTCATCCCGTGCTCGGCGGCGGAGATCCAGTAGGCGTCGATGGCCTTCACGTGGTCGGGGTTGGCCTCGCCCCGCCAGCGGATCAGAAAGCGCTCGGGGATCGACCTGGCCTTGTCCACCTCTCGCTGGGCCACCGGCGGCTTGCCGATCCCTCGCGCGGATTGGGCTACGAACGACAGCGCCATCACTGACGCCCGGGCCAGGTTGTCCCGCGCCTCCTCGTCGGAGATGTCGATCAGCTGCCCGAAGCCCCACTGGGGCCCCAGCATGGCCAGCGCCGACTGCACGTCCACCCTGGGGTCGCCCGAGTGCACCGTCAGGGCGTAGGGCTCGGCGGGAGGCAGGCCCGGGTGAAGCGTCCCGTCCACGAGCAGGCCCCACACCTGCTCGAACGGCACGTTGCCCACGAGCTCCTCGATGTTGACGCCCCGATAGCGGAGCGAGCCCCCGGCGCGGTCGGGCTCGGCGATCTCAGTCGCGAAGGCGACTACGCCCTCGAGGCCTGACTGGACTTCAGCTGTTGCGGTCATGTCGTGTCTCCTGTCGCGGGTGAGGCCTCCTCCAAGCCCGGCCAGACAGGCTATCGGGGTAGGCTGTGCGGCCCGTGAATGACCTGCTCTTCCGCCCCGCCGCCGAGCTGGCCGCGCTCGTCCGCTCGGGAGAGCTGAGCGCCCGTGAACTGGTGACGACGTCGCTGCGCCGGATCGACGAACTCGAGCCGGAGATCAACGCCTTCACCCACGTGGCTCACGACTCCGCGATGGAGGTGGCCGCTGCCATCGGACACGACGACCCCCGTCCGTTTGCCGGCGTCCCGATCGCCGTCAAGGACAACCGGCCCGTGTCCGGGATGCCGATCACGCTGTGCAGCGACCTGTTCGCCGACGTGGTACCCGGGCACGACGCCTTTCTGGTTCGGCGCCTTCGCCAGGCCGGCTTCGTGATCGTGGGCAAGACCGCTCTGCCTGAAATGGGGATCCTGCCCACCACCGAGTCGCGCCGGTTCGGCCCGACGCACAACCCCTGGGGACTTGATCGGACGCCGGGGGGTTCCAGCGGCGGCTCGGGCGCCGCCGTGGCCGCCGGGATGGTCCCGCTGGCCCACGGCAATGACGGCGGCGGCTCGACACGGATCCCGGCCGCCTGTTGCGGACTCGTGGGACTGAAGGCCTCGCGGGGCCGGATCTCGGTCGGCCCCGATGGCGGAGACAGCTTCCTGGTGTCCGACGGGGTGCTCACCCGGACCGTGGGTGAGACGGCGGCACTGCTGGATGTGCTGGCCGGCTACGAGGTCGGGGACGCGACCTGGGCACCCACGCCTGAGGCCCCGTTCGCCGAATTGGCGGCGCGAGAGCCCGGGCGGTTGCGCGTCGGCCTGGTGTTGAACCCGCCGCTGCGCGATGCCGAGGTGGACCCGGTGTGCGCGGACGCGGCCCGTTCGGCGTCGCGCGCCCTGGAGTCTCTGGGGCACGAGGTGGAGGAGATCGCCGTCCCCTGGGGCCAGGGGGATCTTCTGACCGAGTTCACCCGGGTCTGGGCACCGCTGATCTCGGCCCAGACCATGATCGGCGGAATGCTTCGGGGCCGCGAGGCCACCGCCGACGACGTCGAGCCGCTGACGTGGCTCATGTGGGAGAACGCGCACGCGAAGGACGCACTCGACTTCGTGGCGGCCGAGGGGCACATGAAGGCGTTGGCCCGCTCGATCATCACCTTCCTGGAGCCCTACGACCTCCTGGTCACGCCGGCCCTGGCGCAGCGGCCCGTGCCGATCGGCGAGATCCACGGCCGCGGCCCGGACCCCTGGGATCACTATCGCCGCTCGGGCCACTTCACCCCGTTCACCGCTGTCTGCAACATCACCGGCCTGCCGGCGATCGCGCTGCCGCTGTACCAGGGGGACGATGGCCTGCCCCTGTCGGTCCAGCTGATCGGCCGTCCGCTGGGCGAGGGCGAGTTGCTGGCCGTGGCCTCGCAGTTGGAGCGCGCGCTCCCCTGGGCCGACCGCCGGCCCGAGCTGGCGGTGGCGTAGGGAGTTGCGGCTGGGGCTGCGGGTTCTTTTTGTCACACGCTCGGCCGAGTCTCGGTTTCCCGTGACCTGAGGGGCTCTATGCGCACCTGAGGTCACGCGCTCGCCGAGGGGGCGCCGAGTAAGTGACGTTAGGGGCGCGGCCTGGGCCCGGAGTGAGCGTGGCCATCGTTGCGGCGTGGGCCAGCGCCGCCCAAGCTCCCACGCGGCCCCCCAAATCTCCCCCAGACGTTCGTCCAGAATCTGGAGCAAAGGGCTAAAGGCGCTCCGACCCCCCTGCCGATGAGGCCATGTCGCAAAAGGCAAACCCGTCGCGAGGCGGGGGCGCAAAGCCAGGGGTCTCTCGCAGACAGCCCAGCCGCCGACGTCCAACGAAATGACCACGGACGGAGGTTTCGGATGCCGTACATCCCGGCTGGGCGCAGGCGAGCAGTTTCCTTCCTCACGGTCGCTGGCGGCCGCACTGGCGTCCACCGCGACCGCTCAGGCGCAGCCCTCCGTCGGTCCAGCGACGACGCCGGACCCGACCCAGTGCGCTCAGGCTCCGCTGGGCCAGCCCTTCTTGGGGTACGGCGACTTCAACTACTACGCGCCCGCTCCAGGCCCGACCCGCACAGGCTTTGACGGCAGCAGTGGACGTTGACCGGCGGCGCCAGCGTCGTCGCAACCCAGCTGTCCGACGGCAGCACCGGCCCCGCCCTGGATCTGCCGGCGGGCTCGCACGGCCGTCAGTCCGTGCCATCTGCGTAATCCCGTCTGACAAGCCGGCGATCCGCGCGCTGGTCGCGCAGCCTGAACGGTGGCGACAACGTCAACATGAGCGTCTCCTACGTACACGTCGAGTGGCTGGACCAATCCCCAGGGCGCCGGCAATCTGAACGGCCAGGGCACCGCCTGGACGCTGCTCGAACCCGCAAAACATCCCCAATCCTCCCGGCTGCCTCCAGCCCGCTCCGGGCAACGCGGCCAGCCGTGGCAGGTCATGCGGATCATTCTCGTTCCGGGCGGCGGACACAGTGAGTTCCAGGTCTCCGGCCTGAACATCTCGGCATCTGCCGCCTGCACCCGACACGGGCCCGTGCAGCGATCCCGACCCTTACTCAGGCCTTCCTCGCTCCAGCGACACCGAACTACTACACCCAGGCGCCCGAGTTCTCCAGCTGGACGCTGACGAGCGGAGCCCAGCTCGTGACGAACACGTTGGGCGACGGCAGCACCGGCCAGGTGCTCGATCTGCCCGGCGGGTCGATGGCCGTCAGCCCCACCATCTGCGTGACCTCGGCGTATCCCACCGCGCGGACGATGGTCCGGAGCCTGATCGGCAGGCGACGACGTGTCCTTCCGGGTCTCCTACGCGAAGACCAACACCTGGACAAACCCGCACGAGACCGGCCACGTCCACGGCAACCTGACGCAACTGGACGACTATCTGACTCGGTCCAGCTCCAGCCCGGCAACGTGCGCCGGATGGCAGATCGTGCGGCTTGACGCTGGTTCCCGACGGCGGGCACAGCGAGTTCCAGGTCTACGACCTCCAGCTCGACCCGTACGCCAAGCGCTGAGCCTCGCAGCGCGGACGTGGACCGAACCATGACCGATTCCGGCGGTCATCCCGCACACGATGGTGGCGTGGGCCGCACCGCGCGGCGATCCCCGGGATGCCCGGCGACCCCGCGCGCCGAGCACCCGGCCGATCGCCTGCTCGAGGAATCCTGGAGCAAGCGCGAGCGCAAGCCCGCCCACCGAGAGGTGGTCGTCGAGGCTCGCGGCCGCGGCGCTGTTCCTGGCCGTCGCGGTCCCGCTGGCCCTGCCCGCGCTGGCATCGCACCCGCTCGACGTCGGCCTCGTGGCGCTGCTGCTGGCGCTCTATGCGCTCGTGGCCGGCGCGATCGGCTTCCCGATCGGAGCGGGCTACCTCGTACCCGACCTACCTGCGTCCTCGTGCCGATGCTCCTCCTGCTTCCCCCGGCCATCGTTCCGCTGCTCGCCGCGGTCGGCGGCGTGGTGGCCAGCCTGGGTCGTCTGGCCAGCGGCCGGGCCCGTCCCGGCAACGTCCTGTTCGCCATTCCCAACGCCTGGTATGCCATGGGCCCGGCGGTCGTGCTGATGGTGGCCGGGACCCATCACGGCGAGGCCGGCGACGGCAGGCATCTACCTGGCGGCGTTTCTGGCCGGATCCATGATCGACCTGCTCACCTCCACGCTCCGCGAGGCGGCGGCCCTGATGATCGCTCCCAGATCCAGCTCCGCGTGACCGCGCAGGTGTGGTTGCTCGACGCTTGCGTCGCGCCCCTGGGCCTGCTGCTGGCCCTGGCGGCTCGGCACGACCACGCCGCGCTGCTGATCGTTCTGCCGCTGGGGACGCTGCTGCTCCATGCTCCAGCGAGACCGCGATCAGCGGATCGTCCAGGCTCATGAACGCCTGGAACTGGCGCTGACGGATTCGCTCACCCGGCTGGGCAACCGTCGCAAGCTGGCCGCCGACCTGATCGAGCGGATGGAGACGGCGTCCCACGCCAATCCCGCTCGTCCTGATGGTCTTTGACCTTGACGGCTTCAAGGCCTACAACGACACCTTCGGGCACATGGCCGGGGATGCCCTGCTGGCCCGCATCGGCGCCAAGCTCGACCGGATCGCGACTCCGGCCGGAGTGGCCTACCGCCTGGGCGGCGACGAGTTCTGCGTGCTGCTCCCCGCCCAGCCCCACGAGGTCCCGGCGGCGCTGGCCAGGATCGCCGCGTGCGCCTGCGCGAGGACGGCGAACGCTTCTCGATCGAGGCCTCCGGCGGCGCCGTGCTTCTGCCTCAGGAAGCCAAGCAGCCCCGAGTACGCGCTTCAGCTCGCCGACGAGCGGATGTACGCTGCGCAAGGGCGAGCGCGGTCCCGCGGTCGCGCACGAGCAGACGCGCGACGTGCTCGTGCGGATCATGCAGGCCAAGCAGCCCGGGCTCACCGACCACACCAGCCACGTGTCGCCGGCTGGCCGTGGCCGTGGCCCGCCGGCTTGAGCTGGACGGCGAGGAGGTCGACGAAGTGGCCCGCGCAGCCGACCTGCACGACATCGGCAAGGTCGGGATCCCCGACGCGATCCTGGAGAAGCGCGGGATCGCTGGACGCCGCCGAGTGGGAGCTGGTTCGTCAGCACACGTTGCTCGGTGAGCGGATCCTCAGCGCCGCCACCGCGCTGCGGCCGGTGGCCCGGATCGTGCGCTCGAGTCACGAGCGCTGGGATGGCCTCGGGTATCCCGACGGTCTGGCCGGCGAGGCGATTCCGCTGGCCGCGCGGATCGTGGCGGTGTGCGACGCCTACGACGCGATGGTCTCAGACCGCTGCTACCGGCCGGCGCTGTCCCCGGCCGCGGCCCGTGAGGAGCTGATCCAGGAGGCCGGGCGCCAGTTCGACCCCCAGGTCGTGGAAATCGTCCTGGAGGCGCTCGCGGAACTCGGCCAGGACGCGTTCTCAAGGCCCGCCGAGCTGACGGCGTCGCTGAGCCGAGCGCCGCCTGACCGCTCCCCCTGCAACATTCGTCCAGGGGCTAAAGCCTTCGCTCAAGTCGGCCGATGAGGCCCTGTCGTAAAAGGCAAACCCGTCGTGAGGCGGGGACGCAAAGCCAGGGATCTCCCGCAGACCGCCCAGCTGCCGACGTGGATAAGAAGATCATGCACGGAGGTAGTGATGCGGTGGTTCGCCGCTCGAGGACGGCAGGGAATGCTTTTGCTGGTCGCGGTGCTGGCGGCTGGGATGCTGGCCGGCTCGCCCGCTCTGGCTAAGCCCAGGGCCCCCAAGCCTTCGACTCCGACAAAGCCGATCCCGCCCCCGGACAGGATCGCCGCCACACTCGCGTCGGTCAGCGTCACCGGCCCGCCCTGCACGCAGCCCGTGTTGCCCAGCCCTTCACGGCGTGGAACGACTCGGCTTACTACACGCTCGCGCCGGGGCAGTCGCCGTTCAACTTCACCGGCTCGGGGTGGCTCCTCCTGGATGGCGCCAACGTGGCCAAGGCCACGCTGGGCAACGGGACCAGCGGTCAGGTGCTCGACCTGCCCAGCGGCTCACTGGCCGTCAGCCCGCCGATCTGCGTCGACTCCGACTACCCAAGCGCCCGGATGATGCTCCGAAGCCTGAGCGGTGGCGGAGACCGTGGGCGTGTTCGTGACCTATGCCGGCGCATCCAGCTGGACGAAGGCTCATAAGGCGGAGCCATTCACGGGCAGGGACCCGGCTGGGGGCTGTCGAACCAGATCAACCTCCAGCCCAGCCATGATCCGGGCTGGCAGCTGGTGAGGTTTGCCCTGGTCCCGCCCAACGACCACAATGCCGAGTTCCAGCTCTACGACCTTTACGTCGACCCGTACGCCAAGGGCTGATACGGATGGCCATCGAACCCACCCTGTCCCGAACTGCATCTCCCGGACCCGTGGCTCGGCGATCCGCGAGCCGAGGGTCCGGCCGACCGGTTGCTGGAGGAGTCCTGGACCGGGCGCCAGCGTCGCGCCCCTCGCCGCGAGCTGCTGGTGGAGATCGCCGCCGCCGGCCTGTTCCTGGCCGTAGCGATCCCGCTGGCCGTGCCGGCGCTCGTGTCAACTCCCCTTGACCTGCCGCTCGCCGGTCTGCTGGTCGCGCTGTATGCGCTCGTGGCGGGCACCGTCCGCTTCCCGATCGGCGCGGGCTACGTCGTGCCCACGTACGTGATCCTGGTCCCGATGCTGCTGCTGCTGCCGCCGGCCACGGTCCCGCTGCTGGCCGCCGTGGGTTGGGTCCTGGCCAGCCTGGGCCGGCTGGCCGCCCGGCAGGGCCGGCCCGAGCACGTCCTGATGGCCGTCCCCAATGCCTGGTACGCCCTCGGCCCGGCGACGGTGCTGGTGCTGGCCGGGTCGCATCATTCGGCTGTCCCCACCGCAGCGATCTACGTCCTGGCCCTGATGGCCGGGGGCCTCCTGGACCTGGTCGTCTCAACGATCCGTGAGGCGGCGGCGCTTCGCGTCGCCCCGCGGGTTCAGCTGCGGGTGGCGGCCCAGGTGTGGGTGATCGACGGCTGCATCGCCCCGCTCGGCCTGCTGATGGCCCTGGCCGCGCGCCACGACCATCCGGCGTTGCTGATGGTGCTGCCGCTGGGTGCGCTGCTCGTGGTTCTCCAGCGCGACCGCACCCATCGGATCGTCCAGGCCCAGGAGCGGCTGGAGCTGGCGATCACGGACCCGCTGACTGCGCTGGGCAACCGGCGCAAGCTGGCCGCCGATCTGACCGAGCGAATGGAGAGAGCGTCGTACGCCGAGCCGCTGGTTTTGATGGTCTTTGACCTGGACGGCTTCAAGTCCTACAACGACACGTTCGGGCACATGGCCGGGGATGCGCTGCTGGCCCGGATGGGAGGCCGGCTGGCCGAGGTGGTCTCCCCGGCGGGCAACGCCTATCGGCTCGGCGGCGACGAGTTCTGCGTGATCGTGCCGGCCCAGCCGCACGAGATCCCGGCCGCGGTGAGTCGCGCCGCGGCCGCCCTGCGCGAGGACGGGGAGAAGTTCTCCATCGCCGCCTCGGGCGGGGCCGTGCTCCTGCCTCAGGAGGCATCGAGCCCTCACTACGCCCTCCAGCTGGCCGACGAGCGCATGTACCTGCGCAAGCAGGAGCGTCGTCCGTCGCCCGCGCGTGAGCAGACCCGCGACGTCCTGGTGCGGATCATGCAGGCCAAGCAGCCCGGGCTCAACGACCACTCGAGCGAGGTCTCGCGCCTGGCGGTGGCAGTCGGGAGGCGGATGGCCATGGACGCCGAGCAGATGGATGTCCTGGCCCGGGCCGCGGACCTCCACGACATCGGAAAGGTCGGCATCCCCGACGCCATTCTGGATAAGCCGGAAGAGCTGGACCCGCCGGAGTGGGAGCTGATCCGGCAGCACACCCTGCTGGGTGAGCGCATCCTCAGCGCTGCGCCGGCGCTGCGGCCGGTGGCCCGGATCGTCCGGGCCAGCCACGAGCGATGGGACGGAGCCGGCTACCCCGACGGCCTGGCCGGGGAGACGATTCCGCTGGCCGCCAGGATTGTGGCCGTGTGTGACGCCTATGACGCCATCATCAGCGACCGGTGCTACCGACCGGCCCGCCCGGATCCCGCGGCCCGAGCGGAGCTGCTGCGTGAGGCGGGGCGTCAGTTTGATCCGACGGTCGTGGCCGCCGTCCTGGCCGAGCTGGAGACTGCCCAGCCGCCGGTCGAGCTCCCGCTCCCGCACCTTCTGTCCGCCGTTTAGCCGACCCCCAGGACCGCGGCCATCGGCTTGGGCTGGACGCCCAGGAGCTCGGCGTCGGCCGTCCCCCGTGGGCTGAGGAGCGGGACCTCCAGCAGCTCGGCCTCGTCCCAGGTGGCGAAGGCCGCGGGCCCCATCAACAGCTCGACCCATTTGAGCAGGCGACGCGCGGTTCTTGTGGGGACGTGGGCTACGGGCCGGCGCCGGCGCAGCGAGCGCAGCACGCACTCCACGATCTCCTGGTAGGTGAGCGTCTCGGGGCCGGCCAGCTCGTACCGGGCCCCGACCGCCTGGTCGGCCATCGACCCCCCGGGGAGGACGGCCATCACGCAGTCGGCCACGTCCTCGGCCCAGATCGGCTGGAACGGGGCGCTTCCGTGGCCCACGATCGGCACGGCGGGCAGCAGCGACAGCCGCTCCAGCAGCGTGATGAAGGGATCGCTGGGCGAGTACACGATCGAGGGCGCGAACACCGTGGCGCCGAGCGAGGACTGGAGCAGCGCCTTCTCGGCCGTCGCCTTGGCCCGCATCAGCCGGGCCCGGCTGCGCGGGGAGGCCCCGAGGGTGGAGAAGAACACGAATCGCTCCACGCCGGCCAGCTCGGCCGCTCGGACCAGCCGCCACGCGGCCACGCCGGCCAGTTCCTCGATTGAGCCGGCGGGCTGGTCGCGCAGCGGCGACGCCAGATGGACGACGGTGTCAACGCCGCGCAGGGCATGCCGGAAGGAGAACGGGTCGGCCAGGTCGCCCAGGGCAATCTGAACCCGTACCCGCTGGGATCCGAGCCGCCGAGGATCCCGGACCAGGCACCGGACTGGAACCCCGGCGGCGGTCAGGCGGCGGAGCAGCGGGAGGCCGATCGTTCCGGTGGCGCCGGTGAGCAGGAGCACGACGGCGGAGGCTAGCGAGGGGATCGTCCTAGAATGGGCGCCCACCCCGAAGTTCGAGACTCAGGAAGACAGATACATGGCCTACGTAATCGCCGAGCCCTGCATCGGCACGAAGGACAACTCGTGCGTTGAGGTCTGCCCGGTCGACTGCATTCACCCCACCCCGGACGAGCCCGAGTACGAGAACGTCGAGATGCTCTACATCGATCCGGAGGAGTGCATCGACTGCGACGCGTGCGTCGAGGCCTGCCCGGTCGACGCCTGCTTCGCCGAGGACCAGCTCCCCGACGAGTGGCAGAACTACACCAAGATCAACGCGGACTACTTCAGCAAGGAGTAGGGGGTTCGCACGGGCGCATGCGCCCGTGCGCCCGGGGCTGCATGCAGCCCCGGGAGGGGTCGGTGCATGCACCGACCCCCAACTGCGATCAGGCCATCGGGAGCGACATGCCCACGGGTTTGGGCCCGTCGGCGGGCGTCGCGTCCTGCATGACCGGGAGCTCGACCGGCGTCATCGCGATCACCCCGCGGGCCGCGTGGGCCAGAGCCTGGGCGGCCGGGTCGTCGGGGTCTGAGAGGACCACGGGCAGCCCCGTGTCGGCCTGCTCGCGCAGCTTCATCGTGAGCGGGATCTTGGCCACCAGCGGCACGTCCAGCTCCTGCGCCAGCAGCTCGCCGCCGCCCTCGCCGAACAGCTGAAAGCGCTCGCCGGTCGGGGTGACGAAGCCGGACATGTTCTCAATCACGCCGGCGATCTCCAGCTTCAGCTTGGTGGCCATCTCAGCCGAGCGCCGGGCCACCTTCTGGGCCACTGGCTGGGGGGTGGTCACGATCAGGAACTTGGCCTGGGGAAGGAGCTGGGCCAGGGTCATGGAGACGTCGCCCGTGCCCGGCGGGAGGTCGATCAGGAGATAGTCCAGCTCGCCCCAGTCGACGTCCTCCAGGAACTGCTGGAGCGCCTTGTGGAGCATCGGGCCGCGCCACACGACGGCGGCGTCCTGCTCAATGAAGAAGCCGATTGACATGACCTTGATGCCCGCGGCGCCGCCCGCGGTCAGCGGGATCAGCTTGCGCTCGCCGTTGACCCGCGGGCGCTCGGCCCCGAGCCCAAGCATCCGGGGCTGGGAGTAACCCCACACGTCGGCGTCCAGCACGCCGACCGATTTCCCCGCGGAGGACAGCGCGGCGGCCAGGTTGGCGGTCACGCTTGACTTGCCCACGCCGCCCTTGCCCGAGCCCACGCAGATCACGTTCTTGACCTGGGCCAGGGCTCCGTCGGGCAGCGTGTTGCGTCCCAGCTTCCGGCCCAGCGCGTTCTTCTCGTCGTCGGACAGGACGTCAAAGGCGACGTTGACCCCGGACACGCCCTCCAGACCACGGACCGCCTGGGCCACGCCGGTCTGGAAGTGCGAGCGGATCGGGCAGCCCGCCGTGGTCAGCGAGACCTTCACGTCGACGACCCCGTTGTCGTGGATGTCGATCGAGCGGACCATCTCCAGCTCGACGATGTCCCGGCGCAGCTCGGGGTCGATCACGGAGCGCAGAGCGTCGGTTACCTGGTCTCTGGTGGGCATGGGGCTGATTGTAGGCAGGCGGTACTTAAAGACCGACGGGGCGCCACTCTCGTGGCGCCCCGGCGGTTGAGGGAGGAGAGGTACTTCGTTCGCCGGCGAAGATATGAGGCCGGCGAACTCTTCCCGCCCGGGCGCTCTCCTGGGCGCCGGCGGGGGAAGCTGCCTACCGGCTGATCAGCTCCTGTGCGTCGGAGACGATCTTCTCCACGCGCGAGCCCAGCTGACCCGTCTGCTTGGTCAGATCCTTACGCACGGACTTCACCTCGCGCTCCACGCGCCGGCGGTTCTGCTTGATCGTGCGCTCGATCAGGCTGCGGCGCTGGCGCAGCTGACGCTCGAAGCGAGTCCGCGTCCGCTTGACCTGACGCTCGAACCGGTTGCGAGCGGTCGCGCCACGGCGCTCGTAGAGCCGGAGCTCACGCTGCAGGTTGGTCCGGGTCGAGTACTTCGTGGCCAGGCCCTGGATCGTGGAGACCAGGTTGTCCCGAACCAGAAGGCTGGCGCCGACGGGCACCAGGACAGCGCGCTCAGCGATCTGGCCAGCCTGCTGAAGCGGGGTGGTCGGGGTCGTGCTCGTCGTCCGGGCGCGAGCCGCGGTACGCGTGCTGCGGGTCGTACGAGTCGACCGGCGGGTGCCCGCCGAGCGGGTCGTCTTGCGGGCGGTGGTCCGGCGAGCGGACGGGGTCTGCCCGCCGCTGGTGTTGCTTGTCGTGGCCATTTGGTTTCTCTCCAGTGTCGTTTGTCAGGCGGAAGTTTACCGAACACACGTTTGTACACAGGCCCCCGGAGTGGGTTACAGGGCGCTTGCGGGAAAGAAACACGCGGCCGCGGCCCGATCGCCCCGGGGGCCTGTCGTCGGGGGTTTGGGGAGAAACCGTTCACCATGAACGGAAATCGCCCAAGTTGCAAATGCCACAAGCCTGCCTTGGGGGCCGGCCGATCGCGCCCGGCCCTACGGAGCCGACACCGGTGCCGCCGTCCGCTCCAGCCACCCAGCCGGATCGTCCAGCTCGGGCAGCGTCGGTAGTGCCTCCGGGCCTGAGAACACGTGGTGCAGCGCCTCCACGCCGCCCTGGGCCACGACCGCGTCACAGAAGCGCTTGCCCTGGTCGTACTGGCGCATCTTGAGCTCGAGCCCCAGCAGTCGGCCGGCCAGCCGGGACAGGCGGGATTGCGAGCGGCGCCGACGGTCCAGCGACGCCCGGAGCCGGGACAGGGACGGCACCAGGTCGGGCGCGACGACGTCCATGACGTGCTCGGCGTGCCCCTCGATCACCGCCATCACGGCCTGGACGCGGTCCAGGAGGCCCCGCTCGCTCTCGTTGGTCAGCAGTGAGACGAGATCGCCTTTGCGCAGGGCGGTCATCATCCGCTTGGCCTCGTCCCGGCTCGGGGGCCGCAGCCGGCGGGGTGCGTCCAGCCGGGTTTCGGCGCTCTTCAGCAGGTCCTGGACGAGTCCCGAGAGGTAGCCATGAAGCCACGGGACCCCGGCGAACTGGACCGCGTGCGTGACCTCGTGGAGCGCGACCCAGGTCATGAACTGGCGCTCGTCGGCCTCGAAGGACAGCAGCGCCTGGCCCAGGTTGGGCAGGACGAACAGGAGGCGTGGGGGCCGCTCCTGGACCGCCTCGTCGAGCAGCACCAGCTCGTACTGCCCGAGCACCCGCTGTCCCAGGTAGCCGAGGATCACCCCCACCTCGGTGGAGAGGGCGAACCCGGTCCCGATCTGGAGCGCCGGACGCAGCGGTCCCAGGTTGCTGCCAGCTCGTGACAGCACGGGGTCGAGCACGGCCCGCATCGTCTCGATGTTGCTGATCACCCACTCCCGGCGGCCGATCCCCTCGGGCGGGGGCAGCGGCCGGGTTGGAGTCAGCCCCGTGTAGGCCACCACTCGCTCCTCGGCCTCGGCGGCCAGAGGCGCCAGGTCGACGGTGGGCAGGGGGGCGTCGCCGGTGCCCGCCACGAACGTCGCGATTCGCCGGGCCACGTACCAGTCGATCATCGGGCCGCCGCCTCTCGCGGGGGAATCGCTTCCAACTCGCGCAACGTCTCCGGGCTGCGGGCTGCCACCACCGGCGAGCTCGGGACCGCGTCCAGGGGCGCGCCCAGGGGCTGATCGCACCACGGAAAGGAGACGAACCCGCCCGCCTCACGGACGATCAGCTGGCCGGCGGCGCAGTCCACGCCCCGGGCCCGGCGCAGCGACACCATCCCGTCGAACCGGGCGGCCGCGACCTGGCACAGCGTCGAAGCGATCGTTCCGAGCGCCCGCAGCCGGTAGGCGTTGCCGACCAGCGAGTCGATCGACGCCGCCACCCATCGGGGGTCGGCCGACTCGATCCCCAGAACCTCCAGGCGGCCGTCCCGGCCCCGGCGCTCGCCGAGCGTCGGATCCAGCGCCTCGCGATTGCGCCAGGCCCCGGCGCCGCGACGAGCCCACCACTCCTCAGAGGATCCAAAGTCGTAGACGAAGCCGAACTCCACGTCTCCCATCGTGCGCCCGGCCGCGACGGCCACCGACAGTGCGTGATGCGGGATCCCCCGCTTGGCGTTCAGGGAGCCATCGATCGGGTCGATGATCACGGTGACCGCCGCATCGCCGAACTCCACCTGGCCCCGTTCCTCGGAGATGGCGGTGAACGCGTAGCCCTCCTGCCGCAGGCCCTCGAGTTCGTCCAGGACGACGGATTCGGCGCTCCGATCAATCACCAGCGTCCGGTCGCCGCCCTGTCCCCGAGTCCCGGTCTCCACCGCTCGCTCCTCGGTGGTCGGGGCCTGGGCGAACACCTCCTCCAGGCCCACGACGGCGCGCCGACAGGCCCCCAGCCAGTCGGCGTCGAGGGCCGAGGGGGTCGAGGTCACGCCAAGTCCGCGCACGTTGTCACCCGACCTATGCTGTCAGACGTGGGCACGCCGCCTGACGACCTGCTTCCCGCGCACCGGCAGGCCATCACCTTCACCGGTGGAGCGCTGCTGGTCCTGGGGGCAGCCGGGACCGGCAAGACCCGGATCCTGTCCGAGCGATTTCGCTGGCTCGTCGGGGAGGGCCAGCGGCCCGACAGGATCGCGATCATCACCCCTTCCCAGGGCCGGGCCGACGCCCTGCGCGAGGGGCTCGAACGCGGCCTGTCTCAGGGCTACGACGAGCTGGTCGCGGCCACCCCTGTCCAGCTGGCCACGTTGCTGCTGAACGAGGCGACGGGCGGCCTGGACACGCTCGATCCGACGCTCCAGACGAGCGAGCGCTTTGCCCTGCTGATGGAGCGGATCGACGAGCTTCCGCTGGAGCGGCACGACTTCGGGGGCAGCGCGCGCGCGCTCCTGACCGGGTTCGTGCGCCGGATCGACCGGCTCAAGGCGCACCTGATCGGGGCCGAGGACTACGCCCGCTGGGCGGCCGGCCTGGACGACCGGGTCGAGCCGGGGCAGGCGGCGCTGGAACGCGAGTTCTCCGAGGTCTACCGGGCCCACGAGCGGATCCTGGCCGAGGCCGGGGTACGCGACGCCGGCGACCTGCTGTCCGACGCCCTGCGCCTGATCCGGGAGCGACCCTCCACCGTTCGGCGCTTTGACCACGTCCTGGTGGACGACGCCCACGAGCTCGACCCGGCGCCGGCGCGGGTGGCCCTGGAGCTCGCGGCCGGGCGGATCACGGCGGCTGCAGATCCGGTGCTCGGCGGCTTCGCGCTCGGCCCGGCCGGCGTGATCGAGCTCGACCGGAGCCTGCGCTGCCCGGCCCCAATCCTCACCGCCGCGGCGGCCCAGGTGGAGGTCGCGGCCGAGCCCTCAGGAGGGGTCGGTGAGGTGTCGTTCTGGCGCTGCGCCGGTGATCGTGCCCAGGCCCAGTCGGTGGCCGCCGACGTCGAGCGACTGCTCACGCGCGAACGCGTCGAGCCCGATCAGGTGGCCATCGTCGTGCCGTCGATGACTCGCGAGGGCCAGGCGGTGGCCGTGGCCCTGGAGGAGCGAGCCGTGCCCCACCGCCTGCTGGGGGCGGCGGCCTTCTTCCAGCGGGCCGAGATCCGGGACCTGCTGGCCTGGTTACGGCTGCTGGCCGATGCCTCCGACGCCCCCGCCGCGGTCCGCATCCTGGCCCGGGCGCCGGTCGAGCTGCGCTCCGTGGACATCGCCCGCTGCATCCAGATCGCCCGGCGGCGCAAGCACCGAATCGCAACTTCGTCTTCCAAATAATTTCGAGATGATCAAATCTTAAAGGCTTCACCGCCAACGCTCATTTTTTCAATTTCAGTCGCGGATGTCAAAATCGATTGATACAGTACCTGCTGGGAGCGTTCGAAACTCAAAATCGATAGTCTGCGAAGCCAAGACAGGGGACACCGTATACAGTTGTTCCATCGACCAGGATACGAGGAAACGTCACCTTTTCCCGGTCTTGCCCTTGCGGCCGCGAACTTGGGAAACGTCCAAGACGGAACGAAGCTCGTACTCCTGAAAGTCTCCTAACGACGCTAATTCGGGGCGCGCGAAGGCCAGCTCATCCAAAGTCTCAACAACATGCATTTGGCCATGCCTGCGAGGAAATCCTCGAATCCTCCTCCATATGCGACTCGATCCCCGCGATTTCCAATGTTGCGCAGGAGTCGGGTACAGGCGATAGTGCTTTGCGCGTGTGCAGTGGGAGCAGTGATATTTATCCTATCGCAAGTTCTGGGGGGTGGTTCAGAACGAATCCCTTCAGGGACGCCACCAGTTGTAATAGTGACGGTGTTGGATCCGGAGAGCTATAATAAGGACTATATAAACAAAATCAAGGAGAATAGAATAGAGTACGCGAAGAAGCATGGTAAGAGACTTTGCATAACAGGGAGAATTGAAGTGCTGATCGAGTCTAGGATATGCAACGTTTTTCCCTGCGGTTGCAGACTACGAATTGAACGGATCTCCGCCTTCTTGGGCTCGAGTTCCTGCTGTCCGACATGCGCTCACCAAGTTCTCTCATAGCACTTATGTATGGTATCTGGACCAGAATTCGTTTATCATGAATCCTGATCTGAGTGTGGAGGGACACATAATGAACCCGAAGCGACTAGAGAGTCTGATGATCAAGGATCACTCGATTGTACCCCCAGACAGTGTCATCAAGACATTCGGGCATCTCAAAGGGAGTCAAGTTGATCTGGTTCTGACTCAGGACAAAGAGGGATTGGCGCAAGGGAGTTTTATCATCCGGAGAGGAGACTGGAGCCGGTTCTTTTTGGACACTTGGTTCGACCCGTTATATCGCTCGTATAATTTCCAGAAGGCAGACACTCATGCTTTGGTGGGTGCCCCCATTTCGAGCTCTCATGATAGTACTAACAAATTGATCAGGAACATATCGTCCAATGGCATCCGACAATACTTTCGAAACTCGTGCTCGTACCTCAGCGGACCATGAATGCTTACAGCCCAAAAGATGCTGCTGGAGATGGGACGTACAAGGATGGAGACCTCGTCATTCGATTTGCAGGATGTGAAAAGGGGGGGCGAGACTGTGCTGCGGAGGCAGAGCCATTTTCCAAGCAGTGGAAGACTGCGTTCCGTACTCAATGACGGCCGATCGATTTCTCGCCTAATCCCAATTTAATGCAATACCAAGGACCCAAGCACCCCGATGATCTACGATGAGCCAACGAGAAAGATAGAAAGAAAGGCGTTTTTCGGCGTATGAAGTTCTGAGAACTGTCAAACAGGGTCTGTTGTGTTGCATCAGCATCAGCATCTGCATCTGCATGGGGAAATGTATCCTCTAGAAAATGGCGTTTGGTTGATTGGATGGAGCAGGTTTTGCTCTCCTGTATATTAGATCACATACCCATACAGTCGGGGGAACTGTTTGAAGGTGCGGAGGCTGAGGCGGACAAACTCAAGGCCACCGTAAACGGAGTTGAAGCTTCCTTGGATTGTGGCAGCATCACTTCCTAATGAACAGGTTTAAAGCAGTAATGAAAGCCAAGCAGTGGGTTGAACTGAAACATGTTTCAACTGGCTTTTCCAGGTGCTCAAAGTTTCCCTCCGGTTCATGTGTTATTCTCTTGCTATTTGTCTACTTCGCAGTAACTTCCAGAGGGCAATCCAGCCTGCTGTTGCTGACTTTCTCGTGGTCAAGAAATCTCAGCACCGTCCAGTTTCTGGCGTGTGCAAACTTTTCCCTCTTCAAAAGCAGCAACTCTCCCATAGTTGTAACAAAATAACACATGAACCAGGGGATGGACCGGCATGAGACAAGGCTGAGAACACAGCCGTCCGGCACCGCACTCGCGTATCTCCAGTCCTCCGCCTTCTCTAGCTTTCATCCAATGACAACAGACGGACACAGTTCCACCGGCTCCGCCAACTGCAAGGCCCCGGAATCCATTAAACTGGGTATCGAAGCCGGTGTTTCTGTCCGGAAAGAGTAGAATCTTGATTGAAGTTCCTTGTTCTGGACACTGGTAGCTTCCATGTGACACACTACCTCGGTCTAATCCGAGTGGACTTTGAACTTGCATTTCAACTTCTCGACCTGGCCAGAAACATTTGAGAACACGGCTGCCCCCATCAACTCGAAGCCATCCTCGAAAATCCGCCCAAGATGCCGGGAACATCGCGGATGCCCGTGAGCTTGCGCAACAGCTTCACCGTCAAGAAAGGCAGCTCGAGCACCCAATTGCTTTCTCTAAACATCGACTTGTGAGCTCTTCCCCGCTTGCATTAGGCCCCGTCGTCATACGTGACTGTACACTGATTGCAGTTATTAGATTTCGCAACATTATCTTCTTTCTCTTCCTGCTACGATGGACGAGGAAGGGATTACTACAGCTGAAAGGTCGGGGTGTATTTGGGACTTTCGCAGATGCGTATATTGCTATCCGCCGCAACCTCTATGGCCTCTTCTTGCGCGCACCAGGCGTGCGATCGCAGGTTCAGAAACAGGTCTCTGAAGCTATCACGAAATTACAAGCGAAGCTTGTTCCTTCTGGGCCGGGCGTTGTGCGATATTTGAATTTGCCGAAGGAAGGATGGTCAGAGGAGACGGTCTTGAAGGAGCTGCAGAGCCTGGCAGTCATGGATCATACAAGATGGGAAGATGGCTTTGTTTCTGGCGCCGTATACCATGGTGGGGACTCTTTGATCAAAATTCAAACAGAAGCATTTGGCAAGTTTACGGTGGCGAATCCAATTCATCCTGATGTGTTCCCTGGGGTTCGGAAGATGGAGGCGGAGATTGTTTCAATGGTTTTGGCGCTATTCAATGCTCCATCGGGGGCAGCAGGTGTTACTACGAGTGGAGGCACCGAGTCGATTCTGATGGCTTGTTTGAGTGCGAGACAGAAGGCTTATGCTGAGCGAGGTGTCACTGAGCCAGAGATGTACGTTGAGCCCCGCTTACAGCATTTCTCCAGATACTAATTATCAATCCAGGATTCTCCCAGAGACCGGTCACACAGCCTTCCGTAAGGCCGGTTCCTATTTTGGCATCAAGGTCCACCTCGTTGCCTGCCCAGCACCAAACTACCAAGTCGATATACGAAGTGTGACTCGACTCATCAATAGCAATACAGTTCTTCTGGTCGGATCAGCACCAAACTTCCCTCATGGAATCATCGACGATATTAGCGCCCTCTCCAAACTCGCCATTAAACGCAAAATCCCATTACACGTTGACTGTTGTCTCGGCTCCTTCCTCGTGCCCTTCCTTGAAAAAGCCGGTTTCGAGACCGAGCTCTTCGACTTCAGACTAAAAGGCGTGACGAGCATCAGCTGCGACACCCACAAATACGGCTTCGCACCAAAAGGTAACTCCACGGTTCTCTACCGTGACACCACACTCCGAAGTTACCAATACTTCATCTCGCCCGACTGGTCGGGCGGCGTGTACGCCTCTCCCTCCATTGCAGGATCCCGACCTGGGGCTTTGATCGCAGGATGCTGGGCAAGTCTGATGAGTGTAGGAGAAGCAGGATACATCGAAGCCTGTTCCTCGATCGTTGGCGCAACAAAGAAAATCATTGAAGCAATCCATGAGAATCCCGGCTTAAACAACGATCTCGAAGTCTTGGGTCATCCCTTAGTGTCCGTCGTGGCGTTCAACTCCAAGACTCTGGATATCTACGACATCGCAGACGCCATGTCCGCGAAAGGCTGGCATTTGAACTCCCTGCAAAACCCACCGGCTATCCACGTCGCGGTCACTTTGCCCATTGTCAAGGTATGGGAGAAACTGGTGAGCGATCTGGAAGCTGTGATAGAGGGCGAGAAGGAGAAAGAGAGAGTCAGGATTGTGGAAGGGAAGGGTGCTAAGGGGAAGAGCGTTGGTGATAGTGCGGCCCTTTATGGAGTTGCTGGGAGTCTCCCGAACAAGAGCGTTGTGGTTGAGCTGGCGAGTGGGTTCTTAGATACGCTGTACAAAGCTTAAGAACTTGCCTATTACATTCTTTAGATGGCAGGCAGATCAGGTGGGCAGTCCTTTACATAGCATTGAGCTCTCGGCGTTGGGGCTTGACTAATTCATATGGCATTCATTTCATATAAAGCGAGAGAGATTTTACTGGCAAACCTACAGAGTTCGTGCTATACTATAGTGAGATGCAAACTATAGCGGAAATGATCACAAAGGTAAGAGTAGATGCTGTCGAGTGACTTTCCTGCCTTCACGCGAGGGAGGCATACAAACTAGCCGATAGTTTGAAGCAGAGCCTGTAGTTGCAGAATGCTGATTGTTGCAAGAAGGTATTAACCAGAGAATAGAGAAATGATCATTGATCGAATAGCTCGGATATTGATTTGGAACTCTCCTTGAAGGACTTGACCGGACGAGCTATATAGTCTTAAAAACAAGAATTTCATGATTTGCACTCCATATTTCCCATTTCTTCCTTCACCCGTGCCACCATATCTCGATACGCCATCCTACCAGCCTCGACCATATGTACACCACAATTTCCCAATCCAACCATTCACAATTACACTTCACCACCCTCGCCCTCGAAAAATCCTCGGTGTCCAGAAGCGATCGTGCCCTCGTTAATCATGCTCTCCGCATCACCGACCTGCTTCCGCTCCGTCACCTCGCGAGAGTGCCTGAGCTTCAGATTCATCTGCTTTCGCCACCCCATCGTCAATCCTTGCGAGCTTGGACCAGAGAACCCAGAGCCCCTCATGACTGCTGATTGTTATTGCAGAGGCTCCGAGGAGCTGGAGAGTCTGTTGAGGTGGAGGTAGACATCCGTTCCATACCTGAAAGTATATCATGTTAGTTGAGTTGAACTGAAAATGAGAGAAATGGGATGAAACTTACCCCTCCATGCTAATCAACTTCAAATCTCCTCCGAAATACCTTGCGTATAATCTCGATATAGGTAACCCGTATCCAAACCCAGCCATCGGAGCTTTAAAGTCGCTTTTATCGAAGTCTGGATCTAAGCTGGGAGTTGTATCTACGGTGGTATACATGTACGTCCATACTAGAGGTATTGCACTTCGAGGGATCCCACCGCCTTCGTCGGAGATCTTGATAGTAATGTCTTCTTTCCCCTCAGCTACAACGACTTTGGTAACGGGAAAATCTTCCTTGTCTTGTCCGTGTGTCTCGACCACGGCTCGAAGGGAGTTCTTCAGGGTCTCGAATAACATGTGTGATAGATGTCCTGGGACATACATGAAGTTCAGGTGAGGAGGGCAGACCAATTGGACTTTTGGTGCGTCAAATAAGCCGTAATGGTCTTCGCAGACAAATCGGGCGTTTTCAATGGCTTCCTGGGCTAGATCGCGGACATTTGTCTTCGTGCAGATGATTCCCACATATGTTGGGTCTTTTTGATGGCTCTGATCTGTCAGTGCAATGTGCTGTCCAATAAGCATTCGAATCCCAATACGTGACATATAAAACCGGTCGAGGAAGGCTTGTATGTTATTGTCGATTTGCATGCGTTGCCGCTTGCGCTTATATTCCAGGATGCCTTGCGCCACAGTTGTTACAACACTGTCGTGCCGTCGTTTGATATGGTTTAATGTTTGAGCAAATCGTTGGTTATAGTCATGGAGCTCTGGAGGCCAATCCCCAGTGTCTTCCACAGTTGCAAAGTATCGTCGTGCCGAAGATCCCTTCTTTGAATCGTGGTTTCCATTGCCATTGCCATTGCCATTTTGTTGCCAAGGCGAGGATGTATATTGCCCCCCTTTTACGCTGGGATTTTTGGTAGCTTCCGCAAGTATTTTGGATGTTCGTCCAGACTGTTTTGCGGGTTTCATGAGTCGATCTCGTACGTCCTTCGAGAGTTGTGGCCGTGGAAGGGTAGTAATTTCCTGCATCACATGTCAACAGCCGCGTCTGGCTGTAAGCTTAATAGAGTAGTGTATCACCTCAAATGATTGGGCGTACCAATCTTGGACTTTTTTGATCGAGGGCATCTCATTTAATCCGTCTGGCAGGTCTCCAAGCTCCTGCACTCGGTGTGCGAGCCTTATGGGTAGTTCTTCGGACAGGAATTGGGATGCGCGAAATAGAGTCCCTGACAGTCTCATATTAGCAATGGATCTCCGGGAAACCTATTTTGTAGATTCGAAATCATAAATACCAGTTGAAGGCCTCTCTCCGAATTGGACCATCTGCCGCAAGCTCACGCCTGTAGCTGGGAAGCCAGCATAGTGCCTGATGGTGTCCATCAGCGTATCCGTCTTCTTCCACGACATCCTGATTGTTGTTGTGGCCCTCAGGCCTATTCAAAGCAGCAGTGGATCCTTCGATGTTGAGAATTCTCGTCTGCCATGAGCTGATGTTGGCAAGGCGTCTGATTCTGACTCTCGGATATGACGCAGAGCTTTATCAACTTATTAATTGGCTCAAGCGCGGGATGCCGAGGCTGGCAGAAAGAAGCAAAACGTAACGGCCGGGCGCAACGACGAAGCTGGGCGACGCAATTGGGGGGGTAAGGCGGAATATCAGAATAGCAATTGAAGAATATACAATATTTAGAGGATTGAGAGAAAAGCGAAGCACACGACACGACCGGTTGCAAGGAGTCACCATCGGCATCTAGGATGGCCGGCTCAACCCCTGCAAAATTCCCCGCACTCTTGCTCGATTGGATGGCGAGTGGGTGAAGTCCGCCAAGGCCTAGCTTTTGCCTTCTGTTCCTTTCAACCTTCACTAGAGGCACGAAAAGCTCATGTGTTCCATCCGTCCTCACCGTTGGACGATCTGCAAAGCACATGACCTGAATTGGATTCTCATCAGCATCTGAATTTGATGCTTCAAAGAATCCTGGCCAGTTCTGCTCTTTTACCTCGGGATGGTGATGATGGGTATTTTCGGCTCTGCAAACAGCTGAGCACGGAGGATATCGGGTGACAGCCCCCTTTTATGTTGCATATTGTTGCCAGATGCGAGGTTGTGAAACAAGTATTGGGTTAACTGCGAAGGTCTTGTTGGCCTTCTACTGGTGATGATTTCAAGCAATTGAGTGTCAAGTTATGTGCTTGGAATATAACACGTGACTTGTTGTCATCAAGCAATTGCTGGTCAAGCATTTATTTTCCCCCGTTGAGCAGTCATATCATGCTGTTTGTTATTCAACCATCTGGATGCACGGGTTGGGCAGAAATGAGCCAGATTTCTGCTGCGAAAGAACGTCCGCTCGTGTGGAGAAGTCTCCTAGACGAGGTAATGTACCAACATAAATTGTACACTCGGAATATTGCTGAGTTGGAGAAATTACTGACCCGGCAGAAGATGAGGTGGAGTATCTTCAAGGTTAACTATGTGTTAGTCAGAGGCAGGTATGACCACGTTCTTTCCTAAAAGGGTGAACAACCCATCCATCTCTCTGGAGATCATCTCTCACTTTCCAATGTCCCGAGACACAAAATCAATCAAAATGGGTCTTGCGCCCAGACTCTCCACCTCATGGGCCACCATGAAACTCGACAAAAGCTTCCCATCTTCTCGTGCTTCATTTGTCCGTGCTGCCTTTGGTATGCTCTTTTTCGGCCTTCTAGCTTACCTGCTATGGCTGCCAATTTTCTACCTCTTCTCAGCGTTCCACCGCGTAATACCTCATCACCAGTCTCTGTTAATCGAGCCTGGAGAGGAGTAAGTGCCTTTCTATCTGTGTTTGGCTGAATATTGATATTATAATTAGTGCAATCAAGCATTTTGTTGGAAGTCGTGACTGTGGCATATCCCAAACAGACCTATATTTTGCACCATGGCCTATGAATCCAAAAGTTTCTCCGTTTTGTAAGAATAGAGCAACGTTACTGGAAGCACTTAGCGGAGGAGGGAGACATGGTTGGGATGAACCTTTTGTTGGCAGAGGTAAGCTTCGCCATGGACAAAATATTAACGCTCATTTGGATTGTTCCAAGTGAAGTGGGAACATCAACTCCTACCTGTCCTTGTATTCCTCGAATTATCGTACAATCGAAATATAATTCCTTTCAACGTTTTCGGAGTTCTACAGTATTTGTATCCTCTCCTTCAGCAGATGTCCAACTCCAGCTCCGAGCATTGAAACATACTGAACTCAAGCTGACAGGGACAGGTTGTACCTACAGATGGTTCTCCACAGCAGAGGTATGCATGATCCTCGAACGCTTCAACACCATCGTATTCGTTGGGGATGAACTAGTACATTCAGTTTACACGGCTTTTAACATCCTACTCCGCGAAGATCTTGCCCTTGGTGGATTGCAGCAATGGATCATGTCAGATCAGGACCGTGTGATCTGCAAATGCGACAACCAATTTCTGAATCAGGATTGTGCCGGGTACGCCATTAAGAATCGAGACGAGGTGAAGAAGAACATAGGGGATCAGAAAGGAAGCCCATACTTCTGTACACGCAAGTCATTTGTCACTCCATCATTCAGAACATAGCTCACTACAGATATAGGCATCCCTCATGCCTACGTACGAGCTGAGAGCACACCAGCATCCCCCACCTCACAGAGCCTCTTCAAAGATCTAACATACTTGCGTCCTAATCCCTGGCAACCGACTCCCCTAATCTTTTCCTTCGGGCACACGTCCTCTTTCGATATTGAAATCACAAAAAGAGCAATGGAGGAATGGTATGCTCTAGCTATTGGTGCTGAACGCAATATCCCAATGTTGTTCCTCGGTCCACCAGCTTTTGGTATCAACCAATCTCCTTCGACGGCACCGAAAGAAGGAAATAGAGCAATTTGGCAGTATCAGGAGCAAGTAACTGGAATAGCAAAGGAGAATCATTTTGATGTTTTGGGGTTATATAATTTGACAATGCAGGCTTCTACCCCTGACGGAAGCCACTTTGGGGAGAGGGTTGCGCTGGTCGAGGCTATGATGGTGATTAATTGGCTGTCGAAGCTGGACCCTTCATGAAAGAGTAAAAGGTCTTCTAAAAAAAATGTCATTAAAGTGAAAATGAAATGATATACTTTGAAGCTTACGGTAATTGTAAGTCACCAGATTATACCCCCATAAGACGCATTAGATCTGCTGCGCAAACACATTCGAGTTGGTAACCACAGGAAAAATGCTGTAGGAAATAGGGCGGCCTGAATTTGGATTAGTTCAATAAGTTTCTGCTGACACCCGCGTCTCCCCCATCCATTCAAACTCAAATGGCAAACTCAAATGGACCCTTTCCACTTCCATAAATATTTCGACTTGAACTCCCACTTCACAGTACCAGTAACCACAAGTTATCACACCACGCAATAGGCCACAACTCAATCTCAAAACACAATACCATAACAGCAAACTACTCCAAAATGTTCCATGATTGCAGGATGTATTGGCTATGAAGACTAAGATCCACAAATAAGTGCCCTTACGAGATCTTCGAATAGTGGAAGTTGTGAGGACGGCGCTGCAGCTGCAATTTTGACGAACGTCCTCCAAGGTTGAATCATGCGTATCCTTTCCGGGTTGATTGGACTGAATATCGTGCCAATATGTTTTGTTGATCAATGAAGTTTGCGCCATTTGAAGAGCTCGGTTTCGACCCCCTATGTTTAAGGGGCCGGGGGGCGGGGCGGGGAAGGCACGGCTCAAACGAGAACAAGCGAAGACATGGGCTTCTCCTTTTAACAATTAATGGTGGGGAAAGGTTTTTTGATCTTGAAGAGTTCAGCGCTGAGAACATGTAAGGACACGCAGCATGTCTCTGAGCCGCAGCCGAGTGTAGAGTTTGACCACGAGGCAAAAGACGCCAAGCGAAGTCAGGGGAAAAACGCACCACCTAGGCACTACGAAGTAGGTATTCTTCTGTTGGCAGCTACTAGTCAAGTCAATCAGTTATGTTTCAGAACAATCTTCAACATATTGCTTTTTGGGCAGCTCTAGAACCACCCGCGCGAAACAGTTCACAAGGCTGGCTTTATCCTCGAGATGACGGTTGGAGATCTGCGACACAGACGACAAGGTCTTCATGATGTTCTGCATCTCTGATTGACCAGCGGGTTTTATGAACGGAGTTTCAAAACATGGCATGTTTGAGATTGGCTGTTGGTCACGTGCTTCCAACAACCTTCCATTCGCCTCCGCCTGAAATGGCTTGCGATTGGCCGAATCATGGTGTGGGGCGAATTGTCAGAAGGGCTTTTGACGTACGTCAATTCACGTGCAGATACTTTCAATATCTCAGCTGGAGATGAAAGTCTATGACAGGCTTAGCCAGAGAGGAGATCAAGGCACGGAGATACCAGATGGCAGATGGGATGTGTTACTAGGTAAAGTAGGTACCAGCTGCCATCCGCAATCGGGATATGACGCAAAGAGTCACAGCGGCAGTCGATCGGGGGGCGTTGCGTCCCTAAATAGCAGCGGCAAAAGAGGCCGCAGAACGAGCAACACCAACATTTCTTGGAAACAACCAACCAATTGACCAAACCCAGTGACTTGCAATAGCATTGATGATGCGCATAGAAACGAAGCACAGAATTTTAATATTATCAGTTCTTGTAAATGAGCAAATCTCTCCTGGAAAGTAGTTGCTGTGGTTCATGTGGATTTGAATGTGGATTAACAGAGCCAGAGTGGACCTAGACCTCCTGGGCACTGGACTGGGCAGAACCTTTCAGCCAGACCGCACGACCGCATTCCGCTCCCCAGCCCCTTTTTGCCTCCACAGAGTTCAGCGCCGTCAACGCAGATCAGACCAAGATACGAAGTACGAAGAACGAAGAACGAAGAACGAAGACGAGCCATTTCCAACACGCAACCTAAGGATTTTGTTATTAACCGTGTCCGCAACTTCGACTGATGCTTCCGAGTCTGAAGTTACAGAACTCTACACTTCAAATCTCGAAATTCTCCGCCCTGTGGCTCCAATCTGCGAGCCTGCCACCTGCAAGCCGCGTCGCTCTCTTGCATGCAAAGCCCCCTGGCTCCGCAGCCGTACCTGGTCAAATTTCCAGGGCTAGCAGGATTCAAGATCTTGGCGTTCTTCCTCTCCCAGCGCCAACAATCGCCGCTGCTACGTTACCAACTTTGTGATCAATCTTGATCAACGACTCTTCGACCTCACTTCGACCTTCGGCACGATTTCACACTCGTTTGACCCTCCAACTCCGTTTCCTCTCGACTCGAACTCTCTTGGATAGCGCTGCAATTGTTTATTGTTTCGTTCCTGGCTTGAAAGGTCCCCTGGCGCCCCCCCTTCTCAACCCACCAAACCTCACAATTCGAATCTCTACACACACGATCACTACA
>CAVPKV010000048.1:0-9011 GCA_963705785.1 uncultured Solirubrobacterales bacterium | reverse complement strand
CAGCCGTCGCTCGACGACGTTTTCCTGGCCAAGACCGGACGCAAGCTCGAGGGTGCCGGCGAGGAGGTTGAGGACGCGCCTGCCGGGCGGGGTGGCCGGAGGCGGCGCCGTGGCCGTTGAAGCGGCCGTGGGGCCGCTCGGGGCGTGGTCCCACCCTGAGGCCCGGCTGATCGACCAGGTCCGGGCCGTGGCCCACCGCGCGGTCGTGCGGACGCTGCGCCAGCGGGGGCTGCTCGTGTTCCCGATGATCTTCCCGCTGATCCTGTTCGCCATCAACGGATCCGCGCTCAGTCCCGCCACCCGCATCCCGGGCTTCCCGACCCATAACTACCGAGACTTCCTGATCGCGATGACGTTCGTCCAGGGGGCGATGTTCGTCTCGATCAACGCCGGGGTGGACCTCGCTCGCGACATCGAGAGCGGATTCCTGAACCGCCTGGCGCTGACGCCGATCCGCGGCGAAGCGATGCTGATCGGTCAGCTCGGCGGCGCGCTCGTCCTCGGCGTGATCCAGGCGTGCGTCTATCTGCTCGTCGGGCTCGCCACCGGGGTCACGCTCGTCACCGGGGTGGGCGGTGCGATCGTGCTGCTGGCGCTGTCGATATTGATCGCGTTCGCGTTCGCCAGCTTGGGGGGACTGCTGGCGCTGCGGTTCGGAACCGGCGAGGCCGTGCAGGGCATCTTCCCGCTCCTGTTCGTGACGCTGTTTCTGAGCTCCTCGAGCCTGCCCCGCAACCTGATCAGCGTCGCCTGGTTCCGGGATATCGCGACCTACAACCCGGTGTCGATCTGATCGAGGGCCTGCGGAGCCTGGTGATCACGGGCTGGGACGGTCAGGCGCTCGCGCTCGGGTTCGGGTTCACCACGGCGCTGCTCGTAATCTGCGTGGCGCTCTCTAGCGGGCGATGAAATCGAGGCTGGCCCGCGACATGAGCCGCTTCCTCAACGTCACCCGCGCCGTGGCCTGGCGCTCGATCCACAACACGATCGTCAACCCGGCGATCCTGGTTTTGTCGATCATCTTTCCGCTGTTCTTCTTGATCGCGTTCGCCGGCGGACTCTCGCGGATCAGCCACATCCCGCACTTCAACTACGCCCCCGGGTACACGGCCTTCCAGTTCGTCTTCGTGTTCCTGCAGTCGGCCGCTTTCGGCGGCGTCTTCACGGGCTTCGCCGTCGCCCGCGACTTCGACTCCGGGTTCGCCCGCCGGCTGCTGGTCAGTGCACCCCAGCGCAGTGGGATCATCGCCGGTTACGTCGTCGGGGCACTGTTGCGCTGGGCGCTCACGGGAACGGTCGTGACGATCGCCGCGCTAATCGCGGGCATGAACGTCGACGGCGGAGGGATCGATCTGTTTGGCCTGCTTGGCCTGGGCGTGCTGATGAACCTGGTGGCAGCGCTGTGGGCCTGCGGGATGGCGATGTTCCTGCGCACCGAGCAGGCCGGAGCCGTCATCCAGATGCCGGTCTTCGTGCTGCTGTTCCTGGCACCCGTGTACGTCCCGCTGAACCTTCTGACGAGCTGGATCCACACCGTCGCCAAACTCAACCCGGTGACGGCCGTGTTCGAGGCGGGGCGTGGGCTGCTCGCGGGCTCGCCGGTCAAGGTCGCGATCGCCTTTGTGAGCCTGGCCATCGCCGCCGCCCTGTTCGCCGTCTTTGCCCGGCGCGGCCTGGCCTCCGCCGAGCGGGCCGGCTGACCGCCGAGTGGCGCTGGGAGCGCCCGGGGGACCGATCCCAGCCCAGGAGCCGCCGGATTGTCGTAGAACTTCTCAGGGTGAGCAGCCCTGAGGTCATTCTCGATGCCGGGGGCCGGGACCTCCGGGTGTCCAACCCCGAGCGGGTGATCTTCCCGGCCACCGAGCGGTCGCCGGAGATCACCAAGCTTGACGTCGTCAACTACTACCTGGCCGTCGGGGAGGGCATCATGCGCGCCCTGTGCCGGCGTCCGACCACCCTTGAGCGCTGGCCCAAGGGTGTGCACCCGGGGATTGTTCTGTCCACCCGGGAGAAGGGCGGTGGCGACGCCTTCTTCCAGAAGCGGGTACCCCGAGGAGCCCCGGAGTACGTGCAGACGGCGGAGATCAAGTTCCCCTCGGGCCGCACCGCCGACGAGGTCTGCCCCACCGAGGTCGCGGTCGTCGGCTGGGCGGCGCAGATGGGCACGATCACGTTTCACCCCTGGCCGGTCCGCAGCGTCGACGTCGACCACCCCGATGAGCTGCGGATCGACCTCGATCCTCAGCCCGGGACCGACTTCGACGACGCGGTCCGGGTGGCCGCCGAGGCGCGCAAGCTGCTGGGCGAGCTCGGCTACGCCGGCTTCCCCAAGACGTCAGGTGGCCGGGGGGTTCACATCTACGTCCGGATAGAGCCCCGGTGGACCTTCACCGACGTCCGCCACGCCGCGATTGCCTTTGGCCGGGAGCTGGAGCGCAGGCTCCCCGGTCAGGTCACGACCAAATGGTGGAAGGAGGAGCGCGGCGAGCGGATCTTCGTGGACTACAACCAGAACGCCCGTGACCGCACGATCGCCTCGGCCTACAGCATCCGGCCCAGGCCCGGGGCTCCTGTGTCCGCGCCGGTGACCTGGGACGAGCTGACGGAGGTCGAGCCCGATCAGTTCACGGTCACGACGATGCCGGCGCGATTCGCCGAGGTGGGGGACCGCCACGCCGCGATCGACGACACGGCCCACTCGCTGCAGCCGCTGCTGGACCTGTACGAGCGCGATCAGGCCGAGGGCGAGGGCGACATGCCCTACCCGCCCGACTATCCGAAGATGCCCGGGGAGCCCAAGCGCGTCCAGCCCTCCCGGGACCGCGACCGGCCGCAACCGTAGCGGCGAGCTACCGGGCCTGCGGCAGCTTGACCGCACCACGCCTCGCCGGGCGGGCGCCGAGGGAGGCGGCACGACCGGCCCGATGTCCCCATCCGGCGCCTCGTCCAGGTCGACGATCACCGGCGCGTGGTCGCTGGGGCCCTTCCCCTTGCGGGCCTGGCGATCCACCCACGCCGCGCGCACGCGGTCGGCCACCGGTGCGCCGGCCAGGATCAGGTCGATCCGCATCCCGCGGTCCTGATGGAACATCCCGGCCCGGTAGTCCCAGTAGCTGAACACGCGCTCGCCGGGCCAGCGCTCCCGGACCACGTCGTGGAGGCCGAGCGACTCGAGTTCCGCCAGCGCGGCCCGCTCTGGCGCCGTGACGTGGGTCTGGCCGACGTAGGCCGCCGGGTCGAACACGTCCTCGTCGGTGGGGGCGATGTTCATATCGCCGCACACGAGCGTCGCCTCGGGACCCGCGGCCACGACCTGGCGCAGCGCGGCCAGCCATTCGAGCTTGTACCTGTAGTGGTCGGAGTCCGGCTCGCGTCCGTTGGGCACGTACACGGAGAACACCCTGATCCCGTGGCACGTCGCGGAGACCGCGCGGGCCTCCGGATCGGGAAAGCCGGGGGCGCCCTCCAGTCCCTTGACCACGTCCTCCAGACCGACCCGGGACAGGATCGCGACGCCGTTCCAGGTCGCCTCGCCGTGGACGGCGGTCTCATATCCGCGCCTGTCAAGCTCGGTGCCGAGGAGCTCGACGAACGCCTGGTCGGCCAGCTTGGTCTCCTGGAGGCAGACGACGTCGGGTCTGCGCTCGTCCAGCCACGGCAGCAGGCGAGGGAGCCGCTGCTTGACCGAGTTGACGTTCCAGGTGGCCACGCGCACGACGGGCCCACGGTAGCGCCCCCCGGGCCCTCAATAGACTCCCCGGCTGTGAGGGAACGGATTCTCGGTTCCGCCGCGGCGCTCCTGGCTGCCGCGGCGGTGGCGGCCCCCGGGGCCCGGGCGGCCTCGACCACGCTCAGCTTCCACTCGGCGCCCGGGCTGCGCCCGCCGAGGTTGACGGTGTCCCCGGATCCCGACCGCAGCTCCGGGGACATCTTCCTGACCCCCTTTAGCAGCCCGCAGGTGGGTCCGATGATCGTCGACAGCCAGGGGCGCCTGGTCTGGTTCCGCCCCCTGAGCCAGGGCGAGGCACTGGATCTCCAGGTCCAGCGCTATCAGGGGCGCCCGGTGCTGACGTGGTGGCAGGGACCGCTGTCCCTCGGACACGGGACGATCTACGGGGTCGGCGAGGACGTGATCGCCAACAGCTCGTACCAAACGGTGGCCGTCGTGCGCGCCGGCCATGGCTACTCGGCCGATCTGCACGAGTTCCAGATCACGCCCCAGGGGACCGCCCTGCTGGACGCGTACGTTCCGGTGCACCGGAACCTGACCGGGTTTGGTGGTCCAGCCAACGGGACGGTCCTCGACTGCGTGATCCAGGAGCTGAACATCCGGACCGGGAAGGTGTTGTGGGAGTGGCATTCACTCGGGCACGTGCCGCTATCGGCCTCGTACTCGCCCGTGGCCAGGAGCCCGACGAACTGGTTTGACTACTTTCACCTCAACTCGATCCAGCAATTGTCGGACGGCAACCTGCTGATCTCATCCCGCAACACGTGGGCCATCTACGAGATCAGCAGGAGCACCGGCAAGGTGCTGTGGAGGCTGGGGGGCAAACGGTCGAGCTTTTCAATGGGGCCCGGGACCAACTTCGAGTGGCAGCACGACGCGCGCCTGCATCAGCACGGGCTCGTGAGCCTGTTCGACGACGCCAGCGCCCCCCCGGAGGAGACGCAGGCCTCGGCGAAGCTCCTGCGGCTTGACACCAGGACGATGACGGCGCGGCTGGTGGCCCGCTACCCGCACTCTCCTCCGCTCCTGCCCGGGCTGGCCGGAAATGCCCAGCTCCTTCCCAACCACAACGTCTTCGTGGGCTGGGGCGGGTCGCCCGACTTCTCCGAGTACACCCCCGGCGGCCGGCAGATCTTCAACGGGACCTTCCCGGCCGGCATCGGGTCCTACCGGGCCTTCCGCTTCCCCTGGACGGGATCCCCCCGCACCCGTCCCGCGCTCGCGGTGGCCCTGGCCAAGAACGGCACCCTGGTCGTGTATGCCAGCTGGAACGGCGCGACCCAGGTGACCGGATGGCGTGTCCTGGGCGGCTCGCGTCCGGGAGGGCTCCACGGGCTCGGGCCCGTGCACCCCAAGACCGGGTTCGAGACCGCCGTGGCGGTCCACGCCCAGCCGAAGTACCTGGCCGTCCAGGCGCTGGCCTCGGACCACAAGCTGCTGGCTACGTCGCTATCCCAGGCCGGCTGACCTGCTGTCTGGCTCCACCTGAGCCAACCCGATACGCGATCGACGCAAACTGGACGTTTTTGGGTCGCCGTCTGGGCCCGAGCGCTGACAAGATCCCGCGCCGCGGCCTCCCGTCTGCCAGTGCCCCCTGTGTCCGCTGGGAGGTCCGCTCAACATCGACCATGCGTCGCCGGACCACGTGCATACGCACCAAGGGTGCTCACCGCTGGCTGCTGCTGGCCGGCTCGGTGATCCTGGGGCTGGCCGCGCCCGCCGCGGCCGCGCCGGCCAGTGGACAGGGTGAGCTCGGAGGCCAGTTCGGCCCGCCCCCCATCGGCGCCCACTCGATGCTCTACCTGAACACTCCGTTCAGCGCCATGAAGGTGATGTTCGCCCAGGCGTCGGACATGGGGGCCTCGGACATCCGTCTGAACATCGAGGTGTCCATGGTCTTCCCCGGACCGGGCGAGCCGAGGCGCCGGCAGAGTCCTCTGACCCGGCTGCCCGCGCTCCAGCTGGGCGCGCGGGGTCGGCGGGGCGGTGATCCACTGGCTCATCCTCAGTGGGCTGCGGTGAACGAGTACATGCGCCTGGCCCGCGCCTACCACCTGCACGTGCTGGCGGTGTTGACGTCAACCCCGGCCTGGATGGCCAGGTGCCCGCGGGGAACCCGGTCGCGCGCGATCTACCGCTGTCCCCCGGACCCGGGTGACTGGGGTCGGGCCGTGGGCGAGATCGCCGCCCATACCGGTGGGGTCATAGGCGGCTTTGAGGTGATGAACGAGCCGGATGGCCACTGGTCATTCCTGGGCTCCCCGCAGCAGTATGCGGCCGTTCTGGCCGCGTCCTACAACGCGATCCATACCGTGGATCCAACCGCCCGCGTCGTGCTGGGAGGGCTCATGCACGTGGACGCCCAGGGCCAGCGGTGGATGAACGCGATGCTGGCCACCCGCGGGGCCGACGCGGTGCACAAGTTTGATGTGGCCAACCTCCACCTCCGAGTTCCCCCGTCCCGTGTGGCCGCGGTGGTCTGCCATTGGCAGGGCTACCTAGACGCCCGGGGCTTCTACGGGCCGCTGTGGGTCACAGAAACCGGCTATCCGGCCAACCGGGCTCAGCAGACCGAGCCGGGTTACCAGAACGGTCCGCTGGCCCAGGCGCGCTGGCTGACCGCCTCCATCCCGGCCATGCTGGCCGCAGGCGTGGACAAGGTGTTCGTCACCGAGCGCGACCTGAGCCAGGGCGCGTACGCCAGCGAGGGCGTGCTCCAGGCGCCCAACCCGCTCCCGGCCTCGCCGCCGATCAGGCGCCGGCCGAGCTTCTACGCCGTCCAACGCCTGGCCAGAGCCGCCGCGTTGCCCTCCGGGCCTGGGTGCTGAGGCCCCCGCTCGCGCGGACTCCACCGCCGGGGCAGCTCTCTGGGCCACTTGACAAATGGCGCAAAGCTGTCAAACTGTTTGACAGAGAAGTATCCTTTGTCAAAGGAGCGATCCGATGGCCAGCACCGTCGCCACGGCCGATTACCGGCTCGAATGGACCGACCCAAAGCGCTACCTGTGGTTGCTGGGACTGATCGTGCCGCTGATTCCGTTCATGGCCTGGGGCCTGGTCGAGCTGACTGGCCTCGGCGTGATGTGGTGGGCGGGGCCCTTCGTCGTGTTCGTCGTGCTTCCGTTTCTGGACCTGGCGATCGGCAAGGACTCCTCCAACCCGCCTGACAGCATCCTGCGCCGGCTGGAAGACGACCGGTACTACCGGTGGTGCACGTACGCGTTCATCCCGATCCAGTACGGCGGCCTGGTGTTCGCCTGCACCCGCTGGGCGAGCGGCGATCTCTCGACGGTGTCCGACCTGGGCCTGGCCGTCACGGTGGCGATGGTGGGCGGAATCGCGATCAACACCGCGCACGAGCTGGGGCACAAGCGACCCAGGCACGAGAAATGGCTGGCCAAGGTGGCGCTGGCTCAGTCGGGCTACGGACACTTCTTCATTGAGCACAACCGCGGTCACCACGTCCGGGTCGCCACGCCCGAGGATCCAGCCAGCGCGCGCCTTGGGGAGAGCTTCTGGGAGTTCCTCCCCGAACCGTCTGGGGAAGTCTGACGTCGGCGGTCCACCTCGAGCGGCAGCGGCTGCACCGGACAGGGAGAACGTTCCTGTCACCTGGCAACGACGTCCTGAGCGCCTGGTCCATCAGCGTGGTCCTGTTCGTGGCGCTGGTGGCGGCCTTCGGCTGGAGCGTGGCCCCGTGGCTGGCCGTCCAGGCGGTGATCGCCTTCTCGTTGCTGGAGGTCGTGAACTACCTCGAGCATTACGGGCTCCTGCGCCAGCGGCTCCCGGACGGCCGATACGAGCGCTGCCGGCCGGAGCACAGCTGGAACTCCGACAACATCGCCTCCAACGTGTTCCTCTACCACCTCCAGCGCCACTCCGACCACCACGCCCATCCGACCCGGCGCTACCAGGCGCTCCGGCATGTCCAGGACCTGCCCGAGCTTCCCTCCGGGTACGCGTCGATGATCCTGCTCGCCTACGCCACGCCGCTGTGGTTCAGGTACATGGATCGGAAGGTCCTCGCCCACTACGGAGGCGATGTCAGCCGAGCGAACATTCTGCCCCGCAGGCGAGCCGGGATCGTGGCCCGGTGGGGAGCCCTCGACCGGCTCCCGGCCACCTGCGCCGGCGAGCCCGCGATCAGCGCACTCGCGCCCGGCAGCGCTCGCGTCTACCAGTGCCCGGACTGCGGGTACCTCTATGACGAGGCCACCGGTCACCCGCGGGAGGGCTTTGCGCCGGGCACGCCCTTCTCGTCGGTGCCCGACGACTGGAACTGTCCGGACTGCGGGGTCCGCGACAAGGTTGACTTCGTGTCCGTGGAGCCGGTGGAGCCCGTGACCGCGTGAACGTGACCGCCGGTCCACCGAAGCCCTACTCAGAGCTCGCCCGCGGCCTCCTCCGTGAGCGCGTGCTGGAGGCGGTCGGCGAACTGCTCGTCGACCGCCCCTGGCCGAAGGTGTCCATGGCCGCGGTGGCCGCTCACGTCGGCGTCAGCCGGCAGACGCTCTACAACACGTTCGGCTCTCGTCAGGAGCTGGCTCAGGCCTACGTGGAGCGCGAGGCCGACCGGTTCCTGGCCGGCGTGGATGTGGCGGTCCGCGAGCACGCCGCCGACCCGCGCGAGGCGCTCGGCGCGGCTCTGGCGATCTTCCTGGGCGCGGCCGACCGGCACCCGCTCGTCAGGGCGATCACCTCGGCGGAGGGGGGCGAGGAGCTGCTGCCGCTGGTGACCACGCGGGGCGGGGCGCTGATTGAACACGTGACCGAGCACCTGACCGAGCTGATGGTCGAGACCTGGCCGCGGCTCCGGCCGACCGACGCGGCCCCGATCGCCGACGCCCTGGTCCGCCTGGCCATCAGCTACGCCGCCCTGCCCGCGGGCGATCCGATCAGCACCGCCAACACGATCGCCCGGCTGCTGAGCCCGACCGTGGGCGAGCTGCTGGGCTGAACAAACGCGAAGGGCCAGGCGCAATGCCTGGCCCTTCGACATGCGGTCATGGATCACCACTGAACTACTACGTCCCAGGACTTATTTGAGTGTCTGCCTGGGTGGACTGACACTCCCGACCTCCGGGACTGGCCGCCCCCAACCGGGGGGCGCGTGGCGCCGGTGGACCACTGGGTCCGCGGTCGAGTGGGCGATCCGCCGCACTAGAGAGGGTATCGGGTGGGCTGAATCAGCTCACGGGTTCGACGGAATCGGCGTGCCTTGATGGTGATGCCTTTGGGTCCGATGCGAAATTCTCGGACTCGGGGATCGTTGCCGCTGGCG
>CAVPKV010000047.1:0-3100 GCA_963705785.1 uncultured Solirubrobacterales bacterium | reverse complement strand
GCCCTGCTGGCCGCGGCCCTGACGACGTTCGCGCCGTTCATGATCTATTACTCGGCCGAGGCGCGGTCGTACGGCCTGCTGATGCTGTTCGTGACGGGCGCGGTCCTGTCCACCCTGCTCGCCCTGAGGACCGGCCAGCGGCTCTACTGGATCCTCTACGCCCTCTGCGCCGCGGCAGCCTTCTACACCCATTACACCGGGCTGTTCGTACTCGGGGTCTTGCGGGCCTGGGTGCTCTGGACCCAGCCCCAGGCCCGGCGGTCCGCGCTGGTGGCCACCGGCGGAGCGGTGATCCTGGCCCTACCCTGGACCCCGGGCCTGATCGCCGATGCCCAGTCGCCCACGGTCAAGATCCTCTCCGCCCTGTCGCCGTTCACGGCCAACGCGGTGCGGATTGACCTCGAGCACTGGTCGATCGGATATCCGTACAGCATCATCGGCCTGCGCCAGTTGCCGGGCACCGGCTCGCTGATTCTGCTCGGCCTGTCCGGGCTCATGACGGTGGCCGGTCTGGCCTGGAGGGCCCGCCGGCGCGAGCTGGGCCGGCCGACGGTGGTGCTCTGGCTGGTGTTCATGCTGATGTTGGCCACTCCGGTGTGCGAGTCCCTGGCCAGCGCCGTGGGCAGTCACATCATCGGCACGCGCGATCTGGCCGCCTCCTGGCCGTTCCTGGCCCTGGTCGGGTCGGCCCTGGCCGTGAGAGCCGGTCGGCGCCTGGGCGTGGCCGCCGCGGGCGTCGCCATCGTGGCGTTCGCCTGGGGCGCGATCAGGATGCAGGAGGCACGGTTTCAGCGCCCTGACTATCAGGGGGCGGCGGATTACGTGGCCGCGCAGGCCACCACGTCAGACGTGGTCATCGACATGACCGGCGCTCTCAGCCCGGGGCCGCTGACCGGGTTCGACATCACCTTCCACCGGCATCTGAGTGTCGTCCGGGCCCGCTCGCCGGCCGAGCACGACCACCCTTTCACGGTCTTCGATCCGATCGTCTCGACGGTGGCCGGGGCCAGGCGGGCCGCCCAGCTGGCCCGCGGCCACAGGATCTTCGTCGTCTACCCGACGCTCGTCGCCACGGAGCACGTCGACCCGATCCCCACCGGGCTCCCGGCCTCGTACCGACTCACCTCCAGGCGGATCTTCCCAGGGATCGAGCCCACGCTGGTGACCGTCTACTCGGGTCCGGCGGGGGGTTGAGCGGCCAGCTTCCTCACCGGGTGGATCCCGAGCCTGGTCGAGAAAGTAGTCGGATAGTCGACTTTCTCGACCAGCCCCTCGCGATCGCGAGGCCGGCGGCCCGCGATCGCCCGGCGCCGCCCCCGCTCACCCCTTCGTCCCCACGATCACATTGTGAGCGGCGAAGCGCCGCAGCCCCGGAGTGCGCTCGACCAGGCGCTCGACGGCGGCCGCCGCCCGCATGGCCCGGGCCGGCACGAACTCGGGCACCAGCCCGAGCTGCTGGACGCTGAGAACCTGCGCGCCGGCGGCGCGAAGGCCTTCGACCACCTCCTGCTCGCCGATCAGCCGCTCCTCCCCGATGTCCTGGGGCACGCGGCGCATCAGGCTTGACCAGTACGGGTTGCGGGGGTTGTGATCCCAGATCAGGATCCTTCCTCCGGGCCTGGACACGCGGGTCATCTCACCCAGTGTCTGCCGCACCGCCTGGGGCTCGGCCACGTGATGCAGCGCGGCGACTGTCAGCACCAGATCAAAGCGATCGTTGTCAAACGGGAGCGCGGTCCCCGATGCGGCCACCGCCTCCACGCCTGGGTGCCGGGCCCGCATGACCTCGAGCATCCCCTCGGACGGGTCAACCCCCACCACGTCGTAGCCCCGATCGGCCAGCCGGCCGGCCAGCGCCCCCGTGCCGCACCCGACGTCCAGGACGCGGCCGGGCGGGGACAGTCTCGCTACGTATGCGGTGCGCTTGGCCAGGTAGTGCGCGACGACGTGGGCCGGGAGCGACTCGTCGTAGACCTCCGCGATCTCATCAAAGTGGGAGCCGCTCACCGCGCCTGCGCCGATCGCTGGCAGATCGTTCCGGGTGGACGAAGGCCGCGGGCCGGATGCGCCGCTTGGGCGCCACCCACCTGAGCTTCAGCACGAGCGCGATCATCGCCATCCCAACCTGGACGGCCTTGACCGGATCGCCGGTCACCGACGACGTGCCCACCCGCGGCAGGTAGTTGACCGGCACCTCCACGAACCGGGCTCCGGACATGATCGTCAGGAGCATGATCTCGACGCCGGCGTCGACCCACCCACCGTCATCGCCTCGGCGATGTTCCGCGCCGTCTCGGCTCGGAGCAGACGGTAGGTGCAGCCCACGTCGCTCAGATGGTTGGTGTTGAACAGCGCCTCGATCATCTTGGCCACGCCCCAGTTCCCCCAGCGCAGGAACCGCTCCATGTTGGCGCCCGCCCAGATCAGGTCCCGCGTGGTGCGCGTACCGAAGACGACGTCGCACTCGCCGCTGTACACCAGCAATTTGGCGATGTCCTGGGCCAGGAATGTCCCGTCCGGCTCGGCCAGGACGATCAGGTCGCCGCTCGCCTCCATCAGCCCTCGCCGGGTGGCATGGCCGTATCCCTGGAGCGGCTCGTGGACCAGGCGGGCCTCGGTCTGGGCCACCTCCTCCCGAGTCCCAGCCTCGGCGTTGTTGTCCACGACCAGCACCTCGTCGACCAGCCCGGTGTCCAGGAAGCTCTGGATCACCTCCCGGATTGAGTCCCGCTCGGCGTACGTCATCAGGACGACCGAGACGCGATTGCCGTTCCACATCGTGGGCCTCAGACCGTCAGCGGCACGTAGGTCTCCGGAAAGCCCGACGGGGCGAAAAACCAGCTCTCGACCGCGTACCGGGGGCGGCGCATGGAGGGGTCCGAGGCCGTTTTGTGCAGGAACAGCTCGTCGAACAGGAGCGCGTCACCGGGCTCGAAGATGGGCCGCATGATGGGGAGCTCGCCGGCCGCTGCCTCGGCCGCTCGTTGTGAGACCTGGTTGAGCATCATCGCGTCGTCAGTGTTGGTGGGCACGTGCTGGTCGAGCCGTCGTGGCACCACGTCCAGCCCCGGAGCGCCCTGTCCGCAGTCCGACAGCGACA
>CAVPKV010000046.1:0-135018 GCA_963705785.1 uncultured Solirubrobacterales bacterium | reverse complement strand
GGCTGGGCGATGGAGACCGGCCCGGAGACGGTGCTGCTGCATGACGCCGGGCCGTTCGCCACCGCCAGCCGGGAGGAAAACGAGGCCATCCTGCAGCGGGTGCGCTGCCCCGTCCTGGTCATCCACGGGCAGGAGGACCGCTGCCAGCCCTGGCAGCGCGGCGAGCGGGTGGCCGAGCTCACCGGCGGCGACCTGCTGCTGCTAGCCGGGGCCGGGCACATCCCGCAGGCGAGGGAGCCGGCGTCGTCAACCACGCGATCAGGGAGTTCGCGGACCGTTTCCGGCCGTCGGCCGCCGGGCGGCGGCGCGCCTGGACCCGTCCGCTGAACCGGCCGAAGCGGGTGCTCTACACCTCCTCGCCGATCGGCCTCGGCCACGCCCGCCGGGACCTGGCGATCGCCGACGAGCTGCGCAGGCTGCGGCCCGGCCTGGAGGTGCACTGGCTCGCGCAGCACCCGGTGACAGCCGGTGCATGGCGCTGGGGGCGATGAACAGACCGGCCGCGGCGGCCGCCGAGATCAAGACGACCAGGTACAGGTCCTTCTCGCCCGGGGTCACCTGACTGAACCGGGTGCTGAACGGCACCGTGAGCAGAAAGGCGAACATGATCTGAACCCCGGTCGTGAGCACGCGGAGCTCCTGCTGGAGCTCGGTCAGGTTGCGGTCCGCCCGCTCCAGCTCGGTTTCGCGGCGTCCATCGTCCGCGGCGTCGGATGGGATCGGTTCCAGGTTCTCGCCGTCGGATTGCATGGGCGGTTTTCTACTACCCGGTCAGACCGGGGGCGGCGCGGGGGCGGGAGCCTCTAGCCCTCGACCCGAACCGTCGTGTCGCCGCGCGAGCCGGGGCGGGCCGGAAGCTTGACCGGCGTGGCGTGCATGGCCCGCATCCAGATCTCCTTCCAGGACATGCCCTCCTTGAGCAGTGCGGGCATCCCCATCAGGATCGCCGTGGTCACCTCCACCGCCTGGAGGATCACGCCGTAGTCCACGCCGGTACCGAGGCCGACGTGCCAGCCGGCGTGGAGCACCGCCGCGCAGGCCGCCTGGACACACCCAGGTCGGCTGGGTGGCCGGAGGACGGCGGTGTGTTCACCCACAGGACGGCGGCCGCGGCCGCGAACCCCGTCCTGTGGTCCAGCCCGAGCGCCACCAGGAGCAGCCAGCAGGACGTGGCCTGAAGGCCCCACGCTGTGAGCTGGGTAGCCACGGCCACCAGACCCAGGCGAGGCTGGCGGAAGACCGTGAGCCCGGCCCTGACCCGGCCGAGCGCGTCGCGCACATGGATGGCCATGGCATGGACCCGGGCGAAGCGCTTGGTGGCGGGGTGCCGGAGGAGGACCGGGGCCACGAGCAGCAGGGCCAGCAGCACCGCCGGAGCGATCGCGACGGCCATCAGCGCGTTTTCGTGACCGTCGAAGACGTCGACCGAGGAGAACATGATCCCCCCGAGGATGGCCAGCGCGACGAAGTTCAGGAGCGTCTGGGATACCACCGTTCCCAGCACGATCGGGAAGTGCTCACGGGGGCGCCCGGTTCGCCGGGCCACGACCAGCGCCCGCGACGGCTCACCCAGCCGGGCCGGGAGCGTGGAGGACATGAGGACTCCGATGAACGTGCCCTGCATCGCGTCGGAGAGACGGACCCGGGCCCTCGGGAGCGCCGCCTTGAGGATGGCGTGCCAGGAGAAGGCGCGCATGGCCATCGCGCTGCACATGAGCGCCAGCCCGAGCAGGACGAACGTGGGGCTCGAATCGATCAGGGCGTTGCCGATGCTGCTCAGCCCGATCTTCTGCAGCGCCAGCACAGCCAGCGCTGCGCCGCCCAGCGTGAGCCCGGCCAGTCCAGCCCGACGGGCGATCGATATCGCCTTGCCGCGCGCTCAGCGGGGGTCGGAGGCTGGAGGCTTGGAAGGCGGCGCGCCCGGACGTGGGGCTTCAGGTCGACCGATCGCACGCCGAGCCGGACGGCGGCGCGCTGGAGGGCGCCCTCCGGGAGCGGGGTGGCGATCCCCTGCTCGTAGCTCCCCATCACCCGCGAGGCCACAGTCGGCCACGCGAACTGCTGCACTTCTTCCACGGTGGCCCGGGCCATGGCGGCCCGGCGCTCGGGCTCCTCGTACAGGTCGCGCAGCGTCTCGGCCAGCGCGCGGGCGTCACCGGGGGCCACGAGCACGCCGTCGATGCCGTCGCTGACCACGTCCCGGTATCCGGCGATATTGGAGGCCACCACCGGGGTCCCGGCGGCGAACGCCTCGGTCAGGACCATGCCGAAGCTCTCGCCCCGGAGCGACGGAGCAGCCAGTACATCGGCCTCCTCCAGCTCCCGCCACTTGGTCTCGTCGTCGACCTTGCCCAGCACCCGCACATCCCGGGCATCGAGCATCAGCGGCGCCAGCTCATCGCGCGAGGGCCCGATCACCGTCAGCTCGGCGGGGATGTGCTCCCGCAGAGCCTCAAAGGCCCGGAGCAGCAGCGGCAGTCCCTTGCGCTCCACGGCCTGGCCCACAAACAGGATCCGCAGCCGGTCGCCCTGAGGACGGCTGGCTCCGCGGGCGGCCCGCTCGGGATCCAGGTCCACGCCGTTGGGAATCACGGTGTAGTGGCCCCCGAAGAACCGCTGGGCCGTCCAGGCCGAGGCCTGGGAGACGGCGATCCTGACGTGGAGCCGGTTGAAGATCCGCCCGGCGCCGAGCAGCCGGGCGGCGCCGTTGGAGAGCTTGTTCTCGTTGTAGGTGTGGAAGGTGCCGACGACCGGCAGGTGGGTCATGTCGGTGATGACCCACGGTCCGATCGGAGCGATCGGCTCGTGCACGTGGAGGACGTCGTAGCCCCCGGTGCGGAGCTCGCGCTGGGCGGTGGCCAGACCGAAGGGGGTGAGCGACAGGTTCGACACCGCACCGTTGGCCTTGAAACCCGTCGTGCGTCCAAGCGGAATGAGGTACTCGGGGAGGTCCACCGGCTGGGGCTTCGCGCCCCGGTGGAGCACCGTGGAGAAGCGGCCCGGAGGGTCGTACGGGGCGAGTACGCGGACGTGATGGCCATCCTCTATGAAGCACTCGGCCAGCGCCTCAATGTGGCGGTTCACGCCACCGGGATATGCCCACGAATACGGGGACAAGAGGGCTATCCGCATGTGTTCACAATCCTAGTAGCTGGGGACCCGATATGGCTCTCGCGCCCTTTTGACACCTACCCCCGTGCGTATCATCAGTTCCGTGCCGGTGAGACATTTCGTCAAGTACACGTTCCTCAAGGTCGACCCCGCCTGGCGCCGGCTCGACGACGAGCAGCGCGAGGCCGACAAGCGCGAGTTCATGGCCGCCTGCTCCGATTTCGCCGACGGCCATCTGCTGCGCGCCTTCTCGCTGGTGGGCACGCGGGGCGACGCCGACCTGATGCTCCTCAGCCAGGCCCAGAACCTGGAGCGCATCCACGAGTTCCATGTGGTGCTGGGCCAGAGCGGCCTGCTGAAGTGGTGCACGACGCCGTATTCGCTGCTGGCCATGACCAAGCCTTCCGAGTACTCGGAGGAGTCGCGGCTGGAGGTCCGCCCGGCCCACAGCAAGTACCTGTTTGTGTACCCGTTCGTCAAGACCAGAGCCTGGTACGCCCTGCCCGCCGAGGAGCGCTGGCGGATCATGCAGGAGCACATCCGCATCGGACGCGAGTATCCCTCCGTGGACCTCAACACCAGCTACTCGTTCGGGCTGGACGACCAGGAGTTCGTCGTGGCCTTTGAAACCGATAACCCGGCCGACTTCCTGGACCTCGTGCAGCGCCTGCGCACGACCGAGTCGAGCGCCTACACGCTCCGCGACACGCCCACGTTCACCTGCATCTCGTGCTCGGTGGAGCGCGCGCTCGGAGCGCTGGACGGAGCCGCGCTGTCGGTGGCTGCTTCATGACGATGGATCCGGCTGCCCTGGCCACCGACTTCGACGAGGTTCGCGACATCACCGTCATCGGAGCCGGCCCCGTCGGGATGTGCACGGCCTTCTGGGCCGGGATGCGAGAGGCGTCCTCTCGGGTGATCGACTCCTTGCCCGAGCTGGGCGGGCAGCTGACCACCCTCTACCCGGAGAAGTGGATCTTCGATGTCCCCGGGCACCCCAAGGTGCTGGCCCGGGACCTGGTCGAGATGCTGCGCCAGCAGGCGGTTGAGCAGTTCGACGTCCCGGTACACCTGAACACCACCGCCGAGACCATCTCGTGGGAGGGAGAAGGCGAGGACCGAGTGGTCGTCCTGCACACCGACCGCGGCGAGCTTCGCTCCCGGACGGTGATCTTGTCTGGCGGCCACGGCGCGTTCGAGCCCAAGAAGCTGCCCGGGTACGACCTGACTCCGTGGGAGGGCCAGGGCGTCCATTACATCGTGGGCGAGAAGTCGATTTTCGACGGCCAGCGGGTGATGATCATCGGGGGCGGGGACTCGGCCGTGGACTGGGTCATCAACCTGATGGACACCGCGGCGGAGATTCGCCTGGTCCACCGCCGCGAGGGCTTCCGGGCTCACGAGCTCACGGTCGGCCAGGTGATGGAGGCCGCCGATCGGGGCGACGTGATGCTCCACGTCCCGTTCCAGATCAAGGAGATCACCGGGGATGGCGGCGTGAAGCGCGTCCGGCTGTTCCACTCCGAGGACGAGGCCCACGAGATCGAGGTCGAGGTCGACGCGATCCTGCTCCAGTTGGGCTTCAAGACCGCCCTGGGTCCGCTGAAGGACTGGGGCTTCGAGATTGAGAAGGGGGCGATCGTCGTCGACCAGGTGATGAGGACATCGCTGGAGCGAGTCTGGGCCTGCGGGGACATCACCACCTTCGCCGGGAAGCTGAAGCTGATCGCCACCGGCTTCGCCGAGTCGGCCGTCGCAGTGGCCCAGGCCGTGCACGAGATCCGGCCGGGGACCAATATCCAGCCGAAGTACTCGACCAACACCGGCGTCCCCGGGGTCGTTGCCGGCCAGGCGTAAAGCCGCGCGCCCTGCCCGCGGCGGCGGGCGGCTGGACACCAAGCGCGCCGTCGAGCACCTGCGCGCCGCCGACCCGGTTATGCGCGCGCTGATCGACGAGTTCGGCCCCGACGGCCTGGGCGATCCGCGCCGGGGCCGCCCGCCGACTGACCACTACGGCGCGCTCGTTCGGTCGATCGTGGGCCAGCAGCTGTCCACCAAGGCCGCCCGGGCGATTTACGGTCGGCTGAGCGACCGCTTCGGGGGCCGGGCCCCCCACCCCGAGCGAGGTGCTGGCCGACGATCCGGAGGAGCTCCGAGCCGCGGCCGGCCTCAGCCGGGCCAAGGTGGGCTTCCTGCGCTCACTGGCCGAGCACGTGCTCGACGGGTCGTTGGAACTGGACCGCCTGGACGAGCTCCCCGACGACGAGGTGATCGCCGAGCTCGTGGCGGTCAAGGGCCTCGGCGTGTGGACCTCCCACATGTTTCTGATGTTCCACCTGGGCCGCCCCGACGTGCTGGCCGTGGGCGACCTCGGGGTCCGGCGGGCGGTCATGGTCAGGTACGGCCTGGACGCGCTCCCCTCCCCGGCCGAGCTCGAGGAGCTGGGCGAGGCCTGGAAGCCCCACCGGACGCTGGCCTGCCTGTACCTGTGGCGCTCGCTGGACGCTGTGCCCGCGTAGGGGGCCGAGGACCCAGGCTCGATCGTTGCGTCGCCGTCGCCGTCGCTACTTGAGACCGAGCACGAGCAGGAGCGCGTCATCGATATCGCGTAGCTCGGCATAGCTCACATGGCCGACCTGCCGGCCCAGGTTTCGAACGTCTATCGCGCCGACCATTTCACAGAGGACACGTGTCCGTTCGGCTCCGAGCTCTATCTCTGGGTGGAAGGTTGCGCCGGGTGCCGTGGTCGAGGTAGGACACACGACGACGGTCGACAATGCGAGCAGGTCGTCGGCCTGAATGATTACGGCGTAGCGGCGGCCATGTTGAACCCGGCCCCGGCCTCGCGGAAGCTTGATCGCGTGGACATCACCGCGAACCACGCAGCTGCTCCATGAGCGCAGCGACTTCACGGGCCTCGCTCACATATGCCTCATCGTTCATCAGGGCTCGGGCCTCGGCGGCAAGACCACCACGTCGGCGCTCACGGGCAGCCGTCTCGGCGATCGCCTGTCGAGCAGCCTCGGCACGGGTGATCCCGCGGCGACGCGCGATCTCGTCCAGCGCACTCAAGCCATCCGACCCCAGGCGTAGCGATAGAGGCGGAGTGGGAACAGCCATCGAAAGCATTGTAGTGCGTTTCGCACTACACTTCGTTCATGGTTCCGTCTGAGCGTCAGTGGCCTTTGGGCTTGTGGTGCTTTGCTTGGCCTGGGGGTTGCCCGCCATGGCCGGGGGGTTGGGCTGGTTGGGCGGGTGGTGGGGTCCCGGCTGCCTGTGTCGTGGGAGGCGGCGAGGCCGCGACTGCCTTGCCGAGGTTTGCGATCGCTTGGTTGAGGCCGGGTGCTGCCGCCGACGTGATGTCTCCGTGCTGTTCGAGCATCGCGACGTGCTGTGACAGGTCGGCGAGCTTGTGCGGGATGTCGGTCGTGTGGCCCTGTTCGTAAGAGTGGAGGATGTCTGTCAGGGCGTTGGTGATCTGTTGGGCTGCCTGCTGGTCGATCGCCCCGGATTGGACGTCCTGCGTCGTTAGCGCGGTCAGAGCGCCGGCGGCCCCGGAGACCGTCTGCGGCGCGATGCTCGATGTCGTCCTGGGTGTGCTTGTGGCCTGCTTGCTGGCGGCTGTGGTGGTCGCAGGTGTCGTGCGCGTCGTCGGGGTTTTTGCCTTGGACGCGGTGGTGTCGTGGTGCGTCTTGGTCGCGGCGCGCGGCGGACCTCCCCGGCGGTGAGCGCGACGAGCGCGATCGCGAGCACCAGGGCGGCGAGCGCACCCGCGGGGATCAGGCGGCGGCGGCGACCCGGGCGCACGACGCGTGGCACCGGCCGGGTCGCAGCCGTCTGGGGCAGCCGCTTGGTCACTGCTGTAGCAGCCGGGGTCGTCGGCGGGGTCACAGCCGGGGTCGTCGGCCGGGTCACAACCGGGGTCGAGGAGCCGAGCGTGAGCCGGTCGCGGACTTCCGCCGCCGTCTGGGGTCGCTCCGCGGGCGATTTGGCGAGCATCTGCAACACCAGTGCGCCCAGCTCGGACGACACACGGCTGTTCTCGGTATCCAGTGGGCCAGGGGCGACGTTGGCGTGCTGGTTGAGGATTGCCGCGGCGCCGTCGCCGCGGAACGGCGGATGGCCCGCGAGCAACGCGTAGAGCACGCACCCCAGCGAATAGATGTCCGACCGCTCATCGGCGGGCTGGCCCAGCGCCTGCTCGGGGGACATGTAGGCGGCGGTCCCGACCACCGAGGCGCTGTGCGTCAGCGTCGTGCTGTCCATCGCGCGGGCGATCCCAAAGTCCAACACCTTCACCGAGCCGTCCGAAGCGATCATCACGTTCGCGGGCTTGATATCGCGATGCACAATCCCGGCCGCGTGCGCGGCTGCGAGCCCGTCCGCAACCCGAGCCGCAATGCCCGTTGCCCGGTCGGGGTCCAGCGGGCCCTCATCACGCAAGATCGCCTCCAGGCTGCGGCCGGTGATCAACTCCATCACGATGAACCGGGCCGTCTCATCCGCCCCCGTGTCGTAAACCGCGACGACGGCGGGATGACTCAACGCGGCCGCCGCGCGCGCTTCACGCTCAAACCGCGCGACGCTCGTCGGGTCCTGATCAGCGAGCGTCGCCGGCAGCAGCTTCACCGCCACGGTGCGGCCCAGGACCAGATCCACCGCCCGATACACCGCGCCCATCCCACCACGACCGATCACCTCGGCCAGCTCGTAGCGCCCCGCCAGCTTCCTCCGCGCACCGTCCATTGACGACATTCTGGCGGGCGGCCCTCGCGGCCGCCGCGCAGTTCTGGGCGGCGGCGCAGAGGGTCTCGGGCATCGATGCTCAGTCCGCGCCGTCGTCCCCGCCCGCCGCGTTCCCGGAACGACGACACGCAGCCGGAGGCCGCGATCATTTGCCGGTTATAAACCCTTGAAGGCCGGATCCGCCGTCCGATGCGCGGCGTGAGACGATGCAGGCATCGAGTGAACAGGAGGAAGGCGATGCAGACCTGGGACATCCGCGCACTGTCGATCGAGCCGCACAAGCCGCAGGTACTGCGCTCGGACGACGAGAGCAGGGCGATAGCGATTCTGTTGCCAGCGGGCGAGGAGCTTGCCGAGCACCAGGTGCACGAGCGTGCCTACCTGCTGGTCGCAGACGGCAAGATCGAGGTTGACCAAGGCGATCGGCGGATGACCGGCGGCCCGGGATTCCTGTCGCATTTCGAACCGAACGAGCGGCGAACCGTGCGGGCCCTCAGCGACGCGCGGCTGGTCCTCGTGCTCGCGCCGTGGCCCGGGGTCGGGCACCCCTCAGAGCGAGCTTCGGCGTAACTGGCAGGCTCTTTGACGCAACGCGGCAGCCGCGCGGGCTTCACGCTCGGACCGCGCGACGCTCGGAAGAAGCTAGGCGGCATGGACCTGGTCGATCGTCGGCCAGCAGCTGTCAACCAGGGCCGTCCGGGCGATTGGGCCGCCTTGCCCGTAGGCGGGCGCCGATATGCTGGTCGCGTCAGCCATGAGGCCGGAGATCGGGGAGCGCGTCGGAACGGCGAGGGGATCTCGTGTCGCCAGGCTGCTGCCAGTCGGGCTCGTCCTAGTTGCTGCTGGTGCGCTGACCATCCCACCGGCAGCGTTCGGATCGCCAGCCGGGAAGTGGTCTGCGCCGAGGTCGGTCGATCCGTCGCTGAGGCCATCATCCGTCTCTTGTGTTCCGGGGTCCCCGTTCTGCGTCGGCGTGGGGTTCGCGGGACGCGCGGTGATCTACAACGACGGATCGTTGAGCCGCCCTGTCGAGGTTGACCGCAACGGTCTGTTCTCGGTCTCATGTCCAACAATGTCGTTCTGCCTAGCATTGGACCTCGCGGGAGAGGCCGTCACCTACAACGGCAGTAAGTGGAGCGCCCCCACTCAAACTCCGATCACCCGTAATGTAGGCGCCTACTTGTCGTGCCTGTCGTCGTCGCTGTGCGTTGCGGTGTACGGCCAGGACGCCCTCGTCTACAACGGCACCACCTGGAGCGCTCCAACAACGGTCGACAGTAATGGAGGCCTCACGTCGGTGTCGTGCGCGCACGGGTTCTTTCCTGTCGGAACGTTCCTGTGCGTGGCGGTCGATGGAGAGGGGAACGCGGTCACCGACAACGGCGCGTGGAGCGCTCCCACCTCGATCGATAACGACAGCCTGAACGCCGTCTCGTGTGCGTACACGTCGTTCTGCGTCGCCGTCGATGCCGACGGGTACGCGCTCACCTACGACGGCGCCACGTGGACCAAGAGCTCCTCGCCGGTCGACACCAACGACGTCCTGAGCGTGTCGTGCGCTGCGTTCGTGAAATTCTGCGTCGTCACCGACCTCTTCGGCGGCGCGCTCACTTACAACGGCAGCTCCTGGAGCGCTCGGACCCGCGTCGATCGGTTCGGGCCGACCGTGCTGGGAGGGAAAGCTCTGATCGCCGTGTCGTGTTCGATGGCCTCGTTGTGTGTTGCCGCCGACCCCCTGGGCCACGGATTCACCTACAACGGCACGTCGTGGAGAGGCCCGGTCGTGCTGGGCGGCTACGAGCTGGATTCCGTGTCGTGCTCTTCGCGGTCCTTCTGCGTTGCCTTCGACCTGAGCGGGCTCGAGTTGATGTACCGGCACGGCGCCTGGGGCGTGCCCAGACAGGTCGACAGGTCTGGCTTTGACGAGGTGTCGTGTCCGTCGGCGAAGCGATGCGTGGCCGTGGACAGGAAGGGAAGGGCACTCACCTACAACGGACATCGGTGGAGCGCACCCGCGACGATCGACACCGGCGGCGGCGGTCTCACGTCGGTGTCGTGCCCGACATCGTCCTTCTGCGCCGCCGTGGACGGCGGCGGCAACGCGGTCATCTACCGGGACGGCGTCTGGGGCAATCCAATCGTGATCGAGCGCCCCAAAGCAGGGAGCCTCCCAGGCCTGAATTCGGTGTCGTGCCCGAACTCGTCGTTCTGCATGGCTGTCGACCGCGACGGCCGTGCGATCCGCTACCGGACCGGCTCGTGGGGCACCCCGACCTTGATCGACCACGACCACTTCCTCCTCTCAGTGTCGTGTCGGTCGAGCGATTTCTGTATTACGGTCGACACCGCGGGCCGGGCGCTCAGATACAAGCGTGGTCTCTGGAGCCACGGCCGCACCATCGACCGCCACGCCGGCGGGTTGTTGGGCGGGCTGGAATCGGTTTCGTGTCCGTCGACGACGTTCTGCGCTGCGGTTAGCCTCGGCGGGCACGCAATCCTTTACAACCGCGGCACCTGGAGCGACCCGACGATCATCGACAAACCCGGGACCCCGGTGCTCGGCGGGCTCACATCGGTGTCGTGCTCCTCGCGGTCATTCTGCGCGGCTGTAGACGCCGGCGGGAACGCGTTCCTCTACTCGGCCAGAAGAGCTGGGCGCACCCCGCGGCGGGGTTGAACGAACCTCGCAGCCCCTTCGTTCCTGCGCAGCCGGCGCTTGACCGCCCCGGGCGCCTAGACCGCGGAGACTTCCTCTTCCTCGGCGACCCGGAACGACGAGCCGCAGCCGCAGGCCGCGATCACATTCGGGTTGTCGACCTTGAAGCCGGCGCCCTGAAGGCCGTCCACGAAGTCGATCGTGGAGCCCTCAACGTAGGGCAGGCTCTGGTCGTCGACCAAGAGCCGGATCCCCTTGTCCTCAAAAACACGGTCGCCAGCGCGCTGCTCGTCGAAGGCCAGCGCATACTGAAAGCCCGAACAGCCTCCGCCTCGGACGCCCACCCGAAGGCCGGCGGTCTCGGCTACGGCGGCCTGCGAGGCCAGGAACTCCCGGACCTTCTCTGCGCCCTGATCCGTCAGCGTAATCATCGCTTCACAGAGTATAGCGACGGCCGCGGGAGCGCTACGCTAGGCGGGTGACGGCCACTCCAGATGAATTGAAGCAGAGGATCGAGGCAGGTATTCCGGGCGCCCAGGCGGCGGTCACCGGAGACGGACATCATTTCAACGCCGTCGTGTCGGCCCCGGCATTTGCCGGCCTGAGCCGGATCGCCCAGCACCGCCTTGTCTACGAAGTCTTCGGTTCTGAGGTCGGCGACCGGATCCACGCCCTGTCGATCCAGACCACGAGCGACGAGAAAGAGGAGCCCAGCCCATGACCGAGCAGTCCAACCCCCTCCGGGACGAGATCCAGAAGGCGATCTCTGAGAATCCCGTGCTCCTATTCATGAAGGGCACGCCTGAACAGCCGGCCTGCGGATTTTCGGCCCGCACCGTGGCGATCCTGAAATCTCTGGATCAGCCTTTCGCCGCCGTCAACATCCTGCCCGACCCGCGGATCCGGCAGGAGCTCTCGGCCCTGTCCAACTGGCCGACGATCCCCCAGCTGTTCGTAGACGGGGAGCTGGTGGGCGGGTGCGACATCATCACCGAGATGTACCAGTCCGGCGAGCTTGCGCAGACGCTGGGCCTGGACGGCGCGACGCCGGACGAGGTCGCCCCAAATGGCGAGCCCGTCCAGTCGGCTCCGCTGTCGATTGAGAACAGGCTCTGACCCCGGCCATGGGCGAGCCCCTGGTCGCGCTGCGCTACGGCGACGGCGCGCTGTGGGCGGTTGACCAGCGCGCGCTCCCGTTCGACGAGGTCGAGCTGGAGCTGCGCACCGCCGAGCAGGTGGCCGAGGCGATCCGGACGCTGGCCATTCGCGGAGCGCCGCTGATCGGGGTCGCCGCCGCGTATGGGATCGCCTTGGAGCTGGCGCGGGATCCGTCGCCCGCAACGCTCGAGCGCGCCTGCCGGGTGCTCGCGGGCGCCCGGCCCACGGCAGTCAACCTTCCCTGGGCGGTGGGACGCGTCCAGGCGGCGGCCCGGGGCGCCGGTACAGACGGAGCCGGTCAGGCCGCGCTGGCCGCGGCCGAGGCGATTCACCGCCAGGAGGAGCAGGCCAGTCGGGCCATCGCCACCGGCGGTGCGGACCTGCTCGGGCAGCCGAGCGTCGTGCTGACGCACTGCAACACGGGCGCCCTGGCCGCGCCCGGACGAGGAACGGCGCTGGCCGTCGTGGCCGAGCTGTTCGACCGGGGCCACCTGAAGTCGGTGATCGTGACCGAGACACGACCGCTCCTGCAGGGGGCTCGGCTGACCACCTACGAGCTGGGCCGCCTGGGAATCCCCCACGAGCTCGTGGTCGACGGCGCGGCGCCCGGACTGATGGCCGCCGGGGAGGTCGACGCGGTCGTCGTCGGCTGCGACCGGGTGGCGGCCAATGGGGACGTGGCCAACAAGGTGGGCACGTACTCGCTCGCCCTGGCCGCGCGGGCAGCCGAGCTTCCATTCGTGGTGGCGGGCCCCGTGTCCACGATCGACGTCGGCTGCCCGTCGGGCGCTGAGATCGTGATCGAGGCCCGCGCGCCGGAGGAGGTGCGTCAGGCCCTCGGGACCACGCTGGCCCCTCCCGGGACGGCCTGCCGCAACCCGGCCTTCGACATCACCCCGGCGAGGCTGATCACGGCGCTGGCGACCGACCGCGGGACGGCGCAGCCGGTGGACGCGGACTCGGTGGCAGGCCTACTGGCCTGAGGGACCCTGCTCGCGCAGGTAGGCCAGGTGCTCGCCGATCCGGCGCGAGTCGCAGATCGGGACGCCATCCAGGACCAGGACCGGGACCCGGCGCTGACCGGTCAGGGCCTCCACCTCTGGCCGCTGGGAGCGACGCTGCGGTACGACCACCTGCTGGAAGGGGATCCCCTCGCGCCGGAGCGCTCGCGCCACCTTCCCGCACGGGCACAGCCAGTCGGTCGGGGTCGTGCACCGGTAGAGAGTGGCCATGAGGAGACGATAGCTCCGCCCCGTGGCTCACTGGTAGGGTGCCGCGGTCATGCCGGTGGCCATCGTCTCCGATACCTGCCACTACCTCCCGGCCGAGCTCGTGGCGGCCCACGACATTCACCTGGTCAGCCTGTATGTCCACTGGCACGGCGACACGTGGCCGGAGCGGGAGATCACCGACTACGACGCCTACTACAACCGTCTGGCCGCGGCCAGCGACCTCCCCACCACCTCACAGCCGTCGATCGGGGACTTCCTGGCCGTGTACGAGCCCCTGCTGGACGCCGGCAATGAGATCGTCTCCATCCATCTCGCCGGGGGCATGTCGGGCACCGTGGCCTCGGCCGGCCAGGCTCGTGAGCAGCTCGGCGCACGGGCCGAGCTGGTGCACGTGATCGACTCCGAGACGGCCTGCGGAGGCCAGGGACTGGTCGTGCTGGCCGCCGCCGCCGCGGCGCGCGGCGGCGGCGATGGGCCGACGGTGGCCGACCGGGCGCGCCGCGCGAGATCAGAGCTGAAGATGTGGTTCTCCCTGAACACGCTGGAGTACCTGCGCCGGGGCGGGCGGATCGGAGGCGCGCAGGCCTGGCTCGGCTCGGCGCTGAGCATCAAGCCGATCCTCACCGTGGAGGCGCAGATCACCCCCGTCGAGCGCGTCCGGACATCCCGCCGGGCGTTTGAGCGGATGGTCGATCTGATGCGCGAGCGGGCGGAAGCCGGAGCCGACGCCTGGATGGTCCAGCACATCCACGCCCCGGAGGAGGCGCAGCGGCTGGTGGATCGGGGCCTTGAGATCTTCGGCCGTGATCCGATGACGGTGTCGGAGATCGGCCCTGTGATCGGCGCCCACGTCGGGCCGGGGCTGCTCGGAGTGGGCGGCGTGCCCAGCTCCTATCTGCAGTAGGGGCGGCGGCTCGGTCGGTTACCGGCGGCGCTGCTTGCGGCGTCCGCCGCCCAGGAGCGCCGCCCACCGCGGCCAGCCCGCCGCCCAGCACGAAGCCCAGCACCACCGCTCCGATGATCGCCTCGCGCTGGTGGATGCGCAGCTGCCCGCGCCAGTCGGTCAGCCGCGTGACCTCGCCCCGCAGTCGCTCCAGCGATTGGCCGAGCTCCTCGCGGTTCTGCTCGATGGAGGCCCGGATCTCCTCCGGCGTGCGGGTGGGCATCAGGTGCTCTCGCCCGCCTTGACGGGTTCGCCGGGCTGACGGGCTCGGCCGACTTGACGGTCACGGTCTCACGGATCTTCTTGGCCTCGTCGATCGCCATGTCCGGCTTGGGAGCGCCGACGCGGAGCTTGCGCCAGGCGAAGAGGAACGCTCCGATCGCCAGCACGAGCATGATCCCGGCCACCGCGGCAAAGCCGATCCAGATGTTCCCCACGCCATCGACCACGATCGCGGAGATCCCCCAGGCCAGGGCCATCAGCCCGAAGATGACCACGAACACGCCGAACACGGCGCCGGCGCCCACCGCCACCGCGCCCTTGGCGATGCTGGTGATCTTGCGGGTGACCTCGACCTTGGCCAGCTCGAGCTCCTCCCGGACGAGCAAGCTCACCCGCTCGGAGACCTCGGTCACGGCCCGGGCGATGTTCTCGCCGTTGGCGGGCTTTCCGTTCTTGGTGGCCACGTGCTTACCGTCCCTTCCTAGCGGGCAATTCGCTTCAGGATCAGGGCCAGCGACAAGCCGGCCGCAAAGGCCGCACCCACGATCACCTCGGGCCGGTCGCCGGCCGTCTCGGCCGCGAGGCCGCCGTCTCGTGGGCGCTGGCGGGGTGGGAATCCGTCACTCGGGCGGCTCCTCGTCGAACACGCGCTTCCAGATCTGCGCCGATACGCGCGCGGCCAGCAGCGTGGCCAGCGCGCCGGTCCCAGCGAGCAGACCTGACCACAGCAGGCGTTTCATCAGAGGGCTCTCGTTCATGGTCCGATGATTCTTACAGACGTGATGGCGGCAGGCTCTCAGCGCTCCAGGCCCCAGCAGATCGTGTCCACGATCTGGGCCTTGGCTCGTTCCAGACGCTCGTCGGCAACCGGGTCGGAGTCGAAGATCCAGTTGGTCAGAACCTGCTCGATCAGCCCGTAGAAGGCCAGCGCGGCGAACTCGGGGTCGACCTCCGGCCGGAACGCCCCGTCCTGCTGGGCCCGAGCCACGATCGCGGCGATCTGTCCGTAGGCCTCCCGGATCTGGGTCAGATGGGTGCGTCCGAAGGTGTTGGCCGCTCGGGTGACCTCAACGATGATCACCTTCATCACGTCGGGATCGTGGCGGTAGGAGTCGATGATGAAGCCCGCGATCGCTGTCAGCTTGTCTCTGGGCGAGCGCTCGTGCCGGTCTGCGTCGGCGATGGCGTCGAGCATCAGCCCCCAGCGCTCCAGGAACAGCGTGTCCAGGATCTCCTCCTTGGAGGAGAAGTAGTGGTAGACGAGGCCGTACGCGACCCCGGCCTCGTCGGCGATATCGGACACCCGGCAGGTATGGAAGCCCTGCCGGGCGAACACCCGCACGGCGGCGTCCAGGATCAGCCGTCGCTTGTCGGCAGCGGCGGGCCGGCTGAGGGCGCTCATTGGTGTGCCGTCCGGTGCACTAGTACACGTCCTCGCGCCTGTGGGTCAGAGCGGGCAGGCGGCGGCGCACGTCGGCCAGCAGGGAGAGATCCAGGTCGGCCACGATCGCCGCCTCGGTATCTGCCGCCGTGGCCAGGACGACGCCCCACGGGTCGACGATCATCGACCGCCCGCCCGAGCGGTGGCCGGGCGGATGGGCGCCGATCTGGTTGGGGGCGACGACGAAACACTGGTTCTCAATCGCCCGAGCCCGGAGGAGTACCTCCCAGTGGTCCCGGGTGGTGGCCAGGGTAAAGGCGGCGGGGACCGAGACGACCTGGGCCCCGCGCGATGACAGTGCGCGATACAGCTCTGGGAAACGGAGGTCGTAACAGATGCTCATCCCGAGCTTCGTCCCCCCGGTCAGCGCCGAGACGACGACCTCCCGCCCGGCCTGCTCGTGGTCGGATTCGGCGTACAGCACGCCATCCACCTCGACGTCGAACATGTGTAGCTTGCGGTACGCGGCCCTCACCTCGCCGTCGGGCCCGATGTGCACGCTCGTGTTTGAGGACTTCGTCCGCCCGGGCACGCGCTCGACGATCGACCCGGCCACCAGGTCGATGCCCAGCTCGACCGCCACCTCACTGGCCCAGCTCACACTGCGACCACCATCCAGCGGCTCCGCGTGGGCGGCCATCTCCTCCCCGGAGGCGAGCATGTTCCACTTCTCGGGCAGGATCACCAGCTCTGCTCCTCGGGCCGCCGCGTCGCGGACCAGACGATCGGCTGTCTGGAGATTTCGATCGACCTCATCGGTCGAGTTGAGCTGGACGGCAGCGGCGCGCACGGGCTCCGGACTCTCCTCCCCGGGCGTTGATTGACTCGTCAGTCAGGATAGCTGGCGAGGGTTGGGGCGGCCCGGCGAAGCGGATGCCCCGGTCGCAAGGACCCAACTCCACCGCGTCGCCGGCACGGACGATGGTGAATCGTGTAGCGCATGGCGTACCAAATCGCCAAAGTTCCGTGGATGGAGCCCTATCGAGGTACGTTCGGCGAGGCCAGGCCGGAGGCCCTGGCCGAACTGACCCTCCCCCCAAGGGCCATGCCCTCCCACCAGGGCACGCGCCCGCTCAAGGCCTGGCGCTACGTCGGTGTCTACGGCCCGGAGTTGATGCTCTGCCTGGCCCAGGCGAGGATCGGCCGGGCGCGCCAGTCGTTCTGGGCCGTGTGGGACCGGACAGCTCAGCGGCTCTACCAGCGGACGGCGCTCGGCCGGGGCGGTCTGATGCTCGATCGTGGCCGGGCCGAGCTGCTGGAGCGCGGGCTCAGCGTGGGCATCGTGATGGACGAGCAGCCCGGGGTTGAGACGGTATGTCCCAGCGGCGACAGCTATGCCTGGACGCGCAAGCAGGCTCCCGTGCGGGCCCGGGTGGTGATCGAACTCGACGGCGCGCGCCGAGCCTTTGAGGCGCTGGCCGTGATCGATGACACGGCCGCCTATTACCCCCGGCACACCCATTGGCGCTGGTCGGCGGGCGTCGGGCGCTCGGACGAGGGCGAGCAGGTGGCCTGGAACCTGGTCAGCGGCGTCAACGACCCGGCCTCGGGCAGCGAGCGCACGGTGTGGGTGGACGGCCGGCCGTGGGAGGCGCCCCGGTGTCACTTCGCCGATGACCTCTCGGGGGTCGACGGGCTCCGTTTTGCGGCCGAGGAGGGGCTGAGCCGGAGCGAGAACCTGCTGCTGGTCCGCAACCGGTACCGCCAGCCGTTCGGGACCTTCAGCGGAGAGCTGCCCGGTGGCACCAGGCTGGCCGAAGGGTTCGGGGTGATGGAGGAGCACGAGGTGTGGTGGTGATCAGGCTGCAGACCGACCGGCTGGTCCTGCGCCCAATGGGCGTGGCGGACGTGGACGACTTCGTGGCGCTGCACAACCAGCCGGCGGTCGCCGACTTTCTCGGGCCGGCCACGCCTGAGCTGGCCCGTGAGCGCCTGGTCCTCTGCCAGCGCAACTGGCGCGAGCACCACCCTGACCTGATCGCCGTGCTCGAGCGCTCAAGCGGACGGTTTGTGGGCCGCCTGGGGCTGAGGTACTGGCCGCAGTTCGATGAGACCGAGGCGGGGTGGGCGTTGCGCCGCGAGGCCTGGGGCCTGGGCTACGCCACGGAGGCGGCGCGGGCGGTCATCGACTGGGGCTTCAGGACGTTCCCGCTGCCCTACGTGACCGCGATGATCCGGCCCGACAACAGCCGCTCGATGGGCGTCGCCCGGCGGCTCGGCCTGACGCCGATCCGCGACGACATCCTCCACGGCGTCCCCGTGATCGTCCACGCGATCCAGCGGGCGGGCTGGGGCGCCGAGCCGGCGGCGGACGAGGTCGAGCGGCTCCTGGCCCACGTGGCGGACTGGGCTGGGGCGCAGGAAGACCTGGTGGCCGTCGCTGTCGTCGGATCGCCCGGAGCCTCCCAGACGGAGCTTGTGTTCCTGAGCCGGCACCCGTCAAACTTCGTGGACGCCGAGGAGTGGGCCGGAGAACTCGGTAGCTCGGTCGTGCTGGCCAGTGCCCATCGGGGGACGCTGATCGAGCACCGGCTGAGAACGGCATCGGGGGTGGAGCTGACAATCGCCATCGGACCGCCACGGTGGGCCTCAGAGCCCGCCGCCGATGGCGTCTCACGGACTCTCTACGACCCGGGCGGCATCCTGGCTGGCCTCACAGACGGGTCCGCATGACCACGTGAGGCCCGATCTCCGGGAGTTCGAACTGATCCGAGGCCACATCCAGCCCCGCCCGCTCGTACAGCGTGCGGGCCGGCGTGCGGACATTGGCCCATACGGCCGTTGCGCCGTGCTCCCGGGCGTGGTCCAGCAGCGCCTCGAGGATCGCGCCTCCCGCGCCGCGTCCGCGCATCTCGGGGAGCGTGGCCATCCCCCGCACCCGCCACTCCCCCGGTTCACCCTCGGGCCCGATCAACCCCACGGCCACCAACCGATCTGACTCAAACGCGCCCACGGCGAACGCGTCTGGTGGCTCGTGCGAGGCCAGTTCCGCCACCGTCTGATGCGGGCGCAGAACCTGGCGGCGGAGCGCCCGCGTATCCGCGACTGGAACTGGCCGGACGATCAGAGCTACTCAAGCCCCCTGTGGCGGCGCAGCTCGGCCAGCAGCAGCTTGGAGTGCATCGCCCCGACCAGGTCCCGCAGCGGCTCGGTGCCGGAGGAGATGATCTTCACCGCCCGCTCGACGTCCATGCCGCCGAGGCGTTCCAGCAGCACCCGGACCTCCTCCCCGACCAGCGGCTCAAGGGCCTGGCGATAGCGGAGCGTGTCGTAGACGGTGAAGCCCAGCGTCTCCTCATAGCCACCCGCCCGAAAGCGGGAGATGGCCTGGATGATCGCGACGTCGTCGGCGTCGTAGCCGCGGGCGTTCGGCGTCAGAACGCCGATCGCCTCCAGCCGGTCGAGCACGTTCGCGGGCACGTCGTAGGTCTCCCGGGCTCGGGTCCGCGACACGCGGCCCGTCTCGCTGGCCTCAATCGCGCGCTCCAGGATCCGGTCCTCCAGCTCGATCATCCGCAGGGCCCGCTCGGGATCCTCGTCAAGCATGTCCCGGATCACCTTCAGCGGCATGAAGCGCTCCTCCTGGAGCCGCTTGATCAGCCGGACGCGCTCCACGAACTGGACCGGGTAGTAGGCCATGTTGCGCGAGGTGCGCAGCACGTCGTCGTCGTCCCCCAGCAGGCCCTCGCGCAGGTAGTGCTTGATCGTGGCCACGCTCACGCCCGAGCGCTCGGCCAACTCGGAGATCCTGAGCATGCTCTGCGTATCAACGCTCATGCGGGTCAGCTGGAGAGGAAGGATCCGCGCTGCGCCCCCGCCGGCCCGGCCACGGCGCCGCTCTCATGCAGAGCGGTGATCTCCTCGTCGGAGTAGCCCGCGCCGGCCAGCAGCTCATCGGTGCCCTCGCCGAGCGGCGGCCCCGGGGCCCGGGTGGGTCGGCCGGGTGCGGCTGAGCTTGATCGGCGTCCCCAGCAGCCGGACGGGTCGCTGCGCCCCGGGCTGCTCCAGCTCCACCACCATCTCGCGGGCGGCGACCTGCTCTGAGTCCAGGGCCTCGCCCAGACCGAGCACGGGCTCGAGGCAGCAGTCGTGTTCAGCGGCGAAGGCGCTCCAGTCGGCCCGGGTGCGCCCGGCGAAGATGGTTTCCAATGCCCGATGAGTGTCGGAGCCCGGAGGATCGAGCGCCCGCTCCAGCAAATCCTCCCGGTCCACGCCGCGGCAGAAGTTGGCCCAGAACTTCGGCTCCAGCGCCCCCAGCGTGACGTAGCCGTCGGCGCACTGGTACGGGCGGTAGCAGACGATCCCACCGGCCAGGTGGAGCAGGCCGCGGCTTGGAATCCGGCCCGAGGCGAACATGTCGGCCGCCACCATGGCCAGCCAGGACAGGGCGCCGTCGAACATCGAGCAGTCGACGAACTGGCCGTGGCCCGAGCGCTCGCGCTCGTGCAGCGCCACCAGGACGCCCACCGCCGCCGTCAGCGCGCCGCCCCCGATGTCGGCGATCTGGCCCGCGGACTGGAGCGGGGGCCCGTCGGGCTCGCCGGTCAGCCCGAGCAGTCCGTTCAGACCCAGATAGTTCATGTCGTGACCCGAGCGGTCGCGGTTGGGGCCGTCCTGGCCGTAGCCGGTGATCGCGCAATAGATCAGCCGGGGGTTGACCGCCTGGAGGCGCTCCCAACCCACGCCGAGGCGGTCCAGCACTCCGGGACGGAACGACTCGAGCAGCACGTCGGCGTCCCGGGCCAGCCGGAGCAGCACCTCCTTGCCCCGGTCGTTCTTCAGATCGATGCGAATCGAGCGCTTGCCCCGGTTCAGAGCCAGGAACAGCGCGCCCTTGGCCGTGTCCTCGGCGCCCTCGTAGAAGGGGGGCGACCAGCGCACGTAGTCGCCCAGGCCGGTGTCCTCAACCTTGATCACCTCGGCGCCGAAGTCGGCCAGCAGCAGCGAGCAGAAGCCGCCGGGCAGGAGCCGGCTCAGGTCCAGGACCCTGAGGCCCTCCAAGGGAAGACTCACGCCGCCGCTCGCTCTTTGATCCCGAGCAGCTTGCGGGCTTCCTCGACGCTGGCCGGGCGGCGGCCGACCTCCTCGGTCATCCTGCGGGCCTGGGCGATCAGCTCACCGTTGGAGCGGGCCATCTCCCCGTTCGGGAGATAGAAGTTGTCCTCCAACCCGACCCGGATCGAGCCCCCGAGGGTTAGCGCCGCAGCCACCAGCATCCACTGGTCGCGGCCGATGCCGATCACACCCCAGTGGTGAGCGACGCCGACGTCGGCCAGATTGTCGGCCATCGCGCCCAGGTTGCGGGCCGTGGCCGGCACGCCCCCGACGACGCCCATCACGAAGTCGGCGTGGAGAGGGGGCTCCAGGAGCCCCATGTCGACGAGCGGGGCCAGCGAGCCCACGTGGCCGAGGTCGAAGCACTCGTGCTCGGGCTTGATGTCCAGCCGTCGCATTGCCTCCAGCAACTGGATGATCTCGTCAAATGGGTTGGTGAACACGAACTTGAACACGAAGTCCCGGCGCTTGCGCGAGTACTTGGCGTAGTTCATCGAGCCCATGTTGAGGGCGGCCACCTCCGGGCGCCCGGCCTCCAGGTAGGCGATTCGCTTCTCCACGGGCACGCCGACCGTGCCGGTGGAGAAGTTGACGATCACCTGGTCTCCGACCTCCTGGCGAATGGCGTCTTTGATCGCGGTGAAGTCCTGGGTCTCGTAGCTCGGCTTGCCGTCCGGGCTGCGGGCGTGGATGTGGATGTGGACTCCCCCCTCGTCCACGATCCGCCGGGCCTCCGCCCCGTACTCCTCGGGCGTGTAGGGGATTGCCGGGCACTGGTCGCGGTTGGCGATCGAGCCCGAGATCGAGCAGGTGATGACGACGGGATCTTCAAGGCTCATACGGGCACCACTCCTGATTTCTTCCACGGTCGTTCCACGTGTTTTGACTGCGCCAGCTCGAGCGCGCGACAGATCGTCGCCCGGGTCTCCCGCGGGTCGATCACGTCGTCGATCATGTCGTTGCCCGCGGCCACGTAGACGTCGATGATCTTGCGGAAGTCCTCAATCAGCTCCTGCTTTTTGGCCGCCGGATCCTCGGCCTCCTGAACCTGCTTGCGGAAGATGATCTCGACCGCCCCCTCGGCTCCCATCACGCTGATCTCGGCCGACGGCCAGGCCACGATCAGGTCGGGCTCAAAGGCGCGCCCGCACATCACGTAGTAGCCGGCGCCATAGGCCTTGCGGAGCACGACCGTGACCTTGGGCACGGTGGCGTTGGCCGTGGCGTAGAGCATCTTGGCGCCGTGCCGGATGATCCCCGCCTCCTCCACCTTCGTCCCGACCATGAAGCCAGGAACGTCCATCAGATAGACCAGCGGGATTCCGAAGGCGTTGCACAGATTGATGAAGCGGGCCGCCTTGTCGGAGGAGTCGTTGTCCAGGATCCCTCCAAGCTGCTTGGGCTGGTTGGCCACGATCCCGGCCGGGCGGCCCCCGAACCGGGCCAGGCAGGTGATCAGCGTCTTGGCGAACTGGGGCTTGATGTCGAAGTAGGTGCCGTCGTCGACTATCCGACGGATGACCTCATACATGTCGTAGGGCTTGCGGTTGGACTCCGGAAGGATGTCCAGCAGGTCCTCGTCGGCTCGGTCGATCGGGTCGTCGGTGGGTGTTATGGGCGGGCTCTGCTCGCAGTTGGACGGGAAGTAGCTCAGGTAGGCCTTGATCCGCTCAATGCACTCGGCGTCGTCGGCCACCTCGAGGTCACCCACGCCCGACTTGCGGCAGTGGACGCGGGAGCCGCCCAGCTCCTCCTGGGTCACGTCCTCGCCGATGGCCGCCCGGACCAGATGGGGACCGGCCAGGGCCATCGAACCCCGGCCCTTGACCATCGGGACGAAGTCGGCCAGACCGGGGATGTAGGCCGTGCCCGCGGCGCACGGGCCCATCAGGGCCGCCACCTGGGGCACGACGCCGCTCATCACGACCTCCTCCCTGAACAGATGGCCGCTGCCGGCAAACAGCGAGCCGACCGCCTCCTGGATCCGCGCCCCGGCCGAGTCCAGCAGCCAGATCATCGGGATCCGCTTGGTCAGGGCCAGCTCGCGCAGTCGACCAACCTTCATCTCGCCCGTCATCCCCATCGAGCCGGCCATCACGGTGAAGTCATAGGCCGCCACCGCCACCGGGCGCCCGTCGACCTTCCCATGGCCGGTGATGACGCCGTCGGCCGGAGCCTCACGTCCCTCCATCGCCCTCTGTGAGAAGTGAGGGCGGCCGTGGATACCGAGCTCCACGAAGGTTCCTTCATCTATCAGCAGGGCCAGCCGCTCGCGGGCCGTCAGCTTCTCCCGCTCGTGCTGCGCGGCGATCTTCTCCGGCCCACCTCCCTGCTTGATCTGCTCGCGGCGCGCCGCCAGGTCCTCGGCCAGGGGCCGGAGGAGGCTCGTGGGGGCGTCGGTGGTCATGGGGTTGGTGGCGGCTGATCGGCTACGTCTGGCGGATCTGGCGAGAAGTGGAACGTACTACTTCTCACTCTGGCAGCCGGGTGTTGGAGCGTCAAGGCGAACCGGGGCGCCAAGGCGAACGTTTGGCGTTTGCGCTTCGCTCTTCGAAGCTGAATCGCCATTCACCGCCACGCCCGGTGGGAAGTGCAGGTCACAGGGTTTGCGCTCCCGGTGGGAAGTCCAGGTCGCCGGGTTTGCCCATCCGAAGCCCGGGTAGGCCCCAATAGCTGACGGGTAGGGCTGGGTTAATGGCGCTGATCGCGGTTCGCACACCCACAGGGCCGCGGTCAGCGCCCCCTACCGGCCCTTCCACTCCGGCGGGCGCTTCTCAAAGAAGGCCTTCACGCCTTCCTGGATGTCCTCGGTGGTGAACGCGATCGTGAGCTGGGCCCGCAGAAAGTCCAGCGCGTCCGCGAACGCCATGTCCTGCTGGCGGAACATGGCGTCCTTGCCCAGCTTCATCATCACGGGCGACTTCCCGGCCAGCTTGTCGGCCCACTCGGCCACGGCCGTTTGGAGCTCGCCGGCCGGGACGACCCGGTTGACGATCCCGATCCGCTGGGCCTCCTCGGCCGAGATCTGCTCACCGAGCAGCAGCAGCTCGTTGGTCTTCTTGCGCGGGACGTTGCGGTAGATCAGCGCCATGATCATGAACGGGAACAGCCCGACGTTGATCTCGGGCGTCCCGAACCGCGCCTGATCGGAGGCGATGATCAGGTCGCAGGCCAGTGCGATTCCAAGCGCCCCGGCCAGAACGTGGCCGTTGGCGGCGCAGATCGTCGGCTTGCCCAATTCGCCGATCAGGCGGAACAGCCGGGGGAAGCGCTCGGTGGCGAAGTGCTTGTGCACGATCGGCACCTCGGCGGCAAAGCCCCCCAGGTTGGCCCCGGCCGAGAAGATCCGGTCGTGCGTGGAGGTCAGGACGACGCAGCGCACGGCGTCGTCGTCGCGGGCCTGTTCGAACGCTTGGGTCAGCTCGGAGAGGAGCTCGTCCGAGAGGGCGTTGCGCGTGTCGGGCTGGTTGAGCGAGATCGTGGCCACGCCGTCGTCCACGTCGTACAGGAGCGTCGAATAGTCCATGGCCGCGGGGAAGCCTACGCGTCGCGCGGCGAACTTTGGCGCTGGATGTCCGACAGGTGGACAGAAATTGCCAAAGTTCGTCGAACTCCGGCCCCAGAGCCCTGTTGTGGCCCTAAGGCACGGCCCGGCTCGCGGCGGTCGAGTCTGACCAGGGCGAAGGCAGCGCCGAGCGCTGGCCCGATCGCCGGCGGTTGCCCCCGCTGCCACCCCGCCGCCCCCCGTAGCAAGTAGGAAGTTCTACTGTTTACTTTCAATCGGCCAGGCGTTACCGTCCAGGCATGACCACAACCGCCGACGTCCTCAAGCCTGACTTCGCCGCCCAGCGCAAGCACTTCATCTTCACCGACGAGCACGAGCAGCTTCGCGAGTCGATCCGCCGCTTCGTGATCAAGGAGCTTCAGCCCCACGCCCAGGAGTGGGAGGAGACGACGTTCCCCGACTGGGTGTTCGAGCGGATGGGCGAGCTGGGCTTCCTGGGGCTGGACAAACCCGAGGAGTACGGCGGTCAGGGCGGCGATTACTACACGACCCTCGTCTTGGCCGAGGAGCTCCGGCACGCCCACTGTGGTGGGCTGGGCATGGGCGTGGCCGTGCAGACGGACATGGCGATGCCGCCGATCCTCAAGTTCGGGACCGAGGAGCAGAAGCAGGAGTGGCTCGTGCCGGCGATCAAGGGTCAGGCGATCCTGTGTCTGGGGATCACCGAGCCGGACGCCGGCTCGGACGTGGCCGGGATCAAGACCCGAGCGGTCAAGGACGGCGACGAGTACGTGATCAACGGCTCCAAGACGTTCATCACCAACGGCCACCGGGCGCACGCGATCGTGCTCGTGGCCAAGACCGATCCGGACGCGGGGCACGGTGGCATCACGCTCTTCCTGCTCCCGATGGACCTCCCGGGCGTGATCCGGGAGAAGCGCCTGGAGAAGCTCGGCATGCACGCCTCGGACACGGCGCTGCTGGCCTTCCAGGACGTGCGCGTCCCCGAGTCGGCCGTCCTGGGCCAGGTGGGGCGGGGCTTCTACCACATCTCCTGGGAGCTTCAGGGCGAGCGGCTGATCGGCGCTGCGGGCTGCGTGGCCGGGGCCCAGGGCGTGTTCGAACGCACGCTTCAGTACGCCAAGGATCGCCAGGCCTTCGGACGGTCGATCGGCCACTTCCAGGTCATCCGGCACAAGTTCGCCGAGATGGCGACCAAGATCGAGACGGCCAGGCAGATGGTCTACACCACCGCCTGGCGGTTCCAGAACGGCGAGTACCCGGTCCGGGAGATCTCGATGGCCAAGCTGTACGCGGCCCGGATCGCCGTTGAGGTGGCCGACGAGTGCATCCAGATCCACGGCGGCAACGGCTACATGAAGGAGTACGGGGTCGAGCGTGTGTGGCGGGACATGCGCCTGAACCGGATCGGGGCCGGCACCGACGAGATCATGCTCGAGGTGATAGGCCGCTCGTACGGGCTGTAGGGGCTGAGTCAGCGGCAGCGCTTGGTACGGTGCCGACCATGGACGGGGCTCGGCTCTCCCCCGGGGCGCTCCTGAGCCCGAGCGCCCTTATCAGCGCCGCCTTCGATCTGTACCGGAGGCAGCTCAGGGGAGCGTGGACGATCGTGGCCCTGATCGCCGTCCCCGCTCAGATCCTGGTTTGGATCATGATCCGCGTCTCTCTTTCCCGCGGTGCCTATGCCCGGGGCGGGACGGTCCATAGCGGATCGGTGGCCCTTCCGTGGGTGGCCATCGGACTGCTGGGCTTCCTGTCCTTCGTCCTGACCGTCGGAGCCCTGAGCCGGCTGTTTGTGGAGACGTACACCCGGCACCGAACGACCTGGGAGGAGTCGCTGGCCTACGCGAGCACGCATCTTCTGCCGCTGCTCGTGATGGCGGTTGTCTCGGGCGTGCTGCTGGCGCTGGGCTACGCGTTCTTTGTGTTTCCCGGGGTGTTCCTGACCGTTGCCTGGTGCGCCGCCGGGCCGGCGTTGATGTTTGAGAAGGTCGCTCCGCTGAAGGCGCTCAGCCGGTCGGCCCAGCTGGTGCGGGGGTATTGGTGGATGGTGTTCGTGGCGCTCGCGATCGCGCTCGTGATCTGGTTGGGCATCAGCTACCTGGTGGACGTCGTCCTGGCCGGGGTCCAGTCGTCGTCCAGCATCGACGTCGTGCTGACGGTCCAGGCGATCGCTCGGGCCGCCGGGGCGATCCTCACCTATCCGTTCGTGGCCGCTCTCTCGGTTGCCGTCTACGCCAACCTCCGAGCGGCCAAGGAAGGGGTCAGCCCCCAGGCCCTTGTCCCGGTAGGCTCACGGACGCCCTGAGCGCCACCGAACAAGCAGCCAAGGCGGGGGCCGGAGATATCGCGGCCCGACGCCCGATCCCGCCCTTCACCGAGGAGCACGAGCAGTTCCGAGCGGTCGTGCGCCGGTTCGTGGCGCGGGAGCTCGCCCCCCACGCCCCGCAGTGGGAGGAGGAGCGGTGGTTCCCCAACGAGGTGTTCGCCAAGTTGGCCGAGCACGGATACATCGGGCTCAAGTTCCCGGCCGAGTACGGGGGAGACGGCGACCCGGTGGCCGACGCCGTGTTCGTGGAGGAGCTCTCCCACTGTGGCTCCGGAGGCCTGGCCGCAGGGATCGGCGCCCACTCGGGCATCGCCCTGCCCCCGATCTGGAGGTTCGGCACCGAGGAGCAGAAGCAGCGCCACCTGGTCCCGGGGATCCGTGGCGAGAAGATCGCCGCCCTGGCCATCACCGAGCCCGACGCGGGTTCGGACGTGGCCGGAATTCGGACGATGGCCAGGAAGGTGGACGGCGGCTACCTGGTCAACGGCTCGAAGACGTTCATCACGGGCGGAGTCCGGGCGGACATCCTGGTCACCGCGGTCAAGACGACCGAGGAGGGCGGCCACCACGGCATCTCGTTCCTGATCATCGAACGCGGCCCCGGCGTCGAGTCGAGCGCGCTGGAGAAGCTGGGCTGGCACGCCTCCGACACGGCGCTGATCAGCTTCGACGACGTGTTCGTGCCCGACGAGAATCTGCTCGGCCGGGAGAACGGCGGCTTCTATCTGATCATGGCCAACTTCCAGTGGGAGCGGCTGCTGATGGCATTGGGCTCGGTGGGGGCGATGCAGGTGGCCTTCGACAAGACGCTGCGCTACGCGCTGGAGCGCGAGGCGTTCGGGAGGGCGATCGGTCACCACCAGGTGATCCGCCACAAGCTGGCCGAGATCGCCACCACGGTCGAGGGCGGGCGGGACCTGACCTACCACGCGCTGCGGTGCTATCTGGACGGCGGCAACGCCGTCCAGGAGGTCACGATGGCCAAGCTGGCCACCCAACGGGCCGCGTTCGACGTCATGGACACCTGCCTACAGATCCACGGCGGCAACGGGTACATGAAGGAGTACGGAATCGAGCGGGCGGCCCGGGACGCCCGGCTGGGCCCGATCGGCGGAGGCACCGACGAGATCATGAAGGAAGTTCTCGGCCGCTCGCTGGGCCTGTAATGGTCGTCGTGGGCGGCCACTGATGGAGTCGGTCCGCGGTCAGCTCCTGATCGCCGGTCCCACGCTGCTGGACCCCAACTTCCACCGCACGGTCGTGCTGATGGTCGAGCACAGCCCCGAGGGCGCTCTCGGCCTGGTCCTGAATCGGCCGTCGGAGAGCAATGTGAGAGAGGTCGTGTCAGAGCTCGAGGAGGTGCTGACGGCGGACAGCCCCGTGTTCGTCGGGGGGCCGGTCCAGCCGGGAGGGCTGATCGTCCTGGCCCGATTCCCGGAGCCGGAGGCGGCCGCCCTGGTGAGCTTCGCCGACGTGGGCATCCTCCAGGCCGATGTTCCGCTCGACGACCCTCCCGATCTCCTCGCGGCGCGCGCGTTCGCGGGCCACGCCGGGTGGGGACCCGGACAACTCGACGACGAGCTCGAGCGAGGAGACTGGATTCTTGAGCCGGCCACGGTGGACGACGCGTTCACCGAGGATCCGCACGAGCTGTGGTCTGCGGTCCTGACTCGAAAGGGCGGCTCGTACGCGCTCGTGGCCCGGATGCCGCCCGACCCGTCGGTCAATTGAAGGCCGTAGACTCGCCCTGATGGAGGTCGTCAAGCCCGGACCCGATCGGGATGTGCCCCGAGGCGTGGTCGGCGGGTCGGAGATCTCGCAGACGACGTCCGGGGCGCGCAACATCTACATGGGGGTATTCCGCGTCCCCGCGGGAGCCCAGTCGCGACCCCACTACCACGAGAACTGCGAGAGCGCCGTGTACATGCTCTCCGGGTCCCTGAGCGTCAAGTGGGGAGACCACCTGGAGCACGAGCTCACGCTTGAGCCGGGCGACATGGTGTACGTCCCGCCTCGCGAGACACACGTGCTGGAGAACCGCTCGACCACCGACCCGGCCGAGTACGTGGCGGCCCGCAACAGCCCGTACGAGGACGCGGTCGTGGTGCCGTGGGCGGAAGCGCCCGCTTGAGGACCCATCAGGACCGGCTGCAGGGCGCCCGGAAGCTGAGCATCTTCTGGCAGTCGTGGATCCCGGAGCAGCCGCCGGGATCGGTGGTGGTGATCGCCCACGGGGCCAGCGAGCACTCCGACCGCTACCGCGATGTCGCCGAGCGATTGGTCGGGACGGGGTGCGCCGTCTACGCGCTGGACCACCGCGGGCACGGCCGGTCTGAGGGCGCGCGGGCCCTGATCGACCGGATGGGCAACGCCGTGGCCGATCTGGACGCGCTGATCGGGCTGGCCAGATCCGAGCATCCTGGGCTGCCGACCTACCTGATCGGTCACAGCATGGGCGGGGCCGTGGCCCTGAGCTACGCGATCGAGCACCAGGACCGCCTGGCGGGCCTGATCCTGTCCGGACCGCTGGCCGCGCTGGAGGCCGCCCCCACGACCCAGCGCCTGATCGCGCGGGTGCTGTCGGCGCTGGTGCCCCGGCTGCCGCTGCTCGCGATCGACGCGTCCCAGATCAGCCGCGACCCTGCTGTCGTCGCGGCCTACGAGCAGGATCCGCTCGTCTACCACGGAAAGCTACCCGTGCGCACGGTGGCCGAACTGGCCGCGGCGATCGAATCATTCCCTGAACGCCTTCCCGCCATCACGGTCCCCACGCTGATCATGTACGGCACCGCCGACTCGCTCTGTCCGCCGCAGGGCAGCCTCCTGGTTCACAGCCGGATCTCGGCCCCGGACAAGACGCTCAAGGCCTATGAGGGCCTATATCACGAGATCTTCAACGAACCCGAACGCCAGCAGGTCCTTGACGACGTGGTGGCCTGGCTGGCCGCCCGCCCGGCCGACCCTCAGCCCGCCACTGCCGCCCCGGTCGGCGAGCGCTGAGATCTCCCTCGCCCTTCAAGCCCTCGGGCGCAGATGCCGACATCAGACCCAGGACCGCAACAGACCCCTGCCATGGCTTCAACCCTGCCGACTCATGCCGACCCTGCTGGTGGCAGCGATGCGGACCTGGTCCGGGATACCCTCGTCCAGGCGTGGCGTATCTATATGGAGGATCCAGCCCGCGCGCTGACTGAGGCCGTCCGCTGCCACGAGGTGGCTCGATGGCTGGAGGACGCGGTACTGTGCGCCCGGGCCCGGGCTCTTCAGGGGGCGACCTCGCTCCACCGCGGCGATCTGAGCAGTGCGATTGACCTGGTATTCGAAGCCCAGCGTTACGCCGAGCACAGCGATGACGAGGCGGCGCAGGCCGAGGTAGCCGCGCTCAAGGCCCAGGTCAACTTCTTCACGGGCTCGTACCCCGAGGCGCTTCGCGAGGCCGAGGCGTCGGTCGCCCTGGCCGACCGCACGGAGGACCTCAACCTGCGGATCGTCGCGCGACGGGCCACCTGCATGGTGTTCGGAAACCTGGCTGTGCCCGATCTCTCCGCCCGGGTGCAGAAGCTCCTGGAACTGACTTTGGAGGCTGGCTACAGGTGGGAGGAGTCGATCAGCCGCAACGACCTGGCTGTCTCATACCAGGAGCGAGGTGATCTGGACGCTGCCGAGCGCGAGATCGAGCGCGCGCTGGAGGTGGCCGACAGCGTGGACGGCCCCAACACCTTCGCGCGGGGGCTGATCCACTCGACTCGCTCGGACATTCGACTGCTCCAGGGCCGTGCCCACGACGCGCTGGCCGACGCCCAGCGCTCACTCGGGCTGCTGACCGAGTCCGGTGAGCCGAACCCGTATGTCCTGGCGGCCACCGTGCGGGCAGAGGTCCAGGCCCGCGTGGCCCTGGGACAACTGGACAAGGCTCAGAGCTCGGGCGAGGGCGCCCTGGAGTGGCTGGGTGAGCGGCTGCCCCAGACTCGGAGCCTGATCCTCTCGACACTGGCCTCCGCGCTGCGTGAGGCCGGCCGGGTCGAGGACGCCTTTGACGCCCTGGCCCGGGCGGCCGAGGTCGAGCGCGAGGCGTTTCGTGAGCTCTCGGGGCTCCAGCTCCGGCTCGAGCGGGCCACGCTGGAGGCCGGCGCCGCCAGGCGGGAGAGCGACGTGCTGGCGGCCAAGAACCGCCAACTGGCCAGTGCTCACGCCGAGCTGGAGCGACGGACCAGCCAGCTCGAGCAGCTCCAGTCCCAGCTCCGCGACCAGGCGGAACGCGACCCGCTGACCGGCCTTCACAACCGTCGCTACCTGGCCCAGGAGCTGGACCGCGTGACCCACGGAGAGCTGAGCTTCCCGGTGAGCTTGGCGGTACTGGATCTGGACCACTTCAAGTCAATCAACGACCGCTTTGGACACGATGCGGGAGACCAGGTTCTGGTCCGGGTGGCCGGCCTGCTGTGCGGAGCGCTCCGGGCGTCTGACATCGTGATCCGCAGCGGCGGCGAGGAGTTCCTGGTCCTGATGCCGATGACCGACGCCGCCGCGGCGAGCGCGTGCGCTCAGCGGATCAACCAGGCCATCCAGGACGAGCGCTGGGATCAGGTGGCCGACGGCCTCCAGGCGACGGCCAGCGTGGGCGTGGCCACCACCCACGACCCCGGAGACCTGGAGTCGCTGGTCAAGCTGGCCGACGAGCGGCTGTACCAGGCCAAGCGGGCCGGCCGGGACCGGATCGTGGACGGAGCCGGCGAGGCCGGCTAACCAACGTCCAGGCGGGTCCCGCTCAGATAGTCCGCGGCTGGAGAGCAGAGGAAACCGACGAGCTCGGCCAGCCGGGACTCGTCCGCCCCGGGGCGGGGGGCGACCATCACGGTGGTCACTCCGTAGCGGGCCCACTCGACGGACAGCGTCCGGACCAGGTTCTCCAAGGCCGCCCCGGCTGCCTGCGCGTGCGGGCCGGACTCCGGAACGGGTCCGATCAGGACCACCTTTCCCGGCTCGGAGGCCCCGATCAGCGCTCCGACGGCCACCTCGCGGACGGCCAGCCAGGCCTGGTGCATCGTCCGGGTCAGCGCCTCCGGTCCGCCGCCCCTGAACGAGCCCCGGGCGTCGTACACGACCGCGCGCAGCGGTAGCCGCTCTCGGGCCCAGCTGCCGACCTCGTCGTCCTCCGGGTGGTCCCGGCCCTCCCACGTCTCCACACGGGCGCCGAGCTCACGCAGCGCGGAGGCGATCCCCTCCCCCGGCTCGACCAGCGCGATCCCCTGTCCCTCCAGCAGTTCGGCCCGCAGCGACGTCATGAGTGCGGACACGGTACAGCGCAGTACGATCGGCCCGACCAGCAGAGAGGAGAGAGCGAATGCTGTCCTACGCCCACGGTGGATCCGCGCTGCCCCTGCTCGGGGAGACGATTGACCAGAACCTGCGGCGCACGATCGAGCAGGTCCCGGATGCCGACGCGCTGATCTCCCGACACCAGGGTGTCCGGTACACGTACGCCGAGCTCGGGCAGGCCGTGGGACGGCTGGCCACGGGGATGTGGAGGGCCGGACTGCGCCCGGGCGACCGGGCTGGGGTGTGGGGACCAAACCGGGCCGAGTGGGCGCTCGTCCAGTACGCCACGGCGTCGATCGGGGTGATCCTGGTCAACGTCAATCCCGCCTACCGGACCAGCGAGCTCGAGTACGCGCTGGGCCAGTCTGGGTGCCGCCACCTATTCGCGGCCCAGGAGTGCCGCGGAACGGATTTTGTGGACATGGTGGCGAGTGTCAAGGCGGGTCTGCCGGCGCTGGAGCGAGCGATCTTCTTCGACACCGACGAGTGGCACGAGCTGGCCGACGGGTCCGACGGCGACCCCCCGGCGCTGTCCGAGCTGGACTTCGATGACCCGATCAACATCCAGTACACCAGCGGCACGACCGGCTTCCCGAAGGGAGCCACCCTCACCCATCACAACATCCTCAACAACGCCCGCTTCATCGCCGAGCTGCTGGGCTACTCCGAACGGGACCGAGTATGCGTCCCCGTCCCGCTGTACCACTGCTTCGGGATGGTGATCGGCAACCTGGCCTGCACGAGCAGCGGAGCCGCGATCGTCTATCCGGCCGAGGCATTCGACCCCGAGGCCACGCTCGAGGCCTGCTCGGAGGAGCGGTGCACCAGCCTCTACGGGGTGCCCACGATGTTCATAGCGGAGCTCGAGCATCCGCGCTTCGGGGATTTCGACCTCGGCTCACTCCGCACCGGGATCATGGCCGGCTCGCCCTGCCCGATCGAGGTCATGAAGCGGGTCGGAACTCAGATGGGGATCGAGCAGATTTCGATCGCCTTCGGACAGACGGAGACCAGTCCGGTATCCACGATGGTGCGCGTGGATGACACGCTCGAGCACCGGTGCTCGACCGTCGGTCAGGTGATGCCCCACACCGAGATCAAGGTCATCGACCCGGCCACGGGTGTGGTCCAGCCTCGCGGGGAGGCGGGCGAGTTCTGCGCCCGGGGCTATCTGGTCATGCTGGGGTACTGGAACGAGCCCGAGCGCACCCAGGAATCGATCGACCAGGCGGGGTGGATGCACTCGGGCGACCTGGCCACGATGGACGCCGACGGGTACGTGCGGATCGTCGGCCGGATCAAGGACATGGTCATCCGGGGCGGGGAGAACGTCTATCCCCGAGAGATCGAGGAGTTCCTGTACACCCACCCGGACATCGCCGACGTCCAGGTGATCGGCGTGCCCGACGAGCGCTACGGCGAGGAGCTGATGGCCTGGGTCATCCCGCGCGCCGGCGCCGTGCTCAGCACCGAGGACGTGCGCGAGTTCTGCCAGGGCCAGATCGCCCACTTCAAGGTCCCGCGCTACGTGAAGTGCGTCCAGGAGTTCCCGATGACCGTCACCGGCAAGGTGCAGAAGTTCCGGATGCGCGAGCAGGCGATCGCCGAGCTGGGCCTGGAGCAGGCGGCCACGGTCGCCACGGCGTAGGGGCGCTCAGTCCTCGTCTTCCTCGGCCGCCTCGGCCGCAGCCCGCTGGGCCCGGTGCTCCCGCGCCACGGTGCGGTAACCCTTCGCGGCGAGGTTCGTGTGAATGGCTCTGATCCGGTCGAGGATGTAGTCCGCCGCCGCCTGCTGCTCCTCGCGTGAGGACTCGTCCACCTGCTCGAGCCGGAACGGCTCCCCGTACTGGACGAGGACCTTGGGGAACTGAAGGCGTTTCCAGTTGCGCACCTTCTGTGAGCCGACGATCGCGATCGGAACCACGGGCGCGCCCGACTCGAGCGCCAGCCGACCGATGCCCGGCTTGGCCTCGGCGGCGAGCGTCCCGGTCCGCGAGCGTCCCCCTTCGCAGTACATGACCACGGCATCGCCCTGGTGAAGCAGGCGGAAGGCGGTCGTGAACGCCTCCTCGTCGTGGTGGCCCCGCCGCACGGGAAATACCCCTCCGTGGCTGAAGATGTAGGTCGCGGGCTGGGCCCCGAAGAGCTGCGACTTGGCCATAAACCTCACCCGGCGACGGAGAAAGGCCCCGGCGAAGAAGTGGTCCATGAACGACCCGTGGTTGGGGGCCAGGATGACCGGACCGTTGGGCACGTTCTCGGCTCCGATCGATTGGATCCGGAAGGCCAGCAGCATGTAGGGAACCACGGCCAGCCGGACCGGCTCGTACGTCCTACCCGCCTTGCCCCGACGGGCCCGGTCGTGGAATTGGCGGAAGTACTCCTCCGGTCTTGGATCGCGGTAGCGCTGGGGCTTCAGCTCGACGTCCGTCATGTGTTGATTGATACCCGTGGCGAGGGTTGTGGTGACAGCGCGGGCGGGCCCGATTCGGCCCGGGAGCTACGCCTGCACCCAGGCCAGCGAGCGTTCCAGCGCCCGGTGCCAGCCATCGAGCAGCGCCAGCCGCTGGTCGGAGCCCATCGCCGGCTCGTAGCGCGTGCGCTCGCGGTAGCTCTGGCGGACGTGGTCCACCGTCCAGAGCCCGCGGCCGACGCCCGCCAGGTAGGCGGCCCCGAGGGCCGTCGTCTCGGAGACCTCCGGGATGACCACGGGTACGCCCAGGACGTCGGCCTGGAACTGCATCAACCACGAGTTGGCCGTGGCCCCCCCGTCTGCCCGGAGCTCGGTCAGGGGCACGCCGGCGGCGTCCTCCATGGCCCGCACGGCATCCACCGTCTGGTAGCTCACGGCCTCGAGCGCGGCCCGGGCCAGGTGCGCCCGCGTCGTCCCGCGGGTGATCCCCACGATCGTCCCGCGGGCGTAGGGGTCCCAGTGCGGCGAGCCCAGGCCGGTCAGCGCGGGGACGAAGTAGAGGTCGTCGTTGCCCTCCAGTGACCGAGCCAGCGCCTCGGTCTCGCCCGCGCTGTCAATGATCCCGAGGCCATCCCTGAGCCACTGGATCGCCGCCCCGGTGACGAACACGGCGGCTTCCAGCGCGTAGGCCAGCCGACCCTCCCCGATCCTCCAGGCCACGGTGCTGAGGAGGCCGGGAGCGGGCTTGGGCGGTTCCCAGCCGGTGTTCTGGAGCACGAACGACCCGGTCCCGTATGTGTTCTTGCCCAGGCCGGGGTCGACGCAGGCCTGGCCGAATAGGGCCGCCTGCTGGTCGCCGGCCAGCCCCGTGAGCGGGACCTCGTGGCCGTGCAGGGCGTCCGCGCTCGTGGTGCCGATCGGCCCGCACGTCGGACCCAGGTCGGGCAGAGCCCGGTCCGGAATCCCGAACAGCTCCAGCAGCTCGGCGTCCCAGGTCCCGCGCCGGATGTCGAAGAGCATCGTCCGGGCCGCGTTGGACGGCTCGGTGACGGCCCGCCCGCACAGCTTGAAGACCAGCCACGAGTCCACGGTCCCGAACACGATCTCGCCCCGAGCCGCCCGATCGCGTAGGCCGTCCACGTGCGCGAGCAGCCATTCGATCTTGGTGGCCGAGAAGTACGGGTCCAGGACCAGACCGGTCCGCTCGCGGACCAGATCCTCCAGCCCCTGTTCCCGGAGCGCCGCGCACCGAGCGGCCGTCCGCCGGTCCTGCCACACGATCGCCCGGTGCAGCGGCCGGCCCGTCGACCGGTCCCAGACACACACGGTCTCGCGTTGGTTGGTGATGCCGACGGCCTCCAACTCGCCCGGCCTGACCCCGGCGTCGGCCAGCGCCTCTCCGGCCACCGCCTGGGTGACCTCCCATAGCTCCTGCATGTCGTGCTCGACCCAGCCGGGTTGGGGAAAGTGCTGGGTGAACTCCCGGTAGGCCCGGCCGATCGGCTCGGCCTGGAGGTCGAACACCAGGCAGGTCGTCCCGGTCGTGCCCTGATCAATGGCCAGGATCATGTACGAGAATTTATCCGCGCCACATCGTGGGCAAATTTTCGGCTGGAGAGTCTGGGGGAAGGGTGAGTACATGAGCATTCACCAGACGACTTCCACCCCACTGCTGGAACTGACCGACGGACATCAGATCCCGCAGCTCGGCTTTGGCGTCTTCCAGGTCCCACCGGAGGAGACCAGACAGGCCGTCGCCCACGCCCTCCAGGCCGGATATCGCCTGATCGACACGGCCGCCGCCTACGGAAACGAGGCCGAGGTCGGCGAGGCGATCGCGGCCAGCGGGCTGCCGCGGAGCGAGCTGTTCGTGACCACCAAGCTGTGGAACGACGACCAGGGTCACGCCAACGCACTGGGCGCGTTTGACCATTCGCTCGAGCGCCTGGGCTTGGAGTATGTCGACCTCTACCTGATCCACTGGCCCGCCCCTTCCCGCGGGCGCTACGTCGAGACCTGGAAGGCGCTGGGCGAGCTCAACGCCGACGGCCGGGCACGCTCGATCGGGGTGTCGAACTTCACGATCCAGAACCTGGAGGAGATCATCACGGCCACCGACGTGGTCCCCGCCGTCAACCAGGTCGAGCTTCATCCCCGACTGATCCAAACCGATCTGCGGTCATTCCACCGCGAGCATGGGATCGTGACCGAGGCGTGGAGCCCTCTGGGCCGGGGCGGCGATCTGCTGGAGGAGCCCGTGCTGGAGGAGATCGCCGCCCGGTACGGGCGCACGCCGGCGCAGGTTGTGCTCCGGTGGCACGTTCAGATCGGCAACGTGGCGATCCCCAGGTCCGTCACCCCATCGCGGATCCAGGAGAACTTCCAGATCTTCGACTTCGCGCTCTCCGATGACGAGGTCCGGGCGATCGACGGCCTCGACGCCGGCAGCCGGATAGGACCGGACCCGGCGACGTTCGGGTAGGCCCGCTACAGGCCGCCCCGGGCGGCGACGAACGTGCCGAGGGCCACGGCGAGCACGATCGCCACCGCCAACAGCTGACTCCGGAGCGGCGTCCGGCTCGGCTTCCGGCGGGCCAGCTCGCGGCGCGTGCACGAACTGATGAACACGCTGCGATTGTCTGTGTCCACGGCGGACCCAATTGCAAACCTGCCTCTACGGTGCGTCAACCCCGGACAGGGCAGCGATGCCGGAAAGTGGGCAAGTATTCTCTGCGCCCAATCCGCGAGCCCAGGAGGAGCGACCAGTTGCCTGATGTCGAGGCCCACATCACCGGCACCGTGTGGAAGATCGAAGTTGGCGTCGGCGACCAGATCGAGGAGGGCGACACCGTCGTGATCCTGGAGTCGATGAAGATGGAGATGCCGGTCGAGGCCGAGGACCCCGGCGTCGTGAAGGAGATCCTGGTGGAGGAAGGGCAGTCGGTCTCCGAGGGCGAAACGCTCGTTGTCCTCGAGTAGGCCAGCAGGCCGGCTGCTCGTGGACGAGCCGGCCCCCGGGGTGACCCGGCTGACCATCTCCAACCCTGAGCGGCGCGGGGCACTGGACCACCCGATCCTTGACGCGTTCGCCTCGACCATGCCCGGCCTGGACGCCCGGTGCGTGATCGTGACCGGCCAGGACAGGACGTTCTCGGCCGGCTACGACCTGGCGGGACTGCCCGACGGGGTCATGGCCGAGGAGGCCGACCGGCTCGTGGCCCACCCGTTTACCGCCGCGATCGACGCCGTCGAGGCCTATCCGTACCCCACCCTGGCCGTGCTCAACGGCCACACCATCGGCGGCGGCCTTGAGCTGGCCCTGGCCTGTGATCTGCGGATCGCCGGGGAATCGATCTCGCTGGGCATGCCGCCGGCCAAACTCGGCCTGGTCTACTCGCACACCGGGATTCGCAAGTTCATAGACGTGATCGGAGCGGCCCGCACGCGTGAGCTGTTCCTGGTCGGACGCCGGATCGATGCCCCGACGGCTCTCGCCTGGGGGCTGGCCAACCGCGTCGCGGCCGACGACGAGCTCGAACAGCGGGCGCTCGAGCTGGCGGCTGAGATCGCGGCCAACGCGCCGATCGCCCAGCGGGGCAATAAGCAGGTGATCCGGGCCGTGCTGGCCGCCGAGGCGGCGCTTGACCCAGCCGTCGAACAGGAGCTGCTCGATCTGCGCCGGGCCTCGCTGGGCTCGGAGGACTTCGGTGAGGCCGTCCGGGCCTTCGCCGACAAACGCCCTCCCGTGTGGCGCGATCGCTGAGCCGTCCGCGGGCGTTCCTATCTTCTGCGGCCATGCCGCCGCTGATCACCCGCCAGGAGGCACTGCGCCTGGGGGAACTCGAAGACCACCAGGAGATCGGCGCGCTGGTCGAGCGAGCCTGGCGGGTCCGGCGGGACCGATTCGCCGACTCGACCGACATGTGCTCGCTGGTCAACGCGAAGTCCGGCGGATGTGCCGAGGACTGCGGCTTCTGCGCCCAGTCGCGATACGCCGACGCCGACACGCCGATGCACCCGATGATGGAACCCGAGCAGATCCTGGAGCACGCCCGGGCGGCCGAGGCGGCCGGAGCGCACCGATTCTGCATGGTCACCCAGGGCCAGGGCCTGTCCAAGCGTGACTTTCAGAAGGTACTGGCGGGCGCGCGACTGGTGGCCGAGCAGACGAACCTCAAGCGGTGCGTCTCGGTCGGCCACATCTCGGCCGAGCGGGCCCGGGCTCTCAAGGAAGCGGGGATTCAGCGGGTCCACCACAACGTGGAGACGGCCGAGTCCTATTACCCCGAGGTCTCCACCACCGTGCGCTACGAGGGCCGCCTGCGGACGATCGACGCCGTCAAGCAGGCCGGGCTCGAGACCTGCGTCGGCGGCATCCTCAACCTGGGCGAGACGCGCGGGCAGCGAGTCGAGATGGCATTCGAGCTGGCGGCGATCAACCCCACGAGCGTGCCGATCAACCTGCTCAACCCGCGGGCTGGGACCAAGTTCGGCGAGCGGGAGCTGATGGACCCCTGGGAGGCGGTCAAGTGGATCGCGATCTTCCGGCTGATCCTGCCCGAGGCGCTGTTCAGGCTGTGCGGGGGGCGGGTGGAGAACCTGGGCGAGCTCCAGCAGACGGCCGTCAAGGCGGGGCTGAACGGCGTGATGATGGGCAACTTCCTGACCACGCTGGGCAACACGCCCGACGATGACCGGACGATGTTTGAGGAGCTGGGGCTGAATGTGACGCGTCAGCCCGACAACGGCGCCCGTCCCCGGCCCGACAACCGCGCCGGCTGGCTGGAGGGTGAGACGCCCGACGTGATCGCCGCTGCGCTATCCGAGGACCGCGCGCCGGCGGCGCTTGAGCTTCGCCTCTGGGACCCCTCCACCCAGCTGCGCTTTCACCGCAAGGGACGAGTGGCGCGCAGGCCAGCGGCCGAGGAGCACGCCGCGTGATTCAGATCGAGTCGCGGCTGTCGGAGCTCCAGGCGGTCGGACTTGACCGGCGGACGCGGCTGGTCAGCGGTCCCCAGGGCCCGCACGTCGTGCTCGACGGCCGTCCGGTGCTGATGTTGTGCTCCAACAACTACCTGGGCCTGGCCGACCATCCGCGCGTCCGTGAGGCGGCGGCCGACGCGTCCCGGCGCTGGGGGGTTGGCTCGGGCGCGTCGCGCCTGGTCTCAGGGACGATGACGATTCACCGCCGGCTGGAGGAGCGATTGGCCGATTTCAAGGGCCGCGAGAGCGCGCTGCTGTTCGGCTCGGGCTTCCTGGCCAACGTGGGTGTGATCGCCGCCCTGGCCCGCCCCGGCGACGTGGTCTTCTCCGACGAGCTCAACCACGCCTCGATCATCGACGGCTGCCGGCTGTCGCGGGCCGACGTGTTCGTCTACGAGCACAGAGACATGGATCACCTGGAGTGGGGGATCGCCCAGGCCGAGGGGCGGGGCGCCCTGATCGTGACCGACAGTCTGTTTTCCATGGATGGCGATGTGGCCCCGCTGGCCGAGCTGGCCGAGCTGGCCGAGCGCCACCGGGTCCGGTTGATGGTCGATGACGCCCACGGGACCGGCACGCTCGGGCCTGGCGGTCGCGGGGCCGTGGCCGAGGCGGGAGTCGAGGACCACGTGGACGTGATCGTGGGCACGCTGGGCAAGGCGCTCGGCTCATACGGGGCCTTCGTGGCCTGCGATTCGGTCATGGCCCGGTACCTGGTGAACGCCGCCCGGACGTTCATCTTCTCGACCGCTCTCCCGCCCCCCGCCGTGGCCGGGGCGATGGCGGCGCTCGACCTGCTCCAGGCCAGACCCGAGCTGGTGACGAGGCTCCAGGCCAACGCAGCCACGCTGCGCCGCGAGCTGGAGCGCGAGGGCCTGCGCATCGAGTCACGGACCCACATCCTCCCCCTCGTCGTGGGCCAACCCGACGCTGCCGTCCAGGCGGCCGAGATGGCGCTGGAGGAGGGCGTGTACGCCCAGGCCATCAGGCCGCCGACCGTGCCGCCCATGACCTCCAGGCTGCGCCTGGCCGTGATGGCATCGCACCGCACCGAGGAGCTCCGCCTGGCCGCCCGCGTTCTGGCCCGTGCGGCCCGGGAGGCCACCCCGGTCGTCCGGGAGCTCGACGCCCCCGAGCTTGAGCACGAGCTCGACCACGCGCACTGGTACGACGAAGCGCCCGTGGCCGAGGAGGTCTACCCGGAGGAACCGGCCGCTGGATTCGACGGCCGGGTGTTCGACTTCGAAGCCGACCAGCGCCTGGCCGCCTAGAGCGCCGGCCCGATGCCTGGCCTGTTCGTCACCGGGACGGATACCGGAGCGGGTAAGACGGTCGTGGCCGCGGCGATCGTGGCCGCGCTCCGCGCTCGGGGTGAGAGCGTCAGGGCGTTCAAGCCGGTGATCACCGGTCTGGACGAGCCGCCGGGCTCCTGGCCCTACGACCACGAGGTCCTCGCTCAAGCCGCCGGCTCAGGGCCAGAGGAGGTGGCGCTGGTTGGCTACGGCCCCGCCGTCTCACCTCACCTGGCCGCCGAGCTCGCCGACCGGCCCCTGGATCCTGCGGGGCTTGTGAGGGACATCCTGGCCGCCGGTCAGAACGGCGAGGTGCTGATCGTGGAGGGGGCCGGCGGCCTGCTCGTTCCCCTGCTCGGCAACTACGACATGCGGTCCCTGGCTCGGGACCTGGGGTTCGGTGTGGTGATCGCGGCCAGGACCGGCCTGGGGACGATCAACCACACGCTCCTGACCCTGGAGGCGGCGCGAGCAGCCGGCCTGCCGGTGGTCGGCGTGGTCATGACGCCGTGGAGCTCTCACCCGAGCGTGATGGAGGTCTCCAACCGGACGACGATCGCGCAGCGGGGCGAGATCGAGGTCTCGGTTCTGCCTGAAATCGAGCGGCCGGAGCCGGCCCTGCTGGCCGCCGCCGGGAAGGAGCTGCCGTTGTCCAGCTGGCTACCGGTGGCCGGTCTCGCGCTAGCTTGAGGGGATGGTGAAACGGCTCACGGCCGGGATCTTGGCCGGCCTGGCCCTGTGGCCTGGACTGGCGGCTGCGGCCGGTTCGAGCTCCGTGTACAGCAGCTTGCTCAACGCCTACTCAGCGCACGGATCGATCCCACCGTGCGCGTTCACGAGCCGCCAGCTGTCCTCGGCCCTGGCCAGCGTGGACACGTACGGCCAGCAGTACTACGCCGACTTCATCGGCGCGATCCAGTCCGCGCTGCAGGCCCGGGCCAGCGGAACCTGCGGCAAGGGCCACCGCCCGACGGTCGCTCACGCGACGGGCAATGTGTCGGGCGGCCCGAACCTCCCCACGTCGGTCACCGCGTCGACCAGCTCCGGCGTGCCGGCGCCGCTGGTCGCGCTCGGCGCGGCCGCGGCATTGCTGGCCGGGGCGGCCGGGCTGGCAACTCTGGCCCGCCGGCGCGCGGCGCCCTCTGACTGGGGTCACGGGTGGGCGGAGACGCGCTACCGCCTCAGCGGGGTCTGGTCAACGCTCGCCGGCCGGCTGCGGCGATGAGGGGCTTCAGCGCGCCGTGACCGTTGTCGCGCGGCTGTCCTGGAACTGACCGCCGGGCGAGCGCCACTGGACCCGGAGCTCGCCGGCGCCGGGCACCCTGGCCCTCTGTGTGAGCACCTCGCTGCGGTCCGTAACTCTGACCTCGCGGAGCGTCCGGTATGGGGCGCGCGAGGATCGTCGCCACTGAATCTGGGCGGCCTGCCGACTACCCCGCGGGGCGTCCCGCAGCATCGCCCACACGAGCACAGTGTGACCGGCGCTCAGAACCGGGTCGGGCAGATAGATCGGCAGCCGGTAGGCCATCAGCGACGGCTTGGGCCGGCCGTTGGCGTAGAGCAGTCCGGTCTGGAAGAAGTCGGGGTTCGGCGGCGGGTCGTAGAGCAGGAACTGGTTCAGCGTGCGGACTCGCGGGTCCTTCCAGGCCAGGTACTCGGCTTCGTTCAGATACAGCGCCTGGGTCTGTGGCCGGACCCCGCGTAGTTGATTCGGCGGGTTGGTGATGTAGCCGTACTCGGTCAGGTAGATGGGCAGCTCTCGCCGCACGCTGTACGCGGTGAAGATCGAGTCCAGGGCCCGCTCCAGGCGGCTCAGGTTGGCCAACGGCACGAACGCGGGGTTACTCAGGGGGACGTTCGGGGCCAGGAAGAACGAGTACGGGTGGTGGGCGAAGCCGGTGGCCTGGAAGAGCCCGGGATGAGCGGATACGAACGAGGGCCGGTCAGACGTGGACGGGCATCCCAGTGTCGTTGCGGCGCTCCCGCTCAGCGGCTGATAGTTGGGCCCCACGCAGTACACGGCGCGGAGGAAGGGCAGCGGCGGAATCGGCCAGTAAGGCCGGGAATAGACGCCGCCCTGGCAGACCTGGCCGGCCACGCACCCCTCCGGAGCCAGGTCGCCCACCAGGATCGTGTCTGTGGTCGGACCGTGCCCCGTCCTGGTCAGGGCGGCGTAGGCCGCGTCGACGTACCCGCGGTACAGGACCGGCGCCACCATCGTCGGGCCGCCTGCGGAGGTGCGCCACTGGGGAGCCAGCCACCCCGGCTGGTTGGGCTCGTTCCAGATCGACCAGAAGCTGACCCGGGGAAGCGCGGCGTGTCCCCCCGGAGGGACATATCGACCGCTGTACCGCGTCCCCAGCGCCTGGACGAAGCGACCGAAGTCCGCGGCCGAGGGCATCCAGTGGTCGGCGTAATGGGGAGTCGAGCCGCGGCCCATGGCCCACAGCGGGCCCGGGTCGGTGACGTTGAAGTTCACCGTCATGCCGCGGGCCCGGGCCAGCTCATCCAGCCGGTCGTAGGGCAGCCACGAGCCGGCGGGATATTCCGAGGGGCGGGTGGCCGTGAAGTTCCTGGGCGCGGAGTGCGCTGTCGGGTCCGGCGCGAGGTCCTTCCAGACCACCGTGGCCCGAATCTGGTTGACCCCCAGCCCCTTCAGGGTGTTGAGCGTCCTGGTCACGACGGGGGTCGAGGAGTAGATCAGGTGCTGGTCATCCTGGAACATCGAGCCGAGCGCGCGGCTCGACCCGAGCGCACCGCCGCCTCCCCGCCCGGAGACCGAACTCGACCGGCGAGTGCCACCCTCCGGCACGAGCGCCACGACCACGAGCGCCACGACCACCGCCGCCAGTCCGGCCAGCACCTGGGTCATCGAGGAGCGCCGTTAAACCGCCATCGCCGCTCAGGCTGTCACACGGCTGTTCCGACCGACGCGGTGGCTACCTTGCGGCTGTGCGCAGCACGGCGGCCCTGATCCAGAGCGATAGGCGGTGTCTGTGGCACCCGTTCACCCAGCAGCATTCCTGGGAGACCGAGGAGCCCCCGGTGGTGATCGAGCACGCCGAGGGGACCAGGCTGTACGACACGGACGGGAACGCGTACATCGACGGCGTGTCATCGCTGTGGTGCAACGTCCACGGTCATCGCCATCCGGCCATCGACGCTGCCGTCACAGCCCAGCTGGAGCGGGTCGCTCATTCGACGATGCTCGGGCTGTCCCACGAGCCCGCGATTACGCTGGCCGAGCGCCTGCTGTCGATCGCCCCGCCGGGACTGGCGCGCGTGTTCTATTCCGACAGCGGGTCGACGGCGGTCGAGGTCGCGCTGAAGATGGCCTTCCAATATGCCCGCCAGCAGGGCGAGCTCCGCCGAACTCGCTTTATCTCGCTGGAGAACGGCTACCACGGGGACACGCTCGGATCGGTGGCGGTCGGGGGGATCGCCAGATTCCACTCGCTCTACGAGCCGCTCCTGTTCGGCGGCTGGCAGGCCCCCGCCGGCGACCTGGAGGCGATGGCCGGACTGCTGTCCGAGCACGGGGATCAGGTCGCGGCGGTGATCGTCGAGCCGCTCGTGCAGGGCGCGGCCGGCATCCTGGTGTCGCCTCCCGGATACCTCCGCGGGGTGCGCGAGCTATGTGACCGGCACGGAGTGCTGCTGATCTGCGACGAGGTCGCCACGGGCTTTGGCCGGACCGGGCGGATGTTCGCCTGCCAGCACGAGGACGTCGACCCCGGACCTGATGTGTGTGGGTAAGGGCCTCACCGGCGGCTACCTGCCGCTGGCCGCGACGCTGAGCACCGAACGGATCTACGAGGGTTTCCTGGGCCAACCGATGAGGGGCAGGACGTTCTTCCATGGCCACACGTTCACCGGCAATCCGCTCGCCTGTGCCGCGGCGCTGGCCACGCTGGAGGTGTTCGAGCAGGAACGGACGCTGGAACACCTGGAGCCGAAGATCGAACTGCTCCAGCGCAACCTGGACCGGCGGGTGGCGGTGCTTTCCGCTGGTGGGCCAGGTCCGCCAGCGCGGATTCATGGTGGGAATCGAGCTCGTCGGTGGTCAGCCCGGCGAGCGTTTGGGCCACCAGGTCACCCTCGCCGCCCGATCCCGCGGTGCCATCATCCGTCCGCTGGACGACGTGGTGGTGCTGATGCCCCCGCTGTCGATCTCCGAGTCCGACCTGTGCCGCCTGGTGGCGATCACCGCGTCGGCTATCGCCGATGTCGCCGTCGGCCGGATCCCAGTCGCAGCGTAGGCCAACTGCCGCCGGAGCGCCGGCAGGGCCCCGGGAGCGAGCGTGGCCACGGCCCGTCTGAGGCCGGCCAGAGACCGGCCCTGGTCGGCAGCGACCTGCCCCAGCGAGAGACCCTCCGAGAGGTCCACCAACAGCCTCTCCGGCGTGAGCCCCAGATAGGCGGCCATCACCTGCATCCCGAGCGAGGACAGGGCGTTCTGAACGCGGAAACTGAGCACGCTGGCCGAGGGCGCGATCAGATCGGTGTGGGGATGCAGCGGCAGGAACACCGGTGCCGGGGGGGCTGGCTGAAGTTGAAGTCCTTGACCAGATTGCCCAGGATCCGGGCGTTCTCACGCACATCGGGGCGGAGGTCCGGGCGGCCATCGGTCTTGGGGTTCAGCCGCACGCCGTGCATGAAGTCGTCCTCGATGAACTTCAGGTAGGCGTCAAAGCTGAGCGTCTGGTGGTCGATGAAGCCCTGGCGAGCGTAGGGACTGATGACGAGTGCGGGCACCCGGAGCCCGTAGCCGTTCTGGTCCACGCTGGGGGGATCAACGTGGTCGTAGAACCCACCCCAGTCATCCCAAGCCAGGAAGATCGCGGTGCTGTTCCAGTCGGGGCTGCGCATGATCGTGTTGATCAGCCCTGTGGTGTAGGTCTGACCGGCGGTGATCAATCCGGGCGGATGCTCAGACACCCTCGCGTTGGGCGTGATCCAGGACACGCTGGGCAGGTTCCCAGTCCTGGCGTCGGTGAAGAAGTTCGACAGCGACTGGATGTCGCGGCGCTGGTGGTCGTCCCGGACCGTGTCGAAGTAGGGCAGGGGGTTCCAGATCCCGGGTGTGTGGGCCGACTGCTGCACCCCTGAGCAGACGATCTGGGAGTCCTGCTCGCAGTCGGGTTCCGAGCCCTTGAAGACGTAGTAGCGCCAGCTCACGTGGTACTTGTGGAGCAGGTACGTGATGTCGGTCCAGGCGTAGTCCGGGGTCGGGGGGTTCCGAATGCCCTGCTGGCGCGCGAAGTCCGGCGGAACGCCCGGACCCTGATCCTGGTTGGTGCAGCTGAGGATCACCCCGGGGACCTGGCAGCGGGCCGACCAGGCCGACACCATGTAAAGGTGCGAGGGCAGGCTCCACGACGCGTCGGACTGGAACATGTGGTCCTGGAGCACGAAGTCGTGGGCGTAATCCCAGTAGTTGGGGATGTCGGCTCCGGTGTGGTAGCCCAGCACGTCGGGCGGGCCGTCCCGGATGCCTCCACACCGCGGGTTGCCGGTCTGCGCGCAGTGCAGCGAGGCCCTTCAACTGCTGGATCACAAACCCACTCATGTGTCCGTGGGCGATGTCGGCACGGGCGTTCCACGAGGCGTGCGGTCCGCCGAGGCTTCTGTCCTGCTGGTCGTGAAACGGCCGCACACAGTGGCGGGTACGGGGGTCCGGGACGCACGGCACCTGTCCGGGATTGCCGGCCAGGCCGGGATCCCGTCCGCCCCGGGGTAGGTCCCGAAGTAGGAGTCAAACGAGCGGTTCTCCTGCATGATGATCACCACGTGGCGGATCTTGTGGATCCCCTGGAGCTCTGCGCGCGTGGGCGGCGGCCCAGGGGTGATCGTCTGCGTGACGGAAGTGTGCGTGGACGACCCTCCACAGCCGGCGATCAGCACGGCGGCGGCCGGGGCCAGGCAGCTTAGGAGCGCTCTGCGGCGGGCTGGGCGTCTATTCGTCAAAGGGCGTGAAGTCTTGCTTGCGAGCACCGCACACGGGACAGAACCAGGTCTCCGGAATGTCCTCGAATGCCGTTCCTGGGGGGATACCCCCATCGGGGTCGCCTTGGTCGGGGTCGTAAATGAACCCACACGATTCGCACATCCACTTCACGCGGAGGAATGTAGCGACGGGGCAGGCTCGGGGCGCCGCCCGGTCGGCGCCGCCCGGTACTGTCAGCCCATGGATACTGGCCGGCCAGCCCGGGAGAGGAGCTCAATCTGGGCCCGGAGACGGTGCCGCGATTGGCCGCCACCGTGATCGTGCTCCGGGGCGGTCCGGAGCGACTCGAGGTGCTGCTCGTCAAGCGCAATCCCGGTGCCAGGTTTATGGGCGGCGCCTGGGTGTTTCCCGGCGGCGCGGTGGACCGGACCGAGGGCGAGGGCGACGGCGCCCTTCGGTCGGCCGCGATGCGGGAGCTCCAGGAGGAGGCGGGCATAACCCTGCCCGGCCCGGGCGAGCTGGTTCCCTTCTCGCGCTGGATCACTCCAGCCCAGGTCAAGATCCGGTTCGACACGTGGTTCTACCTCGCACCGCTGCCGTCCGAGGCCAGCCCCGAGGTGGACGGTGAGGAGGTGGTCGATTGGCGGTGGTATGCGCCCACCGCGGCGCTCGAGGCCTCCGGCGCGGGGAGCTGTTCCTGGTCTTCCCGACCGCTCAAGCACCTGGAGCAGATCTCCGGCTTCGGGTCGGCCGATGAGCTGCTGGCCTACGCGCGTGACCGGGAGATCCGCCCCGTGGAGCCGAGGGTCGTGCTGTCGGGCGAGCAGGCCCGGGTGGTGCTCCCCGGTGAGCCCGGGTACGAGGGCTAGCGACGGCCCGAGCGCGAGCGGCGGCCATATACTGCGTGACGGCATCGCTGCCCCCGAGGTCCAGGCGGTCTTTGACCGGTTCGTGACCACCGAGCTGACGACGATCGATCGTCGCGGGCAGCCCATCACCTGGCCGGTGACGCCGTATTACTCACCGGGAGATCCGTGCATCGACGTGACGACCGGGCTCGGATATCCCAAGAAGGCCAACGACGCCCGGGCCAATCCGCTCACGTCGCTGCTGTTCTCCGACCCCACCGGGAGTGGGCTGGACGGGGCGCCGATGGTCCTGGTCCAGGGGACGGCCGAGGTGGATGACCGGGATCTGGAGGCCAATCGTGCTCGCTACGCCCGCGAGTCGATGGCGAAGCTCCCCGGCATCAAGCCGCTGACGCCACCGCCGGCGATCCAGCGCCGGCTGAGCTGGTACTACAACCGGATCTATATCCACGTCCGGCCCGAGCGCGTCTTCGTCTGGCCGGGAGGCGACGTCGGGGCCGAGCCGCGACTGTTCGACGCCCACCTAGAGGAGGTGCGCTCCGGTCATTCCGAGGAGCCCGAGCGCTTCCGCGCCGACCCGCTGGGCGGTGCCAGTAGCTGGGATCCGCGGCTCAGCGAGCTGGGCACCGCCTTCCCGACCGCGGTCCTGTCGCTCGTAACGCCCGACGGCTTCCCGTTCGCCGTGCGCGTCGCGGTGCGCGTCGATCAAGCCGCGCGGTGGATCCGGATCGAAGGCCACCCCGCCGGGGTGCCGTTTGCCCCGGGACTGGCCTGCCTGACCGCTCACGTCCACGCCGAGACCTTCTCCTGGCAGCGGAACTTCCAGGTCAGGGGCGACCTGGTGTGGTTGGAGGACGGCTGGGTGCTCGTGCCCCGCCGGCTCGTGGGCGGGTTTGAGATTCCCAAATCCAAGCTGGCCGCGCTGCGGCTCAACGCCGGCAAGGCCATGCGCTTCCGGCGGACGGCCAAGCGCGAGCTGGCCAGGCGGCAGTAGATGTCCGACGCCGCGGGCACCGGCGCATCCAGGCCAGGCCGGGCTCGGCTGACGGTCGCGGTCACCGGCCCGACCGGTGACATCGGGCGCTCGCTGCTGCGCAGCCTGGACCGCTCAGCCGAGGTCGGGCGGGTGCTGGCGATGGCTCGGCGGCCCTTTGATCCGGCCGAGCACGGGTTGAAGAAGACCGAGTACCGCCAGGGCGACGTGCTCGACCGCGCCCTGCTGGACGAGCTCGTGCAGGGCGCGGATGTCGTGGTTCACCTCGCGTTCCTGATCGTGGGCGGCCTGAAGGACACCGAGCGGGTCAACCTGGAGGGCTCGCGCGGCGTGTTCGAGGCCACCGTGGCCGCGAGGGTGCCCCGGCTCGTCTACGCCTCCTCGGTGGCGGCGTACGGGTTTCACGCTGACAGTCCCCCGCTGCTCACGGAGGACATCCCTCCGCGCGGCACCGATCGCCACTACTACTCGGCCCAGAAGGCCGCGCTCGAGGCGGTGCTGACCGAGGTCGTGCAGGGCACGGGGACCGACGCGTACGTGTTCCGGCCGTGCATCGTGGCCGGGGCCGACGCCCAGGCCCTGCTGGACAACATCCCCTACATACAGCTCTCAGAGCGGATGCCCGGAGCGCTCCTGCGAATGCTGGAGATCCTGCCGGCGCTCAAACCGGTCCTGCCCGACCCCGGGGTGCCCTTCCAGCTGGTCCACCACGACGACGTGGCCAGCGCGCTGCGCGCCGCCGTGCTGGGGCGAGGGGAGCCGGGCGTCTACAACCTGGCCGGGCCAGGCGAGCTCCGGATGTCCGACCTGGCCGACGCGCTGGGCTGGTACAGCATCCCGATTCCCGACCTTGCCCTGGACGCCACCGCTGAGCTTCTGGCCCGCCTGCCCTTCATCCCCGCCGAGGCTCAGTGGATTGAGAGCGTCCGGGCCCCGGTGCTGATGGACACCGCCAAGGCCCGCCGCGAGCTGCGCTGGCGCCCGAAGCACGACGCCGCGTCGACATTGCGGGAGATGGTCGACGCCGCCCGGTCGGAGCAGCTGATCCGCTAGCCCCGCGGTGCTCGACGCGGCCACGCTGCCCGGCGCCCTCGACGCGGACGGTGCGCGCCCGTCGTCCTCGTACGCAAATGATTTGCGTATAGACTTGGAGACGTGAGCCGAACTGCCGTCGCGTACCTCCTGGGCTCGGACGAGCTCCCAGCGGGGCGCGTTCCCGGCGACCTGAGCCTGATCCATACGGTGATCTCCCCCGGCGAGGATGGCCGGGCGGGGCTCGCCGAGGCTTTGGACTGGATCGACTCCGGGCGTGCGGCGACGCTGCTCGTGCCCCGGCTCGGCACCGTCGCCTCCTCACTGGGTGAGCTGGTCCGGTTGCTGGACTGGCTCGCGGAGCGAGGTGCCGGCCTGGTCGTCCTGGATCTGGCGTGGGACACGGAGCAGCGCGACGGACGGCTGACCTCACGCGTCCTGCGGGAGGTCCGGCGGCTCACCCGGGACCGCGAGCACCCGCACCGGCCTCCCGGGCGGCCCGGGCTGGAGAGCATCTCCCCGGAACTGGCGGAGCGGATTGGCCGCATGCGCCAGCGTGGAATGAGCCTGCAGGCGATCGCCGACGCCCTCAACGCCGATCGCGTGCCCACCCCGCGCGGCGGCGCTCTGTGGCGGCCCTCGAGCGTGCAGACGGTGCTGGGCTACCGCAGACCCCATCCGCCGGCCCCACCTGGTCGACCCAAGCGACCCGGACCGCCGGGCCCGCGGAGCCATCCCGGCCGGGGCCCAAAGGGCCGGCCCTGACCACTCTGATCCAGCACTACGGACCGCTGGCGGTGTTCGCGCTGATGGTGCCCGAGAGCGCTTGCATCCCGATACCCAGCGAAGCGACGCTGCTCTTTTCCGGCTTTGCCGTCAGCGAACATCTGATGAGCCTCTGCCTGGCCGTGGTGGCGGCCACGGCCGGGAACGTGCTCGGTTCGGTGATCGCGTACGGAATTGGAGGGGCCGGGCTGGTGAGACGAATTCCCGGAGCCGGGCGATTGCTGGCCCGGTATGAGCAAACACTGGGCGAGCACGCGCTCAGGACGGTCTTCCTGGCCCGGCTGCTGCCGCTGGCCCGGACATTCGTGTCGTTGCCAGCGGGGGCCCGCCGGGTGCCCCTCGGGCCCTTCATCGCCCTGACCGCCGCCGGCTGCGCTCTATGGGCGCTGGCCTTCGTGGTGGTGGGCGACGCCGCGGGAATGGCGTGGGCGGCCGTGGGCAGAGCGGCGGGCCAGGTAACCCTGGGTGCCGCGATCGTACTCCTGGTGGTCTGGGGGCTCCGGCGACTGCACCGGAGATCGTGATCTCGCTATTGAATTCCGTGCCGAGTGGCCCATAGACTCGGCCAAATGGGCCTGGCCACGGGAGCCAGGCACGTCGGGGAAAGGAGTTCGATGTCTCACCGCCTTCACCTAGGGCGCGTCGCCTTGCTGGGAGCGGCGCTCTGTCTGGCCGTACCATCCGTCGCGTTTGCCGACGGCGCTCCGGAGTTCACGATAGGTCCGATGAAGGTCAAGCACGGCTACACCGCCAGCGCAGACGGTTTTAGCTGCGGCACGCAGTTTGCGGGCGGGACGGTCTCATTCACGAAGGTGGGCAAGGGGTGGAGCGAGACCCACAGCTTCGGGGGGGCGAACAATGCCACCTGTCAGATCGCCGGCAACCTGGCCTCTGGGACTCTGAAGTTCAAGTTCCACGACGTCACCGTCAACATCAAGTTCCGCAAGCAGGGACACGCCAAGACGGGGACGGTCCCCGCGGGATGTAGCGGGCCAAAGCCCAAGACCCAGACCGGCATCGCCACGGGAACGGTCAGGATCTCCATCAGCAAGTCGTTCTTCGGGAGCGTGAGGCTGAGCAGGGCCAAGGCCTCCGTGACGAAGGTCGCCTACACGTGCTCAGGCACCCCGAACTCGTTCAGGCAGACAACCTTTCTGAACGAATACGAGGGCACTGAGTCGAACGCCACGATCCTCACGGCCAGCCAGCCGCCGAGCGGTGCACGCGCCGTCTCGATCATCAAGTCGGTCGGGGGCGCGAACATGTCCGCCAGCCACATCCTCACGCTCACCGGCGGTTCGTCGCTTTTCGCGGCTCAGTCTGATCTCTCGTCGGCCAAGATCAACGGCACCGGAAAGCTCAACGGCCATCTGACATTCAACGCCGACCCATCCTGCAAAGGCAGTGACCGGACAGGCACTCTGTCCGGGTCGCTGGTGGCCAGGCTTGACCTCGTCGGACGGGTGACGATCAAGGAGAACAAGACGTCGCCCCCGACGTTGTCCAAAAACGCCACCGGGGCGCCCTGCAGCTAAACCACCGACTGGGCCCGTGCGGCCGGGAGCGATCAGCTTCCGGCCGCGGGGCCGGGCGTGGCGTGCGGGCGCGGCGACCGCGGACTATCCGCCGCCGGCTGTGATGACCAGGTCGGTGATCACGCCGACCATGAAGCCCGCGCTGATCATCAGCAGCCCGAGCTCGCGGTGGCCGTGACGGCGCATCGCATTCCAGACCTCGCCGATCACATACAGAATCGCGCCGCCGGCCGTGGCGTAGAAGAACAGCTCCAGCGCCTGGCTCGTGACGGCATAGCCGACCATCGTGCCGAGGAACGTGGGGCCGCCGCCAATCAGCCCGGCCAGGCCGAGCCATTTCCAGGAGGGCCGAACCCCACCGAGCGGGCCGACGATCCCGAAGCCCTCGGTGGCGTTGTGCAGCGCGAACCCGATGATCAGGACGGTGGCCAGACTGATGGCACCCGCCCGGGCCGAGACGCCGATGGCCAGCCCCTCGGCAAAGTTGTGGACCCCGATGGCCCCCGCAATCGTCAGGCCTGTGCGCAGGGCCCGGCGCCGGGTGGCGGCCAGCTCCTGGGCGAGCAGCGTGGCGTCAGGGACCGTCATCGCCTCGGTGGCTCCTCCGGCGATCGGTGGCCGGTGGGAGCCCGCGGGGCGCATCCGGCGCTCAATCATGGCCAGGCCGGCACTCCCGGCGACAAACCCCCCGCCCAGAATGACAACCAGCCAGATCAGGTAGAGCACCGAACGCCCGTGATGCTGGACGTCGTGCAGGCCGGTGTGGACGATGTCCACACCGTTTGACAGGACATCCAGGAAGATGAACGCCAGGATCCCGACTGAGAACATCGCCAGGGCGACGCGGGAGCGCTGATCGAGCAGCGAGAGGCGCCCCGCGGGGAGACCCAGATAGATGGTGAATCCCGCGAGGGCTCCCAGGCCGGCAGTCTCTCCGAAAGGCATTCGCTTACAAAGTGTTAGGGGGCCCTAAGGATGCGATGCTGCGAGGGTACCAGCTTAGGTAGCCCTAAGTCCCACCTGGGGAGTAGGAGTTGGGGTCCGGTGTTGGGGGTTCGTTGACGCCGCCAGCTGGGAGCGCGGAGGCATTCGATGGCGAATCGAGTAGCGCATTGCGTACCAATTCACCATCGAACGCCTTGGGCGCACCCCGACCCCGCCCGCCGGCCTGACGCCAGCGCGCCCCGACCCGCCCGCGCCCCCGAACCCGCCCCCGGGTGCCCCGGGCCCCGCGCCCTACGTATCCGAGTTCAGGTTCGGAAGGTGAAGCGTCTGGAGCCAGTGGCTGACCGTGACGTTGAGCTGGGTGAACTCGCCCGTCCAGATCAGGACGCCCATGGCGATCAGGACTGCGCCTCCTGTCCCAATGATGAGCGGGTAGTGTCGCTTGATCACCGCGAAGGCCGAGGTCGCGGTTCCGAAAGCAAGCCCGGTCACGATGAAGGGGACGCCCAGTCCGGCGCAGTACACGGCCAGCAGGATCGCACCGTGGAGGGCTGAGTGGGAAGCCCCGGCCGCGGTGACGATCGCCCCGAGCGTCGGGCCGGTGCACGGGGTCCAGGCCACGGCGAAGGCCGCGCCTGTGATCACCGGCCCCCCCCGGCCGGCGCGCTGGGTCAACGCGCCCAGGTGCCACTCCCGCGCGAACCGGGGGACGAACGTGCTGACCACGAACAGGACCCCCATCACCACGATCAGCGCTCCGCTCACCTTCAGCGCGGTCGGGCCGGTCAGAGCGCCCCGCAACGCCTGCTGCCCCAACAACCCCAGCGCGATGAAGATCACCGAGAACGTGGCCACGAAGGCCAGGCTGGGTCCAAGCACACGGGAGGCCCGAAACTGAGAGGGAGCCACACCCGCGACGGACGAGATGTAGCCCGGGACCAGGGGCAGCACGCACGGCGACAGGAACGAGATCAGCCCCGCGCCAAACGCCACTGGAATTCCGATGCCAGAGGCTGGGTCCATCTTCCGCTGAGCCAGATTAGCGCCCGTGAACGGTTCCGGCCAGCCGCGACGATCGTGCATCCGGCCAGCGGACAAAACTCCTGTCGCCGCGGTCCTTCCTCGGTGGTAGGTTTGGCGCTTATGGCGGTGAATGTGTCAGCACAGAACTTCGTGGGTGGCCAATTCACCGACCCGGCCGATGGCCAGACCGAGCCGGTTCTCAACCCGGCCACGGGGGAGGCGATCGCGCACGTTCCGCTCTCCTCGGCCGTCGACGTGGACCGAGCGGTCGCCGCCGCCCGCGATGCTTTTGGCGGCTGGTCAACGACGACCCCGGGCGAGCGCGCGGCCGCGCTGCTCAGGCTCGCGGACAAGATTGAAGAGAACGGCGAGGAGCTGGCCGCCCTGGAGGCCGACAACGCGGGCAAGCCGATCGCCGCCGTGCGCGACGACGAGATCCCGTTCATCGTGGACAATCTCCGCTTCTTTGCCGGTGCCGCCAGGTGCCTGGAGGGACGCGCGGCCGGTGAGTACACGAGCGGCTACACGTCGTTCATCCGGCGGGAGGCCATCGGCGTGGTCGGTCAGATCACCCCGTGGAACTACCCGCTGATGATGGCCATCTGGAAGATCGGACCGGCGCTGGCGGGGGGTAACACGATCGTTCTCAAGCCGGCCGAGACCACGCCCCTGACCACGCTGAAGCTGGCCGAGTACGCGGCCGAGGTCCTGCCCGACGGCGTGCTCAACGTGATCACCGGCCATGGCGACCCGGCCGGCGCGGCCCTCGTCACGCATGCGGACGTGGACATGGTCTCCCTGACCGGCTCAGTCCAGACCGGCAAGTGGATCGCCCAGCACGCCGCCGACACGCTCAAGCGCGTCCACCTGGAACTCGGAGGCAAGGCGCCGGTGGTCGTGTTCGACGACGTCGACCTGCCCACGGTGCTGGAGACGATCGCCGGCACCGGCTACTACAACGCGGGGCAGGACTGTACGGCCGCGACCCGGGTGCTGGTCAGCTCCACGGTGCACGATGAGGCCGTGACCGGCCTGGTGGAGCAGGCTCGCGGCCTTGTTCTGGGCGACACGCGGTCCGAGGACACCACCCTCGGTCCGCTCAACTCAGCTCGGCAGCGTGAGCGCGTCGAGGGCTTCCTGGAGCGCAAGCCCGACCATGCCGAGATCGCCACCGGAGGCCACGAGCCGGACCGCCCCGGCTTCTTCCTGGAGCCCACGGTCGTCGCCGGGCTCAAGCAGGACGACGAGATGATTCAGCGGGAGATCTTCGGTCCGGTGATCACTGTCCAGCCGTTCACCGACGAGGCGGAGGCGATCGCCTGGGCCAACGGCACGCCCTACGGGCTGGCCTCCTCAGTGTGGACCCGTGACGTCGGTCGGGCCATGCGCGTCTCCCGGGCACTGCGGTTTGGCTGCGTGTGGATCAACGACCACATTCCCCTCGCCTCTGAGATGCCCCACGGCGGATTCAAGCAGTCCGGCTACGGCAAGGACCTCAGCATCTACGCCGTTGAGGACTACACCGAGATTAAGCACGTCATGGTGTCGCTATCCTGAGCAACTATTCGGCTCGGGAGCCGTTTTAACCGGGGGTGGTGGAGCTGGAAGCTTCAACAATTCAATCGCCAGGGGTTCTTTCCCCGCCTCGCATCACGATCGGTGCCCGTTTGCTGCGGCTTCGATCGGACGAGCAGCTCGTAGCGCTGTTCAGATCCGGGCACGACGAGGCGTTCCGGGTCATCTACGACCGCTACCACAAGCGGCTGGCCGGCTACGCCCGGCAGATGCTGCCGCGCGGTTACGACGCCGAGGACGCGCTCCAGGACGTGTTCGTCCGCGCCTACCGGGCCCTGCGCCACGATGACCGCGAGCTCGCCATCCGGCCGTGGCTGTTCCGGATCGCCCACAACTGCTGCATCGACGAGCTGCGGCGAACCGTCCCGGTCCCGACCGACGAGGTGTCCACCCGCCCCTCCCAGCTGGACGACCCAGCGGCTCAGCTCGACGCGCGCGAGGCCCTTCACCGGCTGATTCAGGACATCCAGCGGCTCCCGGAGCAGCAGCGTTCGGCCCTCCTGCTGCGTGAGCTGTCCGGGATCTCCTACGAAGAGGTGGCCGCGGCACTGGAGACGACCGTCCCGGCGGTGAAGTCACTTTTGGTTCGGGCCCGGATGGGCCTGGTCCGCGCCGGCGAGGCCCGCGACACCGCGTGCTCGGAGATCAGAGAGCAGATCGCACGGGCTCATGACGACGGCGTACGCGCCACCCCCACGGTCCGCCGGCATCTTCGGGACTGCCCGGCATGTCGAAGCTATCGAGGTCAGATGTGCGTCGTCAACAGGCGGGTGGCCGCGCTACTGCCCGCGGGGCCGCTGGCCACGCTGGCCAGGCTGCTCGGCCTGCCGGGAGGTTCGGCGACGGGAGCGGGGAGCACAGCGCCCGCGGCGGCCCTGAGCGCAACCGGAACCGCCTCGGGTGCGGCCCTCGGAGCCAACCACGTGGCCGCCCTGGTCGCGGCGGCGATCGCCAGCACCGGCGGCGTGGTGGGATTGCAACATGTGATCGCATCCTCGGGCGGGGGTGCGGCGGCCATTCACCGGTCACACCTGGGCCCGGCGCGCGGCCGGGCGGCCCCGTCCTCGTCGGCGGTCACGGCCACGCTCGGCGGCTCTGGTGAATCTCAGGCCGGCGAGGGCACCACCTATCTCTCTCAGCACGGGTCAGCGTCCGAGGCGGGATTGACCGGGAGTTCCTCCGATCCGGGGGCCGGAAACTCTTCCACCACTAACGCCACGGCCGCCACACTCGCCGGGGATCAGTCCGGTAACAGCCCGACGCCGACCGCCCCTCCGAGGTGGGGGACGACCGGTCCGCCACCGACCGTCAGGCCGACGACCGGTGACACCGGCCCGACGCCGACGAGTACGACCGGCGACGGGTCCTCGAGCAGCCCCACGCCGACAACGAGCGGCACGGGCTCGACCACCACGACCGGGGACTCGTCGGGAACGAGCACCAGCACGTCCACCGGGAGCACCGGAACCACCACCGGCACCTCGACAACCGACACCGGAACGTCTTCGACCAGCGACACGGGAGCCACGACCGCCGCCGCGGGCGACGGGTCGACCGGCACCGACCAGAGCACCCCCAGCAGCGCCAGCTCATCAGGTTCCAGCTCGTGAGCAGGGAAGCCACGCCGTCTTCCCTGAAGGGCCGGTAGGCCGTCACCCCGGTCGGTCCGCACCTGGAGAAGCTCGAGCACGAGGAGGTCCTCGTCCGTAGGGGCAGGCGTTCGGGGCTGTTCACGTTCGTGGCCATTCACTCCACCGCCCGGGGGCCCGCCGTCGGCGGCTGCCGGATGTGGACGTACGAGGATTCCCGCTCCGCCCTGGACGATGCGCTGCGCCTGTCCAGGGCGATGACCTTCAAGGCAGCGGCGGCCGACCTCCCCCAGGGCGGGGGCAAGGGCGTGATCATGCTCCGCCGGGACGTGGCGACGACACCCCGCCTCCGACGGGCGGCCCTCCTGGACTTCGGGGACACGGTCGACGCGGTCGCCGGTCGCTACATCACCGCCGAGGACGTGGGCACGTCGACCCGGGACATGACCGTGATCGCTGAGCGAACGAGGCACGTTGCCGGCCTGCCCCGGAGCCGGGGAGGCGGCGGCGACCCAAGCCCGATGACCGCGCTCGGGGTGCTCCATGCCATCCGGGCGTGCTGCGAGTGGACGTTCGGTGATCCCTCGCTCCAAGGGCTGAGGGTCGGAGTGATCGGTCTGGGCCACGTGGGCTCACGCGTGGCGCGCCTGTGCGCCCGCGCCGGTGCCCGGCTGCTCGTCTCAGATCTGGACCGGGCCCGGCGGAGCGTCGCCGAGGAACTGGGTGCCCGCTGGGTCGGTCCCGAGCGGGCGCTGGAGTCGGCCGTCGACATCCTGGTGCCGTGCGCGCTGGGCGGCATCCTCAACGCGGAAACGGCACCGCGGCTCCGGTGCCGGATCATCGCCGGCGCGGCCAACAACCAGCTGGCCGGCGACGGCATCGCCGACCTGCTGGCGGCGCGGGGAATCCTGTGGGCGCCTGACTTCGTGGTCAACGCCGGCGGGATCATCAACATCGCGGTCGAGCTCGCGGGCTACGACCCGGCCCTGGCCCGCCGGCGGGTGCGCCTGATCGCCGACACGCTCAGCCAGATCTTTCTCGACGCGCAATCGACCGGCATCACGCCGCTGGCCGCGGCCACGCGGCTGGCCCGAGCTCGCCTTCCGGCGCCCGGCTGAACCGGCTGCCGAGGGGTCAGGGCAGCGGCCATCCCTTGACGGAGGGCCGCTGTACCCCGTCCGGCAGCCGCCCCTCGTCCTCGAGCTTGTCCAGATGGGCGGCCAGCGTGAGAGCTGCCGCCGGCCGCAGCGCGGGTGGAACCTCACTCCAGACCTCATCCAGTAGCTCCGGCACGGTCCGCCTGCCGCTCGCCAGAGCGTCGATCAGGCGACGCTCTCGCTCCAGCCGGTGGGAGATGTACTGATCGAGCCGGGCGGCCGGGTCGTCCACCACGGGCCCATGCCCGGGCAGGATCAACGCCAGGGGCCGGCGGCGCAGCGCCGAGAGCCCGCTCACATAGTCGCGCAGGGCACCCGGGTCAGGAGAGATGAAGACACTGCCCTCACCCAGCACGGCGTCGCCGGTAAAGGCGACCTCGTCAAGCACGTAGGCCAGGTGGTCGGGTGCGTGACCCGGCGTGGACACGGCGACCAGGGGGCCGAACGAATCGCCGTCGGCCAGCTGGACGTCGACCGCGCCCCGGGCTGCGGCCAACGCAGCGCCGGGGTGACGCTCTCTGACGATCGGGACCGCCTCCGCGTGATCGGCGTGGTCGTGGGTCAGCGCGATTCCGCCCAGGCCACCCCGCCGCCGGATCTCGTCATCCAGCTCGTCCAGGTGCTCGGCGAGGGCCGGCCCGGGGTCGATCAGCCAGGCGGGGTCGCGGCCCACGATCCAGCTGTTGGTTCCGCTGAGCGTGAGCGGGCCCGGGTTGGCGGCCCGGACTCCAACGAGATCCCAGCCCTCGGGCTCGAGGCGCGTCATGGGCTCAGGATGTCAGCTGGCGCGGTGTCCCATGTTCGCTGGGGGTGTGGTTAAACCCGACTGCCGGGGCGCGAGGCCCCGGCAGTCGGGTCGATTCTGTTGCTGCCTGCGGTCAGCCGGTGAAGCCGCGAGGGTGCTTCGGCGGCTTCGGGTGGAACTTGCAGGCCGCGGGCTTCTTGTGGCCCTTGTAGTGGATCACCCGTCCGGTCGGGGTCCGGCAGAGCTTCGTCTTCGGGGAGACGAACCTCCGCTCGACGGTCACGCGGCTCGTGCCGTGGACCGCAGGACCGTTGGGCGGCGTGCCGGTCACCCTGGCCACGTTCGTCAGCGTCCCCGGGTCGCTCTGGACGTAGCGGTGCGAGCAGGTGTACTGCGCTTGCCCGCCGGCCGAGAGCACATCCCCGTTCAGCGTCCCCGTGATCACGGCCGGACCCTGGATCGTGCCCGCGTCGCAAACCGGATCACTCAGGCTCAGCGTGAGCGGGGTGTTGCCGGTGTTGGTGACCTGGATCTCGTAATCGATCGTGTGGACAACGTAGTCGCCCGTTTTCTCGGTCACGGTGATCGGCCCGCGGGTGAACCCACCGCTGCCGCTGGCGTCCTTCTCCAGCTTGACGACCTGAATCGCGGCGGTCGTGATGTTGGCGACCACTATCCCGGTGCCATGAACGGGCGGGCCGCTGGGCGGCTGCCCGGTCACGACGGCCACGTTCGTGAACTGCGGCACGTCGTTGGCGGTGACCACGTGCGAGCACGTGAACTGAGCGACACCGCCGGCGGACAGCGTGTCCCCGTTGAGGGTTCCGCTGATCCCGAAGGGACCCTGAACCGTGCCCGAATCGCAATGCGGATCGTTCAGGCTCAGCGCCAGCGATGTGTTGCCGGTGTTGGTGACCTGGATCTTGTAGAAGATCGTGTCGCCCACGCTCGCTGTGATCTGGTTGCTGGTGAACGGCCCCGACGTGCCATCACGCTGGAGCTTGACCACCTTGATCCCGGGCTCGTTGGCGAACGCCTTGACCGAATCCGTCGCGCTGACCGAAGGACCGGACGGCGGCGTTCCGACCACCGAGGCGGTGTTGGTGTACGGCTGATCACCGGCCGCCAACACATGCGAGCACGTGTACATCAGCTCGCCGCCCGAGGACAGCGTGTTCGTGGCCGAGTCAAACGTGCCGGCGAGCACCGTCGGCCCGGACAGCGTCCCGGAATCGCACTGGGCGTCCGTGAACGCGATCACCAGCGTCGTGTTGCCCGTGTTCGTGAGGGTCATCTGGTAATTGACCGTGTCGCCCACGCTGCCCGTCACGGGGCCGTGCGTGAACGAACCCGACGAACCGATCCGCTCCACCTTGTGCAGCGCGATCGCCGGAGCGGCGTTGTTGGTCACCGTGGAGACCTCATTCGGATCCCCACAGGCCGTCTTCACCGACGTGTTGTTCGTATCACCGGAATACGTCGCCACCCACTGGTAGCTACCAGCAGCCGCCGGACTGAAGTTCGGAGACGTGTACGTCCCGTCGCCCGAGACGGTCGCCGTCAGGGCTGAGGGCTGGACGTTCAGCGGGGTCGCGCAGGTCGTATCGGTCGAGGCATACACGTTCCACGTGATCGAGCCCGTCGGGTTCGAACCACCCGACAACGATCCGACGTCGTGAATCGTCCCGCCGACCAGGCCGGCGACGGCATTCGTCGTCAACGTCGGCGGGGCCTTACCCACGCTTGAGACCTCGTTGGGGTCGGTGCAGGACGTCTTCACCGACGTGTTGTTCGAGTCGCCCGAGTACGTCGCCACCCACTCGTAGCTGCCCGCGCTCGTCGGCGTGTACGTCGGCGAGTCATAGTTGCCGTTGCCCGAGACGCTCGTCACGAGCGTCGAGGGCTGGGCGTTCAGCGGCGACACGCAGCTCGTATCGCTCGAGGCATACACGTTCCACGTGATCTTCCCGGTCGGGCTGCTCCCGGTGAGCGTCGCCGTATCAGAGATCGGCGAACCGACCGCAGCGGCGGAGTGCGCCTGCGTCGTGAGCGTCGGGGTGGCCGGAGTCACCGTCGAGACCTCGTTGGGGTCGCCGCACTTGCTCAGGATCCCGCTGATCGAGGAGGAGCTGTAGCTGGCCTGCCACTGGTAGGTCCCAACCGTGGTCGGGCTGAAGTTGCCCGACGTGTAGTTGCCGTCGCCGTTGGTGGACACGGAGCTCGTGAACAGCGTCGCTCCGGAGCAGTTCGATCCGGTGGGGTACAGGTTGAACGTGATCGTCCCGGCTCCGCTTGATCCCGCCAGCGTGGCCGTGTCATGGATCGCGTTCGGCGCCGTGGCCGAGCTGGCGTTCGTGGTCACCGTCGGAATCGTGATCGTCGGACAAGAACCAGGACCGCCTGTGAACTGATTGGTCTCGTAGCTGTTGTCGTTGTTGCGACCGCTGCCGCCCGCGGTGATGTCCTTGACCGAGCTCTGCCCACTGTTGTCATGCCCGCCGTGCGGGTCATACATGATCGGGCACAGCTGAATCTGCCCCGTGAAACTGGCCGCGTACGTATGGGTGATCGGACCCCACGTCCCCGCCGTCACACCGCTGGAATTGACCCCATCGCACTGGCTGAACCAGTTCTTGGCGTCCGTCGAGGTCGGAGTCGTGTTCGGCAGGTGGCCGATGTAGCTCGAAGGCACCCCGTCGTAGAACGCATTCCCGATCACGCTCGAGCCCCCCAGGGTCTCGACCGAATGAACGATGTTGTCCTGCGCATCGCCCGCGTACAGGATCCCGCTCGGATCGGCGGATGTCCCGACCGGGTTGGCCTGGTTGTCAAACCAGTCGATCTGGTAGCCGACCCCGTTGCGAGCCGTGGAGCAGTTGTTCTGCGTCTGCCAGGTCCACGTTCCCGACACCGTCACCGTCCGCGACCCGTCCGGATTGACCACGACCTGATTCACCGTGGTCGTCTCCGGATTCGGCGCGTTGGCCAACGCCGGCATCGCAAACGCGAGCATGCAGGCCAGGGTGCTCAGCGCCACAGCGCCTCGCCAAGCCTTCATCGTTCTACCTTCCATGGAACTTCCCCTCCGTTTTCGTGCCCGCGCTGGGCCCCATTGTGCCCGCTGTCGGATCCTTGACCGACTCGATTATACGTCCAACCTCGAGTCCCAGGGTCAAGTTTTACCAGACTAATCCGGAAACACCAAATTTTGGAGCGAAGTTTCGCGGACGGGCACCTCAGACGGTCCGGGAATGCCTGGAAAATCAGGTCTTGGGCTCCCACCGGCCCCGGTCGAGCCTCGCGCGCCGGCCCGCGATCTGCAACCAGTCTTGCGGCACAAGGCCCTTTCGAGGGGGTCGCAGACGGCCCTCGACCGGCCCTTAACGGCCGACTGCCGGGGCGCGAGGCCCCGGCAGTCGGGTCGATTATGTTCTTGGCCTGCGGTCAGCCGGTGAAGCCGCGAGGATGCTTGGGCGGCTTCGGGTGGAACTTGCAGGCGGCGGGCTTCTTGTGGCCCTTGTAGTGGATGACCCGTCCGCTCGGGGTCCGGCACAGCTTCGTCTTCGGAGAGACGGTCTTGCGCTGGACAGTCACGCGGCTGGTGCCGTGGACCGGGGGACCGTTGGGCGGCGTGCCGGTCACGGTGGCCACGTTCGTGAACGTCGCCGAGTCGCCCTGGACGTAGCGGTGCGAGCACGTGTACTGCGCTTGCCCGCCGGCCGAGAGCACATCCCCGTTCAGCCTCCCCGTGATGTCGAACGGACCCTGAACCGAGCCCGAATCACAAAGGGGATCACTCAGGCTCAGCGTGAGCGGCGTGCTGCCGCTGTTGGTGACCTGGATCTCGTAATCGATCGTGTGGACAACGAAGTTGCCCGCGTGCTCGGTTATCGTGATCAGGTTCCTCGTGAACGGCCCCGAGGAGCCATCACGCTGGAGCTTGACCACCTTGATCCCAGGCGTCCCAGGCTGATTGGCGAACGCCTTGACCGAATCCGTCGCGCTGACGGGAGGCCCGGACGGCGGCGTTCCAGTCACCGACGCGGTGTTCGTGTACGGCTGATCACCGATCGTCAACACATGCGAGCACGTGTACAGCAGCTCGCCGCCAGCAGACAATGTCTTCGTGGCGGCGTCATAGCTGCCGCTGATCACGCTCGGCGCGGACAGCGTCCCGGAATCGCACCGAGGATCGGTGAACGCGATCACCAGCGTCGTGTTGCCCGTGTTCGTCACCATCATGCGGTAATTGACCGTGTCGCCCGGGCTGCCCGTCACGGGGCCGTGCGTGAACGAACCCGACGAACCGATCCGCTCCACCTTGTGCAGCGCGATCGCCGGAGCGGCGTTGTTGGTCACCCTGGAAACCTCATTCGGATCCCCACAGGCCGTCTTCACCGACGCGTTGTTCGTATCACCGGAATACGTCGCCACCCACTGGTAGCTACCAGCAGCCGTCGGACTGAAGTTCGGGGAGGTGTAGTCCCCATCACCGCTAACCGGCACCGAGATCGCCGAGCTGTTCAGCGGCGTCGCGCAGCTCGAATCGCTCGAGGCATACACGTTCCACGTGATCTTGCCGCTCGGATTCGCACCGCCCGTCAGATGGGCGACATCGTGGATCGTCCCGCCAACCAGGCCGGCGACCGCATCGGTCGTCAGCGTCGGGGTGGCCGGAGTCACCGTCGAGACCTCGTTGGGGTCGCTGCAGTTGCTCATGATCCCGCTGATCGAGGAGGAGCTGTAGCTGGCCTGCCACTGGTAGCTCCCAACCGTGGTCGGGCTGAAGTCGCCCGACGGGTAGGTGCCGTCGCCATTGGTCGAGACCGTGCTCGTGAAGAGCGGCGTCCCGGTGCAGCCCGCGCCAGCCGTATACAGGTTGAACGTGAGCGTCCCGGCACCGCTTGAGCCCGCCAGCGTGGCCGTGTCATGGATCGCGCTCGGCGCCGTGGCCGAGCTGGCGTTCGTGGTCACCGTCGGAATCGTGATCGCCGGGCAGGACCCGGGACCGCCCGTGAACTGATTGGTCTCGTAGCTGTTGTCGTTGTTGCGACCGCTGCCGCCCGCGGTGATGTCCTTGACCGAGCTCTGCCCACTGTTGTCATGCCCGCCGTGCGGGTCATACATGATCGGGCACAGCTGAATCTGCCCCGTGAAACTGGCCGCGTACGTATGGGTGATCGGACCCCACGTCCCCGCCGTCACACCGCTGGAATTGACCCCATCGCACTGGCTGAACCAGTTCTTGGCGTCCGTCGAGGTCGGAGTCGTGTTCGGCAGGTGGCCGATGTAGCTCGAAGGCACCCCGTCGTAGAACGCATTCCCGATCACGCTCGAGCCCCCGAGCGTCTCGACCGAATGAACGATGTTGTCCTGCGCATCGCCCGCGTACAGGATCCCGCTCGGATCGGCGGACGTCCCGACCGGGTTGGCCTGATTGTCAAACCAGTCGATCTGGTAGCCGACCCCGTTGCGAGCCGTGGAGCACTTGGACTGCGTCTGCCAGGTCCACGTGCCCTCCACCGTCACCGTCCGCGAACCGTCCGGATTGACCACGACCTGATCCACCTTCGTCGTCTCCGGATTCGGCGCATTGGCCAACGCCGGCATCGCAAACGCGAGCAGGCAGGCCACCGTGCCCAGCGCGACAACACCTCGCCAAGCCTTCATCGTTCTACTTTCCATGCCCTTTCCCCTCTGAATTTTTCTGCAGATGGGCCCCACTGTTGCCCGCTGCCTGATCCTTGACCGACTCGATTATACGTCCAACCTCGAGTCCCAGGGTCAAGTTTTACCAGACCAATCCGGAAATACCAAATTGTGGAGCAAAGTCTCGGGGCGAGCGCCTGCGTTCCCTCGCGGCGAGCGACCGGCGTTCCTCGCGGCTACCGACCGGCAATACCCCGAAAAACGGGGTATTGCCCACGAATGCGGTCCGCATTCGGCTCCCCGGGTCGCCCTGACCCGACCCCTCCGATGCAAGAAATGTTGCGTGAGTCGAGCCCTGAATGCCGCTCCCCGGGCCGGACGAGAACGTGGCTCAGGACCTTCTGGCCTGAGCCGTCGCCGTTCTAATGCACCGGCGGTGGGTCGCCCTCAGCGCTGGCAAGCAGGGCCGGGTCCCACTGGCACACCGTGCAGGTGTGATGGAAGGCCGAGCCGGCGAACTCCAGGGCGCAGCGCAGAGGATCCTCGGCCGAGCAGACCAGCTCCCAGTCCAGGATGTACTCCCCCAGCGTGTCGTCCCACCGGGCGCCCGGCGGGGATAGCTCGGCGCCGGCGAACCCCTCCGGGGCCGGATGGGCATAGGCGTAGAAGGCGGCGACCCCGTAGCGCCCGTCCCCGGGCCACCACCCGAGCGCGAAATCCTGGGCGTCCATCGCGTTGCGCATGATGAAGTCCGCCGACGGGGGGTCAGCCGGCTGGCCCGAGAAGAGGTTGACGGCCAGGTCGAACGACCCCCACCAGGCGTTGACGGGCGTCAGACGTCCCCTGTAGGGCGCGCGGAAGGCGGCCAGGACCAGCGCAGCCCGCGTCGCCGCGGCGAAGTAGCGGCCCACCAGACTCGGGGTCGTAGCGGGCGTGCTCATCGTCCTGATCAAGAGCCACCGACCACGGGACCTCGGCCGGCCGCAGGTCGAGCTCGAAATCGCCCCCCCGCCCGGCGGACCGCATCCACAACCTCACGGGTGACGTGGCCGACGGGCCGGTCGGGGGTGAGCGCCGTCCGGTCGCCTGGCCGTCGCTGTGCTCGACCACGGCCTCGTGGGTGTGCAGGTCAAGCGCCACCGCGAGCGCCCCTGATCCGTCGGGCGCGGGAAGCGGTGCGGTCTCCCATCCCCGGGCCGTGAGGCGCAGCGCGGCGTGCTGAAGCTGGGGCTCGGGCGGCGCCAGCGCGACGGCCAACTTGCCCAGGAGCTGGGTGTGGGCGTGCAGCGTGTCGCACGTCTGACTCCACTGCTCGTAGCGCTCCAGCCTGGGCCACTCGGGGGCCATGGCCGCCAACCTAGCAGTCTGGTTGGAGGGGGCTCTGGCCTGCCGGGGGGCCGGCGGCCATCAGCCAGATCCGCTGCACCGTGGCCAGCGCGGTGTCTCGGTCTCCGAACGGCTCACGGCCGAACTCCTCCAGCAGATAGGCCTCGTTCATGAGGTTGAGCGCTCGGGCCAGGCCCAGGGTGTCCGGAGCGTCGATCCGCCCGTCCGCGGCCAGCCGATCGAGCGTCACGGCCGTAAGGGCGGTGAACCCCTCCATGATCTCCCGGTAGGCCGCCTCGATCCGAGCGTCGAGCCTCGCCGCGTCGGAAATCGCCCTGAGCAGCGGACCGTCGGCGACGAACACGTCCACCACCGCCCCGAGAGCCTCGCGGGCGGCGTCGGGATAGTTCGCTCCGGCGACCGAGCGCCAGCGCTCGGCCACGGGGTACAGCCTCCCCACCAGCTCATGGAGCAGGCGGAGCACCAGATCGGTGGTGTCGTCGAAGTGGCGGTAGAACGCGGTCCTGGTCAGGCCAACCTCGGACATCAGCCCGTCCACCGACAGCTCGCGGAACGGCTGGTCGCGCAGTAACTCGGCGGCGGCGTCCAGAATCTGTTGCCGCGTGTCCTCCCGCTGCTGCTGATACCGCACGCGTCTCGCCGTGGCGCCCACGAGGGCATCATACCGCCGCTCCGTGACAATCTGTTTGACGCGGCGTCACGACGGTGCTAGCTTAGTCGGGTGGGTGCATCGGGGCCAGGACGTCGATGTTTCGCTGGCGGTTCTCGCCAGGTACCGAAACTCCACCTCCGGTGGCATGCACCCATTCTTTTTGCCCTCCTGCTGGCCACGTGTGCGCTCGCCTCCGGAGCCCAGGCCACCACGCTGGGCGGCATCCACAAGATCCGCCACGTGGTGATCATCATGCAGGAGAACCGCTCGTTCGACTCCTACTTCGGCACCTTCCCCGGGGCCGACGGGATCCCGGGGCTGGCCGGCAACCCGGGCCAGGTTCCGTGCATCCCCGATCCTGACCAGCCGGTCACTGCCACAGGCCGTGGCACAACACCAAGGACATCAACGCCGGCGGGCCCCACATGGCGGTCGACGCGACTGCCGACGTCAACGGCGGCAGGATGAACGGCTTCATCACCAGCGTCGAATCAGGCCACCTGGACACCGACCGGCTGGGCTGCCATGTCCCGATCACCGACCCGCCGCAACGCAGGTTCTGGCCGGCCCGCCCTGTCTGGACGTGATGGGCTACCACAACGCCCACGAGCTCCCCGACTACTGGAAGTACGCCAAGAACTTCGTGCTCCAGGATCACATGTTCGAGCCGGCGCTCACCTGGAGCCTCCCCGCGCACCTTTACATGATGTCCGCCTGGTCGGCCTTCTGCATGGACCCGCTGAAGCCGATGACCTGCAAGACCGACCTGGTGAATCCGGACACCGACGGCGGGAACCCTTCACCAGCGCGGGGGCGGCGCTGCTCGGACTTCTGACGAAATCCGACCAGGACGACAGCACCGACCAACCCGGACTACGGCTGGACCGACATCACCTACCTGCTCCACAAGTACCACGTGAGCTGGCGCTACTACCTGACCCAGGGCACCGAGCCCGACTGCGCCGACGGCGCGATGACCTGCACGCCGGTCCCGCAGAAGGTCGAGACGCCCGAGATCTGGAACCCGCTGCCCGACTTCGTCGACGTCCACCAGGACCACCAGCTCGGCAACATCGTCGCCGCACTACCGGTTCTACCAGGACGCCTACAGCGGCCATCTGCCCGCGGTCTCATGGGTGATCCCCTGGGCGACAACTCCGAACACGCTCCCGGCCCGGATCAGCGCCGGGCCAGGATCACGTCGTCCGCGTGATCAACGCGATCATGTCCGGCACCGATTGGAAGTCGACCGCGATCTTCCTGGCCTGGGACGACTGGGGCGGGTTCTACGACCACGTCAAGCCGCCGAGGGTCGACGGCGCAGGGATACGGGATCCGCGTCCCCGGACTGGTGATCAGCCCCTACGCCCGGCAGGGTTATATCGACCACCAGGTCTCTCAGCTTCGACGCCTACCTGAAGTTCATCGAGGACGACTTCCTAGGCGGCCAGCGGCTAAATCCCAAGACCGACGGCCGGCCGGACTCGCGGCCCGACGTGCGCGAGAACGCCCGCATCCTCGGCAACCTGGTCAACGACTTCGACTTCAACCAGAAGCCTCGGCAACCGTTGCCTGCTGCCTCGGATCCCGCCCGGCAAGCTGCCGCCGGACCTGATCCCGGTCCTCACCAACCACTGATGCGCCGTGCCTTCAGCTGCTGTGATGGTCGCACCGGCAGTGCTCGTTCCGGCTCGATCAGCGCCGCAGAGCCCGCCATGGCGCCCGGGCCCGCCATTCAAACCGCCACGCCGCGTGGGATTCACAAGATCCGCCACGTGGTGATCATCATGCAGGAGAACCGCTCGTTCGACTCCTACTTCGGCACCTACCCCGGAGCCGACGGGATCCCCGGCCTGGCCGGCAACCCAGGCAAGGTCCCCTGCGTTCCGGACCCGGCAACGGGCCGGTGCGTGAAGCCCTATCACGATCGCACGCTGGTCAACGTCGGCGGCCCTCACGACGACTGCGCCTTCATGGGCGACCTCGACAACGGCAAGATGGATGGGTTCATCAAAGAGCGCGAGACGTGCATGAACCCGGTCGATCCGATCTCCTGCGAGGCCACTGAGAAGGACGACGTGATGGGCTATCACACCGCGCAGGAGATACCGAACTACTGGAGGTACGCCAAGCACTTCGTCCTCCAGGACCACATGTTCGAGCCCGTGGGCACGTGGAGCCTGCCCGCCCATCTGGCGATGGTCTCGGGATGGTCGGCCATCTGTACCGGCGGCCAGCAACCCGTTCAGCTGCAAGAGCAGCCTCTATCCGGTGGCCCCGGGCACGGTCCCCGGGCTCCCGACCGACCTGGGCCCCCATCACAAACCGCCCGCATTACGCCTGGACCGACCTGACCTGGCTCCTCACCGCTCCACGTGAGCTGGTCGTACTACATCCAGCAGGGCCCCGAGCCGGATTGCGAGTCGCGCAGCATGTTCTGCCATACAACCCGCAGTCGCGCGCACCCCGGGGATCTGGAACCCGCTGCCCATTCGACCGCGTCAAGCGAGGATAGGCAGCTGGGGGATATGAGCCGACCTCGAGCCGTTCTCGGGCGCCCGGCAGGACGGCTGCCGCAGGTCTCCTGGATCATCCCCAATGGCATCGACAGCGAGCATCCCACCTCAGAATCTGCGCACCGGCATGCAGTACGTGACCGGGCTGATCAACACGATCATGCGCAGCCGGGCCTGGAAGAGCACCGCCATCTTCCTCGCCTGGGACGACTGGGGCGGCTTCTACGACCACGTCGACCGCCGGTGGTCGATGGGCCGGCTACGGTTTTCGCGTCCCGAGTCTCGTCATCAGCCCCTACGCCCGCCGCGGATACATCGACCATCAGCAGCTCAGCTTCGATGCCTTCGCTGAAGTTCATCGAGGACGACTTCCTGCACGGCCCGCGGCTCGATCCCAAGAACGACGGCCGCCCGGATCCGCGCCCCGACGTTCGTGAGAACGTCGCGCTCCTGGGCGACCTGCAAAGGACTTCGACTTCAGCCAACGCCCGCGGGGCCGGTGCTGATCCCCGTCTCGTAAATGAAAGCCGCCGCAGGCGCGGCCCGCTGGCCCAGTCGATGGCCGGCCGAAGACGGAGGCGCCACCCGGGAGCAGGCCTGCCCCCCCGCCGGCCGGGCTTCGGATCTCGGCCGACGAGGTCCTGGAGCTGTCCGCCCGGCGGGACGCCTTCGCCAGCACGATGATCGTTCTGCGCCAGCCCGGTGAGGTGTTCGTCCTGCGCCACACGCTCGGGCGCCGGCCGCTACGCGATCAGTCCGAGTGCTGGGTCGAGCGGCTGCACCCACGCTCGCTGGAGCCGGTTGCCTCCTCGCCCCGCCAGCCCGGCGGCCCGTTCTGGCCCGGCGGGCTGGCCGCCCACGCGGACGGATCTCTGCACGCCGGTCCACGGCCGGCACTGCCATCGCCTGTCGGTTGCGCTCGAGCCGCTCGCCACCCGGCAGCTCCCCCAGCCCCGGCCCTACAACTCGTTCGTCGGCCCTCCAGGACGGGACGCTGGCGATGAAGGAAATTGACCGCGACCTTCACAGGCCGGCCCATCTGTCCTTGCTCGACCCGACCACGCTGGAGCCCTGCTGTCCCGAGGAGGTCTTGGAGGAGCCGTCGATCGCCCGCCTGTCGGCCGATGGCAACGCTGTCTACGTCGTCGGTGCCACGACCGTGTGGCGGTATCACTGGGATGGTCGCGGGCTGACGCGCGACGAGGGGTGGCAGTTCCGGTACCACGGCGGCCCGGCCCACAGTTATGGCTGGGACCCGGTCATCTCCGGCGGCCACGTGTGGTTCCTGGACAACGGGGCGCACGACTACTCGAGCACGATGCGAGGGGCCGGACTGGCCGCGGGGCCGATTCGGTTGATCCGCGTCTCGACCTCGGACCCAGCCGACGTCGAGGCGGTGGAGGTGAGCGGCGCGGCTCGCGGCGACCGCCACCAACCCCCGTTTACGACCCCGGACGGCGGATCGCCGTCGGTTACGACTCGGGCAACGGGATCGTGCAGCAGCTTCGGTTCGACGGCGAGCTCGCGCCGCTGTGGCGAGCCGAGCTGGACCACGCCGCGCACATGATCCTGTTCCCGGCCACCGGGGAGCTCGTGCTCCATCACCATCGGGGCCCGCGTCTGGCCCAGACGAAACTGGGGCGACGGGTTGGGCAGGCGGCATCCGGGCTGGCCCGCTCGCCCGGCGTTCGCGAGGCGCTGGCCCGCCGGGCGGCCGACGAGGTGGTCGTGCTGGACATTGAGACCGGGGAGGAGAAGGCCCGCTGTCGCGTCCCCACGATGTTCCAGTCGGTCCTGTTCCCCGCTCCTGGATTCGAGCGCGACATCTACTGGGTCACGTTCTCGACCCTGGCCCGGCTGGAGGTCGTTCCAGGCTAGGAGGCTGTCTCAGAACCCCTCGCACACGCGGAGTTCGTAGAGAGGCGACCGCTACGAGTGCTTCCAGATCGTGCTGAAGGCGCTGCGTGACCTCCTCCGGCCATCACCGCTGAGACGGCGGGTATAGATCTGGAGAATCCCGGTGCTGCCGACCATGTTGACCGCCCTTCCGCCGGCAGCGCCGAGTCGCATCCCGTTGACCCGGCCCGCGCCGAAGGTGATGGAACCGAAGTCCGTGATCGGATACAGCGGCCCTGGGGTCAGCGACGGAACCCCCTTCAGGGTCACCTCCCCGATCGCCGCGGCGGTCGCGGGCGCCGAGGTCGTGGACCTGGTCAGGGTGAACGCGTGGTCCTGGGTGAGATCCTGGAGCGTGACGCCGAACACGCGGGCCGAGTCGATGAGCGTGGCCCGCATCAGGTCGCCGACGTGAGGCCGCTTCGTTCCGTAGGTCTGGCTGCCCTCCAGCTCCACGACCGGCAGTGGGGCCGGCTCACCACCGAGACAGAAGAGCTGAACGCTGGCGGCGCTGATGACCGTCCGGGTCGACTCCGCGTCGTCCGCGGACGTGGTCGACGTGTAGATGAATGCCCCCGCGCCGACACCGGTGTTCGTGCTCGTACACGTCACCGTGGGCACGACGAACTCTGTACTCACGGCGGCCGGCCCCGCCTCCGGGTAACTCCGTCCGGCGAAGAACTGGTTGTGGGCGTGGGCGGTAAGGGCAGGCGTGCCCGCGAACGCTGGCCGGGCCAGGCTCGGTGAGGCGCCGGCGCTGCCGAGCAGCAGCGCCGCGATCCCTGGGACAACAAGGAACAACCTCCAGCCGGCCGACACCTCGACCCCCTTCGCATTCTTGCGCGGGCCACCATACCCGTTGAGCGACCCTCGCTCAACGCCTGCACCCCTCGCGGCCAGAGCATCGGTGATTCTCGGCCCGGTTTTATGTCCCCGTCAGCGCGTCCTCCTCGCGTGAACGCCTCCGGATGTCGATGGACTGGTATGCAGCTATTGACGGCCCCGAGGCGCTGATGAATTGGTGACGGTCCAGAGGCGCCGTTCCCGCCACCTCTGGTGGCTCTATCTGGCGCTGATGTTGCCGATCGCGGGGCTGTACCTCGCGGGGCCACTCAAGGCCGGCCCGGCCTTCAACGTGATCGGGTTCAGCGCCGTCATCGCGATCGTGGCCGGGGTGCAGATACACAAGCCCGCCGCTCGACTCGCGTGGTACCTGATCGCGGCGGGCCAGTTTTTCTTCGTGGCGGGCGACGTTCTCTCGTACAACTACCCGGCCTTCTTCGGGACGACGCTGCCATTCCCCTCGGTCGCCGACGCCGTCTATCTGGCCGGGGTATACCCGTTCACTGTCGCCGGGCTGCTGCTCCTGATCCGGCGGCGTAACCCGGGCAGAGACTGGACGAGCCTGGTCGACTCACTGATCGTCACGATCGGCCTGGCGCTGCTGTCGTGGATCTTCCTGATCTCGCCGTACGCCCACGACGTAACGCTCTCCCTGGGCACCAAGCTCGTCTCGAGCGCGTACCCGCTCGGCGACATCCTGATGCTCGGGGTGGCCGTGCGAATGGCGGTCGGAGGGGGTCGGCGCAGTCCCTCCTACTACATGATGATCAGCGCCATCGCCGCGGTGCTCGTCACGGATTCCATCTACGGTTGGATTCAGCTACACGGTTCGTACACGCTGGGCGATCCGCTTGACGGCGGGTGGATCCTGTACTACCTGCTGCTGGGCGCGGCTGCGCTGCACCCGTCGATGAGGACCGTCTCGGACGCTGCCACGACGAAGGTCAAGGTCACGCGCGCGCGGATCATCGGAATCTCCGTGGCCGCACTGATCGCGCCCGTCATTGAGATGCTCAAGTCCTCAGCGCGAGGTGACTCTGATGCGATCGTCATCGGTGCCGCCACGATCGTGATGGTCGGGCTGGTTATCGTGCGGATGCTCGGGCTCGCGAGGGCGGAGGAGACGGTCGCCAGGCGTGAAAGCATGCTGCGCGAGAGCGTGCTGCGGACCGCGAGCGAGGTCCGCCTGGCCGCGCTGGTCCAGCATTCGAGCGATGTGATCCTCCTGCTCGCGTCTGATACGGCCGTGGAGTACGCCAGCCCCTCGGTTCGGCAGGTCCTCGGATATGGCGTGGCCGAGTTCATCGGCTGCCGATTCGTGGATGTCGTCCCCGAAGAGGACCGAGCGCTGGTGGAGTCGGCGCTCAGCGGACTGGTTGCCCGCACCTCGGCGCCCTCGGAGATGTTCGAGTTTCGTATCCGCCACCGCGACGGTCGCCTGTTGCACACCGAGTGCCTGTTCACCGACCTGTTGACGCACGCCGCGGTCGGCGGGATCGTGGTCAACCTGCGCGACATCACCGAGCGCAATCAGTTTGAAGAGCAGCTCACATATCAGGCCTTTCACGATCCAGCGACCACCCTCGCGAACCGGGCGCTGTTCCGTGATCGGGTCGCCCACGCGCTCAGCCGCCGCGGCGGTGCCGGTCGGTGTCTCGCCGTGCTGTTCCTTGACCTCGACGACTTCAAGATCATCAACGACACGCTCGGGCACGACGCCGGCGATCGGGTGTTGCAGGTCATCTCGACGCGCCTCCGGTCTGCGCTGCGGGAGAGCGACACCGCGGCCCGACTCGGCGGCGACGAGTTTGGTGTTCTGCTGGAGGATGTCGCGAACGAGACGGGCGTGTCGGAGATCGTGGCCGAGCTGCTCGAGCTCATCAGCGCTCCCCTGTTGTTGGACGGCCGGCAGACCTCTGTCGACTGCAGCATCGGGATCGCCGTCGTGCGCTGGACCGGCGACACCGCGCCCTCCACGACGGTCGACGAGCTGCTCCGCAACGCCGACGTCGCGATGTACCAGGCCAAGGCCGCCGACGGCAATACGTTCCGCCACTTCAAACCCGAGATGCACGAGACCGTGGTCAGCCAGCTCGCGCTGCGCGCCGACCTCAAGGCGGCGATCGCGGCCAGCGAGCTGACCGTCGCCTACCAGCCGATCTTCGACCTGGAGACCGATGAGATCACGGGTTACGAGGCCCTGCTCCGATGGGAGCATGCCGGGCGAGGCACCGTGTCACCGGCGACGTTCATACCCGTTGCCGAGGACTCGGGCCTGATCGTCCCGCTGGGCCGCTGGGTGCTCGAGCGAGCATGCGCTGACGCTGTGACCTTCCAGCACGATGATCCGTACGCACCGCATCGCGTCGTGTCGGTGAACGTCTCACCGCAACAGCTGGCGCGCGTGGAGATCGTGGACGAGGTTCGGGATGCACTGGGCTCGAGCGGCCTCGATCCCAGCTGCCTGATGCTCGAGATCACCGAGAGCCTGCTGATCTCCGATATGGAGCTCGCGATCGATCGGCTTCGCGCGCTGCGCAAGCTCGGCGTCCAGATCGCGATCGACGACTTCGGCACCGGGTACTCGTCGCTGAGCTACATCCTCCAGCTCCCAATCGACGTCCTCAAGATCGACAAGCAGTTCATCGACAGCGTTGACCGCGACGATCGGGAGAGCAGACTCACGGCTGCGATCATCGGCCTGGCCCGCACGCTCGACCTCGGCTGTGTCGCCGAGGGGGTCGAACGACCCGCACAGCACGAGCGACTCAAGGAGCTCGGCTGCACCTCCGCCCAGGGCTTTCTCCTCGCCCGCCCGCTGAGCTACGACGCTCTGCGGGAGCTTCTCCGGACGAGCATGCTGACGCTGGTCGGGATTGGCTGAGCCAACAGGCCTCCGCATCCGCGCTCTGCAGATGCGACCACCTGCTCCCGGCCTTGGAGGGAAATATCGGGGCGCCCGGATTTGAACCGGGGACCTCACCGACCCGAACGGTGCGCGCTACCAGGCTGCGCCACGCCCCGATGAAGGAGTGAGGCTACCAGGCTGTCCGCGCTCGGATCGGCGCAAAATCCGGCCTTCCGGCCCGGATTCCGCGGGGCCCTATGGCGCCTGTGCGTCCAGGCCGCTTGAGCCCATCCATCGCACGCGCAATACTTCCGGGATGTGATTGTTCCCGACAAAGGAGGAGCACAACCGATGGCCAATCACCTGACGCCCACAGAGCTGGCGCGCGAATCCGGACTGGAGCGGCGCACCGTGATCTCCAAGTGTCTCGAGTTGGGCGTCCCGATCTTCAACGGCCGGATCGACAAAACCCTCTTCCTTTCCAGCATGCGGGAGGACTCGGGCTTCAGCGCCGAGTCAGCGCAGGTTCAGCCGGCCAGCGTCTAGCCGGCGCCTTTCGTCTCTGCTTCCATCGCCGCCCGGCGTCCGCCGGGCCCGAGCGCCTGCCTACTCGTGCCCCTGGGCTGACTGGCGCAGAAGCGTCGACGTGGTCTGCTCCAGGATCTTCCGCCAGGCCCGGGTCTTCTCTCGCTCGGCGGCGAAGTGCTTGACCACCTTTCGCACGCGCGTGGCCGAGATATCGATCCCGTGCCGGGCGCAGATGCGCTTGAAGTAGGCGTAGTCGTGGGCCAGCTTGAGCGTGACCGATTGAAACCCGTGCCGAGCGATGTCCACGCGTGAGGTGTAGTTCATGATGCTGGTCTGGAACATGAGCTCGTCGTTGGGCTCGGGCTCGATCAGGATGATGTCCACCCCGGGATAGCGCTCCTCCCAACGCTGGGCAATCTCATGGAGGCGCTGGTAGGCGAGCAGCTTGAACGCCTGGTAGCCGATCTGGGGGAACCCCATGTCCGAAACGCGGCGGGGCCGCGAGCCGGTCAGCGTGGGGACCCATTGCTGGAAATCATTCACGTACGGGACGAGCGGGTTGACCACCACGATGAACTTGGCCCCGGCTTCGACGGCGATGTCAACGTTCGTGGTGGAGACGATCCCTCCGTCTACCAGCTCCCGGTCCTTGACCCTGACCGGCTTGTAGATCATGGGGAGGGCGCCCGAGGCACTGACCGCCTTGGAGATGGGCACGTCGTCCCAGCCCTCGGCGCCGAGGACGATCCGCTCGCACGTGTCCAGATCGGTGGCCGCCAGATAGAGCTCGCGAGCCAGCAGCCGGAAATCGTCGGTCCGATCCGGCCCAGACAGGATCGTCCGGACGTACCGCTCGATCCCGTCCCCCGTGTACAGGCCCGACGGCAGCGCCTCGGCCAGCCCGACGACGAGGTCGACGGCGGACACCGAACCGATGTCTCGGACCAGGCCCCTCACCACCTGAGCCAGGCGCAGCGGCAGCAGGACTCCCTTGGTCACCAGCTCCCGGTAGTTCGGATGCAACAGCGCGCTCACCCGGGCGTCCGGGAACGGGGTCGGCACCTGCTGGACGATCACCCGCATCATCTCCTCGGGGGTGATCCCGTTGGCCACGGCTCCGGCCACGAATGCGCCCGCGCTCGTGCCGACGTAGATGTCGAACTCGTTCACGGTCCGATTGACGGACAGCAGGTCGAGCGCCCGCAGGGCGCCGATCTCATACACGCCGCCGGTGAACCCGCCCCCGCCCAGGACCAGCGCGGTCTTCGATCGCTTTCGGCGCGACCGGCTGCGAGCCTCCCCGGTCGGGCTCGTCGAGCGCTCGCCCCCGGCCGCCTCGAGCTTGACTACCTTGCCCATTTGTCTGGATTCTAGGGACGGCCCGCGCAGGCGCGCTCCGCAGGCCAACCGCACCTTCTGAGGGCGCACCGTGTTCCATATGGACTGATGCGCCGATTCCTGCTCGCGCTGGGATCTCTGGGCGGCGTCCTGCTCATCCTGAGCTCGGCGGCGGCCGCGGCACCCTCCAGCCGGGCGGTGCGCTCGCTTCGGGCGGCGCTCAGGCGGGACATGGGGCAGATCGGCGGGCGCAGCGGCGCCCTCGTCGTGGATCTGAACACCGGCGCGACGCTGTATGCCAACACAGCGACCGTGGCTCGGCTCCCGGCGTCGGTGCAGAAGCTGTATACGACCACGACGGTCCTGCAGCGGTTCGGCCCGAGCGCACGGCTGAGCACGACGGTCTGGGGCCAGGGACACCTCGGGCCTCACGGCGTGTGGCACGGCACGATCTACCTCAGGGGAGGCGGCGACCCGACGTTCGGCTGGGCCGCGTTTGACCACGCGGCGTACGGCACCTCGGGGACGACCGTGGAGCGGCTGGTCGGGAACCTGGTCCAGGCCACCGGGATCACGGGCATCTACGGCAGCATCCTGGGTGACTCCTCCTATTTCGACTCGCTCCGCAGCACGGCCGAATCCGACTATCGCCCGGACATCTACATGACGGGCGAGCTGAGCGGGCTGGCCTTTGATCGGGGATTCGCCAACTTCTCCGGCACCGAGTACCAGCAGCATCCGACACTCTTTGCCGCCCAGCAGTTCGCCGGCGCGCTGAAGCAGGCCGGCGTCCGGCTCGGAAGTCACATCCGCATCGGCACAGGACGCACGCCTTCTGGGGCGCAGTTGCTGGGCAGCGTCAGGTCAGCCCGGATGGCCAGGTTGATCCAGCTCACCAATACCCCCTCGGACAATTTCCTGGCCGAAATGCTCCTGAAGGGGCTGGGGGCGAGCTTCGGGCAGGGTGGGACCACGGCCGCCGGCGTGTCGGTGATGCGCTCGGAACTGGCTCAGGCGTTCGGCCTGCGTCCCAGATTCAACGACGGGTCCGGGCTCTCATATGCCGACGCGACCTCGCCCAGCCAGCTGGTGACGCTGCTCCAAGCCATGGCCGGCGACCAGGTCTTCAGGCAATCGCTCGCCGTGGGTGGTCAGACGGGCACGCTCCAATACGAGATGCAGGGGACCGCGGCCGCCGGCCGCTGCCAGGGCAAGACGGGCACGCTGCACAGCGTGGCCGCCCTGGCGGGCTACTGCCTGGCCCGGGACGGCCACACCCTCGCCTTCGCGTTCCTGGCGAATGACGTGGCCAACCCGGACGAGGTCCACGCGATTGAGGGCAACGACATGGCTCCTGTGCTGGCGAAGTACGACGGCTAGGAGCGTCTGGCGTCGCGAGCCGGAGGTTGGCGGCGCTAGGGCAGGAGCGCCCGCAGCCCGGCCTCGTCGACCACGCGGACCCCGAGCTTTTCGGCCTGGCCGAGCTTGGACCCCGCGCTCTCCCCGGCCACGACGTAGTCCGTCTTGCGCGACACCGAACCGGTGACCCGACCCCCGCGAGCCTGGATCATCTCGGTCGCCTCCTCGCGGGTCAGGGAGGGCAGCGTGCCGGTGAGGACAAACGTCTTGCCAGCCAGCGGTCCCTCGCCGGGTGGGGGGCCCTCCTCGTGCAGCGTCAGCCCCCGCTCTCGCAGGTCCTCGATCAGCGAGAGCATGTGCTCGTCGTGGAGCTGGTCGTGGATCGTGCGCGCCATCTTCGGGCCCACACCGGGCGTCTGTTCGATCTCCTCGGGAGAGGCGGCCAGGAGGGCGTCGATGCCCCGCCACTGCGTGGCCAGGTTGCGTCCGGTCACGAAGCCGACCTCCTCGATCCCGAGCGCGTACAGGACCCGTCCGAACGGCTGCTGCTCGGAGGCGTCAATCGCCCTGACCAGCTTCTCGGCTGAGACCTCGCCGAATCCGGGTTGAGTGGCAATCTGCTCGGCCGTGAGGCGGTAGAAGTCGCCGGCCGTCCGGACCCAGCCCAAGTCCATGAACAGGCTGACCTGCCTCTCGCCCAGCCCATCGATGTCCATGGCGCCCACGAAGTGCTTGAGCAGCTGCCAGCGGCGGCCCGGACAATCGCGATTGGGGCACCTGGTGAAGACCGAGTCCTCGGGCTTGACCGTCGGCGTGTTGCAGACCGGGCAGCGCTTCGGCGGCTCGGGGACCGGCGGCCGATCCGAGCGCTCGGCGACGTGGGGCGCGGGCGAGAGCACCTGCGGGATCACGTCGCCCGCCCGGAGGACGATCACCTCCTCGCCCTCGCGGATGTCCTTGCGCCGCAGATCCTCCTCGTTGTGCAGCGTGGCCAGCTTGACCGTGACCCCGGCCACGTGCACCGGCTCGAGCATCGCGTAGGGGTGCAGGTCGCCGAACTTCCCGGGGTTCCAGCCGATCCCCTTCAGCGTTGTCTTGGCGGTGGTGGGAGGGAACTTCCAGGCGATGGCCCATCGCGGCTCCCGGCCGACGGAGCCCAGGCGGCGCTGGAGCTCGATCTGGTTGACCTTGACCACAACACCATCGATCTCGAAGTCGAGCCCGCCCCGGCGCTGCTCCCAGGACCGGCACTGCTTGACCACGTCCTCCTCAGTTCGGAGCTTCTTCACGTCCGGGTGGACGGGGAAACGATGCTCGCGCAGCCACTCCAGCGCCGTCCCAGTGCGAGTCGAACGAGATCCCCTCGGTGGCCCCGATGGCGTAGCACCAGAGGGACAGCGGGCGATCGGCAGCCAGGCTGGGGTCGAGCTGGCGGATCGTGCCGGCGGCCGAGTTGCGCGGGTTCATGAACGTCGACAGCCCCGCCTCGGCCCGGCGCTCGTTGAGCTTGGCGAAGTCCGACAGCGACATGTAGACCTCGCCCCGAACCTCGACCAGCGCCGGTGGATGGTCCATCTGGAGGCGCATCGGAATCGCCTTGATGGTCCGCAGGTTGTGCGTCACGTCCTCGCCGACCTCGCCGTTGCCGCGCGTGGCGCCCCGCTCGAAGGCCCCGTCGCGGTAGATCAGCGAGATGGCCAGGCCGTCGATCTTCGGCTCGGCGACGTATTCGAACTCGGGGTCGGTGATGCCCTCGCGGGCCAGGAAGTTACGCATCCGTTGGATCCAGGCTCGGAGCTCCTCGGCCGAGCGGGCATTGGCCAGCGAGAGCATCGTCTGGGGATGGCGGACCTTCTCGAGCTCCGACACGGGCTCCCCACCGATTCTTTGCGTTGGAGAGTCCGGCGTGACCAGCTCCGGATGGTCGGCCTCAATCGCTCGGAGCTCGTCGAGCAGAGCGTCGTAGTGGTCGTCCCCGAGCTCCGGGTCGTCCAGGACGTAGTAGCGGTAGGAGTGGTAGTCCAGGATCTCCCGGAGCTCAGCCGCCCGCACGCGGGGTCATCGCTCGCGGGCTTCTTGGCCGGGCGGGCGGTCAAACCTCCATCTCCCGGGCGGCCGGCGCGATCAGCCGCGCCAGGTCATAGCGCTGGAGCGCCGTGAGTCCCTCCCGGTCCGTCAGGTCGAAATGGATCGGCGTGACCGCGATCTTGCCCTCGGCCACCGCTTGGAGATCGGTGCCCGTCTCATCGCGCTCGTAGCTGGCGTCGCCGTAGATCCGATAGAGCCGTCGCGGGTCGTGTCGGGTCCCTCGTCCACCAGGGACAGTTCGTCGCGGTACACGCGCTTGCCCAGCTTGGCCACCTCCACCCCCGAGGGCTCGAGCGCCGGGACGTTGATGTTCAGCAGCGTCGCCCCTCGGGCAGCGGCACGCTGCTCAGCTCGGAGACCAAGCGGGAGGTGAATGTGGCTGCAGCCCTGAAATCGAACCCCTTCCCGATCCGGAAATCCAGCTCCAGCGCGCTCGACTGCTGGGAGACGGCAATCCCGGGCAGCCCCAGGACGATCGCCTCAAGCGCGGCAGCGACGGTGCCCGAGTATGTGATGTCGTCCCCGAGGTTCGAGCCGTGGTTGATCCCCCGACACGACGAGCTCAGCCTGGAAGCCCTTGATCAGGCCCAGGTTGGCCAGTCGCACGCAGTCCACCGGGGGTGCCGTCGGTGGCGTAGCCGACGCTCCCGTCGCCGAAATCCACCTCCTGGACCCACAGCGGGCGACGGGTGGTGATCGAGCGGGCCATCGCCGAGCGGTTGCCGTCGGGCGCGATCACCGCCAGCTCAACGTACGGCACTTCCAGCAGGGCCCGCCGGAGCGCCTGCAGGCCGGCGGCCTCTATGCCGTCATCGTTGGTGAGCAGCACTCGCATGGCCGGGTTTGATCCTAGTGCGCCTGGCGGCGCGGCGGCCGGGGCCCGGGCACGCTACGCGGCGGCCTGGGCGCGGCGGCCGAGGGCCTGGGCGAGCGGGAGATCACTGCCAACGGCTCCTAGCTCGAGCTGGCGCCAGGTGAACCGGAAGCACCCTGGTAGCCGGCGTTGAGCCAGAGTCGACGTCCTTGCGCCCTTTCCGTTTCAAAGGCGCGTCGAGTGGCCATGGAACTTATAGCCATCGAACTCCACCCACGAGCTTCGCCTCCTCCACCAGAGGAAGTCGACCTCGTGGCCCGCCCGCGCGTCGGTTGGTCCTCGGCTGGGAAAGACGCGCCTGGACGCAGGAGGCGGCGAAGCTTCCGCTCGCCCTCCGAACGGGTGAAGTCCGGCTCTTCCTCGGTCGCCAGGAAGGCGCGCATTCCGGCCACCCCCACGGCGGCGCCCGCCCCGCTCGAGCGCCGCCTCCAGCTCGCCCCGGGCGAAGGAGGCCCTGCGCGCGGGCCTCGGCGACGAGCCGGTCCAGCTCGTCAAGGGTGACCTCCGCGGCGAGGTCGATGATGGTGCGCGCGGGCGAGGTGACCCGAAGGCCGTACCGCATTCGGACGTCGCGGTCGTCGATCTCGGACACTCGGTGCAGACGAATCCCTTGTTTTGGGTCGGCGCTGTCCGGCCACGACCGTCACGTCGATCGTCGCAGGGGCGTGGTCCTGGAGACCCCAGAGGAACGCCGGCGCCGAGCGTGGCTGAGAACGGCGTCGGTCGCCGCAGGCCAGCTGCGCGGCCAGCAACTTGGCCACCGGCGTTAAGCGCGAGATGTCCGACGGCATACACCCCCTGATAGAGGCGGACGAGCAATCCACGCCGGACCCAGCGTTTGATCCTGGTCCGGGCGTATCCCCGGCCTGAAGTAGCTCGGTGTGGGTCACGACGCCCCCGGCGGCGGTTGGCCAGCGCCTGGCACACGCTCCAGGGGTCCTTTTCGTCACGCGCTTGCCGACCACGCCGGTTCGCGTGACATGAGGGGCGCATAGAGCCCTTCATGTCACGGGATTCGGGGTCCTCGGATTCCGTGTTACGAAAAGGGCGCTCTGGATCGCCACTCATGCCTCCAGGATGACCCGCAGGGGCGCTCAGGTCGAGCCCCAGGCCACGATTGGCACAGAGTTGTTACGAACGGCCCTCGAGCACCCGCTCCCCGTACCCCACCCCCGCCAGGTACAGCCCGTGGGCCGGCGCGGTCGGACCGGCCTCGGCCCGCGGGCGGCCCTCCAGGAGCGAAACGAACGACTCCACAGATCGCGCGCCGCCCGCGACCTCGAGCATCGTGCCCACGAGCACGCGGTTCATGTGGCGCATGAAGGCATCGGCCTCAATCCAGAAGTCCACCCGCTCGCCCACCCCAGCGCTCTCGCCCACCCCAGCGCTCTCGCCCACCCCAGCGCTCTCGCCCACCCCAGCGCTCTCGCCCACCCCAGCGCTCTCGCCCACCCCAAGCCCCTCGCCCTCGGCGTCGGGGGCGACCGCATCAGAGGCGGTCTCCCAGAACCCCGCCAGCACCTCCCTCTCAAACCGCACATGGCGGGTCTGGGTCGGGGTGAAGGCGGTGAAGTCGTGGACCCCGACCAGCGCACGGGCGCACTCCTCCAACGCCCGCACATCCACGGAAAAAGGCCAATGCAGCACTCGACCGGCCTCCAGCGCGCTCCGCCCAGCGCGGACGAGCACTCGATAGCAGTACGCGCGCGAGGTCGCGTCGCGCCGAGCGTCGAAGCCCTCGGGAGCCTCGACACACGAAAGTGCCGCCACGTCGGAAGGAAGCAGCGCGTTCAGCCCCGACACGGGAACGACCGCTCCGGAATACGAGGCCACCTGACCCCAGGCGTGGACCCCCGCGTCGGTCCGCCCAGCCACGGTCAATCGGAGCCCGCCCGAATCCGAAGACCGCAGCAGCACTCCCAACGCCCGCTCGACCTCTTCCTGCACGGTCCGCGCGCCCGGCTGCCGCGCCCAACCCGCGAACCCCCCGCCGTCGTACTCCAGGACCAGCTTTGAGGTCAGACGAGCTCCAGCAGGACCATCTCGCTGGAGTCCGAGCGTCGCGGTCCCAGCTTCAGGATCCGCGTGTACCCGCCGGGACGCTCGGCATACCGGGGGGCGATCTCCTCAAACAGCTTGTACACGGCGAACTTGTCCTGCCCCAGGGCAGACAGGGCCTGGCGGCGGGCATGGAGGTCGCCCCGCTTGGCCAGCGTGATCAGCTTCTCAATCTCGGGCTTGACCGCCTTGGCCTTGGCCTCGGTGGTCTGGATCCGCTCGTGATCGATGATCTCCTTGGCCAGGTTGAGCAACAGCGCCTTCCGATGGGAGGCGCTGCGACTGAGCTGATATCGCTGCCGCTGGTGGCGCATGACTGAGGGGACGTTAGCGGCCGGACCGTAACCGGGCCGGCCGGCTAGTCGTTGCGCAGCCCGAGCCCGCGGGCGTGGAGTGTCTCCACGACCTCGTCAATCGACTTCTTGCCGAAGTTCGGGATGGCGTTGAGCTCGCCCTCGGTCTTCGTGACCAGGTCGCCCACGGTCTGGATTCCTGCCCGCTTGAGGCAGTTGTATGAGCGCACGCCCAGCTCGAGCTCCTCAATCAGGATGTCGTCCAAGGCGTTGGGCTGCCGGGCCGGGGCGCCTCCGGCACCGGTCGGCTGGCCGGCCTCCAGCGGACCGGGGGCGCCGGCCTCACGAAGCTCGACCACGCGGTCGGCGTCGGTGAAGATGGCCAGCTGAGAGATCAGGATCTCGGCCGCCTCGCGCAGCGCGGCGTGGGGGTCGATCGAGCCGTCGGTCTCAATGTCCAGCGTCAGCTTGTCGTAGTCGGTCCGCTGACCCACGCGAGCCTGCTCCACGCTGTAGGCCACGCGCCGGACCGGAGAGAAGATCGAGTCGATGGGAATCACGCCGATCGGCTGATCGGGTGACTTGTTCTCCTCGGCCGGGCGATAGCCGCGGCCCCGGCCGATGGTCAGGTAGACCTCCAGCTTGGTCTTCTTCTCCAGCGTGGCGATGTGGGTGTTCGGGTTGAGGATCTCCACGCCGGCGGGGAGGTCGATGTCCTTGGCCGTGATGTCGCCGGGTCCGGTCACGACCAGCGGCGCCTCGATCTCGGTGGCGTCGGTGTGCATCCGGCAGACGATCCCCTTGAGGTTGAGGACGATGTCGGTCACGTCCTCCTTCACCCCGCGGATGGTCGAGAACTCGTGGGCCACACCCTCGATCCGAACGGACGTCACCGCCGCGCCCGACAGCGACGAGAGCAGCACGCGCCGAAGCGAGTTGCCAAAGGTGTAGCCGAAGCCGCGATCGAGCGGCTCGATGGTGAATGAGCCTCGGTTCTCTTCGACGGCCTCAGTGGAGATTCGGGGGACTTGGAAGTCGAGCATCTAACGTCCTAATGTCGTGGGTTCCTGCCCCGGCCTGGCGGCCTTGGGGACCGCGCGGCAAACCACCGCGCCAAAAGCTTGCGTTACTTGGAGTACAGCTCGACGATCAGCTGCTCCTGCACCGGCGCGGCGATCTCTCGCCGCTCGGGCCGGCGCAGCACCTTCGCCGTGAGCGCGTCGTGATCTGCCTGAAGCCAGGCTGGAACCTGGCCGGTCAGCTCGGTGGCGTCACGGATCACCTGGGACGCCGAGGACTTGGCGTGGATGGCGATCACGTCGCCGTCCCGCAGCTGGTAGCTGGGGATGTTCACCCGGCGCCCGTTGACCGTCCAATGACCGTGAAGGATCAGCTGACGGGCCTGCCGACGCGAGGCGCCAAAGCCGAGCCTGACCAAAACGTTGTCGAAGCGGCACTCGAGCATCCGCAGCAGGTTCTCGCCGGTGACTCCCGGCTGGCGCGAGGCCTTCTTGTAGTAGTTGCGGAACTGCTTCTCCAGCACCCCGTAGTACCGGCGTGCCTTCTGCTTCTCCCGGAGCTGGACGCGGTACTCGCTCTGCTTCTGGCGACCGCGACCGTGGTCGCCGGGCGGATAGGAACGGCGCTCCACGCCGCACTTGTCGGTCAGGCACCGCTCACCCTTGAGGAACAGCTTCTGCCCCTCGCGGCGGCACTGCTTGCACTGGGGGGAGGTATCTCTGGCCATGGCTAGACGCGCCGCCGCTTTCGGGGACGGCAACCGTTGTGGGCCTGCGGGGTCACGTCCTTGACGCCGAGAACCTCCAGACCCGCGGCCTGGAGCGAGCGGATCGCGGTCTCTCGGCCCGAGCCCGGGCCCTTGACATACACCTCGACCTTCTGGAGCCCGTGCTCGATGCCCTTCCGGGCGGCCGCGTCAGCCGTGACCTGAGCCGCGAAAGGGGTGGACTTGCGAGAGCCCTTGAATCCGGCGCCGCCGGCCGACTCCCAGGCGATCACGTTCCCCTCGCGGTCAGTCAGCGAGACGATCGTGTTGTTGAACGAGGTCTTGATGTGGGCCTGGCCGATCGGGATGTTCTTCCGGACGCGGCGACGCCCACGCTGTGGTCTCCGAGGTGCTGGCATTTACTTCTTGGCAGCCTTCTTCTTGCCGGCGACCTGCATCCGCTTGGGTCCCTTGCGCGTGCGGGCGTTGGTCTTCGTGTTCTGCCCGCGAACCGGGAGGCCGCGACGGTGGCGCAATCCTCGGTAGGAGCCGATCTCCTGCAGGCGCTTGACGCTCTGCGAGCGCTCACGGCGGAGGTCACCCTCCACCGTGACGTCCGAGTCGATCAGCTCGCGCAGCTTGACCACCTCGTCCTCGGTCAGGTCGCGGACCTTGCGGTCGGGCTCGATCCCGGCCTCGGACAACAGCTTGTTAGAGGTCGAGCGACCGACCCCGTAGATGTAGGTCAGGCCGATCTCGACCCGCTTATTGAGGGGGATGTTGATCCCGGAGATACGGGCCATCAGCCCTGCCTCTGCTTGTGCCGGGGGTTGGAGCAGATCACTAGGACCCGCCCATTACGGCGGATGATCTTGCACTTCTCACACATTGGCTTGACCGAAGGTCGTACTTTCACGCTGGCCTGGCTCTCATCTACTCGGAGTAATCAGTTGCCTCAGCTCGGCTCTGGCGACCGCACGGGTCGCCGCTACCGCGCTGAAGATGGGCGCGCAGCCCCAGAAGGATGCGCTGCGAGCGCACCGACTGATGGTAGCAAGGGGGATGTGCCCGCGGCGGGCTGCCCGGGTGGGCATCTGCCGGGTGCGAGCGCCGGAGATCGGCTCCGGGGGCTCGCTCAGGCCGCCACCCTGCCGCGGGCCTCGTGCCAGGGGGTCAGGATCCGGGGTCCGTCGGCCGTGATGGCCACCGTGAACTCGAAATGGGCCGCCAGCGAGCCGTCCTGCGCATAGATCGACCAGTGATCCTCGCCGACCCGAACGCCGTGGCGGCCCGCGGTGACCATCGGCTCGATCGCCAGCACCATCCCCTCCTCCAGCGGGATGCCCGTGCCCGGGACCCCGTAGTTGGGGACCTGCGGGTCCTCGTGCATGCTCCGACCGATCCCGTGGCCGACCAGCGAGCGGACGATCGACAGGCCGGCCGCCTCAACGTGCTGCTGGACGGCATGGGAGACGTCTCCGAGCCGGTTTCCCGGCCGGCACTGCTCGACTGCCTGGAACAGCGACTCCTGGGTGGTGCTCAAAAGCTTGCGGGCGATCGGAGTGATCGGGCCGACCGGGAACGTCCGGGCCGCGTCGGCCACCCAGCCGTCTCTGACCACGCCGATGTCTATGGACAGGATGTCGCCCCGGCTGAGGCTGTAGGAGCCGGGGATCCCGTGGACGATCATCGAGTTTGGCGAGGTGCAGATCGAGCCCGGAAAGCCCCGGTAACCCTTGAAGGCAGGCTCGGCTCCCTGGGAGCGAATGAACTTCTCCGCCGCCTGGTCCAGATCCCGGGTGCTCACCCCCGGGCGGATCTTGCCCGCCAGCAGACTCATCGTCCGGACCAGGATGTCCCCGGCCGCGGCCATGCGATCGATTTCCTCCGGTGTTTTCTTGATGATCACGGTGGCTCCGAGCGTACTGCGGCTAAAAGTCTTCCTCCAGCCGGAGCGTGGCGATCACGGCCCGGATGTGGTCATGGACGTCGGCCGCGTCGCGGGTGCCGTCGATCCGGCGCAGCAGCCCCAGCTCGTCGTAGTAGTCGATCACCGGGGCGGTTTTCTCGTGGTAGACCCGCAGCCGGTTCTGGATCACCTCGGGCTTGTCGTCGTCGCGCTGAATCAGCCGAGAGCCGTCCTGGTCGCAGACGCCCTCGTGTTTCGGGGGGTCGAACTCGATGTGGTAGTTGTGGCCCCCCTTCACGCACACCCGCCGGCCTGACAGCCGCCGGACCACCTCCTGGTCGGGAACGTCGAGCAGGAGCACGGCGGTGATTCGCCGGCTCAGAGCGCGCAGCTGCTCCTCCAGCGCCTGGGCCTGCTGGCGAGTCCTGGGGAAGCCGTCCAGGAGGAAGCCGTCCTGGGCGTCCTCCTGCTCCAGGCGGTCGGAGACCATCGCCAAGATCAGCTCGTCCGGGACCAGATCGCCCGTGTCCATGTACTGCTGGGCCGCCTGGCCGAGCTGGGTGCCTTCCTTGACGTGGGTTCTGAGCATGTCGCCGGTCGCGATGTAGGGGACCTGGAAGTCCTTGCGCAGGCGGTCGGCCTGCGTCCCCTTGCCTGCCCCGGGAGGGCCGAACAGGATCAGGTTGAGCTCGGACACGACCCCGGCACTGTAGCGTCGCGCCGGGAAACGGAAAACCCCCGGTGTGACGAGTGCCCCTACGTCACACCGGAGGTCGCTCCGGACTTCTCCCCCAATGGTGCCCCCCGGCTTGGCCTCGCCCACAGCCCCTGGGCCCGGCCAAGTCGTTATGTCGATAAGACGAAGGTAGCCGACCTCGCCGGCGTTCGCCCCAGGGACCTACCCTAGTCTTTTCTCCGGCTGTGGTGACTCAGCGATGCCTGGGGTAAGGCCGCCACCGTCGTGCCTGGCGGCTTCTATCTCCGCCACCAGCTCAATCCAGCCGCAGAAACTCCTCGGATCGCCGCCCCCCACCATCAGGGAGCCGGTGATCGGGTCCGATCCCACGTCGACCGCAAGTTTCAGGTGCGCAGCCCGTTCGGTCACCAACGGAACTATCGCGCCTGGTGGGCTCGTTCGCCCCAGGCAGCCACCCGAGGATTAGCGCGCTAGGAGCCGGGAGAGAGACATGGCCGTGGGAGAGGTGCAAGACCGACGAGGCCGCCGGGTTCGGGGGAGCGCCGGCTTGCTCGATCGCGAGCACGCGCTGGGCGCGATTGAGGCCGTGCTCCAGGCGGCCGGGCAGGGCTCCGGGCTGGCCCTTCTGCTCGTCGGCCATCCCGGGATGGGCAAGACGCGCCTGCACGAGGCGTCGCTGGACGGGGCGCGGGAGCGCGGGCTGCGGGTGCTCCGCGCGGCGGGTACCGAGCTGGAGCAGAACCTGGCCTTTGGCGTCGCCACGCAGGTGGCGCGAGCCAGCCTGGCCGACCTGCGACCTGAGGACCGCAGGGCGATCCTGGAAGGAACGCCCGCGCCGGTCCAGGCGCTGCTCGGACCGGAGCTGCTGGAATCGGAGTCGGAGCCGGCCCGCGACCTGGCGGTCTCCCACGCCCTGTTCTCGCTCCTGGCCGACGCGCTCCAGGACGGGCCCGGGCTCCTGGCGATCGACGATCTGCACTGGACCGACCCGGCATCGCTCGAGTTCGTTCTCTACCTGCTCCAGCGCCTGGATGAGCTGCCGCTGTCGATCGTCATGACGATGCGCCCCGGTTTGCACACGGTGGCCAGAGGCCTGCTGGACGTCGTGGCCGAGCACCGGAACGTCCAGGTGGAGGCGCTGATGCCGCTCGGGACCGTGGCCATCGTCCGTCTGGTCAGAAGCGCGCTTGGGCCCAGGGCCGACGGCGAGCTCGTGGAGGTGTGCGAGGAGGTCACAGCGGGCAACCCGTTCTACCTGCACGAACTGCTGCTGGCCCTGCAGGACGAATCCGAGCTGGACCCCCACCATTTGGCGGAGCACGCCCGCTCGCTGGCCCCCGATGCAGTCGCCCGCTCGGTCCGAGTTCGGGTGGGTCGCCTGGGCCCGGACGCGGGCGCGCTGGCCCGAGCGGTGGCGGTCCTGGGCGACGACGTCCCGCTTCGGCACGCAGCGGCCCTCGCCGACCTGAAGATCTCGCGGGCCGGCGCGGCGGCCGACGCGCTGGCGTCGGTCGAGGTGCTACTGGCTCGCGAGCCGCTTCGGTTCGTCCATCCACTGGTGCGCCATTCGATCCAGCGCGACATCCCGGCCTCCGAGCTGGCCAGCCGGCACCTTGAGGTGGCTCGCCTGCTTGACCGCGAGCACGCCGAGCCCGAGCGAGTGGCGGCCCACCTGCTTGTCGGTCGAGCCCAGGGAGATCAGTGGACGGTGCAGCGGCTGCGCGCGGCCGCCCGCGAGGCATCGGCCCGCGGGGCGTCCCGCTCAGCGGTTACGTATCTGGAGCGGGCCCTGGGCGAGCCTCCGGCCGCGGAGTCACGCGGCGAGGTGCTGGCCGAGCTCGGGACGGCCGAGGCGTCGCTGGGTCTTCCCGAGGCGATCGACCATCTGGCCGCCGCCGGAGAGGCCTCCTCGGACCCTCGTCGCCGAGCCGAACTGGCTCTGCGACGCGGGCGGGCCCTGCACGCCCAGGGCCTCCACGACCAGGCCGCGACCACGTATGAGTCCGGCCTGGGGGAGCTGGCCGGGAGGCCGGAGGACCCAGACGGGTCCGAGCTCCACGACGCGCTCCAGACCGGTTTCGTGGCCACGGCGGCGCTGGTCCCATCGCTGCAAGCTGAGTCGGTCAGGCGTTCGGCCCAGCTGGTGAACCGCGCCCTGACGGGCCCCCGCACCCAGGGTCAGCGCCAACTCCTGGCCCAGGCGGCGGTTCACGCCGCGTTCGCGGGACAGCCGGCCCCAGAGGTCAGCGCGCTGGCCGAGCAGGCCTGGGATGACGGCCGGCTGCTGGAGGCCGAGACGGCCGACGGATTGGCGTGGACGCTGCTGACCGCGGCGTTGACCCTGGCCGGCGATCTGGAGCGGGCGACCGAACTGGCCGACGCGGCACTCCAGGACGCTCGACGGATCTCCTCGCCCCGGGCCTTCGCCACGGCCAGCTACGCCCGCGCCCTCCCGGGAATCTGGCAGGGACAGGTCACCCAGGCCATGGGGGACCTGGAGGCGGCCCGCGACGCCCGCCGGTTTGGCTGGCGGCAGTTCGGCCGGGCGGCGGCGGCCCACTTCGCGCTCTGCCTGCTGGAGACCGGCGCGTTTGACCGGGCCGAGGAGGTGCTGACCCGCGACGCCCCGCCGGGGGCCAGCGCCGATATGGAAGACGCCATGCAGCTCTACGCGCTGGCCGAGCTCCGGCGCCACCAGGGCCGGTTCACCGAGGCGCTCGACACCGCGCTGGCCGCCGGCGAGCTGGGCGAGCAGCACGTGCCGCACCTGGGCTATGCCCTGTGGCGGGGTTCGGCCGCGCAGTCGGCCCTGGCGCTGGGCGACGGTTCCCGGGCCCGGGGGCTGGCCCGGGAAATGGTGCAGCGCGCGGAGAGCAATCAGGTCCTCCATCAGCGGATCCGCTCGCTCCGCGTCTCGGGACTCTGTCAGGGAGGACGGGAGGGGCTGCAATCGCTGCGGGCGGCGGTGGAGCTGGGCCTGTCGGCGCCCCGGCGACTGGAGACGATTCGAGCCCTGGTTGAGCTCGGCTCCGCACTCCGGCGGGGCAACGAGCGGACCGCCGCCCGGGAGCCGCTTCAGCGAGCGGCCGATCTGGCCAACGAAGGCGGCGCGACCGTGCTGTATGAGCGGGCCCGGCTGGAGCTCTCAGCCAGCGGTGGGCGACCGCGCCGGGAGGCACTGCTCAGCGGTCCGGGGTCGCTGACCCCGAGCGAGCGCCGGATCGCCGAACTCGCGGGTGCTGGCCAGAGCAACCGGCAGATCGCCCAAGCTCTGTTCGTGACCCCCAAGACGGTCGAGTACCACCTCCGCAACGCCTACCGCAAGCTGGGCATCCAGGGTCGGGGGGAGCTGGCCGAGGCCCTGAGCAGCTGACGCCGGCCCGCCGGCGCGAGGATCAGCCGTGCGGCGACGCCGCGGCCAGCGCGGCCAGAACGCTCACGCTCGCCGCGTGTGTCCGGATCTCCCCGATCGCTGCCCCGGGGACCTTGGCGGAGCCACTCCAGGTCTTCAGGTACTCGCCGTTTGAGAGCTTGGCCTTCGTGATGATCCGCTCGCCGGTGTCAGCGGCCAGGCGATACCAGGTGGCGTCGTGGTCGTAGCCATACAGGGAGAGCAGCCCGCGGACGTAGATCGCGTCCCAGGACGGGCCCTCGTCGAGCGGGAAGAACGCATCCTGGACGCCACCCCCGGGGTTCACGCCGACGGCCGTGTGGCGAGCCAGGGCCTCGGCCCAGGAGCACCACGAGGTGGGATCGCTGGGGAGCCGGAAGCTGGGGTGGGCGTGAGTCTTGTTGGGCGGGAGGAAGCTGTAGACGCTCGTGGGCACCTTGCCGGCCTTGGACTCGCACAGGGCGGTGAAGGCACCGATCAGCGCGCCCTCAGCGTCGTGGGGCGCCGTGACCTCCTTGGGAATCTGCGTGGCGTAGCTGCCGTCCCACTTCAAAAGGTTCTGGTTGGCCCAGGTGATGTACTTGAGCACCGCCCGGAGATAGATGGCGCCTCCGGTGGCCTTGTAGAGCTCCGCCGCCAGTTCGGTGGCCGCGCCGAGAGCCTCGCCGGACCTACCCGTTCCTCCTGGGATCGTGTGGTAGGTGTTCCAGTACATCCCGCCCTTGGTGGACTTGACCGAGTCGGGCCCGCCGGCATCGCGGGTGTCCCAGCTGTAGGGGTAGATGAAGTTGAAGCCGCGGACCGCGTCGGCCAGGTAGCGCGCGGCCAGGACGGAGTTGTTCCCCTTCTGCATCGCCGTGTAGGCGTCCATGAAGGCCAGCGACAACCAGCCGTTGTCGTCAAAGAACGTCTTGGCGTTGTTGTGGCTGCCCGGGTAGGGGGCGAAGGCGAGGGTCTTGATGGAGATCCCGGGCCCGGGCGTCACGCTCCTGTCGAGGTACTTCTCCGCGTGGTTGGCGAACTTCTTCAGCCGCGCCAGGTTGGCCGAGTTCGGAGTGGCCATCGCCGTGTAGGCCTCGGACTCAAAGAGCGGCACCATTCCCCAAACTGAGGCCTGGGGGTACTTCTTCGTGTCGTGGAGGATCTCGTTGTACCAGTGGAACTTCCGGTTGGCCCAGGCCGAGGACTTCCCGATCCCCTGCTGAGCCATCGACAGGTACTGGGTCTGGGTCAGGGCAGCCGCCCGCGCCGAGCCCACGATCAGACCCAGCGTCAGCGCGCAGAGCACGCCGGCAGCACCGAGCGCCAACAGCGCCCGAATGGCTCTCACCTTTGACTCATGCGTACGACTGGCCACCTAAATCCTCCTTGTTAGGGACGTCATCGGACGATTTCCGCCCGCGCTCCAGTCCACCCCGAGAGCACGGACAGATGATTAAGCAGCCTACCGCTGGCTTCACCCCAGGGGCGCACCCCAGTCGTAACAGCTGGGAGGCCCTCCGGCTACTTCAAAAAGCCCGCGTAATTGCGCATCATCAGCTGGGCTTCCAGCTGCTTCATCGTGTCCAGGGCCACGCCGATCACGATCAGGATCGACGTGCCGCCGAAGAAGAAGTTGGCGTTGGTCTGGGCAATCAGGACCGTGGGCAGGGCGGCGATCGCGGCCAGGAAGAGTGCTCCTGGGAACGTCAGGCGAGCCAGGATGCGGTCGAGAAACTCGGCCGTGGGCCTCCCTGGTCGGACCCCCGGGATGAACCCGCCGTACTTCTTGAGGTTGTCGGCCTGGTCGACGGGATTGAAGGTAACGGCCGTGTAGAAGTACGTGAACACGATGATGAAGATGCTCTCCCCCAGCACGTAGTGCCAGCCGCTGGGGCTGAAGAAGGTCGAGATCTTGAAGGCGAAGGCGTGGGGGTTGTTGCCTCCAATGAGCTGGCCCACGGTCGGCGGGATGGCCATGATCGACGCAGCGAAGATGACCGGGATCACGCCGGCCATGTTGACCCGCAGCGGGAGATAGGTCTGCCCTCCCTGGGTCATGCGCCGGCCGATCACTCGCTTGGCGTACTGCACCGGGATCCGGCGCTGGCCCTCCTGCACGAATACGACCGCCGCCACGACGCCGATCGCGATGAAGGGCATCATGACCCGGAAAACCTGATCGGGGTTGTCCCACCAGGACTGCAGGCCACTGGGAATCCGGGACACGATGCTGGCGAAGATCAGCAGCGAGATCCCGTTGCCGATCCCGCGCTGGGTGATCAGCTCGCCGATCCACATCAGCAGCACCGTGCCCGCGGTCAGTGAGACCACGATCAGGAAAACCTTGGCCAGGTTGAAGTTGCTGATCAGCGTGGTCCCGGCCTGCTGCTCAAAGCTCTTGAACAGGAACACGTAGCCGATCGACTGAGCGAAGGCCAGCCCGACCGTGAGGTAGCGCGTGTACTGAGTGATCCGGGCCTGCCCCTGCTCGCCCTCCTTCTGGAGCTTCTCCAGCGAGGGCACGACCACGGTCAGCAACTGCAGGATGATCGAGGCCGTGATGTAGGGCATGATGCCCAGGGCGAAGATCGCGATCCGGCCCAGCCCGCCACCTGAGAACAGGTTGAGCAGGCCGAGGACGCCGCTGCCGCCGAAGTTCTTGGAGATCGAGTTGACGGCCGCCGCGTTGATCCCGGGCGCGGGAATGTGCGTGCCCAGCCGGTAGAGGGCGAGCATGCCCGCGGTGAAGAGAACCTTGTTCCGGATCTCCCCGACCCGGAAGGCTCCCAGGATCGTCCCGATCATCCCGCGGCCGCCTCACCCCTGGTCTCATCCGAGATCAGCTGGCAGGTGCCGCCGGCCGCCTCGATCTGCTCGCGCGCGGCCTGGCTGAAGGCGTGCGCATGGACGGTCAGTGGTTTTGAGATCTCGCCCTTGGCCAGGATCTTGACGGGGACGTTCTTCCGCCTGGCCAGACCGCTGGCCCGCATGGCCTCAACCGTCACCGCGGCCCCCGGGTCAAAGCGGGCCTCCAGATCCAGCAGGTTGACCGGCTGGGTGTGGGTCCGGAACGGCTCGAAGGGCATCGACTTCTTCATATGCGGACCGCGCAGCTTGCGCATCCGCATGTGGATCGGGTTCTGGCCACCCTCGAAGCGCGCCCGGCGCTTGGCGCCCGACCGCGAGCCATAACCCTTCTGGCCCCGGCCGGAGGTCTTGCCCGTCCCCGACCCCTCTCCCCGGCCCACACGCTTGCGGGGGCGCCGGGAGCCTGGGGCGGGGTGAAGGTTGTGCAGCCCGATGCGCTCGGGCGCGGTCTCGTCGCCGGAACTCATTTGCCGTCCTCCGATACCTCGACCAGATGCCGCACCTTGGCGATCATGCCACGGATCTGGGGAGAATCTGCCACCTCAACGGTCTGGCCGATCCGCCGCAGCCCCAGAGAGCGCAGCGTGTCGCGCTGACGCTGGTCACACCCGTTGCGCGAGCGGCGCTGGGTGACCCGCAGCGTGCTCACGACGCCGGCCTCCTCACCAGCCTCGGGGGCCGAACCCGCCTCAGCGGCTGCGCCGGGATCCTCGTAGCCCTGCTCGGGCGCGAGGTCGAAGCCCGTATCCTGTGACCGTTCGAGCTGGCGTCGATCGCCTCTGTGGCCGCGTACTCTGGCGCCAGGCCCAGGACCCGGTTGACCGACAGTCCCCGAAGCTCGGCCACCTCGTCGGGGGTCCGCAACGACTCGAGTCCGGCCATCGTAGCTTTGACCAGATTGATCGGGTTCTGCGACCCCAGGCTCTTGGACAGGATGTCGTGGATCCCGGCCAGCTCCAGCACGGCCCGGACGCCACCGCCGGCGATCACGCCGGTTCCCGGAGCGGCCGGCTTGAGCAGCACCCGCCCGGAGCCGAACATGCCCAGAGTCTGATGGGTGATCGTCGAACCGTGCTTGGGCACTCGGTAGAGATTCTTCTTGGCCCGCTCGACGGCCTTCTGGATGGCCACGGGGACCTCACCTGCCTTGCCGTAGCCGATGCCCACGATTTCCCTCTCGTCGCCCACTACGACCAGTGCGGTGAAGGAGAATCGCCGGCCGCCCTTGACGACCTTGGCCACCCGGTTGATCTCAACGACCCGCTCCTGGAGCTCCAGGCCGGAGGAGGAAACTGTGCGCTCGCGTGCTGCCATGACTCCTCCGAGGGTAGCCCCTCAGACCTGTAGGCCGCCCTCGCGGGCCCCTTCGGCCAATGCCTTGACCCGTCCGTGGTATTGGTAGCCACCGCGATCGAAGACCGCCACCTGGACACCAGCCTCGGTGGCTCGCTGGGCCAGCATCTCGCCAGCTCGCTTGGCCTGCTCAAGCGGGGACAGGTCGCGCAGGTCAGCCTCGGTCCAGCTCACCGAGGTCAGCGTGCGCCCACTCTCGTCGTCGATCAGCTGGGCAGAGATCCCGCGGTTGGAACTAAAGACCGAGATCCGCGGACGCTCGGCGGTTCCCCGGATCTTGGCCCGAACGCGGCGGCGACGCTTCAGTCTGCGCTCAGGAGCAGTGAGAAGGGTCACGCTCGCTTACCGACCTTCCGGGCCACGTACTCGCCCTCGTACCGGATTCCCTTGCCCTTGTAGGGCTCGGGCTTGCGCTGCTTGCGGATGTCGCCGCCACCTCACCCACCTGCTGCTTGGAAGCCCCCCTGACCACGATCCTGGTGGGCAGGGGAACCTCGAACTCAATTCCCGTCCGGGGCCTTGATCGACACCGGGTGGGAGTAGCCAACGTGCCAGCTCCAGATCCCGACCGCGAAGTTGGGCTCGATAACCCACGCCCTGGATCTCCAGCCGCTTCTCAAAGCCATCGGTGACGCCCGTGACCATGTTGGCGATCAACGACCTGGTCAGGCCGTGCAGGGCGCGATGCTCGCCGCGGTCCGTGGGCCGGTTGACCACCAGCTGCTCGCCGTCGGCGCCGTTGTCAAGCGGGACCCGCTCCACCTGCATGTCGCGGTGGATGCGCTCGAACAGCTCGCCTCGGGGACCGTTCACGATCACGCGCTCCGGCTCGATTGAGATCGTCACGCCCGACGGGAGCGGGATGGGCTGTTTTCCGATTCGCGACATTTGGCTTCGGGGTCCTCGCTCCTGATTACCAGACTCGGGCCACGACCTCGCCACCCACGCCGGCAGCGCGGGCGTCGTGGCCGGTCATCAGGCCCTGGGAGGTGGAGATGATCGCGGTCCCCATTCCGCCCTGGATCCGGGGGATGTGCGCGTGGTCGACATACGTGCGCTGGCCGGGCCGGGACGCGCGCTGCATGCCGGTGATCACCGGCTTGCGCTCCGCCGTGTACTTGAGCGTCACGGTCAGCTCCATGCCGGGCCGCCCTTCGGCGGCGGCATGGACCTCGTAGTCCTCGATGTAGCCCTGCTCCTTGAGGATCCGAGCCACCTCGGCCTTCAGCTTGGAGGCGGGCAGGGTGACGTCGTGATGCTGCGCCTTGGCGGCGTTGCGCATCCGGGTCAGGAGATCGGCGATCGGGTCGGTCATGGACATGGATTCCCACCCACCCTTACCAGCTCGACTTGGTCATGCCGGGGATGTAGCCCTCATGGGCCAGCTCGCGCAGGCAGATCCGACACACGCCGAACTTGCGGTACACGGAGCGAGCCCGGCCGCAGCGACGGCAACGGGTGTAGCCCCGGGTCTTGAATTTGGGCGTCCGCTGCTGGCGAACTATCTGCGAGGTCTTGGCCATGGTCTCCTTAGTGTTACTCGGCCACGGTAGTACGGGGGTCTCGGGCGAAGGGCATTCCCATGGCTTGAAGCAGGGCGAACGCCTCGTCATCGCTGGCCGCCGTGGTGGTGATTGTGATGTCCAGTCCCCGGACCTGGTCGATCTCGTCGTAGTCGACCTCTGGAAAGATGATCTGCTCGCGGACGCCGAGCGAATAGTTGCCCCGGCCGTCGAAGGCTCGGGGATTGAGACCCCGGAAGTCGCGGATCCTCGGGATGGCCACCGACATCAGCCGATCCAGGAACTCAAAGCAGCGCTCGCCCCGCAGGGTCACGGCCACGCCCACTGGCATGCCCTCCCGGACCTTGAACTGAGCGATCGACTTGCGGGCTCGGCGGACGTTGGGCTTCTGGCCGGTGATCGTTCCGAGCTGATCGGTGGCCGCCTCCAGCACCTTGGCGTCCTGCTTGGCGTCGCCCACCCCCATGTTGACCGTGACCTTCTCAATCCGAGGGGCCTGCATCGGCGTGGAGTAGCCGAAGCGCTCCATCAGCGCCGGGCGGATCTCCTCCAGATAACGAGTCTTCAGTCGGGCGGCCGGCATGTCGTCAGTCCAGTCGGGTCCCGCTGCGCCGGGCCACTCGGTAGCGCTTGCCGTCCTCAATCTCCACGCCCAGCCTGGTCGGCTTGCCCCCCTTGGGGTCCACGACCATCACGTTGGAGACGTGGATCGGGCCCTCCTTTTCAATCACACCGCCGACCTGCTCGGCGCGCTGTGCACCGGCCACCTGCTGGGGCTTCTGATGGCGCTTGATGATGTTGAGGCCTTCCACGAAGAGCCGGTTCTTGGCCGGCTCCACCCGGAGCACGCTGCCCTTCTTGCCGCGATCCTTGCCGCCGATCACGATGACCTCGTCGCCGGTCTTGATGCGCGCAGGCATGGCTACAACACCTCCGGGGCCAGTGAGACGATCTTCATGAAGTTGCGCTCGCGCAGCTCCCGGGCCACCGGCCCGAAGATGCGCGTCCCCCGTGGGTTGTTCTGGGCGTCGATCAGCACGGCCGCGTTCTCGTCGAAGGCGATGTACGTCCCGTCGTCGCGGCCATAGGACTTCTTGGTCCGCACCACGACCGCGGTGACCACCTCGCCCTTCTTGACCGAGCCCTGGGGGCTGGCCTGCTTGACCGTCGCGGTGATGACGTCGCCCACGCCCGCGTAGCGGCGCCGGTGGCCGCCCTTGACCCGGATCACCAGGATCTCCCTGGCTCCGGTGTTGTCGGCCACGCGCAGGCGGGTCTCGTTCTGGATCACTTCGCCCGCTCCAGAACTTCCATCAGGCGCCAGCGCTTGGTCCGCGACAGCGGCCGCGACTCCCGGATGACCACCGTGTCACCGATGTGGGCCTCGTCACGCTCGTCGTGCGCGTGCAGGGTGGTCGAGGTTCGGACGACCTTCGAGTACTGGGGATGGCGCCGGGTGACGTCGATCCGCACCGTGATTGTCTTGGCCGCCCGATCGGACACGACGATCCCCTGGCGCGTCTTCTGCTGGCCCGTGCGCTCGGGACGCAGGGAGGGCAACGCCTCGGGGGCCGCGGTGGCCCCAGCGCGGGCCCGCTGTCTCTCGGTGGCCCGCCGCGACCGCCGCGCGGCCGCCTTGCGCCGCCGCTCGGAGTCCCGCTCAGCCTGCCGCTCCTCAGGGCTCATCTGCGACCGGGGCTTGCGCGCAGCGGCCTTGGCCGCGCGGACACGCTGCCGCCGCTCCTTGGGCTTCAGCACCTCCTGCGTCCCCCCACCGGATGCGGCCGGGGCCGCCTGCGCGGGAGCGTCCGCTGCAGGCACGTCCGGCTCCTCGTCAGCCGGAGCCTCGGGGGACGCGTCCGTCTCGGCGCCCGTCGATTCCGACGCAGCAACCTCCCCATCGGTTTCGGAAGCGGCCTGAGGCGCCGAGACGGATGCGTCCTCCGCGACCTCAGGCTCTTGTGGAGTTGTTTCTTCGTCAGCCATCAGATCTTGATTCCTCGTTCGCCTGCCACGGTCAGTACCCGCGCCACCTCTTTCTTGGCTCGCCTCAGTCCGGCCGTGTTATCGAGCTCACCGGTGGCATGCTGGAAGCGGAGCCCGAACAGCTCACGCCGCGCGGTCAGGAGCTGCTCGCGCAGCTCGGGTTCGGTCATGTCACGGAGCTCGCCGACTCGCATCGCTAGACCTCGTCCCTGAAGACGAACTTGCTCCGGACCGGCAGCTTGTGTCCGGCCAGTCTCATCGCCTCGCGAGCCAGGGGCTCGGGGACGCCGGCGAGCTCGAACATCACCCGGCCGGGCTTGACCACGGCCACCCAACCCTCCGGAGAGCCCTTGCCGGAGCCCATTCGCGTTTCGGCGGGCTTCTTGGTGAAGGGCTTGTCCGGATAGACGTTGATCCAAACCTTTCCGCCACGCTTGATCTTCCGGGTCATGGCGATACGGGCGGCCTCAATCTGCCGGTTGGACAGCCAGCCGGCATCGAGCGCCTTGAGGCCGTATTCGCCGAACTGAACCTTGACCTGCCCGCGGGACAGGCCGGCCCGGCGCCCGCGGTGGTGCTTGCGGTGCTTGACGCGCTTGGGGGAGAGCATCAGCGGCCGCCTCCGCCGGGAGCGTTGGAGGCGGGCCGGCGCGGGCCGCGTCCGGGACCGCCGCCCCGGCCACGACCACCCCCCGGGCCTCCGCGACCACCGGGGCCACCGGGGCCACCGCCACCACGGCGGCCTCGACCGTCGCGACCGTCGCGACCGTCGCGACCGTCGCGGCCCGGACGCTCGGGGGACGGTGGTGCGGGCTCGTCCATGACTCGTGAGGTCGGTGCCCGTGTAGCCCTCGGGCATGATCTCGCCCTTGTTGATCCAGCACTTGACGCCGATCCGGCCGAATGTCGTGCGCGCCTCGTGAAATCCGTAGTCGATGTCGGCCCGCAGCGTGTGCAGCGGCACGCGGCCGTCTGAATAGCCCTCGGTCCGGGCCATCTCGGCCCCGCCCAGGCGGCCCGAGACCTGAACCTTGACGCCCTTGGCGCCCGAGCGCATCGCGCTGGTCAGCGCGCGCTTCATCGCCCGGCGGAAGGCCACCCGGTTCTGGAGCTGCTCGGCGATCGACTGGGCGACCAGGTTCGCGTCGAGCTCGGGCCGCTTGATCTCCAGGATGTTGACCTTGACCTGCTTCTGAGTGATCCGATGGAGATCGCGGCGCAGCTGGTCGACCTCGGAGCCGGACTTCCCGATCACGATCCCGGGCCGGGCCGTGTGGATGTTGACCTCAACCTCGGTGGCGTTCTTGCGAATCGTGATGTCAGACAGCCCCGCATGGGCCAGCCGGCCGATGATGTGCCGCCGGATCTGAGTGTCCTCGTGCAGGTAGTCGGCGAAGTGGCGCTCGTTGAACCAGTTCGACTTCCAATCGTGGATGTAGCCGACGCGGATCGACTCAGGATGGACTTTTTGTCCCATGGCTCTCTTCTATTCCTTTGGCGTCAGCAGAATCGTCAGGTGGGTGGTGCGCTTGCGAATCCGGGTGGCGCGCCCCATGGCGCGGGGCCGGAACCGCTTGATCGTGGGACCCTCGTCGGCCCGGACGGCCTTGACGTAGAGATCGTCCCCCACGAGCTCGTGGTTGTTCTCCGCGTTGGCGATCGCAGACTCGAGCAGCTTGCTCCAGTCGCGCGCGACCGCACGCGGCGTGTGGGCCAGGATAGCTCGCGCGTCCTCCACGCTCTTCCCGCGGATGTGGTCGCAGACCAGCCGGGCCTTGCGGGCCGAGGAGCGGACGTACTTGGCCTGGGCCCGGACGACGGGCGGGGGCAGGCTGGGGTCGCGCTTGGCCCGGCGACGAGTGGGCGCCGGCTGCCGCGGGGCCTTGGGCTCGGCGGCCTTGGGCTCCGCGCCACCCCGGCGGCGACGAACCCGTCGGGGCGCCCTGGGCGCCTCAGCCTCCGCCTCCTGTGCCGGTGCCTCAGCCCCTTCACCCTCCGAATCGCCCTCGATCTCCGCCTCGGCTTCAAGCACCACGTCAGCCGCCGCGTCCTCCGCCGCCTCGTCAGAAGGAGTGGGCTCGATCTCGTCGGCCACAGAGTCGACCGGAGTGGCCTCCACCTCGTCAGCCGAGGCCTCGGCCGAGGCGTCCGTCTCGGCGCCCGTCGATTCCGACGCGGCAGCCTCCCCATCGGTCCCGGAAGCGGCCTGCGGCGCCGAGACGGATGCCTCGGACGAGGCCGGGTCGCCCGCCTTGGAACGTCGACGCCTACGCCGAGGAGTTGGCTTCTCTTCTTCCTCAGCCATTGCCTACCGCCGCCTACCAGTCCCGGCGTGTCCGCGGTACAGCCGCGTGGGGGCGAACTCGCCCAGCTTGTGGCCGACCATGGATTCGGAGATGAACACCGGCACGTGCTTGCGGCCGTCGTGGACGGCGATCGTGTGGCCGACCATCTCCGGGAAGATCGTCGAGGTCCGGGACCACGTCCGGAGCATCCGCTTCTCACCGGAGGCGTTCATGGCCTCGATCCGGGTTATCAGCCGCTCTTGGACGAACGGCCCCTTCTTGCTCGAGCGGCTCATCGCTTCTTACCTCTTCTCCTTCCGCGCACGATGTATCTATCGGAGGCCTTGTTCTTCGTACGGGTCCGGTACCCGAGCGTGGGCACGCCCCACGGGGTGACCGGGTGGCGGCCCGCGGTCGTCGAGCCCTCACCACCGCCGTGCGGGTGATCGACCGGGTTCATCGCCGTCCCACGGGTCTGGGGCCGCACCCCCAGGTGACGCTTGCGGCCGGCCTTGCCGATCTTGACGTTCTGATGGTCGCTGTTGCCGATCGTGCCGACGGTGGCCCGGCACTCGGCCCGGACCATCCGCATCTCGCCCGACGGGAGCCGAAGGGTGACGTAGTCGCCCTCCTTGGCCAGCAGCTGCACTCCCGCCCCGGCGGAGCGAGCCATCTGGCCTCCGCGCCCGGGGGTGAGCTCGACGTTGTGGACGACCGTGCCCGGCGGCATTTTGCTCAGGGGCAGGCAGTTGCCGACGCGGATGTCCACCGAGTCGCCCGACTGGACCGTCATCCCCACGCGGAGCCGCTGCGGAGCCAGGATATAGCGCTTCTCGCCGTCGGCGTAATGGAGCAGCGCGATGTAGGCCGAGCGGTTGGGGTCGTACTCGATCTGGGCGACCTTGGCCGGGACGCCGTCCTTGCGGCGCTTGAAATCGATCCGCCGGTAGAGCCGCTTGGCCCCGCCGCCGCGATGGCGCGAGGTCTTGCGCCCGTAGACGTTGCGGCCGCCGGTCTTCTTGAGACCCTCGGTGAGCGACTTCTCGGGCTCCGACCGGGTGATCTCCGCGAAGTCCGGGTACATCACGAACCGGCGCCCCGGTGAGGTTGGCTTTGGCTTGCGGATCGGCACTACTCAGGCCCCTCCAGGCCGCGGAAGATGGGGATCGTCTGCCCGGGACGGACCTGGACGACCGCCTTCTTCCATTGGCGCGAGCGTCCCGAGGTATGGGCCCGGCGCTTGGGCTTGCTCTTGACCGATGATGTCCGGACCGCGACCACGTTGACGTCGAACAGCTGCTCGATGGCCTGGCGTATCTGGGTCTTGTGGGCGTCGTCGTGCACCCGGAACGTGTACTTGCCCGCCTCGGCCAGGACGAAGGTCTTCTCGGAGACGACCGGCCTGATGATCACGTGGGTCGGATCCATCAGTCCTCTTCCTCGCCGGGCTCAGCGGCCTCGGGCTCCGCGGCCTCGGGCTCGGGCGCCTTCGCGGCCGCCGCGGGCTTCCGCTTGGCGGGCGCGGGAGCCGGCGCTTGGGCGGCGTCCTCGCGCTTGCGCGCAACGGCCCGCGCGACCAGTGCGGGCAGCGCGGCCTCGGAGACGAGCAGTGTCGCCGCCCCGATCAGGTCGGCCACGCCCGTCTCGCCGACGGGCAGGGCCACGACCCGGGCCAAATTCCGGAATGACTTGCCCGCGGAGATCTCATCATCGGTCAACACGATGAGCGTGGGCGCCGCGCCGCCCCAGTCGGCCAGCAGCCTGGCTGCCTGGCTGGTCGACGGCGCATCGAACTTGGAGGCGTCGAACACGGCCAGGGAGTCCCGCTCTGCGTGTACCGACAGGGCACTGCGGAGCGCTGCCTGGCGCTCCTTGCGGTTGATCTTGAAGGTGTACCGGCGCGGCGATGGGCCGAACGCGATGCCTCCTCCGGTCCACACCGGTGAACGGGAGGACCCAGCCCGAGCACGGCCGGTGCCCTTCTGGCGCCAGGGCTTGGCTCCACCACCGGACACCTGCCCCCGGGTCTTGGTGGAGGCGGTGCCCCGCCTCCGAGCGGCCAGCTCTGCCCGCACCGTCTCGTGGACCACGGCCATGTTGAAGCGCGCGCCGAACGCTGCGGCGTCCAGCTTGACGGTCCCGCCGCCCAGCTTGGGGGCCTGGGGGGCCGCCGGGCGGGCGGCGCGCGGCGAGCGGGCCCGGGTGGCGCTAGGCATCGGTCCTGACCTCCACGGTGCCGCCCCTGGCCCCGGGGACCGCGCCCCGGAGCAGCAGCAGGTTCTGCTCGGCGATCACCTCGACGACCGTGAGGCCGCGCTGAGTGATACGCCCGCCGCCCATGCGACCGGGTCCACGGATGCCCTTGAAGACGCGCGAGGGCGTCGCCGAGGCGCCGATCGAGCCGGGGGCGCGGACGTTGTGAGAGCCATGCGACTTCGGACCGCTCTTGAAGTTGTGGCGCTTGATCGTGCCCTGGAAGCCCTTGCCCTTGGACTTGCCCGACACCTTCACCTTGTCCCCGGGAGAGAAGGCCTCAACCGTCACGACCTGGCCCGTCAGCAGCTCGCCGACCTCGTTGCGGAACTCGCGTACGACCCGGTGCGCGGCGGCATCGGCCTTCTTGAGGTGGCCGAGCTGCGCCTTGGTGAGCACCTTTTCCTTACACGAGCCGAAGGCCAGCTGGACGGCCTCGTAGCCGTCGCGCTCGACCGTCCTGATGGCCGTCACCGGGCAGGGTCCGGCCTCAAGCACGGTCACGCGCTCGACTCGGCCGTCCTCGCCGAAGCGCTGGGTCATGCCGACCTTCTTGCCCAGGATCGCCGCCATCAGCTCATCCTCAGGTGGCCAGGCGGATCTCAATATCCACGCCGGCCGGCAGATGGTCCAGACGCTGGAGCGAGTCGACCGTCTTGGGAGTCGGCTGGTGGATATCGATGAGCCGCTTGTGGGTTCGGATCTCGAAGTGCTCGCGCGAGTCCTTGTCCTTGAACGGCGAGCGGATCACGCAGTACACGTTCTTCTCAGTGGGCAGCGGGACGGGACCGGACACTGTCGCGCCGGTGCGATTGGCCGTCTCCACTATCTCCTTGGCCGCAGTCTCGATCGCCGTGTGGTCGTAGGACTTCAGGCGGATGCGGATTTTGTTCTGCGCGATGGTTGTCATTTCTTCTCAGTCATCTGGGACCCACCCGACGCCCACCCTCCCAGGCCCCGGGCTTGGGGCCCGGGGGGCGAGCCCAAATAGGTCGTATCTCAAAAAACAGGCGGCCGGGCCCCGGGGCCAGGCCGCCCAAATAACTACTGGACGATCTCGGTCACGACCCCGGAGCCGACCGTGCGGCCGCCCTCGCGAATCGCGAACCGCAGACCCTGGTCCATGGCGATCGGCTGGATCAGCTCGATCTCCATCTGGACGTTGTCGCCGGGCATGACCATCTCAGTGCCTTCAGGGAGATTGGCCACCCCGGTGACGTCGGTGGTGCGGAAGTAGAACTGAGGCCGGTACCCAGTGAAGAAGGGAGTGTGGCGACCGCCTTCCTCCTTCTTGAGGACGTAGACCTCGGACTTGAACTTGGTGTGAGGTGTGATCGACTTGGGCTTGGACAGCACCTGCCCCCGCTCGATCTCCTCGCGCTTGATCCCGCGGAGCAGGCAGCCGACGTTGTCGCCGGCCTGGCCCTCATCCAGGATCTTGCGGAACATCTCGACGCCGGTGACGACGGTTGAGGACGTGTCCTTGATGCCCACGATCTCAACGGTCTCGCCGGTCTTGACGATCCCCTGCTCGATCCGGCCGGTGGCCACGGTCCCGCGGCCGGTGATTGAGAACACATCCTCGACCGGCATCAGGAACGGCTTGTCCAGGTCGCGGACGGGCTCGGGGATGTAGTTGTCCAACGTTTCGGCCAGCTCGACGATCTTCTCCTCGTACTCGGCGTCGCCCTCCAGCGCCTTCAACGCAGAGCCGATGATGAACGGGATGTCGTCGCCGGGGAACTCGTACGCGGACAGGAGCTCCCGAACCTCGACCTCGACGAGCTCCAGGAGCTCCGGGTCATCGACCATGTCGGCCTTGTTGAGGAACACGACGATGTAGGGCACACCCACCTGGCGGGCGAGCAGGATGTGCTCGCGCGTCTGGGGCATGGGGCCGTCGGCCGCGGACACGACCAGGATCGCCCCATCCATCTGGGCGGCACCTGTGATCATGTTCTTGACGTAGTCGGCGTGACCGGGGCAGTCGACGTGGGCGTAGTGCCGGTTTGGGGTCTGGTACTCCACGTGGGAGGTGGCGATGGTGATTCCGCGCGCCTTCTCCTCAGGGGCGTTGTCGATCTGCTCGAAGGACCGCACCTCAGTGCCGCCGTACTTGTCGTTGAGCACCTTTGTAATGGCTGCGGTCAGCGTCGTCTTGCCATGGTCGATGTGACCGATGGTCCCGACGTTGACATGGGGCTTGTCGCGCTCGAACTTGGCCTTGGCCACTTTGGTGTTGCTCCTTCTATTTCTGTGGGTGTCGTTCGCGCGGAGGCGAACCTGGTGAATCTATCGGACTTCCTTGCGCGTGGGCGATCACGCGGGCTGTAGCTCCCCGACCACCTTCTCCGCGATGTTCGCGGGGACCTCGTCGTAGCGCTCAAACTGCATCGTGTAGGTGGCACGGCCCTGGGTGGTGGACCGCACATCGGTGGCGTAGCCGAACATCTCGGCCAGCGGAACGTAGGCCGTGATGACCTGCGCGTTACCCCGCTGATCCATCCCGGTGACGTGGCCTCGCCGGCGGTTCAGGTCGCCGATCACATCTCCCATGAACTCCTCCGGGGTGACCACCTCAACCGCGAACACGGGCTCGAGCAGGACCGGCTTGGCTCGCCTGACAGCCTCCTTGAGGGCCAGGGACCCGGCCACGCGGAAGGCGATCTCCGAAGAGTCGGTGTCGTGGTACTTGCCGTCCACGAGCGTGACCCGGACGTCGACCATCGGGTATCCGGCCCTGGGACCGTTGTCCATGGCCTCCTCGATCCCCTTCTCGACAGCGGGAATGAACTCGGTGGGGATCGCCCCGCCCTTGATCTTGTTGACGAAGTCGAAGCCCTCGCCGGGGGCGGGCTCGACGTCGATGTAGACGATTCCGTATTGGCCCGAGCCTCCGGTCTGGCGGACCAGTCGACCCTCGACCTTATGGGCCGTGCCGCGAATCGTCTCGCGGTAGGAGACCTGGGGCCGTCCCACGTTGGCGTCGACCTTGTACTCGCGGAGCATGCGGTCCACCAGCACCTCCAGGTGGAGCTCCCCCATCCCGGAGATCTCGGTCTGGCCGGTCTCCTCGTTGGTCCGGACCTGGAAGGTCGGGTCCTCCTCGGCCAGGCGGCCGAGGGCGGTGGACATCTTTTCCTGGTCGGCCTTGGTCTTGGGCTCGATCGCGACCTTGATCACGGGCTCGGGGAAGGTGATCGTCTCGAGCCGGATCGGCTTGTCCGGGGCGGCCAGCGTGTCGCCGGTGGAGACCTGCTTGATCCCCACCGCGGCGGCGATGTCCCCGGCGTACACCTCTCCGACCTCCTCGCGCTCGTTGGCGTGCATCATCAGGATGCGCCCGATCCGCTCGGTCCGGCCGGTGGTCACGTTCAGGATCCTCGAGCCTGCCTCCAGGCGGCCAGAGTAGACACGGAAGTACGTGAGCTTCCCGACGTAGGGGTCGGCCATGATCTTGAAGGCCAGGGCGGCGAACGGCTCATCGTCGGAGGCCTCGCGCACCGCTGGCTGCTCGCCCCCGTTGGCCGAGCCCTTGGCGGGCTCAAGACCGTCGACCGGGGGAACGTCCAGCGGGCTCGGGAGGTAGTCGATGACGGCGTCCAGCAGCGGCTGCACGCCCTTGTTCTTGAAGCTCGAGCCGCACAGGACGGGGGTCAGCTTGATCTCGAGGGTCGCCTTGCGGATCGCCCGCTTGAGGCGGTCGATGGGGACCTCGCGGTCCTCCAGGATCATCTCCAGGAGCTCGTCGTCGTAGTGGGAAACCTCTTCGAGCAGGTGCTCGCGAGCCGCAGCGGCCTGCTCGGCAAGCTCGGGCGGGATTTCGATTACGTCCTGGTCCTTGCCCAGCTCGTCCTTGTAGACGATGGCCTTGTTCTGGACCAGGTCAACGAGCCCGCGGAATCCGGACTCGGCGCCGATCGGGAGCTGAATCGGAACGGGGTGGGCGCCGAGCCGGTCGACCATCGTCTGGACGCCGTGCTCAAAGTCGGCTCCGATCCGGTCCATCTTGTTGATGTAGGCGATCCGGGGGACGTGGTACTTGTCGGCCTGGCGCCAGACGGTCTCGGACTGCGGCTCCACGCCGGCGACCGAGTCAAACAGCGCGATCGCGCCGTCCAGGACCCGGAGCGAGCGCTCGACCTCGACGGTGAAGTCGACGTGGCCCGGCGTGTCGATGATGTTGATCCGGTGGCCATGCCACTCGGCCGTGGTGGCCGCCGAGGTGATCGTGATGCCGCGCTCCTGCTCCTGGGCCATCCAGTCCATCACGGCCGCGCCCTCGTGAACCTCCCCCATCTTGTAGGTCCTTCCGGTGTAATAGAGGATGCGCTCAGTCGTCGTCGTCTTACCGGCGTCGATGTGGGCCATGATCCCGATATTGCGGGTGTTTTCTAGGCTGAACTTGCGAGGCATGAGCTTGATTCTGGTTCCAGTGTCCCCACCGATTGATCACAGACATGAAAAAGGGCCCACTGGGCCCGTTCACGACGCTGCTGTCGGGACGGGACGGGTTTCTATGGAGTTGGCGTCTCCATTGCTTGATTACATGCCCGGAGGCACGCACAGATGAGCCCGCCGTCCGGGACGAGAGACGAATATAGCAGGAAGGACGGGGCTTCCGGAAGGGTTTCGGGACGCGGCCGGGCGGCGATCGCACTGTCCGGCCGGGCGCCCTCGGCACCGCCGTCAGAGGGCGCCGCCGCGCCGCCGACGATCCGTCGGCTGGCCTTCCCGCGCGGCATTCGCCCCGCGGTGGTGGTCGTGGCCGCCGCCGGTGCCGTGCTGTTGGTGGTGGCGGAGTTCACGACCCTCTATGGGGTCCACGTGGCGACCCGCTCGGCTCCGGTCGAGACCATCAGCGGCGGATCGAACAACTCCTACGCGATGATTCCGATCGCGCTCCTGGCCGTCTTCCTCGGCTTGGCGGCGATCGGGGGTGGCGGCCGCTGGGCCCTGGGAGCCCTGGGAGTCGTCGGGGTGGTGGCTCTGCTGATCAGCCTGGTCGGCGACCTCCCCGGCGCCCATCAGAGCAACCATCTGATCCGGTTTGGCGGCAGGTTCGTCCTCGGGAGTTCCAAGCCGAGCGCCGGGATGTACATCGAAACGCTCGGAGCGGTGCTCCTGGTCGTGGCGGCCGGGTTGGGGCTGGTGTTCGGCGAGTCACCGGCGGGCCGAGCCCGGCGGGCGCGTCCGCGGCGGGCCGGTCGGGAGCACGACTAGCAGGGTGTCTGAGCGACCCGGGGCGCTCGAGCACCCAGTGGCATCTGCGGGCCAAACCCCGGAGGTGATCCGGCAGATGGAACACGGATGGTCCGAAGGCTGACATCGCGTCGGGGTCTGGCGCGCAACGAGCGATAGCCAGGCTACGCTGGACCCCTGCGAGGGTTGTCCACTGCAGCCCCCGGTCCCGTGTGGTGGGCGGCCCTCGCTTTTTCTTTGCCGGGAGGGGCGCCCCTGGGCGTAACGCGGGGGGCCCGACGAAGCCCGGGTGCCGCAGGGCCCTACCGTCGCGGGTTGCCCTACCAGCGGTAGTGGGCGAACGCCTTGTTCGCCTGGGCCATGCGGTAGATGTCGTCCTTGCGCTTGAACGCCGCGCCCTGCTGCTGCTGGGCATCCAGCAGCTCGTTGGCCAGCCGCTGAGCCATCGACTTCTCACGCCGATTGCGGGCGAAATTGACCAGCCAGCGGACGGCCAGGGTCCTGGCCCGCCGGGGCGGCACCTCGACCGGCACCTGGTAGGTGGCGCCGCCGACGCGCCGAGAGCGCACCTCCAGCACCGGGGTCAACGCCTTGATCCCGCCCTCGAGCTCCTCGACCGGATCGCGGCCGGTGCGCTCGGCCAGGATGGCCAGGGCGTCGTAGACGATCTTCTCGGCCACGGACTTCTTGCCGTCCAGCATCACCTTGTTGACCACCTGCTGGACGAGGCGGTTGTGGTAGACCGGATCAGGCGGTACGGGCCGGACCTGGGCGGCGGCGCGGCGCGGCACTACCTGGCCTTCACGCCGTACTGGGAGCGGGCCTTCTTGCGATCGCCCACGCCCGCGGCGTCCAGAGTTCCCCGGATGACCTTGTACCGGAAGCCCGGCAGGTCCTTGACGCGGCCGCCGCGCACGAGCACGACCGAGTGCTCCTGGAGGTTGTGGCCCTCACCGGGGATGTAGGCGCCGACCTCCATCCCGTTGGTCAGCCGGACACGCGCCACCTTCCGCAAAGCCGAGTTCGGCTTCTTCGGTGTGGTCGTGTAGACCCGGGTGCACACCCCACGGCGCTGGGGCGCGGCGACACGCCGCTTGCGCCCCTTGCCGGACTTCAGACCCGGCGTGGCCAGCTTCTTCTTGGGGGCGGTACGCCCCTTTCGGATCAGTTGGCTCGTGGTCGGCATGCGAAGGCGCAGGGTAGCAGGGGGCATCATTCCGGCATGCCCGAACCCGATCGCCGACGACGACTGCGCCGGCCGCGGTTCTCACTCCTGCTCAGCGCGCTGGTGGGAGCGGCGGCGCTGGCGATCGTGCTGGCCGGGGGCGGTGGGCCGGGGAGCGGCCGCTCCGGGGGCGGCAGGCCGCGCACAATCGTCTCTGGCGGCCGCCTGCGGGCCTGCGTCACGACCCAGGCCTGGTCCCGGTTTACGGCCGTGGCCGTCCTCACCGCCCCGGCGACCGCCACCGCTCCGCTGCGGGTCAGCGAGACGGTGGTCGGGCCTCACGCCGCCGTGACCGTGACCCGCGGAGCCTCGTTCACAGCTCGGGTCACGGCCAGGCGCCACATAGCGGTCACGGAGCGGGCGGGGGCCAGGGCCCGGCGCTGCGCCGCCGCCCCCACGTTGACCGCGGCCCGGGGCGTGGCCCTGAGGCGGGCGTACGCCGCCGCGCTCGTGCAGGCTCGAAAGAACGCGGTGGCCGGCGCCGACCGTGGCCTTCAGTCGCTGAGGCAACGGGTCTACCCAGGGCTCCAGTCCGAGGCCCGCTCAGCCGCGGTCCGCCGGGCCCAGGCGATGGCCCTGGCCGCTCGCCCGTCGCTGATCCGGGCGGCCCGCCGGCAGGCCCGCAGGCGGGCGGGCGCCGCCTGATCGCCCGGCCCCAGGGACCCCATCAGGCCGTGTGCTCCTGGCGCTTGGCCAGGTCGCGGTGGAAGAGCCAGCTCCGCCCGACGGGCTCGAACCCCAACTTCCGATAGAGCTGTTTCGGCCAGTCGTTGTCGTCGGCGATGATGAACGTGAGCTCGTGCCCGCCCTCCCGGGCCAGCTCGATCCCGCGGCTGACGAGCATGCGGCCGTAGCCCTGTCCCCGGGCCTCGGGGATCGCATAGACATCCTCAAGCTGGGCGATCCGCCCGTCGGAGAACAGCATCGTGATTGCCGCCAGCCTCCCGTCCGAGCCTCGAACGCCGAGGCGGCGCGCACCGCGCACCCGCCAGGTCAGCCGGTTGGCCTCGACAAGGTGGGCGAGGCCCTGTGGGGTCAGCCTGAGCGTCTCATCCTCGGCGATCCAGCGCTTCATCAAGGCCAGCGCCTCGTCCTCATCCGCCTCGACCACCGCCTCTGTGTCCACGTGGCGGTCGGGCCCACCGTTCAGGACCGAATTCAGCTCCACGTCGACGCTCCAGCCCTCCTGGCGAAACCGCTGCGCCAGCGCCGGACCCGAATCCTGGTGATCCACGTGCAGGTGGTCGAAGGTCGCGTCGGACAGGTACCGACGGCACAGCTCGGTCGCGCGCTCGTACGTCACCTCGGTGATGACGCGCACGTGATTGAGCATCCACACGCCGGGCCAGGACGGCGTCCGGACCACCCACCCCTCGGGGATCTCGCGGACCTCGCTCGTCAGCAGCTGATTCGTCCGTCGGATGAACTCCAGGACGGCCGAGAGCTGCTCCTGGGAGGATGGGGCGGCCGGCACGCGACCCAGGCTAGCCGCACGTCCATGACCGCCCATCACCCCCGATCGCGCCTGACTCCGGGCGCCGCCTGGGCGCTGGCCGGGGCCGCGGTGTGGTGCGGGCCCGGGCTGGCCGTCCACTGGCCGCCCGTGGCCCGGGCATTGGGCGTCCCGCTGCGCAGCGAGAGCTCGGACGGAGTCGCGCTCACGTTCGACGACGGCCCCCACCCAGAGGGCACGCCGGCGGTCCTGGAAGCGCTCCGGGCGCGGGGAGCCCGGGCCACCTTCTTCCTGGTCGCCGAGCAGGTGGAGCGCTTCGGCTCGCTCGTCCGGGAGATCCTCGGGGAGGGCCATCAGCCGGCGATTCACGCCTACCGTCATCGCAACCAGATGCGGTTGGGACCGCGCGCGTTCGCGGCAGACCTGGACCGAGCCACGTCCGTGATCGGCGAAGCATGCGGCAGGACCCCGGCCCTCTACCGCCCCCCATATGGGGTGTTCACCCCGGCCGGCCTGGCCGAGGTGCGCAGGCGGGGACTGCAGCCGCTGCTGTGGTCCAAGTGGGGGCGGGACTGGCGAGCCGACCGCGGTCCGGACACGATCGCCGCCCAGGCGACGGCCGGGCTGGCTGCCGGCGACGTGATCCTGCTGCACGACGCCGACTGGTACAGCGCACCCGGCTCACACCGCAACACAGCGGCGGCGATGCCACTGATCCTGGACGAACTGGAGCGGCTGGGGCTGGCACCGGTCCTGCCGTGAAGCAGCCTTTCTGAGCTATGGGGATCGCTGCGGCTGGTGGGGTTGCGGCCTGGTGGGGTTGGGGCCTGGCGACCGGGTCATGAGAGTCGTGCAGCGTCACAAAGCGAGCCGCGCCCCAGGCGCTCGGTGACGCCAGACGCCGATAGCTGCACCAACGACGCCCAGCCCCGGCTGGCGCGGGTGATTTGTTAGGCCACATCGCAGCGAACCCCCCAGAGGACGCGCAACGACAGCCCCTCGTCTGGCCGCCACCGGCTGGGGGCCTCTGGCCGCCACCGGCTGGGGGGCTCTGGCCGCCACCGGCTTGGGGGCCTCTGGCCGCCACCGGCTGGGGGGCTCTGGCGGCCACCGGCCCCTGAGCCCCCTCCCCGCCACCCGCTCTCGACCCCCTCCCCGCCACCGGCCCCGAAACCCTCCACCCCCCGCTCAGGCGACCAGCGCAGAGGCAACCCGACCCGCCCCAAGACGCCCGAACTGCCCTTTTCCCGGGGTCGTTGTTTAATCGGGCTGGGTATGCGCCGCTCTGTGGCATCCACCAGCGAGGCAACGCCTCAGTCCGCCGCGGAGCCGGCAAGCTCGCTGGACGGCACCGCCCTGGCTGTCGACGCGCCTGATCGGACCCGGGAGGCGCTCGATCGGGCCCGGGATCACCTCCTGGCCCTGCAGCACGAGCAGGGGTGGTGGAAGGGCGAGCTGGAGACCAACGTGACCATGGACGCCGAGGATCTCCTGCTCCGGGAGTTCCTGGGGATTCGCGATCCGCAGGCCATCCAACTGGCCGCCCGGTGGATCCGCTCCAAGCAGCGGGCCGACGGGTCGTGGAGCAACTTCTGGGGCGGCCCGGGAGACCTGTCGACGACGATCGAGGCCTACGTGGCGCTGCGCTTGGCGGGCGATTCATCGCAGGACGAGCACATGCTCACCGCCAGCGCGTATCATCCGGGATCACGGCGGGCGTGGAGAAGGCCCGCGTGTTCACCCATATCTGGCTGGCCCTGTTCGGGGCGTGGCCGTGGGAGCAGGTCCCGGTGCTCCCTCCGGAGCTGATGCTCTTCCCCACCTGGGTTCCGCTGAACGCATACGACTTCGCCTGCTGGGCTCGACAGACGGTCGTCGCGCTGACCGTGGTCCTGACCTACCGGCCGGTGCGGACACTGCCCTTCGGTCTGGACGAGCTGCGCGGGCCCCAGCCGTGGTCCCGCCCCGCTGCGAGATCGCTGACCGACCGCGTCCTGCTGGCCCTGGACCGCGTCCTCCACGTGTATCACCGCCACCCGATCGGACCGCTGCGGAGATTGGCGCTGAGGCGCGCCGAACGCTGGATCGTGGCCCGGCAGGAGGCCGATGGTTCGTGGGGAGGAATCCAGCCTCCGTGGGTCTACAGCCTGATGGCCCTGCACCTGAGGGGCTACGGCCCGGACCACCCGGTAATCACCCGGGGGCTCGACGGGCTTGAGAAGTTCACGATCCGGGAGGACGCGGACGGGCCCCGAGAGCTTCCGGAACCCAGTCGCCGGCTGGAGGCGTGCCAGTCGCCGGTCTGGGATACCGCGCTGGCCCTGGTCGCCCTGGCCGACGCCGGGGTGCCGGGCGACGACCCGGCGGTCGTCCGGGCGGCCGACTGGCTGCTGGACGAGGAGATCACCGCACGGGGCGACTGGGCCGTGCGCCGGCCGGAGCTTCCGGCCGGTGGGTGGGCGTTCGAGTTCGCCAACGTCAACTATCCGGACGTGGACGACACGGCCGAGGTGGTGCTGGGGCTGCTCACGGTCGACCATCCGGAGCCCGACCGCCTGCGGGCGGCGATTGACCGGGCGACCGTGTGGCTGGAAGGGATGCAGAGCTCCGACGGTGGCTGGGCGGCGTTCGATGCCGATAACTGCCGGGAACTGATCCGCGACCTTCCGTTCTGCGACTTCGGGGAGGTCATTGATCCCCCGTCCGCTGATGTGACCGCCCATTCGCTGGAGATGCTGGCCGCGCTGAACCGGGCCGGCGGTCTGCCCGCTACGCGTGGATTGGAATGGCTGCTCCGGGCCCAGGAACCGGACGGGTCGTGGTTCGGACGTTGGGGGGTCAATTACGTGTACGGAACCGGGGCCGCCGTTCCCGCGCTGATCGCCGCCGGCGTCGAGCCGGACTCTGACCCGATCCGGCGCGCGGTGGGGTGGCTTGAGGCTCACCAGAACGAGGACGGCGGGTGGGGAGAGGACTGCCGCTCCTATGACGACCCAGAGTGGATTGGCCGGGGGGACAGCACGGCCTCACAGACCGCCTGGGCTCTGCTCGCCCTGCACGCCGCGGGTGAGCGCTCGCCGGCCGTGGACCGGGGCGTGGGCTGGCTCGTGGATACACAGCGCTCCGACGGCACCTGGGACGAGCCCCAGCACACGGGCACGGGCTTCCCATCTGACTTCTACATCAACTACCACCTGTACAGGCTTCTGTTCCCGATCATGGCGCTGGGGCGGCTCGCCCGGTGAGACCGGCGGGGCAGCGGCCGGTTGGGGGCAGATGCCGCCGATGAGCACGACGGCCGCCGCCCCCGAGTACGGGGCGGTGATGGCCCAGGCCAGGCGGGAGAACTTCCCGGTGGCCAGCGTCTTCCTTCGCCGTCGCCAGCGGCGCCAGCTGATGGCCATCTACGGGGTGGCCCGACTGATCGATGACGTCGGTGATGAGTCCCCCGGCGACCGCAGACGCCTGCTCGACTGGCTCGACGGCGAGCTCGACCTGGTGTTCACCGGTGGCGAGCCCGAGCACCCTGCGATGCGGGCGCTGGGCACCGCCGTATCAGAGTCCCCGCTGCCCGCCCAGCCGTTCCGTGACCTCGTGCAGGCCAACCGCCAGGACCAGGAGGTCAGCAGGTACGAGACCTTCGATCAGCTGCTGGGCTACTGCCGGCTGTCGGCCGCCCCGGTGGGCGAGTTGGTGCTGCACGTGTTCGGGGCGGCCACGCCGCAGCGGCTGGGGCAGTCGGAGCGCATCTGCGCGGGTCTCCAGGTAATCGAGCACATCCAGGACGTGGCCGAGGACTACTCGCGCGGGCGGATCTACATGCCCGCGCAGGACATGCGGCGGTTCGGCTGTGGGGAGCACGAGCTGGCCGCCCCCCAGGCCAGCCAGCCCCTCCGAGCGCTGCTGGCGTTTGAGGCGCAGCGCGCTGGGTCGCTGCTGGACCAGGGCGCACCTCTGGCCACCACGTTGCCCGGCCGGCCGCGGATCGCCCTGGCCTGCTTCGTGGCCGGAGGGCGAGCGGCGCTGCACGCGCTGGCCAGCGCGTCATACGATGTCTGCCCATATCCGACCCGAACTCGTACCCGCCGAGCTTTCGCCGCGGCGTTTGCCCGAGCGGTGAGGGGCAAATGAGTCGGGCGCTCTGATGTGGAGATGAACACGTTGCTAACAGCAGGGAGCACGGGGTCCGGTCAGCCATGAGAACGATGCCGGCAATCGAGGTCGAGCGGGCCTACCGGGGCTGCGAGCAGATCACCCGCCGTGAGGCGGCCAATTTCTTCTACGGCATCCGCTTGCTCCCGGTGGACAAACGACACGCGATGAGCGCCGTGTACGCGTTCGCCCGCCGCGTGGATGACATCGGCGACGGCGAGCTCAACGCGGCCAATCAGCTGCGCTCGCTCACGGAGGAGCGAGCTCTGCTGGGCGAGCTGGCCGCCGGCGGCGTGGGCGACCCGGCCGACGCGGTGTCCGTGGCCCTGGCCCACGCCCGGACCGTGTACGGGCTTCCTCTGGATGCCCTGGAGAGCCTGATCGACGGGGTCGAGCGGGATGTCCTGGGGACGCGGTTTGAGACCTTTCCCGAGCTGGAGACCTACTGCCGGCAGGTGGCCGGCAGTATCGGCCGGCTTTGCCTGGCGATCTTCGATGGCGACGCACCGTCGGGCTCTTCCAACGGCCTCGCACCGGCGGGCTCCCGCAGCGGCACTGCCCAACTGGCCGACGACCTGGGCGTGGCCATGCAGTTGACGAACATCCTTCGCGACGTGCGGGAGGACCGAGAGCGGGGCCGGACATACCTCCCGACCGAGGATCTGCGGCGGTTCGGAGCCGAGGACCTGGATGACCTGCACGAGGCTCAGGCAGCCGCGCTGATTCGGTTCCAGGCCACCCGGGCCGCGGAGTGGTTTGACCGTGGCCTGGCGCTCGTGGAGCGGCTCGACCGGCGCAGCGGCTCGTGCGTCCTGGCCATGACGGGATCTACCGCTCGATCCTCGAGCGGATCGTCCGCGAGCCCACCGAGGTCCTCCGCCGCCGGGTGTCACTGCCCGTCTGGGAGAAGGCCTGGGTAGCCGCGCGGAGCCTGACCAGCCGGCCGGCGGCGAGGGCAGCGGCATGAGCCAGAGCCGGGTGATCGTGGTCGGCGGCGGCCTGGCCGGGATCGCCGCCAGCCTGGAGTGCGCCCGGCCGGCGCCAGCGTGACTCTGCTGGAGAGCCGCGGGCGGCTGGGCGGCGCCGCGTACTCGTTCCGGCGTGACGGATCAGTCGCTCGACAACGGACAGCACGTGTTCCTGCGCTGCTGCACCGCCTACCGCAGCTGCTGGCGGAGATCCGAGGCCGAGGACTGGCGTGACGCTTCAGCCTCGCCTGGACATCCCGGTCCTGGCCCCCGGCGGCGTTCCAGCGGCCGTCTCGCGCGCTCGGGGCTCCCCGCGCCGCTGCATCTGGCCGCCAGCCTGGCCCGGTACCCGCTGCTCTCCGATCCGCGATCGGTGGGGCGTGGCTCTGGGCCATGCAGGCCCTGCGCCGGGTCGATCCCGACGATCCGGCAGCTGACGCTCGGTCCTTCGGGGACTGGCTGACCCGAGCACGGCCAGGGCCAGACCGCGATCGATGCCATCTGGGACCTGATCGCCCGGCCGACGCTGAACCTGGCCCCCGCCGAGGCCTCGCTGGCCCAGGCGGCCCAGGTATTTCGCGTCGGGCTGCTGCAGGACCGGACCAGGCCGCCGACGTCGGCTACGCCCGCGTGCCGCTGTCGGAGATTCACGACCGGGCGGCGGGGCAGGCGCTGGCCCGCGCCGGGGTCGAGGTTCAGCTCCGCCAGGGGCGTCACGGGCATCCAGCCGACGGCTCCGACGGTTTCACGGTTGAGGCCAGCGGGCGCCGCCCCTCACCGCCTCGGCCGTCATCCTGGCCGTCCCACCTGAACGGCTCGCCCGGCTGATCCCGGCCGCGGCCGGCGTGTCCACCGACGCCCTCGGTAAGCTCGGCACCTCGCCGATCGTAAACCTCCACGTGGTGTTCGACCGTCAGGTGACCGACCTGGCCTTCGCGGCCGGCGTCCGGACACCGGTGCAGTGGTTCTTTGACCGAACCGGGAGCAGCGGGCTGGAGCAGGGCCAGTTGCCTCGCCATCTCGCTCTCGGCGGCCGAGTCCGAGCTGAGCATGGCGCCCGACGACCTGCGCAGCCAATATTTGGACGCCCTGGGCGACCTCCTGCCGCAGTCCCGGACGGCCCGGGTCCAGGCGTTCTTCGTCACCCGTGAACACGCCGCGACGTTCCGGGCCGCCCCGGGCGCCCGGGCCCTCGACCCGGGGCGCAAACCCAGCTCAGTGGCCTGGCCCTGGCCGGGGCATTCACCGACACGGGCTGGCCGGCCACGATGGAGGGTGCGGTACGGAGCGGTCGCGCTGCCGCCCAACAGGTACTGCCGGCTCTGACGGCCGGGCCCGGCCCGAGCCTGGCCGGACCCGGCACCGGCGCTCGTCGGGAGCTCCAGGTGACGGCGCCAGACCTGCTCGTCCTGGCGCCCCTCGGGGTCGAGGCCTCGGCCGTGAGAAGAGGCGCTCCCTGGGCGCGCGTGCATCGGACCGGGATGGGGCCCCGGCGGTCCGCCCGCTCAGCCGAGCTGGCTCGCGCGGAGCCGGGCAGCCCCGTGCTGATCGCCGGCTTCTGCGGTGCGCTTGACCCGGAGCTCGAGCCGGGAGACGTGATCCTCCCCACCGAGCTGCGCGGGCCCGACCGGGACGACGGTGTGCGATGACACGACGATCCTGGCCGGGGCCCTGCGGCGGGCGGGCTTCCGGGTTCACCAGGGTCCGATCGCCTCCAGCCAGCGGCTCGTCTTGGGCGCCCGCCGGCGGGCGCTGGCCCGATCCGGCGCGCTGGCCGTCGACATGGAGTCGGCCTGGCTGGCCTCGGCCGTCGGCGGCCAGCCGCTGGTCACGCTGCGCGTGGTGATGGACACCTCCCGCCACGAGCTCTACCGGCCGGTGCGCACCCTGGCGGCGTTCGCGACCGCGTACCGGACGCTCAGCCGGGCGTGCGAGCTGGTGGAGGATTGGGCCCGGGCGCTGCGCCCGCGCGAGGTGCTGCTGGCCTCGCCTCGGGCGTCCTGCGCCGGGGTGGAGCGGGCGGTCGAGATCGTCGACCGGGCGCTGCAGGAACGAGGGGCGCCGATTTACGTCCGCAAGCAGATCGTCCACAACAGCCACGTCGTGGCCGCGCTGGAGAAGCGCGGCGCGGTGTTCGTCGAGGAGCTCGACGAGGTCCCATGCGGGGCAACGGTGATCTTCTCGGCCCACGGCGTCGTCGCCGGCCGTTCGCCGCCAGGCGGCCGAGCGCTCTCTGGACGTGATCGACGCTACCTGCCCGCTGGTGGCCAAGGTCCACGCCGAGGCCCGGCGCTTCGCCCAGGACGGCTTCGACATCGTGCTCGTGGGCCATGAGGGCCACGAGGAGGTCGACGGCACGCTTGGCGAGGCCCCGAGCGCATGCATGTGATCGCCAGCGCCGACGAGATCGACAGCCTGGAGGTCCAGGATCCCGAGCGCGTCGCCTACCTGACCCAGACGACGCTGGCCGTGGACGACACGGCCGGGGTGGTCGACGCCCTGCGGACCCGATTCCCGGCGCTGGTCGGCCCGGCCTCCAGCGACATCTGCTACGCCACCCAGAACCGCCAGGACGCCGTCCGGGCGCTGGCCGCCGAGTGCGATCTCGTGCTGGTCGTTGGCTCGGCCAACTCGTCCAACTCCCGGCGGCTGGTGGAGGTCTCTGAGCGGGCGGGCTGCCCCGCCCTGCTGGTTGAGGACGGCGACGACATCCCGCCCGACCGCCTGGCCGCAACGCCGCGCGTGTCGGACTGACCGCGGGCGCCTCCGCCCCAGAGGAGTTGGTCGAGGGCGTCGTCCGAGCGCTTGAGGGTCTGGGTAGAGTGAGTCTGGAGGAGCGAACCGTGGCTCGGGAGGAGATCCACTTCAAGCTTCCACCCGAAGTTCGTCCTGAGAGGTAGACATGCCCCCACCGATGCGACAGTCGATCAAGATGGCCGGTTATCTGGCGAGCCAGAAGCTGCGCCGGCGGGAGAAGTTCCCGCTGCTGGTGGAGCTGGAACCGCTCTTCCAATGCAACCTGGAGTGCGCGGGGTGCGGGAAGATCCAGCACCCAGAGCACGTCCTGCGGCGCCGGATGCCGGTGGAACAGGCGGTGGGCGCGATCGAGGAGTCCGGGGCCCCGATGGTTTCAATCGCCGGGGGCGAGCCCCTGATCCATCCCGAGATCGACGAGATCGTGCGCCAGCTGCTGGCCCGCAAGAAGTTCGTCTACCTGTGCACGAACGCGCTCCTGATGGAACGCAAGCTGGACAAGTTCAAGCCCTCCCCGTACTTCGCCTGGGCGGTCCACATGGACGGGCTCCGGGAGCGCCACGACGAGTCGGTCTGCCGCGACGGCGTGTTCGACAAGGCGGTGGCGGCGATCCGGGCGGCCAAGGCCCGCGGCTTCCGCGTGACCACGAATACCACCTTCTTCACCCACGACTCGCCCAAGACGGTGCGCCGGGTGCTCGACTTCCTCAACGACGAGCTCCAGGTGGACCAGATGATGATCTCCCCGGCCTACGCGTACGAGAAGGCCCCCGATCAGGAGCACTTCCTGGGCGTGCGCGAGACGCACGAGCTGTTCCGGCAGGCGTTCGCCGACGGCAGGCGCAAGCGCTGGCGGCTCAATCACTCCCCCCTGTTCCTGGATTTCCTGGAGGGGAAGGTGGACTACGAGTGCACGCCCTGGGGGATTCCCAGCTACTCACTGTTCGGGTGGCAGCGCCCCTGCTATCTGATGGCCGACGGCTACGCCGAGACCTACCAGGAGCTGCTGGAGACCACCGACTGGTCCAAGTACGGTCGCGGTCGCGACCCCCGGTGTGAGAACTGCATGGCCCACTGCGGCTACGAGCCCACGGCCGTGATGGCCTCGACGCGGTCCCTGAAGCAGTCGCTGCGGGCGCTCGTCGAGGGCTGAGCCGCCGCGGCACCCGACGGGGCGGCCAACGGCGGCACTCACGAAGAGCACCTTTCGTCACACCAAACGCGAGCCTGGCTGATCGCGTTACAAGAAGGGCGCCATGCGTCCCTCAGGTAACGCGAAACACGCGTGACTGCGAGTGCGTGACGAAAGGTGCGCTTCGTCACACCCGCGAGCCCGGCGATGGGCGGTACTCACAAAGAGCGCCTTTGACGCCCTTGGTGACCAGCTTTCCGTCGTGCTTGACCACCTAGTGGCCCGACGTGAACCTCAACGTCCACTTGCCGTTGAGGACTCAAGTGGCTCTAAAGCCGCCGGCTAGCGCGCCGTCAGGCTGCGCCGGCCCAGCCCGAGCCCCAGCCCGGCGTAGCGGCGAAACAGCCGCGACTCGACATCGCCCAGCACATCCTCGAGCGCGGTGACGAAGCGGCGCAGCTCGGACTCCTCGATGATCAGCGGAGCCAGGACCTTGACCACGTTCATGTGGTGGCCGGCCACCTGGGTGAGGATCCGGTGCTTGCGGAACAGCGGCACGATGACCATCTGGGCAAACAGCCCGGGCTGGCGGCGCTCGATCGCGTCCCACACCGTCCGGGCCGCCCGGCCTGAGGGCGGGCCCAGCTCGATCGCCCACATCAGCCCCAGCCCGCGGACCGCGCGGACGATCTGAAAACGCTCCGGGAGCGTGGCCGTGAGCTCCATCAGGAGCCGGCCCAGCTGCTCGGCCCGCTCGACCAGGCCCTCGCGGTCCATCGCCCTCAGCGTGGCCATCCCGGCCGCCGCGGCCAGGTCTCCGCCGCCGAACGTCGAGCCGTGCACGACGCTCCGCTCCATCGAGTCAAACGTGCCCTTGAAAACCTCTCGCGAGGCCAGCACCGCGCCCAGCGGGACATATCCACCTGAGAGCGCCTTGGACAGCGTGACCAGGTCGGGCTCGATCTCCCAGTGGTCGATGGCCAGGAACTTCCCCGTCCGCCCGAGGCCGGTCTGGACCTCGTCGACGATCAGCAGAGTGCCCGTCTCCCGGCAGAGCTCCTGGGCGCCCTGCAGATAGCCCTCGGGCGCCAGGTACACGCCCTTGCCCTGGATCGGCTCGACGATGAAGGCGGCCACGTCGCCCCTTCGAAGCTCAGCGGTCAGCGCGTCCAGGTCGCCGAAGGGAACGCTCTCGCAGCCCGGCAGCAGCGGGCCGAACCGCTCTCGGAACTCCTCGTTGCCGTTGACCGAGAGCGAGCCCAGCGTGAGCCCGTGGAAGCCTCGCTCGCAGTACACCAGCCGAGGCCGCCGGGTGGCCGCCCGGGCCAGCTTGATGGCAGCCTCGACCGATTCGGTTCCTGAGCTGGTCAGGACGACGGCCTCCAGCGATGTTGGAGTGCGGGCGATCAGCTCCTCCCCCAGGACCCCGGCCAGCGTCGAGATGCCCAGCTGGGGCATGCTCGGGGTGTCGGCGTCCAGGACGCTCCTGAGCTGGCTCTTGATGTACGGGTGGTTGCGGCCCAGCGAGAACACCCCGTAGCCGGACAGCAGGTCCAGATACTCGATGCACCATTTCGATCGATTAAGTGCGCGCCCTCCCCCGTGCGACCCAGTCGCGGTCAAAGCCCAGCGTCTGGACCACCCGGCCCAGTTGCGGGTTCAGGTAGCGCTGGTTGAGCGCCATCGCGTCGGCCTGGCGCGACCCGAGCAGCTCGGCCACCTCGGCGTCGGGGAATCCGTTGTTCGTCGCGTCCATCCGCCTACATCCTGCCAGGAGCGGTCTCCGCGTGGCGGCGACCACTCCTGGCAACGAGGGGGCGGAGGACCTAACCGCTCACCCGGTCGTGCAGGGCTCGGTATCGGTGGCGATCAGCGGCGATCCGTGTACGAAGTCGGTCTCCTGCTCGAACTTCCAGAACCCGTGGCACATGTCCGGGGCCGTGACCAGGTGGATCTTGGATCCATGCACCACCCGAGACCTTTCCGGAATCTTCAGCTCGAACTTGGTGATAGACAAAGAACTGCCAGTGCTTCCCCCGGCGGGAATACTGGTGAAGGCAACGCCCCACGGTCCGCTGGACTTGTTCGTAACGGTGAAGTCGAGCTCAACAGCCGGCTTGCCGCCGATTATCGCCTGGGCGATGAGCGTGGGATGACCGTGGTAGCTGCTGCCGTTGTAGGCCACGAGCCCGGCACCCACGAAGCTCGGAGGAGCACCGTTCTTGCCCGCAAACGAAGCCTCGGCATTTCCGCTCCCAAGCTCGGTGGCCTTGGAGCACTTGGAGAGCGTCTTGAGCTGAAGCTGGCAGGCCTGGAACTTGGCTCCGTTCTCCTTGAAGCCGGCGCCGAACCGGACGATGATCGACCGAGTGGTCTGCCGACGGTTGCCATCGATGCGGTTGCCTGAGTAGGAGTCGAACTGGATGGCCACCCCCCTTGGGTGCCCAGTGGTGCTGGCGATCGGCGGGGACGCCTTCACGCTCAGATCGGTGAAAAACCCCTGCTTATTGGTGGCCGGTGCACCGGCCAGCGCCACGCCGGCACCGGCCAGCCCAACCGCCGCCACGAGAAGCGCCCAGATTCCCTTCCGCATTCCTGACCTCCTTGAGTTTGCCCCGGTGCGACGTTGCCCTATACCGGACGATCGTCTCAGATCGGCCCCGCCCGCGTCAACCCTCGGAGCCTCTATCCCAGCGCCTGCTCGACCGCCGCCAGCGGCTCCCCGATGGCCTCGGCCACCGGCGCGTAGGTGACCTGCCCGCCGGCCACGTTGACCCCCAGCCTCAGCCCGGGGTTCTCGGCGATCGCGCCTCGCACGCCGGCCGAGACCAGATGGAGCACGTAGGGCATGGTGGCGTTGGTCAGGGCGTATGTCGAGGTGACCGGGACCGCCCCGGGCATGTTCGTCACGCAGTAGTGAATGATCCCATCCACCTGGTAGGTGGGATGGGAGTGGGTGGTGGGCCGCGAGGTCTCAAAACACCCGCCCTGGTCAATCGACACGTCCACCAGCACGGCGTTCTGCTTCATCAGCGAAAGCTGGGCCCGCGTGACGACGCGCGGGGCACGGGCGCCGTGGACCAGGACCGCACCGATCACCAGGTCGGCTTCGCGCAGGCGCTCCTCCACCGACAGCGTGGACGAGAAGCACGTGTCGGCCCGGCCGCCGAAGACGGTGTCGAGCTCGCGCAGGCGATCGATGTTGCGGTCGTAGACGAACACCGTGGCCTCCATGCCGATTGCGATGAAGGCCGCGTTCATTCCCACCACCCCTCCGCCGATGATCATCACGTTGGCCCCGGCCACGCCGGGCACGCCGCCGAGCAGGATCCCCCGCCCCCGAGCGGCTTCTCCAGCATGAACGCTCCGGCCTGGGTGGCGATCTTGCCGGCCACCTCGGACATGGGCGCCAGCAGCGGAAGCCGCCCCTGGTCATCCTCGACCGTCTCATAGGCGATGCAGGTCGCTCCGCTCGTCATCAGCCCCGGGTCAGCTCGGCGTCCGCCGCCAGGTGCAGGTACGTGAACAGCGTGTGGCGCGGCTCGAGCAGCGCCACCTCCTGCGGCTGGGGCTCCTTGACCTTGACGATCAGCTCGGCGGCGGCAAACACCTCCTCGGCGCTGGCCAGGATCTGCGCGCCCTGGGCCTCGTAGTCCGCGTCCTGGATCGCCGATCCCGTGCCGGCGCCCTGCTGGACGACCACCTCGTGCCGGGCGTCGACCAACTCGCGCACACCGGCAGGCGTGAGCGCCACGCGGTACTCATCGGCCTTGACCTCGGTGGGCACCCCGACCTTCATCAGTGGCGCCTCAGGCCGAGCCCGCTCTCGCCAATCCGGGCCGCCGTATGCACCTCCATCCGGCGTCCAGCTTCCTCGAGCACAGAGCGGAGGATGCCCTCAATCTCTTCAAACTGCTCGGGACCCGCGATCAGGGGCGGGGACAGCTGGATCACCGGGTCACCCCGGTCGTCCGCCCGGCAGATCAAGCCCTGCCGGTACAGCTCGACGGATAGAAAGCCTCGGAGCAGCGTCTCGGCTTCCTCATCGGAGAAGGACTCCTTGGTGTCCCTGTCCTTGACCAGCTCGATGGCCTGGAAATAGCCCGCCCCCCGCACGTCGCCGACGATCGGCAGGTCGCGCAGCGACTCGAGCATGGCCCGGAAGGCGGACTCGTGCGTCCGCACATGGTCCAGTACGCCCTCGCTCTCCAGCGCATCCAGGTTGGCCATGGCGACGGCCGCGCACATGGGATGACCGCCGAACGTGAAGCCGTGGGTGAAGGAATTGGTCCCGGTCATGAACGGCTCGGCCACGCGGTCTGAGACGATCACCGCGCCCATCGGGGCGTAGGCGCTGGTCATGGCCTTGGCCGTGGTGACGATGTCCGGCTGATAGCCGTAGCGGTGGGACCAAACCACTCTCCCAGACGGCCCCAGGCGCAGATCACCTCGTCGGAGATCAGCAACACGTCGCATTCGTCGCAGATCTCCCGGACCCGCGGGAAGTAGCCGTCCGGGGGCGTGAAGCAGCCGCCCGCGTTCTGCACCGGCTCCAGGATCACCGCCGCCACGGTGTCCGGCCCCTCGAACTCGATCCGGTGGGCGATCGTCTCCGCGAGCTGGTCCTCCGACAGGCCGGGAGGCAGCCGGTAGGTGTTGGTGTTGGGCACGTGACAGCCACCGGGGGTCAGCGGCTCGAACGGCTGACGCAGGGCCGTGATCCCGGTGGCCGAGAGCGCCCCCAGCGAGGTCCCGTGGTAGGCGATCTCCCGGGCGATCACCTTGTGCTTGTTGGCGTGTCCGCGAAGCTTGAAGTACTGGCGGGCCAGCTTGAGCGCCGACTCCACGGCCTCGCTTCCGCCGCTGGTGAAGAACACGCGGTTCAGGTCCCCGGGAGCCAGCGAGGCGATCCGCTCAGCCAGCTCGATCGCCGGGGGATGGGCGTACGACCAGTTCGTGAAGAAGCCCAGTTCCCGCGCCTGGTCGGCGCCGGCCTGGGCGATGTCGGCCCGGCCGTGGCCGATGTTCACGCAGTACAGGCCCGAAAGGCCGTCCAGGTAGCGCTTGCCGTGCTCGTCGTAGACATAGCAACCCTCGCCGCGGACGATGATGGGGATCTCCTGACCGCCGCCTTCGGCGGTGGCCGCGTAGGCCCCCATGCGGGTGAAGTGCATCCACAGGTGGGCTCGGGCCGAATCCTGAAGGCCCGACCGCTGCGCCCGGACTACATCCTCGGTGCTTGCCACTTGAGCTCCTCTCTGCACGCGCTTTCGTGCGCTGGTGGTGCCCACCTGGGCCCACGCACGCAACCCTAGCGCGGAGGCCAGCTGGGCCAACCCGGGTGCGGGGAGGGAGCTAGGCCGTGGCCGGGAGGCCGCGGCCGGCCGCGCGGACCGGCGCCGGCATCAGCCAGGCGGCCAGCAGCACCAGCACGAAGGCCAGGCACTCGACGACCAGCAGTGCCGGATTGGCCGACAGCGGCTCGCCGAACACGAGGATCCCGCCGACGATCCCGGACACGTTGGCCGCCGTGCCCGTCACGGCGATGACCGGGACGGGCTGTCCGTCCTGGAGACCCTTGGCCGAGGCGTAGAAGGCGGCCACCGAGGCGACCACGCAGACCATCGTCCACGGGCTGACGAGGCCCATCAGACCGCCGGAGCCGACCAGGCCGGAGATGGCCTTGATGGCCACGTCTGAGACGCCGAACAGGATCCCGGCCGCTGCACCCAGCATGTAGCCGTGGTGCTGGCGCGGGGCGCCGATCCGGGGGCCCATGATGAGCAGCGAGCCGCCCGCGATCAGCCCGGCCTCAAAGGCGATCATGGCCGGGAGGGAGAATCTGGAGTCCGCTCCGTGCGTCGCGGGCAGTGTCACGCCGAGCAGGACCAGGCCAACGGCCGTCAGGGCCAGGCCGATCCACTGGCGGCGACCGATGCCAGCCCGAACAGGCGCTCGGCCATCACGGCCAGGAGCACCACGCCCCCGGCCAGGACCGACTGGACGAGCGACAGCGGGGCAAAGGCCATCGCGGCCACGTGGAAGATCCAGGCCCCGGTGGCGATCGCCATCCCGATGGCGAACAGCGGCGAGGCGAACAGCGAGCGAGCGCACCGGATCGGTCGCCTCATGTCCACTGCCGGGGCCGCGCACGCTCCGCGGTGCTTGTACAGAAAGCCCACGTTGGTGGCCAACGCGCACAGCACAGCGAGGAATATGCCGACAAGAATCGTCATTCAAAGAAACCTGGAACGCGGAGCGACCGCCTGGAACGCTGCCTCCCGCTTTCTCTCGGCAGCGAAAGCAGACAGCTTGAACGCGTGTGGCTCAAGTACAGCAGATTTTCGAGTGGGTTACGCCGCCTGCCGCGCTGGTCGACATCCAGTCTGGTCTGCTTCTGTAAAGGCTGGCTATGGATCACGATACAGACAACGTATGAATCGACCGTTGCTTTTGGTCGACGTCGATGGCGTGATCTCGCTATTCGGCTTCGACCCCGCCCGACCTCCTGACGGCAACTTTCTGATCGTGGACGGGGTCGCCCACTTCCTGTCCGCCGAAGCGGCCGCGCACCTGCTGGAGCTGTGCGAATGGTTCGAGCCCGCGTGGTGCACGGGCTGGGAGGAGAAGGCCAACGAATACCTCCCCCACGCCCTCGGCCTACCCGGGCCCTGGCCCTACCTGGAGTTCGCCGGCCCGGCGGCCGCCGGCTCCGGGCACTGGAAGCTGGAGGCCGTCGAGGCCTACGCCGGGAGGCGACCGCTGGCCTGGGTCGACGACGGCCATGACGAGCGGACCCGGGCCTGGGCGCAGGCCCGCGGCGCGCCCAACGCTGCTGATCTGCACCGAGCCTCGGACCGGCCTCACGCGGCGAGCAGAGCGCCGCGCTGGTCGAGTGGGCTCAGGGCCTGTGAGGCAGGCCCTTACGGGTTGGCCGTGACCGAGAAGACCGGCGGCAGCCGGGAGGCCACGGTGGACCAGGACTCACCGCCATCGGGGGATCCGAACACCTCACCCGAGGTCGCGCCGAAGTAGAGCTCGAGCTCCGGGCCCTGCCCGGCCCGGTCAAAGGCCTGGCGCAGGACGGTCAGATAGGCGTCCCGGCTGGGCAGCCCTTCGCCCTTGGCCTGCCAGGTGGCGCCGGCGTCCCGGGTCTCGTAGACCCGGACCTCGCCCATCCGGGGTCACGCGGTCCATGTCGGCCACGAGCGGAATCACGTACGCGCTGTCCGGTTCGGCCGGATCGACCATCAGCGGGAAGCCGAAGTCCGACGGGAGCCCGGCCCCGACGTCGATCCAGCTCTCACCGGCGTCATCGGAGCGATAGACGCCGCCGTGGAACTGCATGAACATCCGCTCCGGCCGGCCCGGAGCGCGTTCGACGTGATGCACGCAGCGGCCGGCGTTCTCATCCTGGAGCGTGTCCTCGGGCAGATAGCGCGGGGTTGAGTCCCCGGTTGCCGCGCCGCCATGATTTCCCGCCGTCCTCGGTCAGCCACATCCCGGCGGCTGAAATGGCCACGGCCACGCGATCGGAATCACCCGGCCAGGTGGCGATCGAGTGCAGACAGAGCCCGCCTCCGCCGGGCTGCCAATCCGGACGCGTGGGCTGGGACCACAGGCCCTGGTTGATGGCCCAGCTCTGGCCGCCATCGAAGCTCTCAAACAGGACGCCCGGATCGCCGCCTGCATAGACGACGCCGTCGGCCTCGCCGCTGCACATGACCCAGATCCGCTCGAGCGCCTGATCGCCGCCCTCCGGCAGGGCCACGCCGTCGGCCTGCTGCCACTCCCCGCTCGGATCGTCCGTGTGGAAGATCTTCGGTCCGTAGAAGGGCGAGGTCATCGTCGCCAGCAGACGCCCGGAGCGCGCGTCGCGCATCGCGTAGTCCACCGGTTCGCCCGGGAAGGCCCGGGCGGTGATCTCGAACCCGTCCCCGGGTTCCCCCTCCAGCACGAACAGGCCCTTCTTGGTGCCCAGCAACAGCTCGGTCATGCACTGCCTCCTGTGATGGCGGGGAGCACCTCAACGCGGTCGCCGCCGCTCACCGGTGTCGCCTCCGCGCCTCGCTCGCCGTTTACGTACACGTTGATGTGCCGGCGGACCCGCCCCCGCTCGTCCAGGATCCAGCCCGTGATCTCAGGGTGCCGGGTCTCCAGCCCCCGGAGCAGCTCAATCACGGTCAAGCCCTCCAACTCAAGCTGCGAGTTGCCTCCGGCAAGCTTGCGGAGCGGTCCACGCAGGGACACAACGGCCATCGACATATGAGGGTAGACCGGCCTCAGGCCGAAAAGTCATCGAACCCGCCGTGCCGCCCCGCCCCTGAGCGGAACCGTTCGAGCCCGCCCTGGACCTCCGTCATCGAACGCAGCCCATGCTCGAGCTCGGCTGCCAGCGCCTGCTCCTCCGTGTGTCCCCACTGCTCGAGCATCGACAGCCGGTCCTCGCGCATGCACCGCTGGGGAAAGCGGGCGAGTTCGGCGGCGAGCTCCTCGGCCGCCCCGCGGCTCTCCCCGTCCGGGACGATCCGGTTGGCCAGCCCGAAGGCCAGGGCCTCGTGGGCGTCCACCGAACGGCCGGTCAGCAGCATGTCCATGGCGCGGCTCTGTCCGATCAATCGCGGCAGTCGAACCGTTCCGCCGTCGATCAGCGGAACGCCCCAGCGCCGGCAGAAAACCCCGAACACCGCCCCCTCCTCGGCCACGCGCAGGTCACACCAGAGGGCCAGCTCCAGCCCACCGGCGACAGCGTGACCGGCCACCGCGGCGATCACCGGCTTTGACAGCCGCATCCGGGTAGGGCCCATCGGCCCGTCGCCCTGGCGGTCCACGCGATTGCCCTCCGACGTGCCCGCCGCCTTGAGGTCCGCGCCGGCGCAGAACACGCCGCCCTCACCGTGCAGGACGGCCACCGCTGCCTCCGGGTCCTGGTCGAACGCCCTGAACGCGTCGGCCAGGGCGGCCGCCGTGGCGCCGTCCACGGCATTTCGGCGGTTGGGGCGCGACAGGAGGACCGTGTACACCGGCCCAGAGCGCTCCACCCGCACGGCCTGGATGCTCACCCGGCTCCCACGGCCCGGCGCACGAACGTCGCCAGCGCGTCCACGACCTCGACGTCGGAGGGCGGTTTGCGGGAGACCGGGGACAGCGGCCCGACCAGCGCCTCGCCGCATCCTCCGACCAGCGCGGCGGCCGTCAGCTCGACGTTCTGCTCCGGCAGCTCGCCGGCACCGATGCCGGCTCGCAGGGTCTCGGCGATCACCTGGGCGTAGCGCCCCCGATAGGCCAGGCGCTCGGCGTCCACCAGGGGGTCGACCGGCTCGGCGATCAGGGCCCAGGCCAGCCGAGGGTTGCGCAGCGCCCGCCGGGCGAACGTGGCCAGCACCCCCTCGAGCCGTTCCGGCGCGCGCCTGGAGGACATCTGCTCGGCGGCCGCGCGCATGGCCCGCTCCTCCCGGGCGCACACCGTCCGGAAGACCTCCACGAACAGCTCCTGCTTGGAGGGGAAGTGGCGGTACAGGGTGCCCGCGGCCACGCCCGCCCGGTCGGCGATCGCCACCACCGAGGCCGCCCCGTATCCGCCCTCCTCAATTAGCTCCCGGGCCGAGCGCAGGAGGCGCTCGCGGGTGGGGATCAGAACCTGCTCAGTCATCGTTGGTCCGAATGAGAAAGCGGGCGCACCATCAGCCCTTGTACGTCGAGGGGCCGAGGTCGCCGAAGGGCTCATCGCGCTGCCGGACGGCCTCGCGGAAACCCTGGCGCGCGGCCAGGCCCTGGAAGGCATAGCCCTCCGCGGTGTGGCGGGCGGCGCCGTCCAGCAACGTCCCGATCACCTGCGTGGCGTGCAGGCCCTGCTGATAGAGCGACTGGTTGACCAGCAGCTTCATCATCTGGAGCTGGTTGATCGGGACCTGGGCGATTCGCCCGACCAGGGCCTCGGTCCGCTCATCCAGCTGATCCGGCGCCGGCGCCTCAATCGCCAGCCCCCACTCCAGCGCCTCGGACCCGGACAGGCAGTCCCCGGTGAACAGCAGCCGCTTGGCCCGCTGGGGACCGAGCCGGTGGGCCCACAGAGACGTCGTGGGAGACCCCCAGACCCGGGCCGGCGGGTAGCCGATCTTGGCGTCGGCGGCGATCACGAGCAGGTCGGAGCAGAGGGCCATGTCCGTGCCCCCGGCCACGCAGAAGCCGTGTACCCGGCAGACCACCGGCTTGGAACAGTGGTACAGCGACATGAACGCCCTGACATTGCGGCTCATCATCGAGTAGTCGACCATCGGGTCCCAGGTCTCGGCCGGGTTGTGGTTGGCCGCCATCACGACCGGGTCGAGCGGCGAACCAGTGGGCGGTGCTGCGCGACCCGACGGCGTGTCCCGCTCGGCGCCCTCGGCGCTCTGGACCAGGTCATAGCCACCGCAGAAGCCCTTGCCCGAACCGGCCAGCACGAGGACCCGGACGGAGGGGTCCAGGTCGGCCTGCTCGACCGCCTGCTCGAGTTCTACGAGCAGGGCACGGGTGATGCCGTTGCCGCGCGCGGGCCGGTTCAGGGTCAGCCTGGCGATCCGCCCGGTGACCTCGTAGAGGAGGTCGGCCATCTACAGCGGCAGGGCGCGGTCGATGATCTCCTTCGCCGCGGTACCCGGCGGCAGCGTCCCGTAGACGCGGCCACTCTCACCAGCCAGACGGCTCGCGCAGAAGGCGTCCGCCACGGCGGCAGGCGAGTGCCGGACGAGCAGCGAACCCTGAAGCGCCAGCGCGAGCTCCTCCACCACGCGGCGGGCCTCGAACTGGGGATCCTGGCCCTCGAACACCGCCGTGGCCCGATCCCGGACACGAGCCAGGTGGGCGTCCAGCCGGTGGTCGGCTCCGGACCCCAACTCGCACTCCTCCATGAACGCGGGGAGGCCCTCGGGCTCCTTGGCCATGGCCCGCAGCACGTCGAGCGCCGACACGTTGCCGGACCCCTCCCAGATCGAACCCAGCGGAGCATCCCTGTACAGGAGGGGCATCCCCGAGTCCTCGATGAAGCCGTTGCCGCCCAGGCACTCCAGCGCCTCGGCCGCGTGGGCAGGAGCGCGCTTGCACGCCCAGTACTTCATGACGGCGGTGGCGAAGCGCCGGAAGGCCGCCTCCTCGTCGCCCTCGTCGTAGGAGCGGGCAACCCGCATCGCGCTGACGGTCGTGGCCTCTGACTCGATCGCCAGATCGGCGAGCACGTTGCGCATCGCCGGCTGATCCACCAGCAGCGCGCCGAAGGCGGAGCGGTGGCGGGCGTGGTGGATGGCCTCCAGCGTGCCCCGGCGCAGACCTGTGGTGGCACCGAGTAGGCAATCCAGTCGGGTGTGGTTGACCATCCGGATGATGGCCGGGACTCCCCGACCCTCCTCGCCGATCAGGCGTCCTTGGATGCCCCGGAACTCGACCTCGGAGGAGGGCAGCGAGCGCGTGCCGAGCTTGTCCTTGAGGCGCTGGAACTCCATTCCCGGCCCGCGCTCGACCAGGAAGCAGGACAGGCCACCGGGGGCCTGCGCCAGCACCAGGAACACGTCGCAGGGCGGATAGGAGCAGAACCACTTGTGCCCGTGGATCTCGTACACGTCGTCGCCGACCGGCTCGGCCCGGGTGATGTTGGCCCGCACGTCGGAGCCGCCCTGGCGCTCGGTCATCGCCATTCCGGCCAACGCGCCGTGGTCGTAATCGGGCTTGGTCAGCTGGGGCTCCCACTCGGCGGCCAGGTCGGGCGCGCCGTCACGGAGCGCGGGGATGGCGGCGTAGGTCATGGAGACGGGGCACATGACGCCGTCGTTGGCGTTGCCCCAGAGCATGAACAGGGCCGCGCGGACCACGTGGCCGCCGGAACGGGACTCGCGCCACGGGAGGCTGTGGATGTCCCGCTCGATCGCCCCGCGCAGCAGCCAGTGCCAGGAGGGATCGAGCTCAACCTGGTCGATCCGGTTGCCGAAGCGATCGTGGGTTCTCAGGATTGGCAGGTTGCGCTCGGCCCGCCGCGAGTGCTCCCGGGTCTCGGCGCTCCCGGCCACCGCCCCGGCCTCGCGGGCGCGGTCCACGCCCCAGTCGCCGCCCTCCCGCTCGAGCGCCTCCCGGAGCGCGACGTCAACCTCGAACAGGTTGACCGGCTCCAGCGGCGGCGCCTGATTGAGGACGGTCCGGGCGGGGTCTTGGACGGCGCCGGCGGAGTGGGCGGGGTCGTGCGTCTCGGTGGTGGCCATTTCAGCTCTCCTGAGGGTGGCGTGGTGGCGGGCCGCATGGCCGGACGAGGGCCTACGCGCGTGCATCGACTACGGTAGTGAATCCGGATTCACATGGCAAGGGGCAGGCAGTCGGCGCGGGGGCCCGGCCGCCGCGGGGGCATTTGCGAGGACCCGCGGGGCGCCCAACGGGGCCCGATCATCGGTGAATGGCGATTCACCATCGCTATGCGGCACTGAATCGCCATTCACATGCCGATTTGGGACCTCGGAGGGGTTCCGCGCCGGTCAGCCTGGGTGATTTGCGTCGCATAGGAACGCAAATCACCCAAATCGCAAACCGCACAAGCTAGGCCCCTACCAGCACGGCTGATACGTCTGGCCGTCCAGGGCCAGGTTGTACCGGGCGGCCGTGATCCCCAACCGGCGATCGTCGGCGCAGAAGCTGCTCCGGGGGCAGGTTGTACTCGGCGTCCAGAACCGGCTTGCCGGCCTTACAGGTACGGCCCGAAGGCAGCGCACTCGCGGTACTGGTTGCACTGCTCGGCCAGCACGCCGTCGAAGTACGGCTGCAGTTGGGCCGCCTGGTCGGGATCGTTCTTCTGGAGGACCGCCAGGCCGAGCGCATGGGCCTGGCGGGCCACCCACTCGTTGTAGGCCAGCTGATCGCCGGCCGTGATCGGGAATCCGGAATCTGGCCTGGTACTCGTCGATGTTGTCCGGCTCCAGCGCGTCAAAGCCCTTGCCCTGGCACTGCTGCCGGAAGCGGCGGGCCATGAGTCGGCGAACGACGGGCTGGCGGATGTCCAGCCACCGTTCCCCCGGCCAGCCATTGGGCCGCCCGCGAACGGAGGCCGGAAACTGGCCGGCATCAGGGCGCCAGTTCTCCCACGTGCCCACGTCGATGTAGCAGACCACGCGCCGGCCCATGCTGTGCAGACGGGCCACCTCGACGGCGCTCGCGTCGAATCCGTCGACGTCGTACGCGGCGACCGGATGGGCATTGTCGATCCGACCCTGGAGCTGCCAGTACCAGGTCAGGTGAGCTGGTGGTCGCCAGCGGGAGGGTGCGGCGGCCCCGGCCACCCCCAGAACCCCGAGCGCGAGCGCGAGGGCCGCCAGCACGGCGCGGCGGAGGCTCCGAACCGACACGTGATCCATGCTGGCACACGGTGGGAATATGCTCCCGCTGTCACGGTCGATGAGCGGAGGGCAATGCAATGCCCGCTTTCCCCAGGCGGAACTCTGATCGGACGCGTGCCCGGGTCGCGCGTCCATTGGGCGGACTCACTCGCACAAGGGCGCTGGTCCTGGCGGCAGCCGGCCTGATCGCCGGCGCCGGCCTGATCGCGGTCTTGACGTCTACGGCAACCGCGACGAGGGCCGTCACACCGGCAGCCGACTGTCAGCCCTTCAGCGCCACGCCCTGCCTGTTCCCGTTCCCGAGCAACCTGTACACGGTCCCTGACAGGACATCGGCCACGGGGCTCCGAGTCCACCTCCCGCCGCTGGCCATGCCGGTGAGCGACAAGGGGAAGCGGGTCTCCGCGGCCCCGTACGACTCGGGCGACGGCTTCAGCCCCGGCAGCGCGATGGTCCTGCACGTCCCGGGTCTGGACAACCCGACGGCGTTCGCCAAGACCGGGGCGGTCGGCCTGCTCGACATGTCGAAGGCGTTCGCCAAGACCCAGCCGATCGTGGTCATCGACGAGGCCACCGGACAACGCCAGCTCATCTATTCCCAGCTGGACGCCAACACCTCGATCCCCCAGGACACCGACCTGATGATCGTCCCGGGTAAGGAGTTCGCCGACGGCCACACCTACGTGGTGGCGCTGCGCAACCTCCGCAACTCCTCGGGCCAGGTGATCGCGGCACCCAGCTGGTTTGAGAAGCTCCGTGACGGCAAGCCGCTGCCTGCGAACGAGCGGTCCCAGAAGGCTCGTTACACGAAGATCTTTGCCGCCCTGAACAGGGCAAACATCGCCCGGAGCAATCTGTACGAGGCCTGGGACTTCACCGTCGGGTCCCGCCAGGACCTGACCGCACGGCTGCTCTCGATCCGCAATCAGGCCTTTGCTCAGCTCGGCGACACCAACCTGGCCGACGGCACGCCTCAGGGATCGGCGCCGCAGTTCTCGGTCACCGACACGTCGGCTCTGACACCGAACCTGGAAAAGATCGACGGCACCTTCCAGGTCCCCTGCTACCTGATCACCTGCGGGCCCACAGCCGAGACCGGGTTTCACTACAGCTCGTCGAGCCCCGACGCGACCCCCACCCAGATCCCGAACAACGTCGCCACCGCGCAGTTCGAGTGCATCGTGCCGAGCTCGGCCTCCTCAGCAAACAGGGCACGCATCTCCCTGTACGGCCACGGCCTCCTGGGCTCGCGCAGCGAGGTTGAGGACAGCTGGGTGGAGGATCTGGCCACCGGGCACAACATGGTGTTCTGCGCGACCGACTGGTGGGGGCTCGCGGAGGGCGATGCCCCGCTGGCGCTCAAGTCGGCCGGCAACCTGAACCTGTTCGGAGCCCTGGTGGACCGGCTTCAGCAGGGCGTCCTGAACACGCTCTTCCTGGCCCGGCTGATGCGCAGCCCGATCGGGCTTCGCCTCGGCCCCCACTTCCAGTCGGGCGGTCAGCCCGTGTTCGACGACTCGCACGTGTACTACGACGGCAACAGCCAGGGCGGGATCGAGGGCGGCCTGACGACGGCCGTCGCGCCGGACTTCACCCGGGCTGTGTTGGGCGTGACCGGGATCGACTACGGCAACATGCTGATCCAGCGCAGCAGCGACTTCACTCCCGTTCAAGCAGGTCCTGGACAACGTGTATCCGGACCCGTCGCTCTATCCACTGATCAACGACCTGATACAGCAGCTGTGGGACCGGGGAGATCCTGACGGCTACGCGCCCTACATGACGTCACACCCGCTGCCCGGGACCCCGCCCCACCAGGTGCTGATGCAGCTCGCCTACGGCGACTTCCAGGTCAGTATGTACGCCGGCGCGGCTGAGGCCCGCACGATCGGCGC
>CAVPKV010000045.1:0-19887 GCA_963705785.1 uncultured Solirubrobacterales bacterium | reverse complement strand
CCGCTCGGCCGTTGATGGCGACCGGGACCGGGCGCGTCAATACACGCGGGCCACGGCCCGACGCAGCGCCAGTCCGGCCCCCAGCAATCCCAGTCCCAACCCAATGCAGGCCCACAGGTTCAACCCCGTGAAGGGAAGCGTCTTGCTGGAGGAGCCGGTCGAGCTATGCGAGGAGGTCGTGCTCGAGCCCACGGAGCTTGGCGCCGCCTGGGACAGCGTTGACGAACTCGATGTGGTGGACGTCGTCGTCGACGTCGACGTGCCCGCGCTGGTGCTGCTGGACTTGGTCTTGTGGTGGGGTTGGCCGCTCAGCGGATCCACGTACTGGGAATTGCCGGCCGAGCCCCCGCCGCCGCCGGCCAGGGCCGCCGCTGGGCTCAGCAGCAGGAGGCCGAGGACCACGAGTCCGCAGGCCAGCAGTCCTGTCCGGGAGCGCATCACCGGGTATTCAAGCAGCGTCAGAGGACTGCGTGGTTAACGGACGTGAAGGCCGCGCCTCAGCGGACGCGATGGAGGAGCCGTCCAACGTCCAGGAGGGGACGGCTGCCGGCGGCACCGGCCCGGGCCCCGGGGGACGAGAAGGAGACCGTGAAGGCAGAGCCCTTGCTCCGGAGGGTCGACGGGCTGGCGCCGCCGCCCGGGCCGAAGCCGCGGTGGGAGCTCACATCGCGCTGGCCCGCGGGGATCAGCCTGATCCGGGTGCTCCTCCAATTGGTGTCCGAGATCGGCCCCAGACGGCCACCGGCTGACTGGACGAGCGAGTCGTTGAACGTCGCCCGGCCGAAATCGGCCAGCGGAAGGGTCACGCACCGCCCGTTACCGAGGCACACGGACGGCGCCTCGACGATCCACTCCGCAGAGGTCACGTCGAGGACCCGCGCGTGGAGGACCCTGGAGAAGGCGGTGTGACGGGTCAGGTCCTGAAGCGACACGCGTACCTGGCGACCCGTCACGGCCACCGTGCCCCGGATCAGGTCACCCGGTGGCACCTGGAGCCGGATGCGCACGGAGGCGGCGGGGACAAGCTCGAACCAGGCGAAGGCCCGGACCTTCCCGGCGGACGTGCAATCCACCTCCGTTCCGGTCTGCTCAAGGGCTTTGGCGGTGGTGCTGTATCCGCCCAGGCCGACCCAGTAGGAGGAGAAGGTCTGCTCGCCTTTGCGACAGGTCAGCGTCGGCTCGCGCCAGGTCCCCACGACCTGGGTGAAGGACTCGCCGGATCGGTGGACGGCGTACCCCGCCCAGTTGGCGCTGGGGCTCGTGTGGGCCAGCGCCGGGGAGGCGAACCCGAATAGCCCCAGGGCAGCCGTCAATGTCATCCGTGTGAGCCGCACCATCAATCCTCTTCGGTCAGTTTGGCACCTGGCTTGAGAGCGCTGCGATCATGGCCTCTGGCCAGCGGACAGGGCCTCGCCCTCGGCCCCCGGAGAGGCGCTCGCCTCACCGTCTCCGCAGGAGCGATCGCGCCTCGTGGCATAAAGTGGACAGGGGACCGCAAGACGAGGAGCGCCACCGTGTCCGACAACAGCTTCAACGCCCAGTCCACCCTGACCGTCGGGGACCGCTCGCTGGAGATCTTCCGGCTGGATGCGCTCCAGGACACCTACGACGTGGCCAGGCTGCCGTTCTCGCTCAAGCTCCTGCTGGAGAACCTGCTCCGCCACGAGGACGGGGAAACGGTCCGGGCCGAGGACGTCGAGGCCCTGGCCAGATGGGACGCGAAGGCCGAGCCGAGCGACGAGATCGCCTTCATGCCGGCCCGCGTCCTGATGCAGGACTTCACCGGCGTCCCGGCGGTGGTTGACCTGGCCGCGATGCGCGACGCCATGCAGGACATGGGCGGTCAACCAGACAGGATCAATCCTCTGATTCCCGGAGAGCTGGTCATCGACCACTCGGTCCAGGTCGACGTGTTCGGGACGCCTCAGGCTTTCCAGCGCAACGCCGATTTCGAGTTCGAGCGAAACCAGGAGCGCTACGCGTTCCTGCGCTGGGGCCAGGGGGCGTTCAACAACCTGAGCGTGGTGCCACCGGACACGGGAATCGTCCACCAGGTCAACCTCGAGTACCTGGGCCGGGTCGTGTTCATAGACGATGGAGACGATCCGCCCGCCCGTGGCCTACCCCGACACCCTGGTCGGAACCGACTCCCACACCACGATGATCAACGGCCTCGGCGTGCTGGGCTGGGGAGTGGGCGGGATCGAGGCCGAGGCGGCGATGCTCGGGCAGCCGCTGTCGATGCTGATTCCTCAGGTGGTCGGGTTCGAGCTCACGGGAGCCCTCCACGAGGGGGCCACGGCCACCGATCTCGTCCTGACCGTGACCGAGATGCTCCGCCGCCACGGCGTCGTGGGCAAGTTCGTGGAGTTTCACGGCGCCGGGCTGGCCCGGCTGCCGCTGGCCGACCGAGCCACGATCGGCAACATGTCGCCCGAGTTCGGCAGTACGTGCGCGATCTTTCCGATCGACGCGGAGACGCTGCGCTATCTGGAGTTCTCGGGCCGGCCGCGCGAGTTGATCGAGCTCGTGGAGGCCTACGCCAAGGAGCAGGGGCTGTGGCACGACGAGGAGTCGGACACGCCGACCTACAGCGAGAAGCTGGAGCTGGATCTGGGCGATGTCGTGCCCAGCATCGCCGGACCCAAACGGCCCCAGGACCGCGTCTCGCTCACCGAGTCCAAGGGGGCGTTCCGTGAGGCGCTTGATGGCATGGTGCCCGACGACAGCCCCGAGGACGATGCCGTGGCCGACACCTTCCCGGCCAGCGACCCGATCTCCTCGCACGTCCTCAACGGCGACGGCTACGAGCCGCGGGGCGGCACCGGCGGAGTCCAGGTGGCGGATCGCACGAGCAACCCAACCCCGGTGACCCTGGCCGACGGCACTCAGACCGAACTCGACCACGGACACGTGGTGATCGCCGCGATCACCAGCTGTACGAATACCTCGAACCCCTCGGTCATGGTGGGCGCCGGGATCCTGGCCCGGAACGCCGTCCAGAAGGGGCTGCGGGTCAAGCCGTGGGTCAAGACATCGCTGGCACCGGGCTCGAAGGTCGTCACCGAGTACCTGGACCGAGCCGGCCTGACCGAGTACCTGGACGAGCTGGGGTTCAACCTGGTCGGGTACGGGTGCACAACGTGCATCGGTAACAGCGGTCCGCTGCCCGAGGAGATCTCCGATGTCGTCGGCGCCGAGGATCTGGCCGTGGTGTCGGTTCTGTCGGGCAACCGCAACTTCGAGGGCCGGATCAACCCGGACGTGAAGATGAACTATCTGGCCTCACCCCCGCTTTGCGTGGCCTACGCGATCGCGGGAACCATGGACGTCGACCTGTACGACGAGCCGTTGGGTGAGGACGAGCACGGCCGTCCGGTGTTCCTGAAGGACATCTGGCCGACGGAGGCCGAGGTGGCCGACACTGTCCAGGAGTCGATCCAGTCGGACATGTTCCGCAAGAGCTATGGCGAGGTGTTTGAGGGCGACGAGCGCTGGCACTCGCTTGAGGTCCCCACGGGTGAGCAGTTCCAATGGGATCCGAAGTCCACGTATGTTCGCCAGCCGCCGTTCTTTAAGGATCTGCCGGCCGAGCCCGAGCCGCTCCAAGACATTGAGGGTGCGCGGGTTCTGGCCGTTCTGGGGGACAGCGTGACCACCGACCACATCTCCCCCGCGGGCTCGATCAAGCGCGACAGCCCGGCCGGCCAGTACCTGATCGAGCAGGGCGTCGCGCCGAAGGACTTCAACTCCTACGGCTCCCGCCGAGGCAATCACGAGGTGATGATGCGGGGGACGTTCGCCAACATCCGCCTGCGCAATCAGTTGAAAGGGGCGGGTGGGGATCCCCTTCCCGAGGGCGGCGTGACCCAGTACCTGGGCGATTCTTCCGGCGACGGCGAGCAGATGTCCATCTACGACGCGGCCATGCGCTACCAGGAGCAGGGCACCCCGCTGGTCGTGCTGGCCGGAAAGGAGTACGGCTCCGGCTCGTCGCGCGACTGGGCGGCCAAGGGGACCCGGCTGCTGGGGGTGCGGGCGGTGATCGCTGAGAGCTTTGAGCGCATTCACCGGTCCAACCTGGTCGGGATGGGCGTCCTCCCGCTTCAGTTCCAGGACGGCGACTCCGCCTCTTCGCTGGGACTGACCGGGCACGAGCAATTCACCGTCCACGGCCTGGCCGACTCCGAGTCGGTCCCGCGCGAGCTGACGGTGACGGCCGACGAGAAGCAGTTCAAGGTCACGGTGCGGATTGATACGCCCAAGGAGCAGCGGTACTTCCACCACGGCGGGATCCTGCAGTTCGTGTTGAGGGAGCTTCTGGGGCGGTAGGGGTAAGCGCACCTCTTCGTGGGTAGAGCGTGGGCGTGACTTTGGCCATCCTCCACCTCGCCCGGTGGCTGGCCTGGCAGGTCTCAGAGCCCGAGCAACAACCGGCCCCCTCGCGGCCCGCCAGCATCACTGTCTTCACTGGCCAGAAGCCTCGCTGAGGCCGCCGGTGCGGTGATGGCGGGCAGAGGGTTCGCTGATCCGACCTAGATCGCCAACGCGCCACTAGGCTTCTGCGGATGCCGACACCTGAGTTCCTGCATCGCCTCCTGTCCACCCCGGGTCCATCCGGCCACGAGTCCGACGCCGCCCGGGTGTGGCGCGAGCACTGCGCCGCCTTCGCCCAGGAGGTTGGCGTATCCGATGCCCTGGGCTCGTCATTCGCCCGGGTACCAGGAACCGGCGACGGGATCACGGTGGCCGTGGTCGGTCACATCGACGAGATCGGGCTTCACGTCTCCCACATTGACTCCAACGGCTACCTGCGCTTCGGGGGCGTCGGGGGATGGGATCCCCAGGTCCTGATCGCCCAGCGCGTCGTCGTCCAGACCAGAAACGGCCCGGTCGCCGGGGTGATCGGCCGCAAGCCGATTCACCTGCTCAAGGACGACGACCGCAGGAAGGTCCCGGAGCTCAAGGAGCTCCACATCGACATCGGAGCCCGCGACGGCGATGAGGCCCGCCAGATGGTCCGGATCGGCGACGTGGCGGTGATCGACGGCCAGCCGGTCGACTTCCCCCACGACCTGGTCGTGTCCCGGTCCATCGACAACCGCATCGGCTGCTTCGTGGCGGCCGAGGCCGCGCGATTGGTGGCCCAGGAAGGCGGCGCGCCCGGGGACGTCGTGGCCCTGGCCGTGGCCCAGGAGGAGACCGGGTTGGCCGGCGCTCGAACGAGTGCCTTCGCCCAGCGCCCGGATGTGGCCATCGTCGTGGACGTGACGTTTGCCACCGACCAGCCCGGCGTCGAGCTGGGCGAGTTCACCGAGCACAAGCTGGGGTCCGGCCCCGTGATCGCGCGTGGCACGGCCCTCCATCCACAGGTGTTCGAGCGTCTGTACGAATGCGCGGAGGCGAATGAGATCGACTTCACCCTGGAGTCGGTCGCTCGCGGCACCGGTACCGATGCGGACGCGTTCTTCATCAGCCGGGCCGGCATTCCCACCGGGCTCGTATCCGTGCCCTGCCGTTACATGCACTCGCCCGTCGAGATGATCTCGCTCCGCGACATTGACGCCGCGGCTCGGTTGATCGCCGCGTTCGCCCAACGCCTGGCCCCCGGGACGACGTTTGAGCGCTGACACCGTGCTGCTCCTGTTCGACATCGACGGGACCCTTCTCCACGGTGCCACCGAAGCCCATAAAGAGGCAATGCACGAGGCGCTCCGGATCGTCCACCGGGTGGACGCCGACCGCGTGCCGCTGAGGCTGTCGGCGGCCGGCCGGACCGACCCTGAAATCGCCCGAGCGATCCTGCTGTCGGCCGGGATCTCGGCCGAGCGGATCGACGACCGGGGGCCGGACGTCCGCGAGGAGTGCTGCCGCGCCTACGCCCGCCTATGCCCTGCGGACCTGTCCCACACCGTGCTGCCGGGCGTGACCGAACTTCTCGACTGGCTGGGCAGCCTGAGCTCGGTGACCCTGGGACTGCTGACCGGGAATTATGAGCCGGTGGCCCGGCTGAAGCTGGCCCGGGCGGGCCTCGGCCGATACTTCCCGTCGGGGCAGGGCGGGTTCGGGTCAGACGCCGAGGACCGGGCGGCCCTGCCGGCCATCGCCCGCCGGCGGGCCGGACGGGTGGGGGCACCCAACCGCCGCGAGCAGACGGTCGTGATCGGCGACACGCCTCGCGACATCGCCTGCGCCCAGGCAGACGGCGTGCGCTGCCTGGCCGTGGCCACCGGGCCCTTCGGCACAGACGAGCTGAGCGCCGCGGACGCGGTGGCTTCAGACACCCACGGGATCCGCGGGGCCCTGGAGGAGCTGATGGCGCCGGTGGCATAGGGGCTGGCGCTGCCGTGGGACCCGCTGCTCCGCCCAAAACGTCACAGCTTGCTCAGCCGGCCAACTCGGCGTGACAAAAAGGGCGCCAGGCGCCCCTCATGTCACGAGAAACGGAGAGTCGGCGCAGCGCGTGACGAAAAGGGCGCGGCTGGACGCCCCGCAGACGGTCCCCGTCAGCCCCTGGGCTGGGGGAACTGCGAGCGCATCACCATGTCCCACATGCGGTCGGGCATCATCCGCCGCTGGCCCATCATCAGACGAGCGCTCGCGGTGACGGGGTAGCGGGCCTTGGGACGCCGCGACTCGATCGCCCGGGCGATCGTCTTGGCCACCGCCTCGGGCCCGGCACCCAGCCTGGCCATCGGACCCTTGTAGGCGCCCTCGGTCACCTCGGCCACCTTGCGATTGAAGTCGCCGTAGGCCCCGCCATCTCCCGTCTGCGCGACCGAGCCCGCGGCCACCTCGCCGAACCGAGTCACGATCAGTCCCGGCTCGACGAGGATCACGTCGATCCCGAACCCGCGCACCTCAAAACGCAGCGCGTCCGAGAGGGCCTCCACCGCGTACTTGGTCGCGTGATACAGCCCGCCGCCGGGGAACGTGAGCCGCCCCCCCATCGAGCTGATGTTGACCACCTTGCCCCACCCCTGGGCTCGCATCCCCGGGAGCACCAGCTGGCACATCCGCAGGAGGCCGAAGACATTGGTCTCAAACTGGGCCCGGGCCTGCTCCAGGGGCACGCTCTCGACCGCGCCCGACTGGCTGTAGCCGGCGTTGTTGATGAGCACGCCCACCGCGCCGTGGGCCTCCGTGACCGCGTCCACAGCGGCTCGCATCGACTCCTCGCTGGTCACATCCAGGGCCAGGATGTGACAGCCCTTGCCCTCCAGTTCAGCCAGCGTCTCGGGACGCCGAGCGGTCGCGTATACCGTCCAGCCGGTCCCCGCGAGGTACTCAGCCGTGGCGTGCCCGATCCCGGACGAGCAACCGGTGATGAGGACGGCCTTGGAGGGCTCGGGCATCGGGCGCGAGCGTACAGAGTCAGGGCGTAGGCGGCCGGTGCGCCTCAGGCCCGGATGAGCTTCTTGTACGTGATCCGGTGCGGGCGGTCGGCCTCCGCGCCGAGCTGCTCGTGCCGGAAGCTCTCATAGGCCTCGAAATTGCCCTCGAACCATCTGACCTGGGAGTCGCTCTCAAAGGCCAGGATGTGCGTGGCGATCCGGTCCAGGAACCAGCGATCGTGCGACACGACCACCGCACAGCCGGCAAAGGCCAGCAGCGCCTCCTCCAGCGCCCGGAGGGTGTCCGTGTCCAGGTCGTTTGTCGGCTCGTCCAGCAACAGCACGTTGCCTCCGCTGCGCAGCAGCTTGGCCAGGTGCAGGCGATTGCGCTCACCGCCCGAGAGCTTGCCCACCTTCTGCTGCTGGTCGGTGCCCTTGAAGTTGAAGGAGGCGACGTAGGCCCGGCTGTTGACCGTGCGCTCCCCGAGCTTGATCTGGTCGACCCCGCCCGAGACCTCCTGCCACACCGTCTTGTCAGGATCAAGATCGGCCCGAGACTGATCGACGTAGGCCAGCTCGACGGTCTCACCCAGCCGGACCGTCCCAGAGTCCGGCTGCTCCTGGCCGGTGATCATCCGGATGAGGGTCGTCTTGCCCGCGCCGTTGGGCCCGATCACCCCAACGATTCCGCCCCGGGGAAGAATGAAGCTCAACTCGTCGATCAGGACGCGCTCACCGTAGGCCTTGCGCAGCTGCTGCGCCTCGATCACGACCTCGCCCAATCGGGGGCCGGCGGGGATGTGGATCTGGACCTGGTCCAGGCGCTCGGCCGCGGCCGCGTCGTCCGCGAGCAGCTGCTCGTACGCGTTCAACCGAGCCTTCGGTTTGCTCCGCCGGGCACTGGCGTTCATACGGACCCACTCGAGCTCTCGCTCAATCGTGCGCTTACGGCCCTGATCCTGACGGGACTCCTGCTCCAGTCGCTGGCGCTTCTGCTCCAGCCAGCCCGAGTAGTTCCCCTGGTAGGGGATCCCGCGGCCGCGGTCCAGTTCCAGGATCCACCCGGCCACGTTGTCCAGGAAGTAGCGGTCGTGAGTCACGGCCACGACGGTTCCGGCGTAGTCCTGGAGGTGGCGCTCCAGCCAGGCCACGGACTCGGCGTCCAGATGGTTGGTGGGCTCGTCCAGGAGCAGCAGGTCGGGCTGCCGGAGCAGCAACCGGCACAGGGCGACCCGCCGGCGCTCGCCCCCGGACAGGGTGCTCACGTCTGCCTCAGCGGGCGGGCAGCGGAGCGCGTCCATGGCGATCTCCAGCGTCGTGTCCAGGTTCCAGCCATCGACGGCGTCGATCCGCTCCTGCACCGTGCCCATTTCCTGCGCCGTCTCCTCGGAGTAGTTCATCGACAGCTCGTTGAACCGGTCCAGCAGCGCCCGGACCTCGGACACGGCCTCCTCGATGTTGCCCCGGACGTCCTTGGACGGGTCGAGCTCGGGCTCCTGCTCGAGCAGCCCGACGGTCGCGCCCGGCGCGAGCTGGGCCTGGCCGTCGTAGTCGGTGTCCAGACCGGCCATGATGCGCAGCAGGCTCGACTTGCCGGCACCGTTGTAGCCCAGCACCCCGATCTTGGCCCCGGGCAGGAACGACAGGGAGATGTCGGTGAGCACCTCCTTGTCCGGCGGGTAACGGCGTGAGAGCTTGTACGTCGTGAAGATGTATTGGGCGGACACGAGCCAGAGAGGATAGGAGGCGCGTGAGGACTCTCTCGATCCTGTTCGCGCTCGTGGCCGTGGTGTGCATGATCGTGGCCATCGCCGGGATGGTCACGGGACGCCCCGGTGACCGGGCCGGCCTGCTCGTGAGGATCCTCGCCGTGCTCTGCTTCGGAGCGGCGGTCGCCCTGAACGTGGCCGCGCACTGATCGGGTCGGCGATCGGTCCGAGGCCGCTCCGCGCCCCTGGCGCTGGCCGGACGATCAGCTCTCGGGCTGCCAGAGGCTGATGGCCCACCGGCCCGGACGGAGCTCAACCGCCTTGCCCACGATCACGTGCCAGGCCGGGGCGAGTCCCTGGTAGGCGCTGCTGGCCGTGGCCGTGGTCCGCTCCCGGGTCACGATCACCCAGCGGCCGCCCGGCCCGCTGCACGGCGCGACTCCCTCGACCTGGCCGCTGTTGGCGATCCCACCCCGGTGGAGCTCGTAGTCCCGAGCCGTCTCACCGGCGGCCAGCTCCATCTCCGAGTGGGCCTGGCCGATGCTCTGCGACGCCAGCAGTCGCATATCCGCCGCCACGTTGTGCGAATTCCAGTTGATGTACTCGGTCGCGAAGGCGACCAGAGCCTCGGCGGCCAGCGGCGAGTTGTACGGATTGGGTTGGCGGATGGCGCGCGCAGGCGGTTGGCCGTTCGCCGGGGCCGGAGCCGTCGGGGTCTGAGGGGGCGGGCCGTGGGGAGGTGCGCTCTGGGTGCTCGGCGCTCCACCCCCGGTCGTGGCCGGCGCCACGATCCCGCAGCCCGCGGTCAGGACGGCCGGCAGCGCGAGCGCCGCCCTGACCGCAAGCGCCGCCCTCACAGCCCCACCGGATGACGCGCGACGAAGCCGGTCGAGCTCCGGATCAGTGGATGCCACCCCAGGCCGGTGGAGCCATCGCCCGGTCCGGCTGCGTTGTGCGTGTCCCAGCGCAGGCCGGCCACGTACATGAACACGTGATCGGCGCTGGCGTACAACGTCACCCAGCGGCCCACGCCCGGGAGGCCGAATCCCTCCAGCGTCCCGGACGCCGCATCGAAGGACGCGGGCACCAGACCACCGCCGTAGAGAAGGTGTTCGACGCTGCTGGAGCAGTCGTATGACGGGGCGACCTGGGACAGCGGAATGCCGTGCCCGCCCCCGTACATGTACGGCTTACCCACGATCTGGTTGCCGGCCGCCATGATCCCCTTTACCGCCGCCGGGGCACCGGCGGGCGCGGCGGCCTGGCCATCGGGGAGGAGCCGGGCCTGCTGACCGGAGGTCACCGGCACGCCAGACGCGGCCCCGGCCGGGCAACCCCCAGCCGACGCAGGCGCCGTCTGGCTCACCAGCGCCGCCCCCGCCGTCTGGCCGAGCACCCCTGAGGACCCGGTGCCGGGCGGCCGCTCGATCCGAACCGGGCCGGACCAGAGGCCGTTCTCGTACGGGATCCGAAGCGCCCGGGCCAGCTCCCACCACAGATCGATGACCCTCGGCAGCCCGCCGATCGGCCCTCCACCGAGCCCGAAGTCCCGCTTGTAGGCGATCGCGGAGTGGGCGCCCCAGGTGATTCGAAGCGGCGTCATGTAGGGCAGCCCGCCCAGGTCGGTCGCCGTGTCAAACGTGTAGCCCCCGAGCTCGGCGTAGCTGTCCGGGTGCTCGAGCAGGTTCGCTCCGGAGGCGCCGACGGTCCCGCTGCTGGGATCGCCCGGGCCGCCGTACTCCGTCGCGCCCACGACCTGCCCCTGGCCCGGAGGTCCCAGAACCACGCCGCCCATGCCGCCGGGGAGAGAGCAAGCGCCACTGCCGGTCACGCCGAGCAGGACGATCAGGAGGGCCATCGCGACCACCCCGCCGAGGCCCAGAGCGCCGGCGAGCACGAGCCGGAGTGCCCAGTTGGCTCGCCTCGTACGCCGGGTACCGCTCATCGAGGGCGAAACTAGCGCCTCTGACTCGAAGTGAGACTAATTGAGACTAAGCTTTTACACTTGCGCGGACCCCGCGACCAGCCGTCGGTCAGACCCCGCCGCCGTCGCTAACGTTATGGCGTCATGGTCCGGATCCTCGATGTCGAACAGGCGCTCCTGCTGCTGGAGCTCGAGGCGCCGTTTGACCAGAGGACGGTCCAGCTGGCCCGGCGGCGGATGGCCAAGCGGTGGCACCCGGATATCGCCCCGCCCGGCCAGCGCCCTCAGCACGAGCGTCACCTCCAGGCGATCAACGAGGCCGCCGATCAGCTGGAGCGACTGGCCGAGGGGTCCCGGGGCGGCCGGGTCACGAGCAGCGCCGTCCGAGCGTCGGCTGCGGCGACCCGCAGGGCTCGCCAGGAGGCGGGGCGCCAGGCCTACGAGGCCGAGCAGCGGGCCAGGGCAGCGGCCGAGGACCGGGCCAAGCACGACCCCTTCGGCTCCAGGGTGCCCGACCATTCGGTCGTCCACCGGTATGCCCGCTGCCTGTCCTATCCGGAATGGGGCGTGGGCACCGTCAGCGGGATCTACTTCTCGGGCGAGGGCGAGGAGGTCCAGCAGTGGGCCCGGATCCTGTTCTCGCACGGGGTGCGCACGGTTCCGGCCGGTTCGCTCCAGTTCGTGGACTTCTCCAGGCCCGACCCGTCGACCGACCGGGTGCAGCGGTTCATGACCGCGGCCCAGCATGCCCTGGCCGAGGGAGACCCGGCCCTGGCCGCGCAGCGACTGGTCTACGCCCGCGATGCCGAGCCGACCAACCCCGCCGTCCTGCGCCTGCTCACCGCGGCCTTCTGGCAGGCCGGCAACCTGCCCGCGGCCGCCCGGGCCGTCCGCGACTGGTCCCGGGTCGAGACCGATCGCCCCACGCCGGAGCGCTTCGCCTCACGGATCTATGAGGACATGGGCGCGCTGGATATGGCCGCCCATGCGGCGGCCCGCGCCGTGGAGCGGGCCCCCAGCGACGGCTCGGCCTGGGAACGCCTGGGCCGCCTTCGCCTCCGGCTGATGGATCGGTCCGGGGCCATCGCGGCCCTGGAGCAGGCCCGGCTGGTGGAGCCATCAGTGGACGGTCTGCTGGACCTCGCGCTGGCCCACCACCTGGCCGGGGACGTGGGGGCAGAGGTATCGGCGGCACACGCGGCCACCGTGCTCGACCCCGAGTCCCGGCGGGCCTGGTCCAGCTACGCCCACTCGCTGGCGCGGACGGACCGGGCCAGCGAGTGCCTGGAGGCGTGCCGCCGGGCGCTGGCCCTGGGCGAGGATCCGGAGGTGTCCGAACTTCTGGCTCGTATCTCCGCTGCCGAGCCCCGCGGGCTGGCGGAGCGCACCGCCGCCTGAGCTGGTGGCCCGCTACGTGTGGGGGATCGAGCCCTCGCGCCCGCACACCGGGCAGGACTCCTGAGGCGCCAATGGCCGGCCGCCGCAGGACGGACAGTCCCTAACCTGCTCGAGCACGCCGAGCAGCTCTCCGACGCGACACACGAGCAGCCGCTCCTCCTCGACCTCAATCCACGTCCCCGCGGCTGCCGGGAACACGACGTGGTCGCCCGGCTTGACGGGCATCACGATCCCCACGTGATCCCACCAGTCAAGACCGGGCCCGATGGCCAGCACGATTCCATGCTGGGGCGGCGGCTCCTCGGAGCCCGGCGGGACGAGCAGGCCCGAACGCCTGACGCGATCCGGATCAAGCTCTTTGATCACCACCCGGTCGAAGATGGGGCGAAGCTGGCTGCGCATCGTGCCTTGATCTTAGGCATCGAGCTGCTGTACCAGGCCATCCGGCCTCCCCGTCCGGAGGCGGACGTAGCTTTCCCGCGATGCGCCTGCTCGTGGCTCGCTGCTCGGTTCAATATTCGGGGCGCCTGAGCGCGTTTCTTCCCGAGGCGCTGCGGCTGATGATCTTCAAGGCGGACGGGTCGGTCCTGGTTCATTCCGACGCCGGCGGTTACAAGCCGCTGAACTGGATGACCCCGCCGACGGTGATCGAGGAGTCCGAGGCCGGGATCGTCGTCCGCAAACGGGCCGGCGCCACCGACGACCGCCTGGAGATCTCGATCGCCGAGGTCCTCTCGGACGTGACCCACGACATGGGACAGCCCGAGCAGCAATTGGGGACCGAGAAGGATGGTGTGGAGGCGGACCTGCAGAGGCTCCTGGCTGAACAGCCGCAGTGGTGCGGCGAGGGCCTGCGGCTGGTGCGGCGTGAATGGCCGACCGACGTGGGCCCGGTCGATCTGATGTGCCGCGACTCCGACGAGCAGTGGGTGGCCGTGGAGATCAAGAGGACGGCCGGGCTGGAGGCCGTCGAGCAGCTGACCCGGTACCTGGACCGCATCCGGCTGGATCCGGCCTTCGGTGCCTGTCGCGGCGTCCTGGCCGCTCAGCGGATCAAGCCTCAGGCCCGGGTGCTGGCCCAGGCCCGACAAATCGAGTGCGTCGAGGTCGACCTCGACATCCTGCGGGGCGAGCGAACGCCGGACCTGAGATTGTTTGCCGCATGAACGACGAGCAGGCCGTGCTGACCGAGGTCCGGGGACGGGTCCTCGTGATCACCATCAACCGTCCCGACCAGCGCAACGCGGTCAATGCGGCCGTGGCCGAGGGGATCGCCGCGGCGCTGGACCGGCTCGATGCCGAGCCCGAGCTCTCGCTCGGGGTACTGACCGGTGCCGGCAAGGGTTTCTCGGCCGGGATGGACCTGAAGGCGTTCGTGACCGGCGAGCGACCCTACGCCGGTGACCGGGGCTTCGCCGGGATCACGCAGCGGGCGGCCGCCAAGCCGCTGATCGCGGCGATCGAGGGCTTCGCGGTCGCCGGAGGGCTCGAGGTCGCGCTGTCCTGCGACCTGATCGTGGCCGCGCGCGGGGCCCGGCTGGGCATCCCCGAGGTCAAGCGGTCGCTTGTGGCCGCCGCTGGGGCACTGCTTCGGCTTCCTCGCATCCTCCCTCGGACGGTGGCCATGGAGCTGGCCCTGACCGGCGAGCCGATCGACGCCGAACGAGCCCACGAGCTCGGCCTGGTCAACCGGCTGGCCGAGCCCGGGGAGGCCCTGGGCGTGGCGCTGGAACTGGCCGAGACGATCGCCGCCAACGGCCCGCTGGCCCTGGCGGCGACCAAACGGATCATGACGGAGGCCGTCGACTGGCCCGACTCCGAGTTCTTCGCCCGGCAGGGTGAGATCACCGCTCCGGTGATGTCCTCTGAGGACGCCCGGGAGGGGGCGACCGCTTTCGCTGAGAAGCGGGCCCCGGTGTGGCGGGGCCGGTAGAGGCGAGCGGCCCTCCAGTAGGCTCTGGGCCACCGATGCCAGGCGATGACGATCTCTTCGGGCAGCACCACGTCCGCGTCTACCGGGAGACAGACGGTGAACATGGCTATCAGTGGCGCGGGACGACGATCCTCCTGCTGAGCACGACGGGACGGAGCTCCGGGCAGGAGCGGACAACCCCGCTCATCCACCGGACCGACGATGGCAATTGGGTGGTCGTGGCCTCCAAGGGGGGCGCTCCGGATCACCCGGATTGGTACAAGAACCTCCAGGCCAGCCCGCAGGCCAGGATTCAGGTCAAAGCGGACGTGATCCCGGTTCGCGCTCGCACCGCCGAGGGGGAGGAGCGCGAGCGGTTGTGGGGCCTGATGGCCGAGAAGTGGCCCGCGTACAACGACTACCAGCGCAAGACGTCGCGCGAGATCCCGGTGGTCGTTTTCGAGCGGGAATAGGCCGGGTTCTCAGTCCGCCTCGCCCCACACGGTGGCCACCAGCATCCGTCCCGCGGCGCCGTCGCGGTGCTCGCAGAGATAGATGCCCTGCCACGTGCCCAGAGCCAGACGCCCCTGGGAGATGGGCAGGGTCAGCGACGGTCCGAACAGCGCGGCCTTGATGTGCGCGGGCATGTCATCCGGGCCCTCCAGGGTGTGCGTCCAGTACGGCGCCGATTCGGGAACGGCCCGGTTGGCCCAGCTCTCGAAATCTCGTCTGACGTCCGGCGAGGCGTTTTCGTTCAGGGCCAGCGAGGCGGAGGTGTGCGCGATCAGCAGGTGGAGCAGGCCGACATGAACCTCGGCGAGTTCGGGGAGTGCGTCCAGCACCTCGGTCGTGACCAGGTGAAAGCCGCGACCACGGCCGGCCAGCGTGATCTCCCTCTGACACCACATGGGTCCATGCTCCCACGAGTGCGCCGGCCCCGCCGCGAGTGTGCCCGCCCCTCCCCATGAGTGTGCCGGCCCCGCCCAACGGACCGCCCGACGAACAGGATTGGTATTGTCGGCGCCGCCGAATTTCCGTGCGCGCACGGGAAACGGGGGAACCACGTCTCCCGGGGCGAATCTCCGCCTGATGGCGGAGTAGCGCTAACTCCAAGGCGCGAGCCCGACAGCTAACCCCGTAGGCAACCAGGACCATGAGCTTCCGCTGGTGCACAAGACGCCGGTTGACCGCGACGATCGCGGTTCTGGGCCTGCTCGCGCTGCCCGCTGTGTTCCCGGAGTGTCAGCCGCCGGCCCGAGCCTCGGGACGCTGAATCAGCAGCTGAGCCAGCAGCAGGCCCATCAGCAGCAACTGCGTTCCAGGCTGAGCGGACTGGCCGGGCTGATCTCATCGCTGAGCTCCCAGATCTCCGTGGTGGAGTCGCGCGAGGCCTCGGTCAACGCGGCGCTGGCCCGGGACAAGAGCGCCCTGGCCGCCACCCAGACCGAACTTCAGCGCCAGCAGCGGCTGGTGGCACTCCTGCGAGCGCGGCTGGCCCGGGCTCGGATGCTTCTTTCTCACCAGCTGGTGTCCAACTACGAGTCGGGCAACCCGGGCCTGCTCGGCGCGGTATTGGAGTCAAAGGGCTTCACCGACCTGCTGGACCGGATCACGTTCCTGGGCGACGCCGAGCGCCAGCAGCAGGGCACGATCACCGTGACCCGGACCGACAAGGCCAAGGCGGACGCTGCCGTCACCCGGCTGAGCACGCTGGTGGCCAGGCAGCGCACGATCACCCGCGCGGCCGCGATTCAGGAGCGCGCGCTGGCGGGCATGAACTCGCTGCTCCACGACAAGCAGGCCACGCTCCGGCAGGCCCAGTCGATCCAGCAGGCCGCCCTCTCGGCCAGCCAGTCGCAAGCCAGCCAGCTACAGGGTGAGATCTCAAAGATTGCGGCCCAGCAGGCGGCCGCCCGACTGGCCGCCCAACAGCAGGCCGCCCAGAGCGCTCCGGCGGCTCTGAGCAGCTCGCCGTCTTTCGGGTCGTCGGGCTGGGCCATTCCGTACCCGATCGTGCTGTGCGAGTCCGGAGGACAGAACCTCCCACCCAACAGCGCAGGCGCGTCGGGCTACTACCAGATCCTGCCCAGCACCTGGAGGCTCTTCGGCGGCAGCGGCCCCGCCGCCTACCTGGCCAGCAAGGCCGAGCAGGATGCGGTGGCCACCCGGATCTGGGCCGGCGGCTCGGGCGCAGGCAACTGGGTTTGCGCCGGGATCGTCGGCATTCACTGACCACCGCTTCGCCCAGAGCACTCTGGTCCCAAGCGAACCAAGCTCACACAACCGCCCTGGAAAGCAAAAGCTTCACTAGTGTAAAATTCAGCGGTGATGAGCGTGGAGGCCCTGGCACTCGAGACGGACGCCGCACCGTCGACCGAACACTTCGACGTGCTCGTGGTCGGAGCGGGGATCTCGGGTATCGCCGCGGGTTATCACCTCCAGCACGAGTGCCCGGGCAAGACGTACGCGATCCTGGAGGGCCGCGCGGTGATCGGCGGCACCTGGGATCTGTTCCGCTACCCGGGCATCCGGTCGGACTCCGACATGTACACGCTGGGCTTCCCGTTCCGGCCCTGGGACAGCGATACGTCAATCGCTGACGGGGCGTCGATCCTTCAGTACGTCACAGATACGGCCCGGGAGTTCGGGATCGATCAGAAGATCCGCTTCAATCATCGCGCCACGCGAGCCGAGTGGTCGACCGCGGACGCTCACTGGATCATTGACGTCCGAGCGCACCGACACCGGGGAGACGCTCCGCCTGACCTGCGGCTTTCTGTTCATGTGCAGCGGCTACTACCGCTACGACCAGGGATACACGCCGGGATTTCCCGGAATCGAGCAGTTCCGCGGCCGGGTCGTCCATCCGCAGTTCTGGCCGGACGACATCGACTACGCCGGCAAGCGCGTCGTCGTCGTGGGCAGCGGCGCCACGGCGGTCACGCTCGTGCCCTCAATGGCCGACCAGGCCGCCCACGTCACAATGCTTCAGCGGTCCCCGAGCTACGTCCTCTCCCTGCCCGGCCAGGATCCACTGGCCAAGCTGCTCCGGCGCATCCTGCCTCCCAAGTGGGCGTACGACATCGTCCGGTGGAAGAACGTCCTCGTGACGAGCGGCTTCTTCCAGCTCAGTCGCCGGCGTCCGGCGCTGGTCAAGAAGTTGCTCCGGAAGGCCGCCATGCGACGGCTGCCCTCGGGTTCGACGTTGATGTGCACTTCAAGCCGCGTTACAACCCGTGGGACCAACGGATGTGCCTGATCCCCGACGGGGACCTGTTTGACTCGATTAGCCGCGGCCGGGTGTCGATCCTCACTGACGAGATCGAGACCTTCACCGAGCGCGGGATCCGCCTGAAGTCGGGCGCCGAGCTGGAGGCTGATCTGATCGTCACCGCCACCGGCCTCAACCTGCAGCCGCTCGGCGGCGTTGAGCCGGTGATCGACGGGCAGCCGGTGGACGTGCCCGGGACGATGGTCTACAAGGGGTGCATGTTCTCGGGAATCCCCAACTTCGCGCTGTCCTTCGGCTACACCAACGCGTCGTGGACGCTGAAGGCCGACCTGATCTGTCAGTTCGTCTGCCGGGTGCTCAATCACATGGACGCCCACGGCTACACGAGCTGCGCCCCGTACAACCACGACCCGTCGGTCACCGAGACGCCGTTCGTGGACTTCACCCCCGGCTACTTCCTGCGCTCCATGGACCAGCTCCCCAAACAGGGGTCAAAGCTGCCCTGGAGGCTGCACCAGAACTACATCAGGGATCTGGCGCTGATCAAACGGGCCCCGATCGAGGACGGGGTCCTGGAATTCTCGGGCTCGGTGAGCGACCGGTCGACGACCGCCCAGCCGGCGGTCGTCGCGGCGGCCTGATCGCCGCCCCCTCAGTGGCCTAACCTGCGCGCGGTGCCGCGCCCGATTCCGCCGCCCCACCGTCTCGCGCCGGGCCATGCTGGCCGCCGTGATTCTGCTGGCGGCGCTGGCCATCAGGGTGGCCGAGGTCCAGCGAACCTCGTATCAGCCGATCAACGACGCCGCCTCGTACCTGACCCTGGCCAGCCAGATCGCCCACACGGGCGACTACTCGAACAGCCACGCGGCGGGCACGGGCGCCGGGGGCACCCGCGGGCCGAGTGCCTACTTCCCACCCGGCTTCCCCTACTTCCTGGCCGCGGTGGACCTCGTCGACGGCCATACCGGCCCGGGCGGGGCTGCTCCCACGCCTCGGGGCGGCCTTGGGTACGACCCCGCGGCGGTCCAGCCGGCCCGGATCTCCCAGGCCGTCCTGGGAACGATCGTGGTCGCCCTGATCGGACTGGTCGCGCTGGAGGCCTTCGGCCCGGCGGTGGCCCTCGTGGCGGCGGCGATCGGGGCCGTGTATCCGGTGCTGGTCGAGCTCTCGGCCGTGCTGGTGGCCGAGAACCTCCTGACCACCTTCGTCCTGGCGGCCGTGTGGGCCGCGCTCAAAGCCCGGCGATCACTGCACCCCTACCGGTGGATCGCCGGCGCAGGCGTGCTCACCGGGCTGGCCGCGCTGTCCCATGTCAACGCGATCGTGCTCGTCGTGCCCCTCGGGGTGGCAGCCTGGCGCGTCCGGCCGGGGCTTCGCTCGCCCGCCCTGCTCGCCGCCGCCACCGTGCTCGCGCTCGCGCCCTGGCTCGTGCGGGACGCGGTGGTCATGCATAGCTTCATCCGCGTCACCGACGAGGATGGCATCACGCTGGTCGGGACCTACAACCACCGGTCGGCCACCGATCCGCAGGTGCCGTACCGATGGCACCTTTACCTCAACCTCCCGGGCGAGCGAGCCCTGATCCGCAAGGCCCACAGGCTGACCGAGCCGCAGCTCTCCCAGCGGCTCCAGGACCAGGCCTTCGACTACATCGGCGCCCACCCGCTGTCACCGTTGGATGTCCTGTACCACAACACCCGCCGCCTGCTCGAGCTGGAGGGGTCACGAGCGTGGAAGATCTCGGCCTCGTCAATCGACCTGCCGATCCCCACGGCCCGGATCGGAGTGCTCAGCTTCTGGCTCCTGTGCCTGCTCGCGGTGGCCGGGGCATTCACGACCGCGGTCCGGCGAGGGCCGAAGTGGCTCTGGATAGCGCCGCTGCTGTTCTGGCTGAGCGTCGGACTGGTGAACTCCGAAACGCCCAGATTCCGAGAGCCCATCGATCCGTTCCTGGTCCTGCTCGGGGCGTGCGCCGTTGAGGCGGCCCTCAGGGCGATATGGGCGCGGCTAGGCGGTTCGCCAGTCGCCGGCCATCGCCGGCGCGGAGTAGCGCCGGGTCCGGCTCAGGGAGTCAAGGTGGGCCAGGGCCTGACCCGATCCGGAGGCCACGCAGGTCAGCGGTGACTCGGCCAGGAAGACGGGCATGCCCGTCTCCTGCGCGACCAGATCGGGGAAGCCGTTGACCAAGGTGCCCCCTCCGGCCAACAGGATCCCGTCGCGGGCGACGTCAGATGCCAGCTCGGGTGGCGTCTGCTCGAGCGTGTCTCTGATCGCCTGGAGGATCTCGGCGACCGGGCTCCTGATCGCTGTTCGGACCTCGGCGCTCGATAGCGCGACCGCCGTGGGCAGCCCGGTGGCCAGGTGACGGCCCCGAACCT
>CAVPKV010000044.1:0-16396 GCA_963705785.1 uncultured Solirubrobacterales bacterium | reverse complement strand
ACCGCAAGCACGGACACCCTCGGGCAGATTTACGGCGAGTGGTAGGAGGTAGCTTGGGCGTAGAGGTGCACATATGGCCGGGGCGTTCAGGACCGGGTGGCGTGACGGGTCGCTCGACGAGCTCACCCGGGCGGCCGGCGGAGGTCAGCAGCGCTAGCTTCGCTGAGCGCGGCAGGCGCTTGATCCGTGCCTCCTCGCGGCGGGCCATTGTGCGGTCGGCCATCGGGATCGCAAGTTCGAGCTCGACAGGACGCCGGCTTGCGGTGTAGCGGCTCGCCGTACCGGACCGGTGATGTGCCAGCCTGCGCTCCAGGTCGACCGTCCAGCCGGTGTAGAGCGACCCGTCGCAGCAGCGCAGCAGATACACCCAGGCGTCGGGCATTGAGACGGGGTTCGCCACGGCGCTGGCATGCCCTGCGCGTTGGCGTGATCTCACCACGGGCGCAGAGTCAGAGGCCTTGTCGGGGCGGTGTGGCGATCGTCACAGCTAGGAGGCGTTGTACTGGTCGTCCGTCACGTGGTCGCCCCAGGTGACCGGGCTGCCGGTCTCGTCTGCTTCCTGGATGGCGATGTGCGTCATGAGACGGTTGGGTGCGGCCCCGTGCCAATGGTTCTCTTCCGGTTCGAAGTGGACACGGTCGCCGGGGTGGATCTCTTCGATTGGTCCGCCCTCGTGTTGGCAGCGGCCGATGCCCTCGGTCACGTAAATGGTCTGCCCGCGGGGGTGGGTGTGCCAGGCGGTGCGGGCGCCGGGGGTGAAGTGAACGAGCGCGGCAGCCACCCGGGAGGCCCCCGAGGGCGTGGCGATCGGGTCTATGTAGACGGTTCCGGTGAACCAGTCGGATGGGCCGATGTTGGTATCGAGCGAGCTGCGGGTGATCTTCATGGCCGGTTCGGGACAGCTTATTCGCGCTACCGACTCTGGGCCCGGCCCTGGGTCGCCACTCAGAGCAGGAACGGGATCAGCATCTTGTCCGGGCCTTATGCTGGCGGTAGACCGCCGGGAAGGACGCTGTCATCAGCCCTTCCTCGACCCGCGCGCTGTAGATGAAATAGGCGGCCATGATCCCCAACGCGATGAACCAGTATGGGTTGGTCGCGAGCGCGGTGCCGAGCATTCCCAGGAGCAGGCCGGAGTAGATCGGATGACGGACGAACCGGTACGGCCCGGACGTTACGCAGCTCGGGCTCGTCCTTCTCGGTCATGGGCATTCCCCAGTTGCGGCCCAGATGATCCGCGCCCAGACCGCCAGCGCCGATCCGGCCACGAGTACCGCCAAACCGATCGCCTGCAGAGCTACCGCGGGTACCGTCGGGCCGCTCCCCCTGAACACCCGGAGAAGGATCACCGCGGTGATCGCGATCAGCCCCGGTCGGGCGTTTCGGCCGCGGCGAGAGCCCCGCTTAGCCCCGGTGGCGGCCACGAGCCAGTACAGCGCCAGAGCCCCCCACAGCACGGCGACGGCAATTCTCATCCACACCGCCAAATAGCCTAGGCCGCGTGCGCCCGGTCTACTGATCTGAGCGCGTTGGTGCCGGCGGCACTCGGGCTGAAGCTGTCCGGCGCCGCCCCGACGCTGGTGTTCTTCACCTCGGCGGTGGCGATCGTGCCGGGCGCGGCGCTGATGAGCGACGCCACGGAGGAGCTGTCGGCTCGCTCGGGCCCGGGGATCGCCGGGCTGCTCAATGTCACGCTGGGCAATGCGCCCGAGCTGATCATCGCCTTTCTGGCTCTGCTTGACGGGCTCCAGGAGGTGGTCAAGGCGTCGCTCGTCGGATCGGTGATCGGGAACTCGCTGCTCGTGCTCGGTGCGGCGATGCTGTTCGGGGGCCGGAAGCGGACGCGGCAGACATTCGACCGGACGGCGGCCCAGGCCAATGCGGGCTTTCTGATGGTGACGGTGGCGGCGCTGATCATTCCGGCCATCCTCGTGCTCGCTCGCGGGCACGGGCTGCCGGGTGTCGGCGTCATTAGACGGTCGTTCGGCAGCCAGGCGGAGCACCTCTCACTGGCCGTGAGCATCGTGATGATCGCCGTCTACCTCAGTGGCCTGCTGTTCTCGCTCCGGACCCACCGGGACCTGTTTCGGCCCGAGGTAGGTGAGCCCGGCATCACGGCGTGGTCGCTGCGGCGGGCGATTCTGACGCTCGGGGCGGCCGGGGTGCTGGTGGGCGGGATGAGCGAGCTGCTGGTCGGCTCGATCGAGCACGCGGCGCACGACATCGGCCTGTCGCAGTTCTTCGTCGGCGCCTTCGTGGTGGCGATCGTCGGCAACGCAGCGGAGCATTACGTGGCGGTGGTCGCCGCGGTCAAGGACAAGATGGACCTGGCGGTCAACATTGCGATCGGCTCGAGCGCGCAGATTGGCCTGTTCGTCGCGCCGATCCTGGTGATCCTGTCGTTCGCCTTCGGCCCGGCCCCGATGGCACTCGTGTTCAACGGCTACGAGCTCGCGGCGCTCGTGCTCGCTGCCCTGATCTCAGGCATGCTGATCTCCGACGGCGAGTCGACCTGGTTTGAGGGGGTCCAGCTTCTCGGCGCCTACACCCTGGTCGGGCTCCTGTTCTACTTCGCCTAGCCGAGCCCGTTACGACGCCACGAAGTTGTGCAGCGGGACGATGTGCGGCTCCGCGGCCGGGAGCCCGACCTCCGCGGCCAGCGGCATCAGGGTCTCGCCAAAGCGCTGGAACGCCTCGGGCGATTCCCACACGTCAAACACGCCGAGCGCGCCCGATTCCTCCGCCCACGCGGCATGCGCCAGGCAGCCGTCCACGGGCCAGTCGGAGAGCGCGGTCATCGGCTGGCCGTTGTTCATCCGCCGGCACACCTCGTCGTACTGCTCAAGCGCCGCCCCCTCAAAGTTGAGATACACGCCGATTGCCATCGCTACCTCCTCGTGTCAGTGCCTGTCAGGGCAACCCTAACCGCTCATCGAAGCGGCTCTCCCCAGTCGACCTCCTCGCGCAGCTGCTTCTTGAGGACCTTGCCGCCCGGGTTGCGGGGCAGTGGATCGGTGCGCAGGGACACGTACTGGGGGACCTTGAAGTCGGCGATGATCCCCCGACAGTGGGTGAGCATCGCCTGAACGTCGAAGCTCTCCACCGCGGTCGTCACGACCACCGCGCCGACCTTCTCTCCCATCATGTCGTCGGGCACGGGCACGACGGCCACCTCGGTCACTCCGGGGGCGCTGACCAGCGCGGACTCGACCTCTATCGAGTAGACGTTCTCACCGCCACGGTTGATCATGTCCTTGGCCCGGTCGACGATGTAGAGCAGGCCCTCATCGTCGATGTGGGCCAGGTCGCCGGTGTGGAGCCACCCGTCGACGAATGTGTCGGCCGTCGCCTCGGGGTTCTGCCAGTACCCCTGGACGACGTTCTGAGCCCGCACGAGCAGCTCGCCGACGCCGGTCTCGTGATCCGGCTCATGGAGGGCCAGATCCACCACCGGCATGGCAAACCCCACCGAGTCGGCGTGATCCACCGCCTCCTCGTGGGGCAGGAAGGAGGTCAGCGACGAGGTCTCGGTCAGCCCGAAGCCGTTGCCCACCCGGGCCGCCGGGAAGGCCTCCATGATCCTGTGAACGGAGCTGGCCGCGATCGGCGCCCCGCCATAGGAGACCCAGCGAACATGGCTGAGATCGGTCTCGGCGAACAGCGGGTGCCGGGTCAGGGCGTGATAGATGGCCGGGACCGAGGTGAGCATCTGAACACCCTCCTCGCTCACGGTCCGCAGAAACCCCTCGAGGTCGAGCGCGTTGGTCAGGATGAAGGTCCGGGCACCGAGCTCGTTGCAGACGAGCAGCTGGCTGTTGCACCCCGTGACGTGGAACAGCGGAACGTTGATCAGCGTGGCCAGCGACGGGCCCTCTGACTTGTCCACGCCGACGCAGCGGAACGCGTTCTCGGTGTTGGCCAGGAAGTTCTCATGGGAGGTCATCGCGCCCTTGGGGAACCCGGTGGTGCCGCTCGTGTAGAAGATCGCCGCCAGGTCCGAAGGCGTCAGATCCTCGGCCGCGGTGGGCTCGCCATCAGGCAGCGCGTCGCCGGGCTTGAACACGTGCGCCGCTCCGGAGTTCGTGACCACGTAATCGACCTCGGACTCCGTGAACCTGGTGTTCACGGGAACGGCCACGACGCCGGCCAGCTGGGCGCCCCAGAACGCCAGCACCCAGTCGAGGCCGTTGGGGAGCAGGATGGCCGCCCGATCTCCCGGCTTGAGGCCTGCCGCTCGGAGGCCTCCGGCCACCCGCGCCGCCCGATCCCAGAGCTGCTGGAACGTCAGCCTGTCTCCGCCGACCTCAATGACCGCATCCGCGCCCGGATCGCGCTCCACGCTGGCCCGGAGCATGTCGACCAACGAGTCGGGGCGGCCGCGTGTACCGGGCGATCCCGTCCGGCCCTCGCTCGACGCCGCTCGTATCAAACGGGTTACGGCCCCTCGGGGCAGGCTCAACTGCCACGTGTTCGACGGCCATGGCCTCTCCTCTCGCTCCTGGGTTCGGGAGGTACCCTAGCTCCCCGCGACCGAGGTGCGAGCCCCGCCGAGACGGGTTCAGTGCCGAACGCGCAACCGCCGAGCGTGCAGCGCCTCGTAGACCGGGCGGCAGGCCTCGGCCACGGCAGCGTCGCGGTCGGAGAGCGAGATGTTTCGGGGGCGCCACGGCTCAAAGCCGGTGGACGACCGAACCGCGGCGTACCAGTGCGGGCCCCAAACGCCGTCGGATGGTCGCGGGCCCGCTCGCCAGGACAACATCCGGGCCGTGAAGGGGATGCCCAGCCAGTCGCAGAGCCACCGGAGATGCGCCTCGGGCCCGCGGAGGAAGTCGGCGGCGTCAATGATCGGCACCTCGATCGCGTGCTCGCTCCAGACCTCGTGCAGCCAACCCTGCTGGGGGAGCCCGATGTCCTCCGGCTGGCAGCTCTCCCGGGCCCGGACGTACGAGGCCACGACCTCCAGCGGGTCTCGGATCAGGAGCGCATTTCGAAAGGCCAGCGTCCAGCTCAGGTCCATATCGGGAGAGAGGTGGTGTGCCATGTGCTTGGCGTAGTGGACGTGCGGACCAGGGGGAAGTGGCTCCGACAGCGCGGCCGCCGCCGCCGCCACGTCGGTCGGCTGAGAGGCCAGCACCTCCGCGCGCATCGGGTGGTCGACGCCAGTGCGGGCCAGGTAGGCCGCATACAGCGGCTCGTCCACGACGACCGTGTCGGGCCGGTTCTCAAACGCCCGCATCATCGCCGTCGAGATGTTCCGCGGGCCCGACCACATCGCCACGCGGACGACCTCGCTCACGGAGCGACGCGGGCGGCCACGTCGGCGTCCACCAGCTGCTGATACAGCCCCTGGAGACGCTCGACCACGGGTCCGCGCCGGCCGTTGCCGATCGTTCGGCCGTCAACCGACCGGACGGGGACGACACCGGCGAACGTGCCGGTGACGAACGCCTCGCGGGCCGAGTAGACGTCGGTCAGGCTGAACGTCGTCTCTCGCGCGGGGATTCCGCCGTCCCGGCAGATCTCGAGCACGTTCGCCCGCGTGATCCCGGCCAGGCAGTAGCGCCCGTCAGAGGTCCACACCTCCGGCGACACCTCCGGGCCGGCCACGATGAAGAAATGGGTGGAGTTGCACGTGGCCACGAACCCGTGCGGGTCGAGCATCAGCGCCTCGTCGGCGCCGGCGGTGTATGCCTGAACGCACGCCGTCACGTCGTTCAGCTTGGAATGCGAGTTGAGCTTGGGGTCGAGCGTGTCCGGCGCGGCTCGGCGCACGTGCGTCGTGAACAGCGTGATGCCCTCGGTCACGGTGGCCCGCAGCGGCTCCTTGTGCTCGGCGATGATCACGGCCGTGGCGGGTCCGATCGTGACTCGGGGATCCTGGTAGGGGGTTCGCTTGACCCCGCGGGTGATCATGAGCCGCACGTGCACGCCGTCGGTCATCTCGTTGGCCTCAAGGGTCGCGTAGATCGCCTCCGTCAGCTCGTCCCGGCTTCGTCCGATGTCGAGCATGATCGCCCGGGCTCCCTGGGCCAGCCGGTCCAGGTGGCGCTCTAGAAACGCGGGATGGCCTGAGCGCACGCGCAGGCCCTCCCAGACGCCGTCGCCCAGCACGAAGCCTGAGTCGAACACCGACACCAGGGCCTGGTCCCGGGGCACGAGCTGGTCGTTGATCCAGACCAGGATCCGCTCGTTGCGCGGATCGTCCTGAAAGTCGTGCGTCCCGTGGGCCACGGGCGAAAGCGTATGGCCGCGGACGGTCGCGCGTCCGCCCGATCGATCCGAGCGGCCGGATACGGTGGCGCGCGATGACCGTGGGTGGGGCACCGGTGAGCGCGGGCGACGTCAGACCGGGTTCCCGCACGACTTCGCGGCCTTCTGGAAAGCTGGCGAGTTGGGGTCAACGCCGTTCGGACGGGAGGGCCGGAGCAGCCCCCCGCCCTGGAACGTCGGGTCCGGGAAGCCCGGGACGCCGTGGGCGCGCATGCACTGAGCGAACTTCACCGCCTGGAGCTTCTGCTGCTCGGACAGCGCGAGCGGCGGGCCGCCGCCGGGCAGCAGGTGCTTGCACGCCCGCTCGGCGGGCTGGACTCCTGGCGACGCCGGATTGAACGCCCCGGAGCCGACCGGGATTTTGATCCCGCCGCCCGCCCCCGGATCGGGGAAGTTCGGCACGCCGTGCCCGCGCATGCATCGGGCGAAGTTCAGAAAGTCGGCGTGAACGGCCGGACCCCCCCTCGATCCCGATCTCCCGGATGACCCGCACGCGCCCAGCGCCACAGCGGAGCCCACGACTGCCAGCGCTATCGCGGCCCTGCGTCCGTGGCGCACGGCGTGGCGGGTCCTGGCCGGTGGGCGGCGTCGAGCAGCCAACTCAGCGAGGTCTACCGCCCACGGCGTAACAGCCCTATAACGCGGTTACGTCACCGTTATGCGGCGCCCGCCCGGCGCCGTTCGACGCGGAGCTCAGGTGCACGTCCTGCAGCCAGGACAGTGTGGCCGCCAGGCCCGACTCGTAGTCGACTCGAGGTTCCCACCCGAGCAGGTCGCGGGCCTTGTCATTGCTGAAGTCCTGGTCGCGGCCCATCACGTGGACGGCCTGACGGGACAGGAGTGGCGGTGTGGAGAGGCGGACCGTCCGACGCAGCAAGCGGTAACCGTGCTCCAGCGAGAAGCCGATCGAGTTCGCCATCCAGTAGGGCATGCTCCAGCGGGCCTGTGCGCAACCGAGGCCCTCGGCCAGGCCTGATGTGAACTCCTTCCACGTGATGCCCAGGCCGTCGGTCACGTTGAACGCCTGCCCGGGGGCCGCGTCGTGGCGCAGCGCCAGCACGGCCGCGTCGATCAGGTTGCCCACGTAGCACAGGCCGGCGATGGACCGGCCGCGATCGATCAGGAGCATGTTGCCACCCCGGATGGCCCGGGCGATCTCGCCCACGACCTCGGTCGATCGCGGGCCGTACACCGTGGCCGGGCGCAGGATCACGACGTCCAGGCCGTGAGCCTGCTCGGCCCGCCGCACCTCAGCCTCAGCAGCTCGCTTGGTGTGGGCGTACCAGTTGCTGAAGCGGTTGGCCGAGTGACTCTCCGCAACCGCCGCGCCGCCCGGGTAGCCGTAGACGTCGGTCGTGCTGAAGTGGATCAGGCGCTCGACCGAGGCGGCCACTGCGGCGTCGAGGACGTTGCGGGTGCCGGCGACGTTCACGCGCTCGATCTCACCCGCCGTGGCCCAGTCGGATACGAGCGCGCCGCAGTGGAAGACATACCGGCAGCCAGCCATGGCCCGCGCCACCGAGTGGGCGCTCTCCAGATCGGCCACCTCAATCTCGACGTCGAGCGCTTCCAGGAGTGAGGTATCGCTGGTCGAGCGGACGAGACAGCGCACTGGGACGTCCTGCTGGGCGAGCCGCTCCGTCAGGTGGCCTCCGATGAAACCCGAGGCTCCGGTGACCAGGCAGGTTCCCTCGCGTGCCGGGGCGCGCCGCTGCGCGGCGCGCGCCGCATCGATGGCCGGGCGCTCGTCGGATCGCGGTGACCCGCGGAGCGTCGCCGCCGCGACGTCGCGCACGGTGGCCCAGTTCTTGCCCGCCGAGCCCTGGCAGTCGGCCAGCACCGTCTCCAGCGCCGTCAGGAAGCCCTCAGCCTCAGCTTCGGAGAGCGTGAGCGGCGGGAGCAGCTTGATCACGTCGTTCTTGCCTGAGGCCATCGTGATCATCCCGTGGTCGCGGTGGAGCGGAATCACAATCAGCTGGGGGAACAACCCCTCGCTGGCCAGGTGGGCCAGGCGCCACGTCAGCCGCCCCACGGGAGACCGGGGAGCACCCAGCTCGATCCCGATCATCAGCCCCTGGCCCCGCACCTCCTTGATCAGCTCGAACCGGCGCTGAAGCTCGCTCAGACCGTCCATCAGGAAGCGGCCCATGTGCGCGGCGTTCGCCACCAGGCCGTCGCGCTCGATGATCCGGAGCGTCGCCAGTCCAGCTGCCATGGAGAGCCGGTTACGCCCGAACGTCGATTGGTGAACGTAGGAGCGCTCGAGCGTCCGACAGCGCGGTCGTGGATCTCCCGGGTCGTGACCATCGCCGCCACGGGCATGTAGCCACCGCTGAGGGCCTTTCCCACGAGCACGAAGTCGGGCTCAAGGCCCCAGTGCTCGAGCGCGAACCAGCGCCCGGTCCGGCCCAACCCGGTCTGGATCTCGTCCATGACCAGCAGCGTCCCGTGGCGGCGGCATAGCTGGGCTGCCGCGCTCAGGTAGCCCTCCGGGGCCAGCGTGACCTCCCGGCCCTGAACCGGCTCGACGATGAACGCGGCCACGTCCTCGGACCGCAGCTCGGCCTCCAGGCGGTCCAGGTCGCCGAAGGGGACGCGCTGGCACCCGGGGAGCAGGGGGCCGAACCCCTCCTTGAAGAACTCATCTCCGACCAGCGACAGCGGTCCGAGCGTCACGCCGTGAAAACCGGAGTCGCATGACAGGAATCTCGGGCGGCCCGTGGCGGCTCGGGCGAACTTCATCGCGGCGTCCACGGCCTCGGCCCCCGCGCTGGTGAAGAACATGGCCTCGAGCCCCGGGGGCAGCAGTTGGGAGAGCGCCTCGGCCAGCAGCCCGGCCAGCGCCGAGTAGTGGAGCTGGACGCCGTCGACGAGGTCGGCCGCCATCGTCGCCCGCAGTGTCTCCCGAACGTCGGGGTGGTTGTGGCCCAGACTGGCGAAGCCCTCCCCGGTGTGCAGGTCCAGATGCGCCCGGCCTTCGGAGTCGTACAGGTACGAGCCCTGGGCCGACACGTACTGGCGGTCGAAGCCGAGGATGCGAAGTACGCCCACGAGCGACGGATCCAGGTGGCGCGCGGCCAGCTCGAGCGTCTCATCGGACCGGAGTACCGCGTCCCCGACCACGCCGAGCGCATCCAGCTGGATGTCTGCCTGCTCATAAGTGTCCATGGCAGCGGGGCACCATACCGCCCCGGGCCGGTCGGTCAGTCAGGCCTGATCAGCACGCGGTCCCGGTCCTCGCTCAATGTGACCAGCCAGAGCCGCATGGCTCGGAAGGGCTTGCGCCGAGTTGAGACGGTGATCGAGGAGACCGTGACCGCGTCTGCGAACTGGATTACGGGGACCGTCCGGCGGCATTCCCCCTGGCTCCCGTCGGCCATTTCCGCGGCCGTCCGGTCGATCTCTGCCTGGAGGGCGTCCCGGCGTCTGAGCAGCTCGTCGCGCTGCGAGGCCAGTCGCTCCTGCTCGCGGCGAATCGCCGCCTCCCGTCGCGCCAGCTCCGCGAGCGCCTCGTGAGCCCTGGCCTGCCAGCGGTCGGCGTCGGCCTGCAGCGTCTGGGCGAAGAAGCCCAGCGTGGCCAGCTCGGCCCGCAGCGCCCGCGGGTCGGTCAGCTCGGCCCGGGCTCGGGCGACCCGGTGGCGCAGGGCGGACAGCTGCCGGCAGAGCTCCCGCTGCTCGGGCGGCTCGCGGCCGCTCTCCGGTTCCGACGGGGGCCGAGCGTGTGTGAGCGCGCTCTCGGCCGCCACCGCGTAGCTCTCAATTGAGGCGCCGAGGGCGGCGATGTCGGCCGTGACGTCGGGTTGGGGCTCGGTCCCCATCGGCACATGGTCGCGCCGGGCCCGGCGGTCGTCAATGGCCCGCTCCGGCGCCTACGCCAGCGACTAACCTCCCGCCGGTGACCGTGCTGGCAGGCCCGCACCAGCCGTGCGCGTCCGGGGCCTGACCAAGAGCTACGGCGACACACGGGCGCTCGACGGGCTCGAACTGGAGGTGGCCCCCGGCGAGTTGCGGGGCCTGCTCGGGCTGAACGGAGCGGGGAAGACGACCCTGCTGCGCGCTCTCTTCGGACTGATCCGTCCCGAGGCCGGATCGGTGGAGCTGCTGGGCCGCCCGTTGCAGGGCCGCCAGGTGGCCCCGCTCGAGGGGGTGGCCGGGTTTGTGGAGGAGCCGAGGTTCTACCCGTTCCTGTCCGGGCGGGCCAACCTAGAGCTGCTGAGCGACCTCGACGATCGGGACGGAGCGATGATCGACGACGCGCTCGGGCGTGTCGGCCTCACGGGCCGCGCGCGCGACCGGGTGGGCCATTACTCGACCGGGATGCGACAGCGGCTGGGAATCGCCGCCGCGCTGCTGCGCCAGCCGCGGCTGCTGCTGTTGGACGAGCCCACGAGTGGGCTTGATCCCGCGGGGATCCGGGCCGTCAGCTCGCTGCTCCGGGAGATGTCCGCCGACGGCGTGGCGGTGATCCTCAGCAGTCACCTGATCGGCGAGCTGGAGGCGATCTGCCACTCCTACACGATTATCCGGGCCGGCCATGTGGTGTGGGACGGGCCCGCGTCTCGGATGGAGGCCGAGACGGAGGGATCGATTTACTCGCTGGGCACCAGCGACGATCGGCGGGCCGTCGCGGTGGCCGCGGCACACGAGGGGGTACGGGCGGAGCTCGGGGGCCCCGGCGGCGGGCTGCGGGTGCTGGCCTCTGTGCGGGCGCTGGATCGCTTCACCGCCGCCCTGGGGCGGGAGGGGATCGGCGTGCGGCGTCTGGAGCGGGTGGTCACGCCACTCGAGCAGCTGTTCTTCTCTCTGACGTCGTCCGAGCCTGATGTCCAGATGGGCGAACGGGTGGCGGCGGGGTGAGCCACCGGGTCAGGACGGCTGCTCGGGCCGAGCGCCGCAAGCTCGTGTCTCGGCTCCCGCTGCGGCTGTTGACCGTGGTGTGCCTGCTGGGCCCGTTCGCGTTCGGGGGGCTCCTGCGGATTCAGAGCGGGTCGCCCTCGGATGCCCTGTTCGGCGTGTGGCTGCACACATCGGGCTTTGCCGTATCACTGGTCGTGCTCGGCTTCGCCGCCAATTGGGGCTTTCCGATCGTGGCCGGCGTGCTGGCCGGCGACCTGTTCGCCGGCGAGGATCGGCTCGGCACGTGGCCGACGATCCTGACCAGGTCGCGGTCGCTGGAGGACGTGTTCGCCGGGAAGGTGCTGGCCGCGGGAGCGTTCGCGCTCGCGCTCGGGGTCCTGCTGGCCGCGTCCAGCCTGATCGCCGGACTCGCCCTGGTCGGCGGCCAGCCGATGGTGAACCTGGCCGGCCAGGAGCTGTCGGCCTGGCACCTGCTCGCGCTGATCAGCCTGAGCTGGCTGATCTCGCTGTTGCCCGTGCTGGCCTACACGAGCCTGGCGATCCTGTTCTCCGTGGCGTCTCGCAACGGGATCGTCGGCGTCCTGGGGCCGATCCTGGTGGCGCTGCTCACCCAGCTCCTGGCCCTTCTGGGCAAGGGGGTCTGGGTCCACCTGCTCCTGATCGGCTCGGCCTTCGACGCGTGGCACGGGCTGTTCGTCGACCATCCCTTCTTCGGCCCGCTCGTGGTCTCGATGCTCGTGTGCGTGGTCTGGATCGCCGGGGCGCTGGCGGGCTCATGGCTGATCCTCAGCCGGCGGGGAGTTCGACGCCGGCGAATCCTCACGCCGTCGCGGGGGGTGGCAGGCCCCGGTCCGGATCGTCGCTGGGAGTGTGGGCGCGGTTGCCGTCCTGGGGCTGGCCACGAACCTCGGACCGGCCGGCGTGACCGCGCCCCGGCTCTCTCGGAGCCTTCAGGCCTCGTTTCGCCGCCTGACGATCCTCCAGCAGGGCCTGCTGGGGCATCCGATTCCCGCCGGGGCGCAGTACCGGATCCACCCCGTATGCGCGCGGCGGAGCGCCAAGCCGGTCGGGCCCGGCGACTGGTCGTGCACGATGAACGTCTACATCCTGCTCGCCCGCGGGACCCAGCCGCTGACCGACACGCCCGTGTCCTACGACGTGAACGTCCAGTCGAACGGGTGCTACAAGGCCCAGTCGCCGCCGCTGCTCGTGGGGCAGGCGGTCCTGCACGACACCAGCGGGCAGACGGTGGTCAACCCGATCGTGACGATCTACGGGTGTCTCAACATTCTGTAGGGGCGTTTAGGGCGTTCCGGCCTACGGCTCGCCCGGTGGCGCCGGCTTGCAGGCCCAGGTGATCGGGCACGCCGCCCCGTAGGCCCGCCACGCCCGGGCCGCCGCCGACGCGGGGCTCTGATGGGCCCGGCGCAGCAGGTAGCGCATCATGATGGCGCGCTCCATCTCGTCGGGGGACGCGTTCGGGCCCGCGCCCGGAGGCCGGGACTTGGCGCCGAACACCGACGCCCACAGGATCTGGTCGGACATCGCCTGCGGGACCGCGTCGAGCTGATTCCACGGCAGCTCGTTTGACAGCCCGGCGTCCGGGGCCGCCTTGGTGTTGGTCTTGTTGATCGGGTACCTGGGGTCGATCACGTTGAACGGGGCATCGTTGGGCTTCTGCGAGCCGCTGATGAACGCGTCGTACATCGGGGTGGCCAGCGCATCGTTGAGGGCCAGCGGATCCAGCCCGGTGATCAGCTCCATCGTCCGCAGCACGGAGTACTGGTCGTAGCGCGTCGCGTCGACACTCTTGCGGGCCCAGGGGCTGATCACGAACGCCGGGCTGCGGTGCGAGTCGACGTGGTCGGCGCCGTCCTGGGAGTCGTCCTCGACCACGAAGATCGCCGTACTGGGCCAGATCTTGGAGTGCGAGATGGCATCGACGACCTGGCCCAGCGCGAGATCGTTGTCGGCGATCATGGCCTGTGGGGTGAAGTCACCCGTCGTCGTCCCGTTGGTGTGATCGTTGGGCAGGATCATGTAGTTGAACGTCGGGACCGTCCCGGTGGCGAGCTGCTGCTGGAACTTCGGGTACCACACGTTGAAGCGGCTCTGGCCGGCGAACAGCGTCCCGGTGCCCTTGTAGACCCCGGAGTCCTGCGTGCAGCTCGCCGTCACCCCGGGCTGGAGGCACCCGATGAACAGGTTGTTGGGGAAGGACTCGTCGACGCTGGCCTGGAGCTTGGTGTAGTCGGGGCGGTTCGGGGCCTTTCCGAAGGGGGTGGCGCCGACCGCCTCGCCGTAGTCCATGAAGCTGACGTGCTGCTTGACGGCCTGGTCGAAGATGAAGAACTTGGGTGGGAACGTGACCGGGTAGATCCCGAAGTCATACGTGCCGCGACGGCCGGAGTAGTTGGAGGCGGTGGCCTTCTGCACGTAATCGGTGGCGTAGGCGCCGGCGGTGATCAGGTGCCCGTCCACCGACACCTCGGAATCCTCGTAGAAGTTGTCCAGCAACGGGAACCGTCTGACCAGCGCGTGGGCATTGGGGGTTACCCCGCCGGTCGGCCCGGGCACGCCGTTGTCGTCAAACAGCTCGAGCTGGCGCCGGCCGTTACCCCGCGGATCGGAGCCGAAGAGCTGGTCATAGGTCCGGTTCTCACGGACGATGTAGAAGACGTGCTTGATCTTCGTGCTGGCGTGCCCGGTGGTAGCGGGGACCGGGCTACCGGCCGGTCGGGCCTCACTGTTGTAGGGGCGGTACTGGGCGTTGGCGATCGGTGTCCACTTGTTGCGAACCTGACGGTCGGTGGGGATGGCCAGCGTGCCCACACGGCCGATCAGGAGGTCCAGGACGTACGTGCCGTAGGCGTTCGGCGGCGTCTGGTACGGGGTGCGCGCGCCGCCGAAGTAGTACGTCGGGTTCGGGCCCGAGCCGAAGCCCTTGCCCGCCACCCAGACAAGCTTGCCGCCCGCGATCTGGACGCTGTCCGGGTAGGCGGCGGTGGGGATGCGGCCGATCAACCGGTAGGCGGGAAGGCCGGGGATGACGCCAGAGTGGCGAGCCTTGCGCCCCCGCTGCCGTTTGGAGAGCGAGATCACGGCCACGGCGTCCTCGCCCGCGTCGGAGGCGTACAGGGTGGCGTCGCCCTTGTTCACGGCCACATTGGTCGGGGCGGTCCCCAGACCCTGCGGCCGGCCCACCGAGACCAGATGCGTGACGTGCTCGGTCCTCGTGTTGACCACGGCGATCAGGTCGCGGTTGGTCACCGCCACGTACAGGTTGGGGCGTTGGGGTCGGGGTCGGCCACCATCCCCTCGGGGTGGCTGGCCAGGTCGCCCAGGCGGCCGCCCAGGCCGGTGATGGTCGTCGTGACCGTGGCCGTCGCCGGGTTGATGACCGACAGCGTGCCGCTGTACTCGTTGGAGACGTAGGCCCGGTTGTGGGAGTCGAAGGCGACCCCCTCCGGGTATTGGCCCACGCTGACCAGCGTCTGGGACGTGTTGGCCAGCTTGACCACGTCGGCCTGGTCAGCGCAGTTCAGCGCGACGACCAGGTACTTACCGTTGGGAGATACAGCCAGGCCCTCGGGACACGCCGTGCCCACTCCGTTGCCCGTCGGGGGAAGCGAGTTCATGCGCCCGCTGCCCCCGCTGCTGGCCGGGATCTGGAGCGGGGTCTGCTCCACGCCCCTGCCGGTGTCCGTGTTGACCGTGAAGACGTGGATCACGTCGCCCTGATCGCCCTTCGTCTTGCCCTCGGTGGGCGAGCTGCCGATCGGCTCACCGCTGATGTACGCCCGTGTGCCCTTGGGCGAGAACGCGATCCCGCCATAACAGCCGGGCAGGGGGAGCTTCTGGATCACCCTGCCGGTGGAGAGCTTGATCACTCGAGCGTCGTCCTTGCCGTGGCCGCAGTCCACGACCCACAAGAAGCGGTCGCCCGGGAGCACGGCGCTGCCGGTGGGGAAGTCGCCCACGGTGGTCAGGCGACCGGCCGGATGGAGGTGGTGGCCGTTGCCCGTGATCCGGGCTTTGGCCCGATCTGACCGGAGGTGATCGAGGCCAAGCCCACCCCGCCGAGGCTCAGAGCCAGCAGCCCCCCGAGCGGGACCGCCGGGATGGCCTCAGCCGCCGCCGGAATCTGGACAGAGCGTCTCCTATCACCCGGCGGCATTCTGACGACAACGGGCCGACGAGTGTGACATCCTGTAGAGAGCAGGATCGATTCGGGCCAAATTCCATACCCGTCGATCCCGGGATCAGGGCAGGGCGCTTCCGGCCAGCGCGACAATCACGCCGATCACTCCGGCACCAACGAGAACCTGGACGACGCCGCGATTCAGGGCCAGGAGCACCACCATTGCCCCGGCCAGGAGCACGAACTGCCAGGGCTCGTGCAGCGCCCCGGCCAATGTGATGGCCGCCCCCAGCATGGCTCCATCGCCGCCGGACCTGCCCGTTCGAGGAACGCCCGGGCACCGGCGTTGGCCCGCAGCCGCTCGAGGCCCAGGCCCCCGAGGAGGACGAAGGAGAACGAGGGGATGAAGGCGATCACGGCGGCCACCACGCCACCGAGCAGCCCGTGGGCCGCATAGCCGACGGCGGCCACGGTGGCCACCACCGGGCCGGGCTGACCTGCCCCAGGGCCACTCCGTTCAAGAATTGCGAGCTGCTCATCCAGTGGTAGGTGTGGACGGCGTCGCTCTGCATCAGCGGAATGATCACGAAGCCCCCGCCGAACGAGAGCGCGCCGACCTTGAATGCGGTCCAGGCCAGGGCACCGAAGCCGCCGGCGGAGACCGATGCCGGAAGCAGGAGCATCCCGCGCCGGTCAGCTGATCGCCGATCCGATGCCAGGGCGGGCCTGGATGAGCCACTGGCGGCGCCGCAGGCCAGCAGGACGAGGACCAGGAAGCTGCCCGTGAGCGGCGCGGCGGCGATCCCGAGGACGAGGTAGGCGAGCCACCGGATGGCGCGCTGGGAGTCGTGGCGCACCCGGGCCACGCTCGGCCCGATCAGCGTGCGGGCGGCCTGGATGGCCACGGCGGCCACGGCCGCGCCCGCCCCTGCGCTGGCCCTGCGAACCCAGAGCGGCGGGGCGTGCGCCAGGAACAGCACCGACAGCGCCAGGACGAGCACGACCGCGGGGGAGATGAAGGCGAGCCCCCCCACGATCGCCCCGCCGGGACCCGCCACGCGGTAGGCGGAGAAGATCGCCAGCTGGGTGGAGGCGGGGCCGGGGAGGATGCTGCAGGCGGCGATGGCG
>CAVPKV010000043.1:0-3828 GCA_963705785.1 uncultured Solirubrobacterales bacterium | reverse complement strand
GAATGCTCCAGCCTTCATTGGCGGCGCCGAGCGGCTCGGCCTTGCAGTTCCTGAACGTGAGTTCGGCCCTCTGCCCGCGACGGATCGACATTGGTCAGGGCCTTGGCCTCGCGTACGCCGTCGGCCTTCATGTCGACCAGAGAAACAGCGAGATGTCGGTGTCGCGGCCCCCTCGATCCGGTGCGCGCGGCAACGACGGCGAAATCGGCGATGGCGCCGTCGGGTACCGGCTTCTTGGTGCCATTGAGGCTGCCGCCGGAGGCGGCCCAATGAGCTCGGGACGGTGCGGGCTCGGCGAGCGGGTCTGGCCAGCTTGCAGCGCTCGCCGTGGCCGGGATCCTGTTCACGATCGCCGCGGTGGCCCTCCAGGCGACCGGGCGCTCGCTGCCCCAGCTCCATCCGTCGTCGACGCCGCTGGCCGATCTCGCGCTTGGCCTGATCGCCGTCGGGGCTCAGGTGGCGTTCGCCTCGGGGGTTCTGGCCCTCCTGCGGTCGGTCCGGCTCCGAGCGGAGCTCGTCGTGGCCAGGCGCGAGGCCGTATTCCTCGGTCGGCGCGCGATGGTCGGGCTGGTGACCGGTTGCGCCTGCCTGGTCGGCCTGGCCCTCGTGGCCGCCGAGTTCCACCGGCAGCTACCCGGCTGGTGGACGGCCCTGGCGCTGAGCGCGGCCGGAGTCGGAGCCTGCGGCCTGGCGGCGGCCGCGCCGACGGTCGCGGCGACAATCCGGATCCGGCCGCTGCAGAACGGCTGGCCGGCGACCTGTTCGACGACCTGGGCCCATTTGTTCCCGCCCGAATCCGCGGCCGGCCGTGGCTGTTCGCGCTGCTCTTCGCCGCGGCGCTGGGAGGCGGGGTCGCGGCCATCGGGGTCTCCGCGAACGACCCGTTCGACGGCCTGGCCCGCGGTGTGCTCGACGCCCTGGGCTGCCTGGCAGGCTTCGCCGTGCTGGGCCCGTACCTCGGGATCTGGCGCCCGGCGTCGATCGGTCGCCGTCACACTTCCGATCATGACGACCAAGCAGGGGCTGCCGGTCCTGGAGCTGCCTGATCGCGGCGCCTGGGAGCAGTGGCTCAGCGCACACCACGACTCGGCGCCCGGCGTCTGGCTGAAGCTCGCCAAGAAGGACGCCCCCACTCCGACCGTCACGCAGAAGCAGGCCCTTGAAGAGGCGATCTGCTTCGGCTGGATCGACGGGCAGGTGGGTCGCCACGATCAGCATTTCTACGTCCAGCGATTCACCCCCCGCCGACCGCGGAGCAAGTGGTCCAGGGTAAATCGCGAGCGGGCGGAGCGCCTGATCGCCGAGGCTAAGATGAAGCCCGCCGGGCTACGTGAGTTTCAAGCCGCCGAGGCCGACGGACGGCTGGCCGACGCGTACGAGCCACAGAGTCAGGCGACCGTGCCACCCGACTTCCAGGCCGCGCTTGACTCCAATCCCGCCGCCCTGGAGTTCTTTCTCACGCTGACGGGCAGCGACCGCTACGCCTTCCTCTACCGCCTGCATCACGTCAAGGACCCGGGACGACGAGCCAAGCGGATCGCGGATTACATCGAGCGACTCAGCCGCGGAAGGACGCTCGGGCAGGACTGACTCATCCGGTGAATCCGCGCCGGCGCTTGGCCCGGTGGGATCTCCGCCGTGAGCGGGGGCGTGCTTTGTGATGCGCCCTATGCTGACGGCGGGTTCGATGCGAATGGGCTGTGGTCGTGCGGGACTGCCCCGCGGCCGGCTGGCCACCCTGGAGCCGCCCTGACAGCGCCGCAGCCAGGACCGAGCCGATCCCGGTGCAGTAGTCCCAGCCCGCCTTGGCCACGCACCCGCCGTTGGTGCCGAGCGTGATGTCGCGAAAGCCGGTCACGGGCTTGGGACTGGTCGCCGGCACGTAGATGGGACCGAGCGGTCCACTCTCCGTGGTCGCTGGGTTGGTCTTGTTGTACTGGTTGTAGAAGTCATACGAGGCCAGACCCAGGCCGTTGGAGTGGGCCGACGAGATGCTGGCCCACAGTCCCATGGTCAGCGGGCTGGCCACGCTGGTCCCGCCCACTCCCGACGGCTGAGTCCCCTTGGTGTGGCCGGCGTACACCAGGTAGGGCGTGGTCGGATCAGCCAGCGCCGCCACGTCGGGCACTCCGCGCCCGCCCTGGTTGGTGAACTCCCACGTCTGGCCGGCGACGTTGGCCTGAAGCGTCCAGGGCGGAGCGGTCTCGTAGGGCGAGACGCCACCGCCACCGCCGACCCAGGCCAGCTCGTTCTGGACGTTGCCGTTGCTGTCGGCCAGGAGCGTCGTGCCACCCACAGCCACCGTGTACTCCCCGTCCGAGGGCCAGCTCACGCCGGGAGGGCCCTCGGGCACCCCGGTGGAGGCCACCTCCGGGCAGGCGTAGCCGTTGTCGCCGGTGGAAGCGAAGCTGCTCTGTCCCTGCAGCGCCCCCTCGGCCAGCGCCTCGTCCGTGGTCAACATCGCACCATCGACCCAGGCGATGTAGTCGCACTCGCCCAGCGAAGCCGAAAGCGCACTCGCCCTGTCCTGGGACACGAACAGGTTGAACGCCCGCGCCACCTCGGGGTCGGTGAAGGTGCCCACGTCGTAGACCAGGAGCTGCTTGACCGCCTTGGGCACCATCGTGGAGATCTGGGTGTCCAGATCCCACTCCAGGCTCCCGGTGAGCGGGTTGTTGTTGACGATCGCGGCCTTCGGGGCGTCGTAGATCACGTGGACGGGAACCGCTGAGTAGTGCCACTGCTGCTCGGCATAACGCAGGTTGGCGATGATCGGGGCCATGTCCCCGCTGGCCACCACGGCGGTGGTAGTGGCCGTGGCCGCCTTCATCTTGGAATCGTCGTAGGCGTTGGCGACGGCCTTGGGAGTGAAACCTGTGAGGTCGGGGCCGGAGCTGGCGTGCGCCGAGGGGAGCGCGATCGGTATGTCCGAGAGCCCCAGCACGGCCGCCACGTCACCGTGCAGTGCCGCCGGGACCTTCGCGGCGGAGGTGTTGGCGTACACGACCTTGCCCTGCAGGCGGTAGATCGAGAGGCTGGTGTGAAATGTCCGCTGGGCCTCGGCCACCGTGGCGTCACCGGTGACCAGCAGCCGGTCGCCTGCCACCGACAGATGCGCGAAGCCGTTGTGGCGGAGATAGCTTTCCACGGCGGCAACGGAGTTCATGGTGGGGCTGAAGCGAGCTCGGACCTGCGCCGGGGTGAGGACCGTGTGCGATTCGATCAGGCCATTGATCGCCGCGCGATTACGCAGCGGCAATGTCACGCTGATGCGGAGGATCTTGCCGGCCGGGGCCCGGCCGATGAGCTGTCCGGTCAGATGAAGCGCTCGGGTATGCGTGGCCACCCAGGCACCCCCGGTAGCACCCGCGGACGCGGCCAGACCGAACGCCCCCAACACGACCGCGACAGCCAGGCTTCGGCGCCTGGTAATGGGACCCAGCTTCATGTGAGCAACCTCCTGGCCTCCGTGGGGTGATCGGCTTTCCCCGAACCGCAAGCCACGTTTATGGCGCGGTACATCTACGAGATGAACGGTCGCGCCACTTGGAACTTGCACCCCGCTGGCCGGTGCCACGGACTGACCCAAGGCTCAGACGCCCCCCGGTTCCGGACCCGGGCCGCGTCGCCGCACTGCGCCGGTAGGCTGACGGGCCCATGGATCCAGCTACGGGCCCGGAGCGGGCCGGGTCGCTGGCGGAGGTGGCCCGCGAATGGGGCCGCATCGGCCTGATCGGCTTTGGTGGACCGCCGGCCCACATCGCGCTTCTGCGCCAGCTCGTGGTCGGCCGCAGGCGGTGGCTGGACGCCCATGAATTCGAGGACGCC
>CAVPKV010000042.1:0-40817 GCA_963705785.1 uncultured Solirubrobacterales bacterium | reverse complement strand
TAGATGCCCGGACGCAGCGTGCGGCCATCGAGCTTGGCTCGAAGCTCGAACAGGATCGTGCACGACGGGAAGGTGCACGAGATCACGCCGTGTCGGTCCAGGATGTCCGCGATCTGGCTCGTGCTCGATTTTGGAGGGATCGTGACCGTGACCTCGCCGTGGCCCGAGCCGGTAAAGGGCTGGAACAGCTCGAGCAGGAACCACAGCACGAGCACCACGACCAGGATCGCCAGCAGAGCGAGCGCCCGTCCGGCGCGCGAATGACGTTTCCGCGGGGCGATCCGAGGGGGCAGCGGACGGCGCTCGGAGCGCATCGGAGCGGGCGGGGGTGGCGCTGGTTCATCCTCGAACCAGTCATCCTCCTCAGCCGAGAGGGCCGGCTCCGGCACCGCATTCTGGCTGGGGTCGCTCGTGAGCCTGCGCCGCTCACGCTCCCGACGCGCCAGCTCTCGCTCCTCCGCGCTGCGGTCAGCCATCGTCCCGACCCTGTTCGCCACCGGCCTGCGTTGAGGCCAACCAGCCCTCCAGCAGGTGGGCCGCGGCGCGGGAGTCCTCGCTGGCCTGGCCGCCGGTCCGGGCGGCCAGCCGGGTGGTCAGGCGCTCGTCGTAGAGCTCGACCGGGACCGACAGCTCACCGGCCAGCCGGGCTGAAAACGAGCGAGCCTCACGGGTCTGATCGGAGTCCGCACCGGACAACGACACCGGCAGGCCGACGATGACCCGCTGGACGCCGAGCTCGTCGGTCAGCCGGCGCAGCGTGGCCAGGCCGCGCCGCGAGGCCGGGGACTGCACCGGCGCAAGCGGAGTGGCCAAGGTCCCGGTCGGATCGCTGATCGCGCATCCACAGCGAGCGCTGCCATAGTCAAGCGCGAGCACTCTCACGGAAGTTAGTCGCTCTGGCCCAGCGACGCCCGAATCGTCGCCTGGGCCTCGGCCAGCGCCTGGGGAAGCTTGTCCACGTCACGACCCCCGGCCTGGGCCATGGTGTCTCGGCCGCCGCCGCCGCCGCCCACGACCGCGGCCGCGGCTTTGACGATCTGGCCGGCTCTGACTCCCCGGGCCACGGCCGACGGGGCCACGCTGGCCACCAGCGCAACCCGGTCTTGGCCGGGACTGGCCAGCACGACCACCGCGTCGCCCAGCCGGCCCTGGAGCCGGTCGGCCAGATCGGGGAGCGTCTTGGGATCGGCGGCCGGGACCTCTGACACGAGTACCTTCAGCCCGTCGTAATCCTCGACGGCCCTGATCAACTCGTCCACGTCCACCGCCGGACCTGCCGCGCCCGCTCCTCCCTTCTCCAGCTGGCGCACGCGCTGGCGGAGTTCGGAGACCTCATCGGCCACCAGCTCGGGCTGGGTGCGCAGGACCCGGGCGGTCTCCACGAGCGTGCGGTCGTGACCGCGGAGCAGCCGCACCGCCTCGGGCCCGGTCAGCGCCTCTATCCGCCTCACGTTGGCCGCGCTCGAGGTCTCGGCGAGGATCTTGAACACCCCGATCTCCGCCGTCAGGCGGACGTGCGTCCCGCCGCACAGCTCACGCGAGAACGAGCCGTCGCCCACCTCGACCATCCGGACCACGTCGCCGTACTTTTCGCCGAATAGGGCCATCGCCCCCAGCCGCTTGGCTTCATCCAGCGTGGTCGTCAGGGCGTGGACGGGCTGGTCGGCCAGGACCCAGTCGTTGACGGTGTCCTCGATCTCCCGAAGCTCCTCCGGGGTCAGCGCCTGTCCGTGGGTGAAGTCGAAGCGCAGTTTGTCGGGGCCGACGTACGAGCCCGCCTGGCGAACATGCTCGCCCAGGCGGGCGCGCAACGCGGCGTGGAGCAGATGGGTGGCCGTGTGGTTGCACTCGGTGGCGTGCCGAGCGGCCCGGTCCACATACGCGTGCACCCGCTCACCAGCCTTCGGCGAGCCCCGCTCGGGGATCAGCTGGACGACCTGGTCCTGCCCGACCCGGAGCACGTCCTGGACCCGGGCCAGGCAGTCGCCCTCGGCACAGGACACGTACCCGCTGTCAGCCACCTGGCCGCCACCGGTGGCGTAGAACGGCGACTCCACCAGCTTGACCAGGAGGTGGCCGTTCTCCGACCGCACCGCTCCGACCGTCGTGTCCTGCTCGGTCGTCTGGTAGCCGACGAAGTCGGTCTCAAAGCCCGCCTCCGTGGCCAGCGCCAGCGCCCGCTCGCGCAACTGGCCGCCCGTCCGCCCACCATCGGCCGGCGCCCGCGAGCGCTCGCGCTGCTCGTCCATCAGCGCCTCAAACCCCTCCTCGTCCACGCCCAGGCCGCGCTCGCCGGCGATCTCGCGGGTCATGTCGATCGGGAACCCGTACGTGTCATGGAGCATGAACGCGTCCTCCGAGGAGATCCCCTCGGCCCCCTCCGCGACCGCCCGCTCCAGCAGCTCGTCCAGCCGGCGCATCCCCTGGACAAGCGTGCGGGAGAAGCCCTCCTCCTCGGCGTGCAGCCACCGGTCGATCGTCTCCCGCTGCTCGCTCAGCTCGGGGTACTCGCCGCCCATCAACTCCCGCACCACCGCGGCGTAACGCTCCAGGAAGCCCGGGTCCAGCTCCAGTGACCGACCCCGCTGGATCGCTCGGCGCATGATCCGGCGCAGCACGTAGCCGCGCTCTTCGTTTGACGGCACGACCCCATCGGCGATCAGGAACGCCATCGCCCGCGAGTGGTCGGCGAGCACCCTGAGCGCCCGGTCGACCGTCTCGTCCCGACCGTAGGTTCGACCCGAGAGCTCCTGGCCCAGCTCGATCAACGGAGCGAACTGGTCGGTCTCAAAGATCGACGGCTTGTCCTGGAGGATCGACGCCATTCGGTTCAGGCCGAGACCGGTGTCGATGTTCTGGGCCGGGAGCGGGGCCAGGGTATTGACCGGGTTCTGGTCGAACTGCATGAAGACCAGGTTCCAGTACTCCAGGAACCGCTCGTTGTCTCCGCCCGGCAGGTCGTCCTGCTGGCCGAACGTCAAGCCCCGGTCCAGGTACAGCTCCGAGCACGGTCCGCACGGCCCCGTCGGCCCGGCCTGCCAGAAGTTCTCAGACCGCGGGCACTCCACGATTCGCTCGCGGGGCACCCCGATCTCCAACCACGCGTCGATCGCCTCCTGATCGGGGCCCAAGCCCAGCTCGTCGTCGCCGGCGAAGACCGTGATCCAGACGTCCTCCTCGGCAAAACCGAAGCCGTCCAGCGACAGCTCCCAGGCAAAACGGGCCGCCTCCCGCTTGAAGTAATCCCCGAACGAGAAGTTCCCCAGCATCTCGAAGAACGTCAGATGCCGAGTGGTCGTCCCGATGATGTCTATGTCCACGGTCCGGAACGTCTTCTGACACGTCGTCACCCGGGGGTGGGGAGGGCGCTCGATGCCCAGGAAGTACGGCTTCAACGGGTGCATTCCCGCCACCGTGAAGAGCGCCGAGGGGTCGAACTCAGCTGGGATCAGCGGGGAGGAGGACAGCCGCCTGTGATCGCGGGATTGGAAGAACTCCAGATATGTGCGCCGGATCTCGTCCGAGGTCATGCGGTCAGTTTCTCCGCTTCCCGGCCACGGCGGGCCGCGGGGAGGCCGCCGGTGATCGTGCCGGTACCGATCACGAGCTCGCCGTCCATCAGACATGCCAGTTGGCCCGGCGCCGCCGCATCGGCCGACTCGCCCAGCACGAGCTCCACCCGTCCCGGCCGGCCGGCCTCGAGCGCAGCGGGGAGGCCGGCCGCCAGCGGGCGCGAGCGGTAACGAAGCTTGACCGTGTCCACCCGGTCGCTGGAACGCCGGAGCACGACGCCGCGCAGCGCGACCCGGTGGGTGCGCAGCGCGGCGCGTGGACCCACCTTGACCTGATTGGTGTCCGCGTCCTTGGACAGCACGTACAGCGGCTCGTCGCCGGCCACGCCCAGGCCACGCCGCTGACCGACCGTGAAGTTGTGCTGCCCCTGGTGATGGCCCAGGAGCTCGCCGTCGCTGCCCACGATCTCACCGGGGCGCTGGCCGAGCCGTCCGTGCCGGGCCAGGAAGCGCTCCCGCGTGGTACCGGCCAGGAAGCACAGGTCCTGGGAGTCGACCTTGTCAGCCACGGGGAGGCCGGCGCCGGCGGCGATGGCCCTGACCTCGGGCTTGGTCATCTCGCCCAGCGGGAACGCCATCCGGGCCAGCGTCCTCGGAGCCAGCGCGGCCAGCATGTAGGTCTGGTCCTTGGCCGGATCGGCGGCGACCCGCAGCAGCGGGCCCCGCGGGTCGTCGACCTCGGCTAGGCGGGCGTAATGGCCGGTGGCCAGTCGCTCGCAGCCCAGCCGGTCGGCCAACTCGAGCATCGCGTCGACGCGCACGTGGCCGTTGCAGCCGACGCATGGGTTCGGGGTCTCGCCACCGGCGTAGCCCGCCATGAACGGCTCGACCACGCCCGCGCGGAACTCCGGGCGGAGGTCGAGCGTGAGGTGAGGCAGGTCCATGGAGTGGGCCAGCCGCCGAGCCTGGCTGACAGCCGAGGCCGAGCAGCAGCTGCGCTCCGAGTCGTTCTCACCGTCCGCCCACAGCTCCAGCGTCACGGCCACCGTGTCGTGCCGGCGAGCGCATAGCAGCGCCGCGACAGCGCTGTCCACGCCACCGCTCATCGCCACGAGCGTCCGGCCCGGCGTCGTCGGGATCGCCGGCGCCCTACGCAGCGCGGCGCCAAGAGCACGGGCCAGCGCGTCGGCCGCCAGTTCGGCGGCATGGTGCTTGGCCGGGCTCAGCCCGCCGAGTTCCGACGAGATCTGATCGGGGCCGATGCGCGCCGCCTGGAGCACCGAACGCCCCCGGACGAGCGCTACCGCCGCACTGGCCGCCGCGGTGGCCGCACCGCAGCCCTCGGCCTGGAAGCCGGCGTCGCGGACCACGCCGTTCTCCAGGATCAGTCCGAGCCGGATCTGGTCGCAGCAGTCAAACCCACCCACGGTGGCCACGGCCGCGTCCTCGGGGACGCGATCCCGACCCTGGGGTGAGAGCAGATGGTGCTCAAAGGCAAGCAGGTCCACGCCCGCGAGGATAGAGCCGGGCTACGGCGCCTGGGTTGGCCGCGGGAGCTGGACGCCTAGCGCTTCGTGGGCAGAACCCCAGCGCGGCATCCACCCGCTGGGCGATCTCGAACGAGTCAGCGAACCCGGCGATCTCTTCGGCCTGCCGTTGCCCGTTGATCAGCACCAGCGTGGGTGAGAAGTTGACCGGCACCTCGTTGAGGAGGCTGGAGAAGCTGCCCAGATCGCTGTACCGGGACGGTCAGCTTGACGACCTTGCCGCGGAGCGTCGGGATCGACTTCAGCTCGCTGTTCACCGCCCGGTCGTCGGCCGCGGCCGGGTTGTAGACCAGCAGCGCCACAACCTTGTGGGCCTTGAGCGCCTGGGCCACGAGGGCCACGTCGGTCGGCTGGCTGATGGACTGGGGCAACGAGCGGCGCGGTGGAGGAGCTCTTCGGTGCCGCTGCGCCTGACGCGGCCAGTGGAGGCCGGCGCGGGCTTGCCGCTCGGCGTGGAGTTGCTCTTCGGAGTTGTCGTGGCCGGGTTGGTGTGGGTGGGCGGGGCGCTCTGGCTCGTCGTGGGCGGCGCTCTGAGTTGCCGTGCCCCCGGCCTTGGCCGAGGCGGAGTTGACCACCGACTGGAGCCCGCGGGCCTTGTTGATGGCCGACTGGAGGGCAGGCACGCTGGGGCCGGTTTTGCTGCTGGCCCCGCTCCCGGTGAGCGTTCTCTTGAGCGCCACCGTCCAGAGCGCGAAGAACAGCGCCGTGACGGCGAGCACAGCGATGAGTGGTCGCGGAACGGGGCCCACGGGCTGGTGATCGGCCGCTTGAGCCGACCACATGAGCCCATGATGGGCATTCCCGACGTTTCGTTGACTAGCCCCGGGCCTCCGAAATGCCCTCGCACACGGCCTCGATCTCCGCCTCGGTCAGTCCTGGGAACATCGGCAGCGACAGCTCGCCGGGCCGCCCAGTCGCGAGCCACCGGGGTATCGCTTCCGTGGAGCATCGGCAGGGCTGGCTGATCTGGGAGCGCCCGGGGGTAGTGGACCCCGGTAGCGATGCCGCGCTGCGGCGAGCGCCGCGGCCAGAGCATCACGGTTCGCGAGCGGATCGCGAACAGGTGGTAGACGTTCGATTCGTCCGCGCCGGCGTCTGCCGGCAGCTCAACGAGCTCCTCGAGACGCTCGCGATAGCTTCGGGCATGTGCGCAACGGGCCTCGTTCCAGGCATCCAGGTGGTCCAGCTTGACGCTCAGAAAGGCCGCCTGGAGGCCGTCCAGCCGCTCGTTATATCCCGGCACGGCATGCCCGCCGTAGCGACGCCCCAGGTCGCGCAGCGAGCGCGCGGCGGCCGCCAGCTCGGCATCGTCCGTGCAGATCGCTCCCCCATCGCCCAGTGCCCCCAGATTCTTGCTCGGGTAGAAGCTGAAGGCAGCCGCTCGCCCCAGCGAGCCGGCGCGTCGCCCGCCGTAGCTGGCCCCGTGACTCTGGGCCGCATCTTCGAACACGGCCAGCCCCGCCTCGGCGGCCAGCGCGTTCAGGGCATCCATCGGACAAACCTGGCCATAAAGGTGGACGGGAATGATCGCCGCTGTTTTAGGCCCGACCGCGGCGCGGGCAGCCTCGACACCGATCAGACCCGTGCCGCGATCCACGTCGACGCACACCGGCGCGGCGCCAGCATGGATGACGGCCAATGCCGTGGCCAGGAACGTGTGGGCCGGGACGATTACCTCGTCACCGGGGCCGATTCCCGCCGCCTGGAGCATTAGCGTGAGTGCGGCCGTGCCGGTGCCCACGCCCACACAATGCGCCACGCCGCAGTAGTCGGCAAACCGCGACTCGAAGTGCTCGAGCTCCTCCCCGAGGATGAATGCGCTGGAGCCGAGCAGGCGGTCGAAAGCCTCTCGCAGCGGCAGAGCAAGTTCGGCGTGCTGGCGCCTCAGGTCCACGAACGGCACGTTCATTGGGGGCGGGGCGGTAGCCTAGCGATGCCTGAGAACCACGGCTGGGGTTGACATGAGCCGGGATTTCGCCCGCGTCTACGAGGATCACGTCTGGAGGGTCTACGGCTTCCTGGCCTACCGGCTGCACGACCGAGACACGGCTGAGGATCTGACCCAGGTCACGTTTGAGCACGCTCTGCGAGCCTGGAGCCGCTTTGATCCGCGCCGAGCGTCAGAGGAAACCTGGCTGATGGCGATCGCCCGCAATGCCCTGATCGATCACCTGCGGCGCGATCGGTCGGTGGTGATTCAGCAGCTGGATGAGACGATGCATCCCACGGCTGCCGGGCCCGAGGAGAGCCTCGGAGGGTCGGCCGCGCTGCTCAGTGGCCTGGGATCACTCCCAGCTCGGGATCAGGAGGTCATCGCACTGCGCTTCGGAGGCGATCTGACGGGTGCCCAGATCGCCACCATGCTCGGGCTGAGCCTGGCCAATGTCCAGCAGATCCTGTCCCGATCGCTGCTCAAGCTCCGAGAGATGCTCGAGGGGCTACCCGGTGGCCAGGGCGATGAGCAGGCCAACCAGGATCAGCAACAGCCCGCCCGCGGCATAGAGGCCGATCAGCATCCATAGCCGGGCGGGTCGGGGTCCGTAGCCCGGGTCGCTGGCCGCCAGATACCGCCCCAGCGCACCCCGGAATGAGGCCCGAGGCGCCGGACGCGACCGGGTGAGCTGGTCGGCCGTCCGATCGTCGATGATCTCCTCGCCAGCCGGCGTGTTCTCACGGGCTTCGCTCATGCGAACAGAGGGGATCGGGGGTTCAGCGACCTGGCCCGCTCGAAGGCTTGGACCGCCAGCCGGGCGTGGCCATCCTCGGCCTGGAGGCGGGAGAGCACAAGCCAGTTGGACCAGTTCAGCGGCTCGTCTGCGGTCGCGTGCCGAGCGTAGGTCACGGCGGCTGCGAATCGGTTCTGCGTCTCGAGCGACGAGCGCCAGCTGAAGCTGGGGCGTGGCCGCTCCGGGCTCCAGGCGCGCGGCGGTCTCGGCGTCAGCCAGCGCCGTCGCTGTGGCCCCGCTGCCCGCGGCGGCCTGACTGGCGCGCAGCGCAGTGGTCTCAGCGAGTGGCAGCCCGATCGCGAATAGACAGGCGAGCGCGATCACGGCCAGGGTCACCCTCCGAACGATCCGGGGCCAGCTGTTGACCGGCCCCTCGGCCGAACTCGGAGCGCCGTTGGCCTCCAAGAGGTCGCTGCGGATGACCGGGCGTGGCCTCGCCGGGACCAGCGTAGCCGCCCCCAGGAGTAAGAAGGCACAGGGCAACACCGGCAGCTGCCAAACCCAGTCCACAGCAGCCGAAATCAGGAAGGCCAGGCAGGCGGCGGTGGCGGCTGCGGCCTGAGTGCGTGTGTCATGCCGTGCTCGGACGGCGGCGCTCAACGCTCCGGCCAGAATCGCCCCGAGGGCCACGACCAGGAGCACCAGCCCCGGGATGCCCTCCTCGGCGAACGTCTCCAGGTACAGCGAGTGGGCGTTCTGGACCGGGTCGTAGAACGGCGCGCGGGGCGGGTAGATGAGGGCATACGTCCCCGGGCCCCAACCCGTTCCGAGGCGTTGCTCGGCAGCGTGGACGGCCACCTGCCAGAGCTGGTAGCGGCCATTGCCGCTCACGATGCCGTAGCGCCCCAGCTGGTGCGTCCCGAGTCCGGCAGCCACCGGACGCTTGAAGTCCTGCCACCGATGCGAAAGCCAAGCGGGCCCGCCCGCCGCTACCGCGATGACGATCGCGACGACGATTGCCCCGACGGTCGCCGCGCGGACCTGAATGGGACGTGGACGCATCCACGCCGGCAGGGCGACATGTCGTTCGGCCAGGGTGATTCCGGCCTGGACCAGGGCGGTGCCAAGGCAGACCAAGACCACGGCGATCAGCAGCTGCCGCCCTTGGCTCCGTGCCACCGCACCTGTCAGGCCATTTTCGATCGCGCTGCGGTGGACCGCGCCGGCGATCAGAACGGTGCTGCCGGCGGCAATCGAGAGCCCGGTCATCAGCTTGAACAGGCGCTGGCGTGAGAGCAGGATGAACACGATCACAGCGATAGCGCCGGCGATGGCACCCCCTCGGGAGAAGGTCAGGTAGCTGCACAGGACGAGCAGCGGGGCGGCCCCGGCAGCCGCGGCACGCAGGAGCAGTCGGCGCCCCGAGCAAGCCAATCCGAGCAGCAGTGGCAGGCCCAGCGCCATCAGCGCCGCCAGGCCGTTCCAGTAGTTCAGCGGCCAAGCCAGCCGGCCCCGAGCGCTGGGCAGCAATGACGCGGTCTGCGCCGCTGCGGCAAACGTGCCCGGCCTCAGCCGCGACAACACAGCGGCTGCCGCCACCACTGTGACCGCGGCGGCCACGGCGCTCAGGGTGTGCCGGAGCGCTCGCTCGCGGTCGCGATGGATCGATAGCCCGAGGGCGAACACACCCAGGTAGCAGGCCACGCGCGAGAGCTCCTGAAGGCTTCGCTCGCTGCTCACAGAGGAGGTCATGACGATGGCGGTCCAGACGACGAAACACCCAAAGGCGCCGATCGACAGCCAGCCCATCCGCCCGCGCGGGCGGTTGGGCAGGAGGCCCAGGAGGCCACAGAGCAGCAAGCCCCACCACACCGCAACCCCCACCTGATTGCGCACGACGAGGTCGTAGCCACCGCCGTCCAGCGCCAGGTAGAGGACCAACGCAAAGGTCAGCGGCCAGGTTGACGCGACGCCGAGGTCAATCTTGCGCAGCGTGCGCGCCGGCAGCACCAGCGAGGCACGAGCAGCCGCCGCGGGCTGTCCAACGCCTCCCGACAGTCCAGCCCGGTGCGTCACCGACCCATCCTCGTCAACCGGATTGACTCCACGTGAGGCTTGTGCTCGGGCCGAGCTTGGCTCGCAACGTGGCTGGGCCGGAGACGCGGAGCGTGTCTTGGAAAACCTGGTGCGGGCCGACGTGGAAGCGGGCAAGGACGCTCCACCGTTCGATCCCGATCTCGCGCTCGATCAGCAGGGTGCCGGCGGCTGGGGCTCTCCCCCAGGCCTGCACGTGCGTCGAATCGATGCGGTGGGAGACGAACGGAAAGCGAAAGGCGATCGCGGAGGGCTTGGGTGCCCCAGAGGCGTAGTAGAGCCCACCGTAGGCGAGCGCATCGCTGTTCACAACCGGGGTGAAGTCGGCGATATCGAGCCACAGCACAGTGGAGACGCCCTGGCGCCAGAGCAGGTACAGCGCCTCCTCGGCGTAGCGTGCCTGTCGGGCGATCGGGACCGAGTCGATGGTGTGGCTGGGGGGAGTGCTGTCCCAGGTCACCTCCGTCGTCCAGATCTGCGCCCCTCCGGGCTTCACCGTCCCGGCCCGCTCGCCGGAATGCAGAACGCGAGCGAGCTTCCACATGTCTGCGATGTCAATGTCGGTCGGCCAGTAGGGCAACTGGGTCGGCGGGCCAAAGACATACGGGTGATGATCTATCGCGTCGAAGTGAACCGACCCGGGGCAGTGCTTATGGAGACTCGCGGTGAGGCAGAAGAGCTCCCGGTAGAAGGTCAGTGGTCGCACCCGCCAGCGTCGAAGACCCCTGTTTCCAGGGCCGGCGTCGCCATAGGGCGCCGTTCCAGCCGAGACGACGAAGTTCGAGGGATCGACGCCCTTGATCGCGGAGTAGAACGCGTTCAGCATCGGGCGGTAGATACTCGGGCTCGCCGGCACCCAGCCAGCCTGCGTGTGTTGCCATTGCGGGCTGATGTTCGCGCCCAGGTTCGGCTCGTTCCAGGCCTCCCAGTGGCTGACCCGGGGCAGGAACTTCCCGGGGTGCAGCGGATCGGGGTAGTGGCCCGAGTAGCGGGTCGCCGCGGCCCGGGCGAAGTCAGCCAGCTGCGCCGCGTTCGGCCGCCACGTGCCTCCGGCATCCGCTGGGCGGCCTGCTCCCTGCGCCCACTTCGGAGCCGAGTACACCATGAACAGGACGCGAAGCCCGTGCGCTGTCACGCCCCGGATCTGGCTGTCTGTGCCGCTCCAGTTATATCCAGGAGAGGCTGGATCCGATGGATTGAAGCCCCGGGGCCGAAGCTCGGGAGCGACGTCCATCCAAGCGATATTGAGGCGCGCCACTCCCGCTCCCCGGCTGACCGCCCGGTCGAGCCACTGTCCGGCCCCGGGCTCCCCAGGAGCCCATGGGCCGCCGGAGAAGCCAGTGGTCAGGCCGCGGAGCCCGCTGGCTGCCGGCGGCCCGAAGAAACCTGTACCCAGCATCGCCAGCACGAACGTCGCGGCCGGATCACCGGCCGCCGGGGAAGCCCCGCCCTCGCGCCGGGTCGAGGGTCGGGCTCACGGGCGCTTGCCGGCGGCGTTTCAGGACCACGGCAGCCAGGGCGACAGCCGCCATCCCGACGAGAATGACCGGCAGCAGCAGACCCAGCCCGATACCGCTCGAGCCCGTGAGAGCCTTGGCCAGCTGGGAGGCCGCGGACGCTGCTGCGGGCAGACGGGCGCTCGGCGATTGGCCCTGGCGCGATTGGCTCTGGCGTGACGGCGGGGGCGAGGACGCTCGGTGCGAGCGGTGGTGTCCTGCCGAGCCCGAGCCGCCACCTCCTTTTGCCACGGCAGCCGGTGGCGTCCCCTGCACCCCGGCGGGCGCTGTGGCCTGGGCCAACGCGGCCGCCTGGACTCCGGTCCGACCCTGCCGGCGCAAAGCTCGTGCCGTCGCCGGGGCGACGTTGCGGCTCGACCCCGACCCGTGCGATCCGCCGCCGCTCGACGGGCGGCACCCGCTGGCGGTGGGAATGTCCTCTCGGTACTGGTTGGCGCTGGAGTTGCCCACGGGGCAACGCGGTGAGGCGTGTGCCTCCGCCATCGCTGGCATGAGCGAGAACGCTACGAGGCCTATTGCCACGACTTTCATCAACCCGTTATACGGCTGAGGGCTCTGAAAGCTGACAACTCAGCAGGCATCAACGCGAACGACCCGCCCCCACAGCCAAGGTTGTCTTAACGAACAGGCTCCCGATCTCCTGGGCTCGTGCACGTAGGGTGGCGGGAGAGCGCGGGGGGTCCGGCCGGGGGGCCAACGCGCTCAGCTGGTCGGCTCGGGTCAGGCGGGCCAGCATTCCCTGCCGCTCGAGCCAGCCATCGACGGCCGGTGGACGTCCCGCGAACAGGGTCCAGGTCGGAATCCCCATCAACGCTGCCTCCCGCGTCATCGTGCCGCCCGCTCCGATCATCGCGTCGGCGGCATACATGAGTGATCTGGAGTCGATCGCCGCACCCGGAATGATGCAATTGCCAAGGCCGAGTTGCTGGATCGCGGCAACCTGCTCCGGATGTCGCGGGAGGACGACGCAGACCAGGTCGTCCTGAAGGCCAAGCGTCCGCAGCGCCTCAACAAACAGGGGGTTTGCTGACGAGTGGTATAGCGCGCGACTGGGCGGCGTGCGGAAGACCACCAGCGTTCCGGGTCGGGCCGAGATCCCCACCTTGTCCAAGATCGCTGGATCCGGCTCGAAATCGCCGATGTACAACTCCTCCTTCAGACCTGCGTAGCTCACGACCTTGCTGGACGAAGCTCCCTGCCCGCGCAGCACAGACGGCGGAATCACCTCCGGCACCAGCACCGCCCGGGCCAGGCGGAAGGCCAGGTGGTTCGCGGGCTGGTGTTCGTAGTCCATTGCGGTCACGACGGGAATCGCCAGGCTCCGCCCAGCGACGATCTGCGCATACGAGTTGTGCGAAAGGGCGACATCGGGACGGCTTCGCGAAGCCCAGCTCCGCAAGTCCTGAATGCGACGAGCGATCGCCGCCGCCTTGGCGGGCTTTCCGCCGGGACTCTCGCCGCCGATCACCTCGACCTGGCGCCACCGCTCCCGGGCCAGCGCAACGGTCTGGGCGTTGTCTCGCGCGGTCAGCAATACGGCGTGTCCGCCGTCCTCCAGGCGTCGCACGATGGGCGCGAAGAGCAGCGGATGAGGGGAGTTGGAGAGGTCGATCCAGATCTTCACGATGTGGGCCTCAGCTCCCCGGCCTGAACCCTCCGCGCTCAGGCCTTGGATACTGCATTGCAGATTTCACTCCAGATTTTGGTTTGGTGGAAATGGCTGTATAGTGTGCGGCTGGCCATAGCCCGAGCACAGTGGTCTGAGGGTCCGTAAAGCTGATCTACGGTGTGTCCAACGGGCGAGGCTCCAGGGGGAATCGATTGTCAACCGAGACACGCAGCAACGGCGCAACACCTTCACTACCGCCACCCTCGTCGATGGGTCCGCATGACGATCTGACGCGGGGACGCGTGGTCGACTTGGCAACGGTCGCCCGAGTCTGGCGGCGGCGGCGGTGGCTCATCATCGCATGCGTCGTAATCGCGACGGCAAGCACGCTGGCCTATGACCTCACCAGGGTCAAGAAGTATTCGGCATCGGCCACGCTGCTGTTCCGTGACCCCGGATTCGACCAGAAATTCTTCGGCACTCAGGTGCTCGCGCCGAGCGTCGACCCCGAGCGCGCACAGGAAACGAATGTAGGTCTCGTTTCGCTTGAGGCGATCGCCGCGCGGACGGCGGCTCGGCTTCGGCGGCCCGTCGGGACCATCGCCGGCGAGGTGTCCGTCGCGGGAGTCGGCAACGCCGATCTGGCCACGATAACGGCCACGGATCCGAACCCACGAACCGCGGCACGGATTGCCAACACCTACGCCGCTCAGTACGTCACCTTCCGCCGAATCGCAGATCGCCAGACCGTACTGGACGCGAAGGCGCTCGTAGAGGATCGACTGGCCAGCCTTCCTCCCGGTCAGCGCAACGGCACCGCGGGAAAGGACCTCCAGAATCAGGCGGCGCAGCTGGAGGTCCTGGCCGACCTCCAGACCGGGAACGCGGAGTTCGTTCAGAGCGCACTGATTCCCACCTCGGCCTCATCACCCACGCCCAAGCGCGACGGGATCATCGCGGCAATCGTGGGTCTCCTCATCGGCCTCGGCTTGGCGGTCGCCTTTGAGCGGGCCGACCGTCGCCTCAACGATCCAGAAGAGCTCGAGGAGGCATATCAGCTCCCGCTACTCGGTTTGGTGCCCAAGAGCCCCGCTTACGTTTACCCGAAGAAACAGCTCCACCAGGGGGAGCTACTGGTGCCGCCCGCCGAGGTTGAGGCTTTCCGCCTGCTCCGAGCCCGCTTGCGGTATTTCAACGTCGACCGAGAGCTGAAAGTTGTGCTGGTCACCTCGGCCTCGCCGGGTGAGGGCAAGACGACCGTCGCACTGCATCTCGCCGCGGCGGCTGCGTCCCGCGGAGCCAAGGTGATCTTGGTTGAGGCTGATCTCCGAAAGCCGACGCTCAGAACGCGGCTCAAGTTGCCACCTGGCCCCGGGCTCGTGCAGATCCTCACCGACAGCTCGTCGGACAGAGCGCTGTCGGCTGCGTCGGTGGCGGATGCGTCGGTCTTCATCGGCACGGAGAAGCTGAATGGCCCCGGCACCGGGTTCCACATAATCACGGCCGGCGGCCTACCTCCCAATTCTGCGGACCTGCTGGAGAGCGCCAGGATGGCCAAGCTGCTGGAGGTCATGAGGCAGAGCGCCGACCTCGTGGTGATCGATTCGACTCCGCTTCCGGTTGTCTCCGACGCGATCCCGCTGACCAGCCGGGCCGACGGCGTGCTGGTCGTCACCCGGCTCGGCGTAGCCACGAGAGTCGCGGCCAAGCGGATGCGCGACCAGATGAGCCAGCTGCACCTCTCGGTGCTGGGCATCATCGCCAACGGGCTCGACTCCAGGTCGTGGGGTTACTACGGCGACCAGTACGACTACGTGCCGCCGCCGGTCATCGAGGATGACGAGAGTCTGGCCGGTGAGCAGGGCGAGCCGGCCGACGTGCACTGAGCAAACGAAGTAAGCCATTGGAGGGGCTGGCAGTGGCAATGGCAGAGGGCATGGCGAGGGTTTCCCCTGAGGCCAGTGCGCGCATCCGACAGACGCGGAGACATCTGCGGCTGACGCAGTTCGACGGGACGCTGCGAAGCGTGCTGCGACGTAACCGCGGGATCGCAGACGCGCACGCGCCCTCGGTGGCGTTCCTAGATGACGATGACCTGTGGGCCCCGCGGAAGCTGCGAGCGCAGCTGGACCCAGCCGCGGCCACCGGCGCACGGTTCGTCTGCTGGTCGGCTCTTCTCGCGGATGCAGCCCTGAACGCCCTGCTCACCGGCCAGGCGCCGCCGCCCGAGCAGCTATCGGTCCGCTTCAACCCGCCCGTTCGGCATGCACGGGGGCGGTCGAGCTCGAGGCCGGGATGGTTGGAGGCCTACCGGTGAGCGTTAAGACCGATATGGCCCGCGCCTTCTCGGTACTTCGATCGCGGCTTGGCATCCGCCGTGGGCGTCCGCAGGTGAGGCTGTCTGACGTAAAGCGGTACGGATCGCTTGGCTGGCTGGTGTATGGCGGCTTCCTCACAATTCTGTTTCAGGGCACACTGCGCGGGCGAGCGCCGACATCGTTCACCTGCTCCCGGCTCACCGACCTCACCCTCGCCGTCCGGGCGATGAATATGGGCGCTCCACCGCTGCTCGCCTTTCAGCCCGGTCACGGCGGCGGCCTGTATCCCGCCGGTTATGCCGACGATGTGGGTCCGTTCATGTACCTCGCGCCAATCGGGCACCTGCTCGGCACCACGAACCCATACACGCTGTACCGGATCGAGTTCGTGGCGCTGTGGAGCATCGCGGTCATCGTCTGGCCGCTCGTCTTCTCGCGCCTATTCAACTCACGCCTCGTGGGGGTGTTGGCCCCGATCCTGCTGGTGCTCCTGGTGGTCGAGGACACAGCGGCGACAAATGAGTATTGGATTCCGGGGTGGACAGTCGCCGTGTGCCTCCCTGTGCTGATGCTGGCACTAAAGCGCGGCCGCGCCGGCCAGCGAGGCGCGGGCACCTGGCTGCTGATCTGCGGAGCCACTCTAGTCGCGGGATTCGCCAACACGATGCGGCAGGGGTCGGGGTACGGCATCGCCGTCGCCGCGGTCGCGGTCGCGATCCTGACTGGGCGCAGCTGGCGTGGCCGGACCGTGGTCGGCGTCCTTGTCATCGGCGCGTTCTGGGTCGCGTCTAGCGGAGTCATTGACGCAACTACGGCGTACCGGGATGCCACCTACGGACACCACCGCCTGGCGACAAACTTCACAAAAGAATTCGGAGGAACCACCGTAAGCTCTATCGGTGGCGGAGCGCATCCGTTCTGGCACACGTTCTACCTCGGGCCGGGGTTTGACCAGAATCGCTATGGGATCTCGTTCACCGACCCCAACGCCTTTAATTACGCGCAGAGGGTCCACCCGGGTGTCAAGTTGTACTCAGCGGCCTATTCGTCGATCCTCGAGAAGCGCTATTTCCAGCTCCTGAGCCGCGACCCCGGCTTTGTGATCGGTACCTATGTCCACAAAGCCGGAGTGACGCTAGACCAAGCGGCGAGGGACTCCTGGTACCTGCTGGTGCTGCTTCCATTTGCACTGCTGGCAGGATGGCGCCGGAGAGACCTTCTGGCCTGGCTTGGGCTGTTCGTACCGACGCTGTTGGTTTTGCTGGCCGTGCCCACGGCGGTGGTTCCGCTGCATGGTTATCAAGACGGCTTTCAACGGATTGAGAGTCCTGCTTGTTGTGCTCCTCTCCTGGATCGCTGCGGAGGCCGAGTTCGCCGTCTCGCGCGCCCGTGCGGATCAGACCAGCTGGCTGGCCCGTTTCCGCGGGCGGTACTTGGCCCGGTACCTGCCGCTTGCCAGCCCGCGGGTTGTGACTGACGATCGACCCCGCGGCCGACGTCGCGCCCGGTCGGTGGCGCTCGACAGCCTACGCGGCGCCGCCGACCGGTTGCGTCACGCGGTCCCAAGGCGATTGGCGCTTCTGACGGCCTTCCTCGTGTTTGTCGAGATTGCTGCTTCTGTCGGAGCATCAGCGGTGGCGGCGCACGAACGGGGAGCGGTAACCTTTCCAAACGGGCAACCAGAGCCTCAGCAGATCCTGTCGCGGGCGGGCATTCTTCGGTGGGGTCCAACTAGCAGGGGACTGAGTGACTGGGAGCAGCCAACGGGGCGACGGAGTCCTTCAATATCACGGCTGGGTCACGGACGGTGTCCGTACGCACCGGTGTGGGCGGCTACGCATACGAGCTCGCGGGCCCAACGGTAACCCTCCCTCCAGGCACGTATCAGCTATGGGTCAGGGGGTCCGCGCACCACGCTGGAAGCTTCCTTATCGCGCTTGACGCCGAGACAAACGCCACAATCGCCTCGCACTCCTACGGGCCCGGAGCGAATGGGACTGGCGGTTGGGGGTTGATTTTCAAGCTCGACCGGTCGAGATCCGTCCGCTTCGTCGTCGCCAATAACGGCGGCAACGCGGTCTGGCTGATCAATTCGATCGAGCTTGGACAGGCGCCTGACCAAGTGGGCGATACGATCGTACGACAGGGCTGTGCCTTCGCTCCGCTCCCACCCGGCCGAGCATCACCCCGCGGCCACCACCACGGCTACCGCGGCCCGCTAGTCCGCAGCTGGACCCCGCGCCAGTTGGTCCGCGGATGGATCCCCCAATCCGGGGCGCGCTTGACGCCGGGTCAAGGCACGGCTGTGGTCCACACCACTGCCTCCCCATACGGGTATCAGCTCGCCAGCCCGGTAGTGGGCGTCAAGGGCGGACGAAGCGTCTTGGAGGTGGACGCGCGCGTCGGCAGCGGCGGACTCGAGCTTCTGGTCGAGGTGGCCGATGGCCCTGTCATCGCCAAGCGCTTTTACGGGCTCAGGCTTGCCGCGCCCAGCGCCGGTTTCGGTGCAATGGCCATATTCCGATTCGGCACAAGCGAAGGCGTGCAATTCGTACTTCGAACTCCACCCGACCGGTTCAGCCGGCACCGGCGATCACGAAGGTCCTTCTGGCGCGAACCGTCTCACCAGCGCACTGAACGTAAGTACCTACAGCCTTCGATAGATGTGTGCCACATCAATGCCCGCGCGATTCACCCAATCGACCGCGCGTCACGAGGCGCCAGCCGACGATCCAACCCTTCTTTAGGTAGACCGGACGCTAGGGTCAGTCGGATCGTTGACCAATGACACCCCAGATGAACTAGACGGGCGGTGCTCGCCCCCGTAGATAAATGCAGCGCTGTCGCGCGACACCCAGCTCGTCGTGTGTATCCTCCCAGACCATGAACAACGGTCGATGTTTGACCTCGTCGTATACGCGTTCGAGATACTGCCCCATAATCCCAATGCACGCCAGCTGCACGCCGCCGAGTACAAGCACGGCCGCGAGCACGGATGTCCAGCCTGGGACCGCCCGAGTGTCGAACAAACCCACCGCGAGCACATAAACTAGGTACATCGCGCCCAACGCTGAAACGCCAAAACACGAATAAGCTCGCCACTCGATAGCGGAAACGCCGAAAACCCCATAATACGTCGAATGCAAAGCGCAACATGCGGCCGACGGTGTACTTGCTTCTGCCATGTGTCCGTAACGCGCGGTCATAGGTGACGGCGGTCTGGCTGTAGCCGATCCAGCGGGTCATACCACGAAGGAATCGGTGGCGCTCTGGCATCGCGAGCAAGACATCCACTGACCTGTCCATCAGCCGGTAATCGGCAGCACCGATCGGCAAATAGGATCAGGGTGAGACGGTTGAGCAGTACATAGAACCAGCGGGCGCACGCCACTTTGACCCAGCTTTCGGCGTCGCTCTGGCTTCGGACTGCGTACACCACAGAATGACCCTCGTCGGCCCGCCCGACCATCTCGGGGATGATCTCGGGCGGATGCTGAAGGTCACTATCCATGGTGATGACGTATCGGCCTTTAGCCGCGTAGAGACCGGCGGTGAGCGCAATCTGATGCCCGAAGTTACGCGCGAGGCGTAATCCCCGGATGCGGTGGTCGGACTGTGCGAGGCGCGTAATCTCGAACCATGACTCGTCGTGTGACCCATCGTCGACGAGGACGATCTCCCACTCTCTGTCAAGCGCCTGAAGCACGGCGCGCAGACGCTCGGTCAACACTGGAAGGTTGTGCACCTCATCATGGACCGGGCACACAACGCTGATCACGTCTCGCGCCGGATCACCCACGCCAGGGAGGATACCGCCACCGCGCAGTCATGGTAAATCAATTAGGAGTCAGGCCAGTCCGATCAACATGGCGATACTGGCACGGCTCACCAGGTGATGTGCTAACGCTCTCCAGGCCTAGCCACGGTCGCCGCGAGCGCAACGCGAGCCGGCTCGGGGACCGAAGCCCGGGGCGATTCGCGGGATCAGCCATGGATCCGTCCTTGCGCCGAGAGCCTCAGGCCGAGTCGTGAAGCCAGCTGATATCCGGCGCCCCGCGCCGGCGTCGCCACGCGTTCATCCGCGGCGCCGTGTGGATAGGCAACACGTCGACCGGCTGGCCCGCGGAGGCGGCGAGCGCTCACGCCCGTCGCGGAGCGCGCCCTCCAGCTCCGGATCGGTCAGCAGCGGGAGTCGCGCGTGGCCGAGCGTGTGAAAGCCGATCTCGAATCCGGCCGTGGCCAGCGCCCGCACATCTTCTGATGACATCGCGGCGCTGTCGAGCGCCCGACCCAGCCGGCGAGCCAGTTCGCGGCTCACGCTGGCCCGTTCGTCCGGCCTCATCTCCTCGATCACCTGGGCGACGGCGTGGATATCGCGACTGGCCGGCTGGCGGCAACAGGTCTCCGACCTCAATCCCCTGGTCCACCGCGGCCTGGAGGGCCTCCCACCAGAACGCCACAGCCTCTCCCCCGGTCGCGCCGCACAGAAAGAAGGTCGCGGGAGCTCGGTGGCGGCGCAGGATCAGTAACGCATACTGGACATGTGACGACAGGTCGTCGTCGAACGTAATGGCGAGCGGGATCGGATCTCCGCGGCGTCGAGATTGCGCCGCCGCACACACCTCCGAGGCCCTGACCAGCCGAAACCGCCGCTGAAAAAGTTGCAGGTGGCGCTCGAACAGGTCACCCCCGTGAGGGGGACGAGTTCTGCGGCCGGATCGCCGGTCCGTTCCGCGATCCGATGGAACACGATCACGAGCCCGAGGAGCCGGTCGGCGCGCCTCACCGCCACGTCGACAAGGTCGAGTAAGAGCATCGCCACGCGCTCGGCGACCCGCTCGAGGCCGTTGCTCACGAGGGAGCGAGGACTCCCGGCCGCTCGCCGTCGACGAGCACTATCGCCATCGCGAGCAGCACGAAGATCATGTTGTCCGGGTGCGTGAACAGATTGTTGACCACGAAGATGATGCCGGAGGTCCACAGCCCGACACTGAGGAACTCTCCGCCGGGGAGGGCGGCGCCCGCAGCAGCACACCCACAATCACAGCGCTGGCCAGTAGCAAGACCAGTGCATACGGGAATCCCTCGGCCGAAACGGCAAAGATCCACGTGTCACTCGGATTGGCATACGTGGCTCCGTACGACGTGTAGCCGTACCGGATGTCTGAGGTAACAAGCTGCACGACATGGTTCGGACCGACTCCGGTCCACGGATGATCCACGCCGATCCGCCACCCGGAGACCCAGGTCGCCGGGCGGTCGAAGGTCAGGTTGGTAGACAGCCGCTGGGTCCAGATCCCCCGGGTGAGAAACAGGCCGACCGCGGTGGCAGCAAGGACAAGCAGCAGAGGCCGGAGGCTACGAAATCCACCCCTGGCCCGAATCGCCCTCACCACCAGCACCGCTATGCCCACGGCCAGAGCGATCAGCGCGCTGCGGCTGAGCGACGCCACGAGGGTCAGCCCTGCGACCAAAACGAAGGCCGTGGCTATGAGCCTTTCGGCGCGGCCGCTGGCCGTGGCCCTGACGTATAGCCCGACGAACAGGCTGAGGAGGGCAAACGCGCCCAGGAAATCGCTGCCCATCGTCCCGCTGGCCCGGTCGTAGCCGAGCGACGGGTCAAATGCGGAGCCGCTGATGAGCTGGCCAACGCTGACCCCAGCCTGTATGACCAGGGCCGCTCCCCAGGCCGCGAACAACCATCTGCGACTCCGGGTCGGACCCCGGAGGGCCAGGCCAAAGGCGCCGAGCAGCACGGCATAACTGAAGGGCTGACCCACGGCCTGCGACAGTGCTTTCAGCAGATCCGTCGAACCGTGGCTCGTGTCCAGCGCGGCGGCGACGCCAACGGGAACGAGGGCGGCCAGGGCGATGGATCCCAACCGCACGCTCGTGGGAAGTCGGAGACGCAGGTCACGCCAGTAGGCAACCAGCAGCGCCGCGCAGAGCAGGATCAGGCCGGCGGTGCGAACCTCAGTCCAGTCATGTCCGGCGATCTGGATGCCAACCGGTGCGGACGGTACGAGCACCAGCAACACGACCAGAACAGGCAGCAGGCCGGCGTAGGTGGCCAGGAGCGCGGCCACCGCGCCTGCCGTGACCAGAACCAGGTCGTCGGGGTGCGAGATGTGGGCCGCCAGCACCCCCCGGCGACGCAGGCCATCACGAGCAGGACCGCCAGAGCCGCCTGTGGGCCGATGATCGATTGTGTAGGCAGCCCCGGTGCTCGGGTTCTCACCCGGATCTGCCTTCCAGAGCGTCGTCATAAGCCGACTTGAGCTCACGGAGAGTCGCCGGTGCGGAGTGGTGCTCCGGGATCCCGGAGAATTGACGGTTCGCCAGCGCGGCATCCGGCCATTGGCCGTCGATCAACCGTTCAAGCGCTGAGCGGAGGCTCTCCGGGTCATCGGGACGCACCAGCAGAGCGAGCGGGTAATCGCCGATCGTCTCAAGGACCCCACCCGTCTCTGACGCGATCAGCGGAACGCGAGCGGCGATTACCTCGAGCAGGGATTGGGGGAACGCCTCGTGCCTGGAGGCGAGCACGAACGCATCGGCATGGTCGAGCTCGGCGGGCTTATCGGCGTCGTCGAGCCATCCGCTGATCTCCACCCTCGCGTGTTTGACCTGCCGGAAGCACTGATCGAGCCACATCCGATCGCCATTGCCAAAGATGCGCAGGGTCACACGACGCTGACGCTCCGGTTCAAGGCCCGCGATCGCTTCCGCGAGCACATCCAAGCCCTTTATCGGTCCCCACCGGCCGTAGAACAGAAGATGAGTCCCGCCTTCTCCGGGGCGCTCGGCCGGCCGTCTGTGCTGCTCCGACAGACTCTGTTCCAGTGCTGGAGGAAGAGCCGGAGGGACCACGCAGACACGCTTGGCCCCGAGCCCAGAGACGAGCGGCGCCCATCGATGCGCGACGACGATCGTGACGCTGGCTGTCGAGAACAAGGTGTACGCGACGAGCATCCGATGCCAGGAGCGGTAGATCCAGGACTCGAAGCCGCCCGAGTGGAGCTGGATGATGCTCGGAATTCCAAACGCGCGCACCATCATCTGGACCATGTAATCGCGATAGATGCTGGCGCCACTGCTGACATTCAGGTGCACGACATCGGGTCTGCGCTCGGGGCTGGCCAGCCGCCAGGCCAGCCGGAGAAAGGCGCGAGCGGTCTGCGCCATCTGCACCGGGAGTGGGCTGTCCCACGCCGCCATCTCGATGACGTCCAGATCCACCTCGCGCTCGATCCCGGACTGGCGCCAGCAGTCCACGGCGCGGGTCACGCCGCCCGGATGGCGTGGATGTGGGGCCAGCACGACAACCCGTATTCGCCGGCCTGTGATCACTCGGGGCGTCTCCGTGCTGTTCTCTGCGTAAGCAGGAGGGCCAGGGCCAGTGTCAGGCCCAGGACCGCGGCCACGACTGTGTTTCGAGCCGTTCGCGGAGATGACGCGTCCGCTGGAGCCACGGCAGGCTGCACGAGCCTGACCTGGGAACTGGCCAGGTCGACCAGCGCCGTCGTCGCTGGTGAAACGCCGCCGCGGCCGAGCTGCGCTCTGATCCGCGCGACGACGGCATCGAGCTGGCTCGCGTCGAGGGCACTCCGAAAGGCGACGAACTGGTTTGCGTATGTATTGGCCAGGAGCGCTGCCAGCTTGGGCTCGGGTGTGGTGGCCGAGACCGAGTACAGGTAGGAATGTCCATCAACGCTGATGCTGACATCGTGGGCCACGGAGGACTGCGTCTGGCCCTCAATCGTGGCCGCGGTCCGCTGCGCTATCACCGGCAGAGACATCAGGCGCTGGTTGGTCTCGACCTCGCGGCCCGGATCGAGCACCGGGGCCGAGCGCCCGGCGGCCGTGGTCGTGTTCGGGATCGGAGTGCTCACCATCACCGTGGCGGTGGCGGTGTAGGCGGCCGTGGCGGCGAGTGAGAAGCCGAGCGCGACCCCGCCCGCGACGACGGCACCGAGCAACGCGAGCACAGCCCAACGAACTGTCCCTACGGTCACGGGACGACCGGGTGAACGCTGATCGGGGTTCCGCGACGCAGTGATTCCACAATCGCCAGGGTGGCCAAACTGACATTGCGAATCTCAGCCAGGGGGACGGGTGCCTCCCCGCCGCGCACACCGTCGACGAACGCCTGAAGCTCGGCCGCGTGCCCCTTGTCCTGGGTCCGCAACCGCTTTCGCGACCGCTTCGGCCCGTCGGCCAGCTCCAGCACGGTGTAGTCGTCGAGAGTCACGGTGCGGGATCCCGAGAAGGCCTCCAGCCGTTCCTTGGGCACCTTCGGCGACCCGTCGGCAACGTAGACGATGCTGCCGACGGAACCGCTACCGAATCTCAGATTGACCACAACCCGATCGTGCGCTTGGATGGGTAGTCCGGCCTGCCCGTAACCGTAGGCGTGCACCTCAACGATCGGTGATCCAGCGAGGTATACGAGGGAATCCAGGAAATGGCCCGCCTCCCCCAGCACCCGTCCCGCCGCCCTGGGCCAGATCGTGGACCCAGTGATCGCTCGAGAGCTCTCCGGCGCTGACGCGGTAGGAGGCCAGCAATGGGTGGCCGGGGCCGAGAAACGTGCGCGCCTGCATGAGCTGCGGTGAGAAGCGACGGTTGAACCCGACAGCCAGTACCCCGGCGCCATCCCGTGCGGCAGCTGCCATGACACGCTCGATTTCCTCTTCGGTGAGCCCGAGTGGCTTCTCGCAGAAGACGTGCTTCCCGGCGTCCAGCGCGGCGGCGGCCAGCGCGGCATGCGAGCCGTGGCGTGTGCAGATGACGACGGCATCGACGTTCGGGTCCTCGAGCACCTGCTGCTCACTGGCGGCAACGCGCCCGAAGCCCAGCCGGCGACGCGCCGCCTCGGCCGAAGGTCCGCCGCCGCCGCCGACCACCTCCAGGCTGGCGCCGGCCTGAACCAAGGCCGGGACGATGACCCGGGTGGCGAAGCCCCCGGGGCCGATCAGACCGATCCGGGGAGCGTCGCTGACCGGTCGTGCCCGCTTTCCACTTTCGGTCGATCCGTCGGTCGCGGGTGGGCTGGCCGGCGGGGTCGCCGGCACGGATGGCTGGGGCACATCGCCGGTCTGATCGTCGGCGTCGTAGGAGAGGACGAGTGCCCCCTTGAGCGGGGTCTCGGACCCCCCCGCCAGGAGTTCGTAGGCCCGAGGCGCCTCGTCAACCGGAATCAGCTCGCCGATCAGGTCGTCGAGGCGCAGCGTTCCCCGAGCCATGAGCCCGAGAACCGCCTCCATGTTTCGCTGCTCAGTCCAGCGAACGTAACCGATCGGATAGTCAAGCCCGCGCTCCTCGTATTCGAGGTCGTAGCGCCCCGGGCCGTACGAGCGCGACACTCGGAACGACAGCTCCTTGTCATACAGCGGCGCGCGCGGGAACTCGATCGGGACAGCGCCGACGAGCACGATCGAGCCGCGGTCGCGCGCCACGGCGGCAGCGAGCAACAGCGGATCGTTGGATGAGCTGCCCGCGGTGACCAGGACCTTGTCCGCCCCCACGCCATCGCAGAGGCGCAATGACCTGTTCGACGGTGCTCTCGTCGATCGCCAGCCCGTGGTCAGCGCCTCCTCTCACCGCCTCCTGTACTCGCCCCTGATCGATGTCGAGGGCAATCGTCATTGCTCCTGCGCAAGCCAGGAGCCGGCACGTGATCTGGCCGACCAGGCCACAGCCGATTACGGCCACTCGTTCGCCGACACTCGCCTCAGCCAGATGGAGCCCGTGCAGCGCGATCGCCGCGATCGTGCTGAACGCCGCTGGCTGGAGTGACACGTTCGCCGGTACGCGAGCGCACAGGTTGCGGGGCACGGCAATGATCTCCGCGTGGTTGGCGTGGCCCCCGCCGGCGCAGGCCACGGCATCCCCTGGCCTCAGACCGGTCACGCCGGGGCCCACCTCGATCACGCGGCCAGCGGAGCTGTAACCGACCGTCGATTCCTCCCCCATTCGGTGCTGGACCGCCCGCAGCGTCGACGCCACACCCTCGCGGCGGGCCCGATTCACCACCTCGCGCACCAGGTCTGGGCGCTCGCGAGCCTTCCCGAGCATCGACTTCTGGGCCAGCTCCACACGAGCGCGCTCGGTCCCCGAGCTGATCACCGAGAAGCAGTTGCGAACCAGTACCCCCCCATGCGGGCATGCGGGCGCCGGCACATCCCGGACGACGGCCAGCGAGTTCGCTGACTGGAGCACCTGTTTCATCGAGACCCCGTCAGCCGAGTCAGGCTCACGTCGCCACCTCTGTGCGTGTCATCCTGCTGCCGCCGGCCGCCGCGCGCTGAAGCGGCCTCATCGAGTAGCCGAAACGCGCCGGCAGATGGCACGATTTGCAGCCCACGAGCACGCTCGTGGCCGTTCGCTCACCGTAGGAGGCAGACACCCAGCCCTCTTTCACCAGCACTTCATCGAAGCCTTCAAACCCGATTTCGACCGAGACATCGGCGCTTCTGAGGATGAAGTGGCTGGGATCTACGGCGCTCAGCTCCACTCCTTCCGCGAGATGCACGTACGACCTGGCGTGACAGTCACCCAGGCCGGCGAGCTCATCAGCGACCGATAGCGTATCGGTGCGGCGATCCAGCTCAAAGGACCGCTGATGTATGACTCTGCCCGGCAGCCGCCGATAACCCTGGTGCGACACCACGAGCCGGGTGGCCTCCGGCTCGACGGTCCACTGACGCACCCGAGGATGGGCTACGCCGGGCAACCTGAACAGCTCGTCGGTGATGATCGGGTTGATCTCAGCGTCATCGACCTCGACCGTGTTGTGCGCTGCGGTCGAGCGAAAGGCGTTGCGGGCGGCGGGATCAAACGTGTAGGCGTAGGTACCGGAGTCAACGATCAGGGGCTGCGAGTATGAGAGCTCGAACGACAGGGCATCGTTGTGCGCATGGCCGCCGTTTCCGTTCTGGCCGACACCGCCACAGTGCACGACAGCCTTCGCCTCTTCGCCGGCCAGCACGTACAGACCCCCATCGGGAAAGCCGCATCGGGCCGGTCCTGCGGTGCCCAGGAGATCGTTTGCGCTATGCCAGGCGCCGAGGCCAAAGGTCCAGGCGACCTCCGGGTCCGGCGTGGAGGCGAGCGGGCGCTCGCCCCCGAGCAGCGCTGCCCCCAGCCAGAGCAGATGGTCGTGGGTCGGAGGACGGCTCGGGCTCGCCGGCAGCACCCGTCCACTGTCGTTGTCCCCGAACTGAGGAATGCGGCCGCCGGGGTGGCGCACAGCGCGCGAGACGTCGAGCATCCGCGCGAGCCGCTGCCGATAGCGGGCCGACATCGCCGACCCGGCTCTGTCCGCGATCCAGGCGGCCAGCACGAAGATCTCCAGCGCCAGTCCGTGGTAGGACAGTGAGGCCTCGAAGCTCACCCCGTCTTCGTAGACCTGGGATTGGATCTCGCGCTCGAACGCCCGCTTGGCATACCGGAACCAGCGTGGCGCCGCTGGGTCTCCGTCAATCGCCACGCCGAGGGACAGGAGTCCGAGGAGGTCAGAGAGAAAGTGATTGCTGCGCAGGTACGGCGTGCCCTCGAGGTTGGCCGCGATGTGACGCCCGTGTGCCTGGAGTGAGCAAGCCAGACGCCGCCGCAAGTCCCGATCCAACGGATAGCGGTCACCCAGCGTGCCTATCGCCCACACCCAGTTGACGGCGCGCAACCCGACCTCCATCGCATTCACCCAGTTGACGCCGAACCCGGTCGGATTGGCGTCAAGCCAGGAATCCAGCTGGGCGGCAATCTCGGCGGCGTATCGCTGATCGTCAAACAGTCGCGCCGCCCGGGCCAGCGCGACGAGGTGATGGCACCGGCTCAACTCCCAGGGCACCTTGGCGTCACTCGAGTCATCCAGACGAGTCACCACAACGTCCTGATAGAAGGTGACCGGCCAGCGGTATCCGCTCTTGAAATCGAGATGCCAATCGATCTCGCCGCCCAGATCTGTACGCCCGGCGCCCAAAAGGTCAAACCGGTGGGCCACGGCGTCCTCCGCGTACCCGCGCAGCTCGGTGGCCGGTGTCACCAGTGGCTCGGGCAGTTCAGCCAGCGTCGGAAGCTCGATTGCAGGCGCTCGCAGGACGGCATTCGCCGCCGGCTGGCCGATCCGCTTGGCGTAGCTGTGGCGTAACCGGCGCTGACGCGCTCGGGCGATGGCCTGGTGCCCGACGTAGCGCACGAGCAGCGCCGGCCGGGGTCCAATCCTTCGCAGCGCTGCGGCCGACCGTCTGGACCGAGTCATCATCCGGACACCGGCTCGGCGCTGAGGGCTCTGCGGTAACCGACCTGGTGTGCGGCGAGGTTGGCCAGCAGAGCACCGAAGCTTGCCCACGCCGCCCCCTTTGCCCCGAACGGCGGAATCAGGGCGAAGTTGAGGATCAGATTGCTGACCGTAAGCACGATCCCCGCGTTCCGAAGCTCCACCCCTCGCCCCTGGGCCGACAGGAATGAGTTGTAAAGGCCCGTAATTGCGCGAACCGCCCCGGCCAGAACCAGCGGGAGGAGAAGTACGGCGGCTCCCGCATATGAGCTCGAAAAGACTGCCCTGATCGCCACCCCGCCCAGCAGCACACCGCCGATGACGGTCACGGCGCCGATCGCCCAACCAGCCAGCAGCCACGACGGCTCGAGTCTGCGGCAGTGCACCATCCGGCGAAAGAGGACAGTCGCGAAGGCATTGATCGGCAGATTGAGTCCTCCCGCCACCGCACCTGCCAGCGAGTACAGCCCGACCGTCCGGGCATTTGTCCACACCCCCAGCATCAGCACGTCCATGTTGTACGTGCCGACACTGAACACTCGCCCCACGTAGATCTGAAATCCATAGCGCCGTACGTGCTCCCACAAGCGGACGACGTGACGCCGGGCGTTCGCGACAACCGGTCGGAGCCAGACCACGAGCATCGCTGTTCCGAGGGCCAGCGTGGCGGAACGCGCCAGCACCGCCTCCGTGACCGTCAGGTGCCACGAGGCGATCGAGACGACCCCGAGCAAACCCGCAAACACCAGCTGAGAGAAGACACTGGTTATTGCCGACAGATGAGCCCGACCTACGCCTTGGGCCAGGGCCAGCCCGGCGAATGAAGCAGCGAACACAAACGCCAACGGCGCGGTGACCCGAAGTGCGGCACCGGCATGAACTCGGAAGACCGAATCGACCACGAATGAAGCGGCCACGGTAAAGACGCCAAATGCGATGGCCACTGGAACAAAGACGAGCAGAGCGGCACCGACGATCTCGCGAGACTCGCGCCGATCGGCCAGCGCGGCCAGGCGGGCAGCGGGCTGGAAGAAACCGAACTCAAAGAACAGACTGGAGAGTTGAAGGAATGAGACCGCGAACGAGTACACGCCGAAGCTGGCCACGGTGAGCAGCCGGGCCAGTAGCGCCTGCGCCACCGCACCGAGCGCCGTCCCGGCCATTGTCGAGCCCGTGAAGATGACCGTCTGACCGAAGACTCGATTGGTCGCCGCAGGCCGCGTTGGAACGCCAGGCGCTGTGGTGGTCGTGGCCATGGTCGACTACGACACGCCGGCGGCGGCGGCGGCCGCGATCGATTCGGTCAAGGGCTCCCCCTCAATCCACTGCCGGTGCCAGAGGGCGAAGTTGAGGATTGGCCAGAGGGAGAACGCCGTGCCCTTCCCCGTCTCGAGCGCCAGCCGCAGCTGCTCGGTGTCGAAGTAGCGCCGCAGGCCCTCTTGCGTCAGTGAGTCACGAAAGACATCGCCAAAGCTCGAGGACATCCAGCTCACGACCGGAGCACCAAATCCCCGCTTGGGCCGGTCGAGAACCCAGCGGGGGACGACGTCGGCCACCGCTTCACGGAGGACGATCTTCGTCTGTCCCCGATGTAGCTTCTGGGAGATCGGCAGCCGATAGACGTACTCGACCAGGTCAGGATCGAGGAACGGCACGCGCGCCTCCACGCTGTTGGCCATCGAGAACCGGTCGATCCGCATCAGCAGGAGCTCCGGGAGACGCAGGCCGAATTCGTATTCCTGGGTGTCAAAACCGAGGTTCGACAGGTGAGTTGCGTCCGAGTCGGTGGAGCTGGGGGACCAGCCGATGTCGAAATGTTCGCCCGGCCCGCGGAGGAATCGATCGCGATGGTGGCGCGAGAGGCCGAGCGGAAGATGGGCCGGAGTGGGCCGGCCGCGGGCCAGGCTCTCCAGGTATTCGTGCACGTATGGCTTGCGGTCCTGGCGAACCAGATATGGAAGCACTCGACGGACCGGCCGGGGAAGGGCGAGCAGAGTCCGGATCGCCGGCCAATGTCCCAAGACCTGTCTGTAGCGGGGGTATCCCCAGAACAGCTCATCCGACCCTTCTCCGGCCAACACAACCTTCACGCCGTTTTGCCGAGCCAGCTGACAGACGAAATGCAACGGCAGGCAGACGGGGTCAGCGAGCGGCTCGTCCTGGTGATGAACCAGCCGTCCGAGGAAGGCCAGCGCATCCGCCTGAGTGACAGTCACTTCGTGGTGCTGCGTGCCGAACTCTCCGGCCACGCGTCGGGCCTCGCTGCGCTCGTCGAGCTCAGGGTGGTCGTTGAAGCCCACGCAGAAGGTGGCCAGATTGGCGGCTTGCTCGCGGAGCAGCGCGACGAGCGCGGTCGAGTCCAGCCCCCCGCTGAGCAGCACGCCGACGGGAACGTCGCTCATCAGCCGGTCCGACACCGACCGCTCCAGCAGCCTTCGGACCTCGGGAACGGCGCGGCTGGGCTCTACCTCGTTCCACACCCGGGGCGAGAACACATCCCAGTACCGCCGGGTCCGGACTCCCCGGCGATCGCACACCCCCAGCACGCCGGGGGGCAGCTTGTAGATGCCATCGAACAGGGTGTCAGGCGGGGGTACGACGAGATTCGTGAGATAGGCCCCGAGCGCCGTTTCATTTACTCGCGCCGTTATGGCCGGGTGGGCGAGCAGGGCCTTGATCTCCGAACCGAACACGAAGCGACCATCGACGTCTGCCCAGTACAGGGGCTTCTCTCCGACCCGGTCGCGGGCGAAGAACAGCTGCTCGCGCTCCGGGTCCCAAAGGGCAAAGGCAAACATGCCGTTGAGGTGATCCACACAGCTCTCGCCATGGCGGGCGTAGAGATGGAGGATCACCTCGGTGTCGCAGCGGGTGGCAAACCTCACTCCCTGTGCTTCGAGCTCGCGACGGAGCCGGGGGTAGTTGTAAATCTCGCCGTTGAACACCAGCATCCGGCCTCGCTCGCCGAGCATCGGCTGGGCGCCGTTGTGCACATCGACGATGGCCAGCCGGCGATGCCCCAGGCCGACCCGGGCGTCATGACTGATGTGGAGGCCCTCACCATCCGGTCCCCGGTGCACCATCGTGTCGCGCATGCGCAGCAGCAGCTCCTCGGAGACCGAGCCTTCGGTGCGACCGTATTCGTAGACGCCGGTTATTCCACACATGAAGGAGCTGAACCTCGCGCGCTTCTATCGATCGATGACTTGCCGTCGCTCTTGCGCTGAGAGACTGCGAATGATCGCCTCCGCGCGATGCTCCCAGGTGTGCTCGGTCTCAGCCTGGGCCCGGGCGGCCCGACCCAGCGCGCGGCCACGGTCAGGGAGCTCCAGGATGCGCCGTATCCCGGCCGCCAGCGCGTCCGGATCACCCGGTTCAACGAGCACGGCGGTGCGGCCGTCCTCGAGCACCTCGCCCAGCTGCTCCAGGCGACTGGCCACAATCGGCCTGCCGAGCCCCATGTACTCGAACAGCTTGGTCGGCGAGCCGAAGAATGGCTGGTCGATCAGTGGAGCGTGCGGAGAGGCCAGCACGTCGCAGCCCGAGAGCTCACGCAGGGCCTCGTCGTGGGCCAGCACGCCCGGCCATGAAATCTGCTCCGCCACGCCGAGCTCGACGGCGAGCACTTGGCAACGCCGGCGCTCCAGGCCATCGCCGATCATCACCAACCGGACATCACGAGGCAGGAGCGGCAGCGCCCGGACGAGGACCTCCGCGCCATGCCAGGGACCGAATGATCCAATCCAGCCGATCAGCGGGGGAGATTCCCCGGTCGGCTCGCGATCAGACGATGCGCGGTCGATGTCCTCGAGTTGCACACCGTTGGGAATGACGGCCACTCTCTCCGGTGGTGCACCCGCCTCCAGCGCCATCGACGCCGCATGCTCGGAGATCGAAACAATCAGTTGCGCGCCGCGCACGGTCCTGCTCTCCAACGCCTTCAGCGTAGGGTCAAACGCGCGCTCGATCGCGATCTGCGCCCCCCAGTTCTGGCGAACCCAAACCTCTGAGCCGTTCCACTCGAGCACCAGGGGCGCTCCCGTCTTGCGCATCACGTCCAGTCCCGCGGTCAGGAACGGCGTGTGGCGCTGATAGATCACAGTGGGCGGCAGGCGGTGAGCGATCGCTGCTGCCGCTTTCCTGACCGCACGATTGATCGCGAGTTGCCCGACGTCGGGGGTGATCCGAGCATATTCAGGCAACGCCTGACAGAGCTCGATCTCATCGGCTACCTCACGCAGCTGTGAGGGAGGAGAGCATTGGCACACCAGGCCGATCCGAAACCCCCGCATCCTGAAGCCCTGAAGGATCCCGCTGATGTGGGTGACGGATCCTCCGACGGAAGCTCCGGGTGGGGCCAGCCAGATTGCCAGAACAGCGGGCCGATGAACGCGGCCGTTCGACGACGGCAACGGGATTCGGCGGGCTGCGATAGCGGCGCGCGCGGCCTCACGGCCTGCACTGACCAGCCCCAGCCCGAACGCGGCAGGCAGAGCGGCCGCCTTTATCGTCAGCCGGGTACGCGACAGGTCTGTGAGCCCACCGTTCGCTTCGTCGACCAGATAGCGGCGGCGAACCGGAAGCGCTCGAGCCACGAGCTCGAAGAACTGGGGCGCCGTCTCATGACGCCAGTCAGCGCTATGGATGAGCGCGACCTCGATCCCCCGGCCGAGGACCTGGCGACGGAGGGTCCGCAAGGATGCGATCAGGTCATGCCGGGACAGGACCAGCGGATCGGCCAGGGCAGCCATCCGGGCAAAATCCTCTGCATCTCCATGTGAGGTGGCCGCCAGAATCACACACCGCCGACCCCGGAGCTCATCGATACTCATGGCTCTGCAAGTGGTCGAGGCGGCCGGTGGCCAAGCCCAGGAGGACCATGAAGAAGCTATTCGACGGTCCGTACGAGAGCATGGCCAGGGTCAGCGACATGATCAGGTAGCCGATGCCGGCCACAGCGACGGTGGTCACAAGCAAGGCATCCGCGGGCGCCCTGGCCCGCTGGCTCAAGGCTCGGATCATCTTGAAGACAGCGAACGTCACCGCAACCAGGGCGAGGAAACCGACGATCCCCTGCTCGGCCAGGATGCCGAGGTAGGAGCTATGTGGGAACGGGACGGCCTCGACTCCGGCGACGCTGGCTGGGTCCACTCGGATGACGGCGCTTGAGTACTGGCCCACCCCGACCCCAAACAAGGGAGCGGTCTTTAACACCCGGAACGCTGTCTCATACGTCGCCAGGCGGCCTGAGACATTGGTCGTGTTGGAGACGCGGACGGCGAAAGTCCCACTGTCTGTCTCCAACTGGGTGAAGGCAAAGTACCCGAGCGCCAGCGCGATTGAGAAGACGGTGATCATTCGGCCGTACCTGTACCGCCGGATGCCGAGTGACCCCACCATGATGAAAAGGCCCCCGATCCAGGCTGCCCTGAAGTACGAGAGGGCGATCCCGGTGGTGATCACAGCCACTGCCAGGCCCCCCAGGAGGAACTGCCGGCGGAGCTGCATCCACATCATCGCCGCGGCCAGGCACGACAGGAGCACCAGCGCGTACACCTCCGGGACCGAGTAGGGTCCGGAGACGCGCACGCCTCCGATCGCGGCGTCATATCGGGGTAGCCCCACCGCTCAGCGTGGCCATTTCGAAGCCGATGAAGTGCTCAGCGATGCCGATGCCAGCCACGACTACCCCGGCGAGCATCATCGCGACAAGCGTGCGCATGAGCAGACGCTGATCCCCGGCCATCTCACGGGCCATCAGGAACAGGCCGAACGGAACGACGATCGCATCTATCCACACGCCGAGCGCCGACGTGGACTGGGCTTGGTTGAACACCGCATGCAGGCCGAATACGACCAACAGGAACAGCAGGGACCTGAGCATCAGCCGGCTGGCTGGCGTTCGCGCCTGGGCGACCCCGCGACCGATCAGTACGGCCAGGCCGAACAGGACCCAGACACGGTCAAACGTCAGGACGGTGCCGGTTCTGTGGGGATACCGGAGAAACGGATAGGCGATCACTCCGAGCACGAGCCATGACGGGACCAGCCAGGCTCGATTCGTGAGCGGAATCAGGAGCGGCAACGCCACGATCACCACCACGCCGACCATCAGCAACGTGGGCAAGGTGCCGTGGTGGGGAATCAGCAGGCCGGTGACGGCGCAGATACCAACCACCAGCGCGAATTGACGGACCCGTGAGTCGCCGAGCGCCACACCACCGCCGGCCCGGGGTTGAATCCCGGACCGGAGCGATTCCCCGACCTCAGCCAGAGACCATCTGGTAGCCGGTGAGCTAGGCACGCTGGCCGTCCTGACCGTTTCGTCCGGCGGCCGTCAGCGTCGCATAACACCTGAGCAGCCGGTCACCCTCGATTCCCCAGTGAAAGCGCTCAGTGGCCAGCATCCGGGCCTGGACCCGGCGTTCAGCGTAGATCGCTGGGTCATCCACTATGCGACGGACCGCGCTGGCAATGCTCTCCGGAGAGTTCGGCTCGAATAGCTCACCCACCGGTGGATCGCCGGACGTGACAACGCGGCGGATTTCCGGGAGATCGCTCGCCACCACCGGTAGACCGGCCATGAGGTATTCGAACAGCTTGTTGGTGTCACCAAGGAAGTGATTGAGGTTGGTGGGTTTGATCGGCACCAGGCCGACGGTCGCCGCTGCCGCCGTCCCGACCAGTTCGTCGAACCCTCGGGGTCCGAGAAAATGCACTCGCTCCCCCACTCCGGCCGCTTCGGCCCACTCCTGGACGAGCTCTATGTCCCGCGGGCGCCCGAAGCCGATTACCACAAGGTCGGTGTCATCCAGAAGTCTGAGTGCCTGCACCGTCTCCAGGAACGCTCGGGACTCCGCATAGATACCTCCCTGATAGAGAAGGATGTTCCGATCTGGCGGATACCCCGGATTGAGTGGCACCACCTCCTCGACGATCTTGGAGACATTCCCGACCACCTCGATGTCTTCCACGCCGTGGCGCTCCTGGAGCACGGTGGCTCTGGACTCGTTCGTCGTCACGACGGCGTCGGCGTGGCGGACCATGAACCGCTCGACCAGGAGACTCCCGAGCGCCGGAAGCCGGCCTTCTAAAGGGGCCGTCTCACCGATCTCGCCGTAGAGCTCATGAGCGTCGTACACGAGCTTCGCCTTGTGGATTCGGCTGGCCAGCCAGGCCACCGGCCCCGTATGAATGTTGTGGGCGTGATACACCCGGGCCCGCGTGCGCAGGACGGCCGTCCAAATGCCCAGCAGCGTGCGCAGACGCTGCCGTCGCGACAGCGGTTGGTCACGCGGGCCGAAGCGTATTTCGATGACGTCCACGAGGCCTTCTCGACGCCACTCGCTTCGCTCCACGTCGTAGCGTCCCCCGACAAGCAGGACTCGATACCCGGCCGCGGCCAGCGTCCGGGCCTCCTTCCACACCCGGGCATCGAAGGGAAGGTGCGATACGACAGCAGCGCACACGTCGTAGTTCCTCGGACGTTTCACTTTGCTGCTCCCAACGACAGCGACCGTGGCCCGGGCGCATCATCCAGAAACGTCTGCTGCCAGAGCTCAAGCGTCAGGAGTGCCCACAGCCGCAGAGCATTGTCCTCGGCCCCGGTCTCGTTGGCCGCCATCAGCCGCTGAACCTCGACCGGGTCGAGGAGCCCCCGGGCGGCGACGCTGGCCGGTGAGAGCGTGTCGTGGAGAAGCTCCTTGAGATCGCCCGTCAGCCAAGCGCGAACGGGCGCACCGAATCCCGCCTTCCGGCGGCGGATCACTTCGGTTGGAAGCGTGCCCTCCATCGCCCGCCTGAAGATGTACTTGCGTCTGAAGTCGTGGAGCTTGAGCTGGGGTGGGATTGTGGCCGCCAGGCCCACGACCTCATCGTCGAGCAGCGGCACGCGCACCTCTGTCGAAGTGGCCATGCTCATCTTGTCGGTATAGGCAAGGTTAAGGCAGGGCAGGAAGGTCTTCGCATCGACGTACAGCAGTTGATTGAGCCAGTGCTCGTCCTGGGTCCGCCGGAAGTACTCGCGGTGCCAGCGCAGCGGATCATTCCCGTTCACCATCGTGCGGACGTCGTCGCTGAGCAGGCTCCTGAGCTCACCCTCGTGGTAATAGCTCGAGTAGGCAAGGTAGCGATCGACGAACGGCCGGTCGATTCCTCGGGCCAGCTTCATCAGGTTCCGGCGCGGCCCCCGCAGCGGCCCCGGGGGACCGAGGGTCAGGCGGTTTCCCATCTGCTCCGCGATCGAGGAGCGCGCGGACTGAGGAAGGAAATCGATCAGGTGCCCGATCCGCGCGGCCAGGTGCCGGGGATATCCCGCGAAGATCTCATCGCCGCCCATGCCACTGAGCATCACCTTCAGACGCTCGCCGGTCGAGCTGCAGATCATGTAGGTGGTTATGGCCGCCGGATCGGCGACCGGTTCATCCATGTGCCAGATGACGCGCGGCAGCAGATCCACGATGTCAGGCTCGAGCATCTGCTCGGAGTAGTCCGCCCCGAATCGACTGGCAATCCGCCGGGCATGGGGGATGTCGTCCGGGACAATCTCGTGTCGAAGGTCACCCCGATGAAAGCCCACGGTGTATGTGGTCGTCCGTGCGCCGGTGGCGGTCATCGCGGCCAGGATCGCACTCGAGTCGAGGCCCCCGCTGAGGAAGCTGCCCAGGGGGACATCGGCCACCATCTGGCGTTGCACGGCAGTCGCGATGGCGTCGCGGAGCTCCTCTTTCCACTCCCCCACCGTCCGATTCGCCGGCGCGAACTGGAGGTCCCAGTACTGACGCAACTCGAGGCGGCCGTCGCGGTATGTCGCGCAGTATCCGGGAGGCAGCTTGGAAATCCCCTGGAACAGCGTGTCCGGATCCGGTACCCACAGGAGGGTGAAGAAGTCACCAAGCACGCGGTGATTCAGTTCAGGACGCGGCAAGGCGGGGAGCATCGCCTTCACCTCTGAGGCGAACACCAGCGCGCCCTCAGGCTGGGCATAGTAGAGCGGCTTGATGCCAAGACGATCGCGCGCCATGAAGAGCTCGTCGCGCTCCGAATCCCAGATCGCCAGGGCGAACATGCCGTTCATGCGCTCGAGCATGCCGGCGCCGTGGCGCACGTACAGAGCGAGGACAACCTCGGTGTCACAGTCAGAGCGAAAACGAACCCCGTCTGCCTCGAGCTCTGACCGAAGGGCCCGAAAGTTGTACAGCTCACCGTTGTAGCGTGATCCAGTAGCGCTGCGACTCGCCGAAGCTCATCGGCTGGCTGCCCCGGTCGCTTGGATCGATGATGCTCAGGCGTCGATGGCCCAGGGCCGCTGGGACGCGGCCGTTGTCACTGTGGAAGCAACGTGTGCCCGCACCGTCCGGGCCCCGATGCGCCATCGTGCTCGTCATCGCCTCGATGAGCTCGTCGTCCGCCCGGCCAACGATTCCGCAGATGCCGCACATGGTTCTCAGACCACCCCCACGTCAATTTGCCCCTCGATGCTTGAGCACCGCTGGAAGCGTGCGCAGGATCAGCTCTACGTCCGTCCAGAGCGACCAGTTCGTGACGTACATATAGTCGAGCTTGACCATCTCCTCGAATGGAATGTCGGTTCGGCCGAGCACCTGCCAGAGGCCGGTGATTCCGGGAAGGAGGTCGAGCCGGCTTCGGGCCCAGCCGTCGATCAGTGAGTCCTCGGAGGCCACCAGAGGACGGGGGCCAACGATGCTCATCTGGCCCCGCACAACGTTCCACAGCTGGGGAAGCTCGTCGAGACTTCTCAGACGCAGGATCCGTCCGATCCGTGTGATCCGAGGGTCATGGGCCAGCTTGAGCCAGTGCGGGTCCTCGCTCTCAGCAAACAGCGCCTCGACGTGGCCCTCGGCGCCGTTGACCATCGTCCGGAACTTCAGGACGTTGAAGCGTGCGCCTCGCCTTCCGATCCGCTGTTGCTTGAACAGCACCGGGCCGCGAGAGTCGAGCTTGACCGCGACGGCGATCACGACCATCAATGGAGCGGCCAGAAGGCAGGCCGGAATGGAAATCGCCAGGTCCAGGGCTCGCTTGAGCACCCGCGAACTGCGCAAGAGGACCGGCGGGTTGACTCCGAACAGTGTCACTCCGGCCAGATGGTCGACGGTCACGGAAGGACCGAGCGCCTCGATCAGCTGCGGCAGGACACTGACCTTGAGCGAGAGCTCCTTGCACCGATGCAGCAGCTCCCGGCTGAGTTCCTCATCGATATCTTGAGGTGAGACGACTACGCGCTGAATTCGATGCGAGGCGACGAGCAGGGCGAACTCGAGTTCGTCGAACCAGCCGAGTTCAGGCAGTCCGATCGAGCCGGGCTCCGGTTGGGAGCGGAATGAGATGTGGCCGATCGGCTCAAGCCCGAATTCAGGACGGGCGCGAATCTTCTCCACGAGCTTTGGCAGTACGTCGGCAACTCCCAGGAAAACGACGCGCTCAGGACCGAGAAGGCGTCGGGTAGCCCGTCGGACGGAGGCTCGCAGGAGGAGGGTGGCGCCGAAGGCAACCACCCCGAATGAGACGACCTCCTCAAAGATCAGCATGTGGACGGGAAGGATCCGGTAGTACGCCCACAGCAGCAGCGACCCGATCGCCAGCGCGTGAAACAGCCAGGGAATGTCGTCCACCGTCGTGTGGCTGATGCGCTTCGTGTCGCGGTCGTAGAGCCCGTACAGCTTGAACAGGATGATCCAGGCCGGGACCGCGGGCAGTGCCCAGAGGACTCCGTCGAGAGCGTCGTGGCGATGTGAGACGGCCAGGAACGCGACGGCCAGCGCCGCCAGTAGGCCCAGCGCATCGGCGCCCGCCAGCAATCGGCGCAGAACGAAGTCGCGCCGGCCCAGGCGTGTCGCGAGCACCGATTGATGTTCGCGGACAGCCGCCGCCAAAGCGGGAATAGCGAAGGCGTCAGCCCCGCTCCCTGATCTTGCCTCCGTGTTACTGATTTCTACCCCCTAAAACGAAGCCCAGCCGACCGCAGCACTACCTGCGCACCCCGTCAAGTCCACCAGAGTCTACCAACCAATCGCCGGAACACCAAAAAATAGTCAAGCAGCCACCAGAGGGCGATCGTTTGGCAGAATGGCCTCCATGACGACGGGGGAGCGCCGGCCAGATCTGTCCGGCGCTGATTCGACGATGGAGTTCACGATCGTCATCCCGACCTTCCAGCGACGCGAGCTGGTGGTTCGAATGGTGGCCGCGCTCGGCCATCAGACGCGTGCGCGACTTCGAGGTGGTGGTGGTCGTGGACGGATCGACGGACGGAACCGCAGACGCACTGCGCACGATGGCAACGTCGTTCCCGCTGATCGTCATCGAACAACCCAACCAGGGCCGAGCCGCGGCCTGCAATGCGGGCGCCTCGGCGGCCCGGGGGGCAGTGCTCCTGTTCATGGATGACGACATGGAGGCTGATCCGCGGTTGTTGGCGGCCCACCAGAATTCGCGCGAGGACGGAGGCGAGGTGGTCTTTGGTCATCTCGCCGTGCATCCGGAGTCTCCGCCGGGCCTGTTCAGCGCCGGCCTCACGCTTTGGGCCGACGGTCGCCTGGCCAGACTCACGGCTCCCGGCGCACGCTTCGGCATGGATGACTACCTGACCGGCCAGATGTCTGTGGACCGAAGTACGTTCGACGCGGTTGGTCGCTTTGATACGACGTTCACGCGCAGCGGCTTGTTCGGCGGTGAGGACATCGACCTTTGCCACCGACTGGTCGAGGCCGGCCACCGGATCGTGTTCAACCCGGCAGCGATCACGTATCAGCTCTTCGCGATCGATCCCAAGGACCATCTGCGGCGGGCAGAGCAAACCGGTCGGTCTCAGCAGGAGCTGATCTACAAGCACCCCGAACGGGCCGACGAACTCGGTGTGCTACTGCGCTACAAGAGCCTGAGTCGGCGGGTGCTCGTCGGATCGCTCTCGCTCGCGCCCCGCGCCACCACCTGGCCGATCCGAGTGCTGGCCACGGCCCTGGTCCGCCGTGGACGAACTGGATATGTCACCAGGCGGTTGTATTCCGCCGTCTTCGGCGCCGAGTACAGGCGTGGTGCTCGCCGGGTCCGGCGGCGATGGCGCAAGGGTCGGTCTACGTGCTGGCCTACCACGCGGTCGCCGACCTGAGCGCGGATCCCATCCTGGCCCCGTACGGTGTCACGCCAGCCGAGCTGGCTATGCAGTTGGACCAGCTTGTCCAGAGAGGCCACACGTTCGTTGACCTCGAGACGGTGATCGACGCACTGAGTGACGGCTCCGGTGCGTCCCACCAAGGGCCACCTTGCTCACGTTCGACGACGCCTACGCCGACCTGGCGGAGGCGGTCCGCGAAGTGCTCGCGCCGCGCGGAGTTCCTGCCGTCGTCTTCGCTGTCTCCGGCGAGATCGGTGGAACGAACAGCTGGGACCGGGATCTGGGAGCGGGGTCGCTGCCGTTGCTGGACGCCGACCAGCTTCGAGACCTGACCACCCACGACGTGTCGATCGGTTCCCACACTGTCACCCACCGCGCGCTGGTCTCGCTGTCCTCGGCTGACCTGGGCGCCGGGCTCCACGAGTCGGCCAGCCAATTGGCCGACATCGGCCTGCCCGGCCCACAGCACTGGCCTACCCCTACGGTGCTTGGGATCCGACCGTCGCGGCGGCTACGCGAGATGCGGGCTACGCGGTCGCCTTCACCGTTGACCTCGGGGTTGTTCGGAGGAACTCCCCCCGGCACTCGCTTCCTCGGATCGAGGTGTACGCGGGCGAGAGCGCTCGCGTGCTGCGAACGAAGCTGTTCATGGCTGCCCTGCCGGGGTGGGGCATTCCAATGGCCAGACTGTGGCAGCGAGGGCACTCGGCGGTTCAGAGCCGGCGGAAGCCAGCGGTATTGTCCCCCCCCATCGAATTGCTGAGCGCTACAGACTCGGAGTGGATTGGAATCGTCCCCACCGCTCGCTGCTGTCAGGCCTGCGGATCACTGACTGGTGGGCCTACCGAGAGCTCGGCGCTCATCTCGTACTCCGGGACATCAAACTCCGCTACAAGCAGACCGTGTTCGGGGTGGGATGGGCGATCATACGACCCCTGCTGGCGATGGGAGTGTTCAGTGTCATCTTCGGACACTTTGCGAAGCTGCCCTCCGATGGCCTTCCGTATCCCGTGTTCGTGCTTGGGAGGGCTGGCCTTTTGGGGCTTCATCGGAACGGGCGTCGACTCGGCCGCGCGTTCGCTGGCCAGCCAGCGGGAGCTCGTGGAGAAGGTGTCGTTTCCTCGTGTGATGGCCGCCG
>CAVPKV010000041.1:0-122944 GCA_963705785.1 uncultured Solirubrobacterales bacterium | reverse complement strand
GACCTCAAGGATCGGACGCGCCCACCTGACCAGTCCGAAGTCTCCAACCCTGCCAGCCTCAATCGGGAGCGGGCCGCTACCGGGAGTCTGAGGCGGGAGTCCGGTGCCGATCGACACGACGACGATACGCGAGTTCTCCCTCGCCAGCCTCAGGGCATCCACGTAGCCGGATAAGGCTGGGTTATTGGCGAAGGTTCCACCGTCAACCAGAGCGTGATCGCCACGTTGACCGGCGGACGGGAGCACGGCCGGATCGAAGTAGGTCGGTGCGGCGCTGGTCGCGCGGGCAACGAGCGCCATTGGAACATCCCAGTCCTCGGTCTCGTTCCGCGCATACTCACGCTTGAAGAAGTACGGTCCCGGCGCGGTGAGGTCATAGCTCGGGATCACGACCTCCCCAAGCGCTTTGGAGAGCATCGCGTCGCCGAAGTAGTGCGCCAGAATCTGCTCGATCGGCTCCGCCGGGTAGCGCGAGTCGGATAGCCCGTGGAGCGTTTTGACCTCCTGAAAGATCGAGTGCGGGAAGATCGTCCTGCCCTCGTTGAGGTAGAGATCGCGCATGTCGCTGGCTGTGAACTGCGGCTTGCCGTCCTGCCCGGGCTTGGTCAGCCCCAGGGCCAGGATCCCGCCCGTCGAGGTGCCGGCGATCAGATCGAACATCTCCGAAATCGGCGCGCCGACGCGCGCCTCGATCTCAACCAGAACCTGCGCGGCGATGAGCCCCCGGATACCCCCACCGTCCAGCGCTAGAACCCGATAGCACTCCTCACCCATCGCCCCTCCCATGCCGTTGCCGTCTCGCTGCCGAGCTTAACCACGACCTGTCAGCGAATCAACCGGTCTCGCGGACCGGGCGAAACTCGCCCACTTGGGCGCCAGGGACCTATTGGCACCCGGGGCACGTAGGAGGGACGATGCCCTCCAAACGTGTCCAGCCCGACTGATCAGGTGCCGGCTATCGCCCAGACCGTGGCGACGAGCGGCTCACTCCCGCGTGAGCGGTCTCGTCGGCCTCGGAGCGAGCGCTCGCTGATTCGCGGCGCGCTCGCGGGCTCGGAGGCCGATCTGGAGCTGCTGTTCCGTCGTCACTGGCCACGTGCTTACCGGGCGGCGTTTCTGATCGTCCATGATCACGCCGCGGCTGAGGACATCGCCCAGGAGGCGTTCGTCGCGGCGATCCGCCGGCTGGATCGCTTCGACCGAAGGCGGCCGTTCGCGCCCTGGCTCGGAGCGATCGTGGCCAACCGGGCAATCGACTGGGCTCGGGCGCGCACGTCACGCCGGGAGGTCGCGGAACCGGGCCCAGAGCTGGCCTCTCGACCGGATCCGCCGATTGGCCGCTACTCCGAGGAGTTGCTGTCGGCGCTGGCGGGTCTTTCTCCTGAGCATCGCGCGGTGGTGGTGATGCGGCACGTACTCGAGTTCACGCCCGGGGAGATCGCGGTGGCACTGGAGCTGCCACGCGGGACGGTCAACTCACGGTTGCGCCGGGGTCTGGACGCGCTCGAATCCCGCTTGCGGAAGGCCGAGGCGTGATGAGCGCCAAGCGGTCACTTACGAGATTTCGGGCTCCCGACGAGCGTACAGCCGAGGACCGGGCCTGGGAGGTCATCCGCTCGGCCTACGGCGAGCGGCGGCCCGCCGCCCGCCGCTGGTCTCGCCGCCGCCGGGCGGGAATGTTGGCGGTGGGGGTCGCGCTGATCGGAGGGCTGGCGCTCTCACCTGCGGGCGCGTCGGTGGGGCGTCTGATCAGCCGTGCGTTGGGCGTGCAGCCCGCCGCGCCGGCGCTCTTCTCGCTGCCAGCTCCGGGGCGACTGCTCGTCTCAGGACCGGGCGGGACGTGGACCGTCGCTGCCGACGGCTCGACTCGGCGGGTTGGCCCATGGCCTGAGGCGAGCTGGTCGCCACACGGTCTATTCCTGACCGTGGCGGGGGCCAATCGGCTCGCGGCGATCGACACCCGGGGCGTCCCAAAGTGGGCGCTGGCCCGGCCACAGGTCGCCGACCCCACCTGGCTTGCGCCCAGTGGCTACCGGGTGGCGTACCTATCGGGCAAAGATCTGCGCGTGGTCGCGGGCGACGGCACCGGCGACCACCTGCTCGGCGGACCGGTGGCGCGAGTGCCCCCCGTGTGGCGGCCGGGAAACTCCTACGAGCTCGCGTATCTCACCGCCCGAGGGAGGCTCGTGGTGCGCGATGGCGACACCGGGCTGACGGCGTGGTCGGCCAGCCCACGGGTCAGTGTCCGGGAGCTGGCCTGGTCGGCCGATGGCCAGCGGCTGCTCGTCCTCTCGCCTCGAGACGTGCTCCTGTACGACGCCAGCGGCCGGTTGGTCTCCAAGCTGGCGGCACCCGCTGGGGCCCAGATCCGCGACGGGGCTTTGTCACCCGACGGCCACAGGATCGCGCTCGTATCCGGTGGCGCGAGCGGCGGGGTGACTGTCGCCGACGTCGAGGCGCGCCATCCGCTGGCCCGCCGCGTGCTGACCGGGTCCGGTCTCGGACAGGCGGATTGGTCACCGGACGGGCGCTGGCTCGTGATCAGCTGGCCAGCCGCAGACCAGTGGGTGTTTGTACGGGTCATCGGGGCACCGCGGATCTCGGCCGTCTCCCGTATCGCCAAGCAGTTCTCGACCGGGGCGAACATCACGTTCCCGCGTCTCGAGGGCTGGTGCTGCAGCGCCGCGGGTACCGCAGGATGACGCGCCTCAGCCTCCTCCTGACCACCGTCCTGCTCGCGCTGCTCGCCGCCTGCGGCTCGAGGCAGCCGATCAAACCCAGCGCCTCCGCTCACTCCCCCACCAAGGCAACATCGACCCCGGCTCCCACATCCATACCCGCGTCTTCTCCTCGAGCTCCGCAGGCGCTGGTCACCGACGAAACGCAGAACCGCCTGCTGGTCGTCGACCTACCCGATGGGCGCGTCGCCCGGCGGCTGCCGCTGCCGGCAGACCCCGAGGACATCGCGGCCACCGACAACGGCGGCGTTGCAGTGGTGGTCAGCTCCAGATCTGGGAAGGTGACCGTGCTGGGCCGCGACACCCTGGGCACGCTCAAGACGTTCGGCGGGTTCGACCAGCCACATATCGCCGCTATCACACCAGATGACGCGTACGCGTACATCACGGATGACGCCCTCGGCACGCTCACCGTCGTCAGGCTGAGTGACATGAAGATCACCAGCAGGCTGCCAGTCGGGGCGGGCGCCCACCACCTCACGATCAGCCCCGATGAGCGCCAAGTCTGGGTCGCTCTCGGCGAATCGGCGCGCACGATCACGATCCTCACGACCGTCATCCGGACGCCGCCCTCGCCATCCAGCCCGGTCATTGACGCCGGCCACCCGCACGTGATCGGCCACCTCACGCCTGGCTTCCCGGCTCACGACCTCTCCTTTAGCCCCGACGGTCGGCGAGTCTGGATCAGCTCGGCCGTGGGACGCGGCGTCACGGTGTTCGACGCACGGACACGCAAGGTGCTATTCCGGGTGCCGGTTGGACCGCCGCCCCAGCACCTGGCTGTCCAGGGCCGCTACGCCTACCTGACCAGCGGGTACGGCAGCACAATCGAGAAGGTCAACGCGACAACCGGACGCGTGATCACTCGGACGAGCGCGCCCTACGGGTCGTTCGAGCTCGACGCCGCCGACGGCTACGTGGCCACAGCGTCACTCCTGCGCGGCACGCTCGCGATCTACACACCGAATCTGAGACTCCTTCGCATCGTCAAGCTGGCGCCAGCCACCCGCGAAGTAGCGATCTCGCGGCCGTAGGGCAGACGACCCGTACCCCCGCTCCAGCTCGATCAGACGGGCGGCGCCCGGTCAGGGAGCTCCAGAAACCTCAGAGGTGAGTCGCAACTCGTGGTCTCCGACCCGGACGATGTCGCCCACGTGCAGCTGCCGACCACGGCGCTGCTCCCGTTCCGCGTTCACCCACACCTGCTCTCTCGAGAGGAACCCCTTGACCTGAGCGCCGCTGTCGATTACGCCGGCCAGCTTCAGCAGCTGGCCGAGCCGAATCATCTGACCACGAATCACCACGTCCCGCACCGCCGACGAAAAGTTACCGGCCCGTTGTCGGGCAACGTGTCAGTGCTTCTCCGTGTGATCGGCCGGTCGGCCGACGTAGTCGATGCGTGCGGGCTGGATCCGACCGGCGTTGATCGCGTCAAGTTCGTCTGCCTCGCCCGTCTCAAACAACTCCGAGAAGAAGTACGGACCGCGAGTGCAGGAGATTCGCTGAAACCGCTCGTCGAGATCCCGGAGAATTCGCCGCGCGCCGTGCAGACCGTGCTGGTGAGCCCAGGCCCGGAAGTAGTCCTCCCAGATGCGCCCTGAAGCCATCCACTCGTCGTAACGACGCGCCAGCCAGCTGTCCCCGCCCGATCCTCCCAAACGCCCGAAGCACCAGCGGGCAGTCGCCTCATCGAAGCCCTCCCAATCCCACTCGATCACGATCACTCGCCCGTCAGGGGCTAGAGCGCTCGCGACCTTGTCCAGGACCTGGCCGGGATCGGTCACGTGGTGCAACGACGTGCACGCGATAACCCCGTCCAGCGGCTTGCCCAGGTCACTGTGCTCGAACTCGATCTGGCGATATCTGTTGCCGTCGGGCGCAACGGGGTCGATCCCGACCGCCTCGTAGCCGCTGTCGCACAACCTTGGGACAAACCCGCCGAGCCGCCCGCAACCGATCTCGACGATAAACGCTGGAGCGCGCGGCAGATACAGCCGCACTGCCGGCCAGATCGACGCCAGCCATCGGTCCTCCGGGGTCACGAGCCGATGCTAAACCGGAAGGCGCCGGCTGCGTTTCGTGAGTGGGTCGGACTATCTGTCGAAGCGTTGGTAGCTGATCGCTCGTCGGTAGCCCGGTCGGCCGCGGGGAGGCGGAGACTGCCGAGGCCGCCGCCTGCCGGCAGGTTTTCGGGATCGTTGCCCACGCCCAGCAGGCTGCGGGTGAGCTGCTGGCCGGTGTCTAGGAGATCGTCGAGCGCGCGGGACGTGTGTTCGGCCGTCACCGCCGCAGCTGGCGGGTCGGCGTGTACTGATTCGAGCATGGCGCGGCGGAGCAGCTCCTTTATGAACGAGGCCGTCACACCATCGGTCCGCTCGACGATCTCAGCGGTTTCGGCTTCCGTCAGACGTAGAGGAATCGAGCGGCTGTAGAGCGCGAGGAGTCGCTGGCGGGCGTCTGCGTCGGGAAGATCGATCTCAATGGCGACGTCCACGCGTCCCGGGCGGGCGGCGAGCGCCGGCTCGAGCAGGTCAGCCCGGTTGGTGGTGAGTACGAACAGGAGATCTGCATCGGGGGCGGCGCCATCCATGGCGTCAAGTAGCTCGAACAGCACCGGAGTCGATCCGGGACCGAAGCTCCGGTCTTCGGCGACGAGGTCCACGTCCTCAAGGACCAGGACCGCTGGCTGTAGGTCGCGGGCGAGCGCGCTGGCCGAACCGATCGCGTGCAACCCGCGGCCCGTCAGGACGAGCCGGGTGTACCCGGACAGCTGCCCAATCAGGTAACGGGTGGTATGGGTTTTCCCGGTGCCGGGGGTCCGTAGAGCAGGAGTCCCGCTTGAGGTGCTGGCCGGCGGCGAGTAGCGCTTCGCGATGCTCCGCCACCCCGAGCGCGTGGCGCTCGACCCGGGCCAGCACCACCTCAGGCAACACGACATCCTCCCGGGCGGTCGAAGAGATCTCTGCGAACTCGAGCGCGACGCCACCCCCAGGGGACAGGCCGACGTCGAGCACATGCCCGCGGTAGACGTTCAACCGGCTGCGCAGTTCCGCCAGCCGAGCATGAACCGCCTGAGCCTCCTCGACGGAGAGCCCAACGATCTCGATCTCGAGGGATCGGTCGTGCTCGCCCGGTCCACTCACCAGCACCGCGTAGCGACCGGTCGCATCGTTCACCAGCAGCACCGCCAGCTGCAGGCAAGCCAGCGTCGAGGACGGACCGTTCGGAAGGTCGACCAACGCTGGCGCGGACAGCCGGAGCCCGTGTGTTCCATCTCCGGTGACCAGCTGCTGCAAGGAAATTGGAGGGTGGTGCGGCGGGATCGAGATTCCCTGGATCTCCACCGTTCGGCCGGCCTCAGCGGACCACGCGTTCAACGCTGTTTGGAGGTTTACATGCTCAAAAAGAGGGAGCGACCGTGTCACCACTGACTGCTGGACCGCTGCCTCGCCCAGAAAATCTGCGACCAGTGCAGCGACCTCGTTCCGCTCCCTCTGAGCTCCTTCGGAATGAACCCAGTTCAAGAACGACAAGAACGCAGCCGCGAACTCTCGAGCCTCAGAATCCGACGCGCCACTCACATCCCCAAGCGTACGCTCCAACCCCCAAACCCCCGGCGAGCGTCTCCCGGGTACCGATCAACTCGCAGCCGGGTCACCATGGTTCGGCGATTACCGTGGCGGCGTCCCTGTTGGGAAAGCGCTTGATCGTACGGAGTGTGTGCCCATGGAACGCCCAGATCGAGTTGAAGACTGGGATCCCCTGATTGGCGGCTTGGTACTCGCTGACGAGCACGGTGCCGGTCCGTTGATCTGAGGCGATGCCACCGCCGTCGTAGCCGCGCGCGAGCTTCCAGCGCCGGTCGATTCGCCACTGACGGTTGAGCTGCACGAGGTAGGTATTGCCGAGGGTCGGGAAGGTCGGATCCCCAGCCAATTGTCCTCGGGTGCAGGTCTCGATCGCCGCGACTCCGGGGCGATCGAAGGCAGCCGCCACGTAGCTGCAGCCCCGGTCGGGTGGGGTCAGCGTCCACGAGCTAATCGGGGTCGTGTGCCCCGCCGGCACCACCGCGAGGCGGCTGGCACGTGGGGCCGGGCAGCCCGACGGATTGAACCGCGCCTGCGCTGAGAGGGTTGAGGGCCCGTAGGCAAAGACGAGCTGGGAGCCGTTCCGGCTCCAGGACGGCGTGCTCAGGGCGTGGCAGGGGGCGGCGTCGGCACCGATGCTCCAATGCTTGCCGGTGTGCAGATCGCGAACGACGAGGTGCTCATTGAAGAACGACGTCGCACATCCGCCGCCCACCGTGACCGCGCGCCCTCGGACGGGGCTCGGGATGACGTCCGCGATCAGCTGGGAACTGGGGAACGTCAGCGCGGTCGTCGTGCGCTGGGTGAACGGGTCGAACCGCACAGCCCTGCCAGAGCAGGAATCGGGGGCGGGATCACCGCCAGCAACGTCGCTGCGGTACCTAGGGCCGGAGCTGAACGTGAGCCACACCTCTCCATCGGGACCGACATGCGGATCCGAAACAGTCACCGGCGAGCGCGAGACGCGCGCGACGACACCGAGGCGCCGCCCATTGGCGAGGGAAAACTGCTCGAGCACGAGCTTCCTTGAGCAGCCGCACGCCGGCCACACGACAGGAACGAGCCATCCCGCGGCGCCGGCAGCCGGCCAGAACCGACCACCCGAGGCAACGTGCTGGAACCGAGGGAGGCGCGCGATCGACTCGCGCCGCCAGCAACTGCCCCGACGGTGAGGACCACCGCCGCCGTTCCAAGCATCGCCCACCGCACCATCACCAGAGACTACGCTCGCGGGCGCCCAGCATCACATCGCTTCAACCGACCGATGTTTCTTTCGTCGCGGTAGCTGGACAGCCTCGGCCCGGCGCGGGACACTACGTTGGTGCTCGTTGCCGGCGCGTCCAGAAGGCGGATCGCATGCACGTTGAACGCGGCGTACGCGGACGGGTTGCTGAGCGACGAGACGTTCCTGCATCGAGTCGATCAGCTTCTTCGTGGTCGCCTCGTCGATCCAATCCCGCTCGTGGGGGATCTCAGCTTTCGCAGCACGCGGAGGCGGCCGCTCGCGGATCTGGCCGCCGCGATCGGGCGAGTGAGAGGCCGCCTCACCCGGCCCTCTGATCCCGCGGTGACCGCCATGCCCACGTTGCTCGTGCTCGATTGGAGCGGCGCCGAGGATGAGCTGCTGATCGGGCGCGACGAAGGCTGCGATGTGGTCCTCTCAGACCTGTGCGTCTCGCGCCGCCACGCCCGGCTGCGCTTCCGCGACGGGAGGTGGATCCTTCAAGACCTCGATTCAACCAACGGCACGCTCGTCAACGGCGTCCGCGTAGGACGCTGTCAGCTCAGGGCGGGCGACGTACTAGCGGTGGGCGACGAGCAGCTCGCGATCGACTGATCGCACACAGCGACGCTCGCGCGTCACTGCTTGGCGATCTTGAGCTGGGGTGTGTGGCAGTGCTGATTTGGCAGGACGAACTTCAGTGCCGCCGTATTGCCGGAACCGGTGAAGCTCCCCGTGATCAGAAGCTTGCGAGCCCCTGCACCGCTTGTGCCGGAGAACGTGCCGTTCGATTGGATTTGCGCGGTCGGGATTCTGTAGTCGTACTTGCCCGACCCGAAGATCGCCTCTCCCCCGCCGGCACGACACTCCCAGAGCGAAACCGCCTTGCTCTTCTTGACATACCGCAGCGTCCGGGCGTCACTGCTGACTCGGAACTGGAGCACGCACTGCTGCCTGATTTGAGCGGCGCACTTGCCCGAATTCCCCGTGTACACCGCGCCAGCCACTGGGTGCGCCGCCAGCGCGATAGCCGCAAATCCCATGGAACCCACACCAGCGAGTACGACCGCGACTGCCCGTCGCCTCCACACACTCCCCATCACAAGCTCACCCTCCGGTCACGTCGATGCCGTTGCCACGACCAACCCGCCGTCCCGGCGGGCGCTGGATTCTCTCACTTCCGACACGGTGCAGGCAACCGGGCCGACCGGGTCTCGGCATCCAACGACGCTAGGACGCCGCTTGCTGGGTCCGGCTCGTGGCGCGCTGGTTGGCGGGGCGGGAGCGCGCCCGATCAACGTAGGCGCGAACGCGTTCGGGCTCCTGGGTGAGTTCGGCCCGGTGGGCGATGCCGGCGACGCCTGCGCAGATCACATCGGCGACGCCGAAGGTCCCAAGGAGCCAGTCGCGATCGGTGAGCGCCGTGTCAAGCACAGCCGCGGCCGCCTGGTAGCGCTCCGACGGCTCGGTCTGGTCGGCGTCCTCGCGCCTCGCGCGCATCCATTGAAATACGGCTGGCTCGAGCTCGGTCATCGCAAAAAAGCACCACTGGTAAACGAGTCCACGATCCGGCGAGCCGACGGGCGGGATCAGGCCGGCCTCGGGATGCAGGTCGGCGAGCTGAATGCAGATCGCCGCCGACTCGAACAGCCGGCGTCCATCGTCGAACTCGACCACAGGGACACGGCCGAGCGGGTGACGGCTGATGTGTGCCGCGGTCTTTCGGTCCTCACGCGTCATGACAGTCAGCTCGTAGGGCGCGCCGATCTCTTCGAGCATCCACAGCACACGCGTGGAGCGACTGCCGGGCACGTGATACAGGCGAATCATCCGGCGGCACCCAGCATGAGGTCGGCGACGATCAGTCCCGTGGCGCCCTGGCGGGGCATACGGTGATTGTTGCATCGTGTGACCGGTATCGCCCCTCCGCCCGTTTAATGGCGAATTGGTACGCCATGCGCGACTCGATTCGCCATGGAACCCGGGAACCGGGGTGGATTGGCAGCTCGTGCGCTTCGCGACCGACAGCGGCTCCGGCCGTACCGTCCAGCCATCGCCCGTGGCGATTAACGGTCGGCCCGCCCGAGGCCGATGTCGGATGGGAGCCCAAAGCCGACGCCTGAGACATCGACCAGACGGCCAGGCAGCGACATGACCCCAGAGCAAGCACAGCGCGAATACGAGCAGGCCGCGGAGCTACGCCAGGGAGCCTTCGAGCTCATGGATGAGCATATGCGTGGCGGCCCCGCCCAGCGAGATCCGAGTGTCATGGTGGAGTTGCAGGACGCCGCCAACCATCTCGGCGCCGTCGAGCGGTCACTTCGCGAGAGGATCTGCCCGCAACCGCTCGTGCCGTCAGCTGGCCCCGTCGCGTTGACCGCATCGAGCGGCCAAGCCCCGATACCGCCCGAGCTTCCGAATACCGCTAGCGCGGCGATCTTCCTGGCGCTCGCCGAGACCCTGGTGCCCTTTGCGTCCTCACGGGCCGACGAAGCGGAGCGCTGGCTTCGGATCATGCGCGAACACGGGATTGTGGGAGACGCATTGGCCAACCTCGGGATGGTCTCCGGACAGCTTTCGACTCCGTCGATGGGATCGGCGTCGCGCCAGCCTGATCCGGAATCAGTCACGGCGGTCGCCTCCGATGCGGCGTCCTTCGCCGCCGAACGAAACGCTCCAGCGATCACCGGGGCCGATGTGCTCTTCGCGGTGATACTGCGATACGGATCGCTTTTCGACCGCGCCCTCTACGGCGCCACCAATAAGCACCGCGACGACCTACTTGCCGCCCTGGGGCGCCAAGACGTGAGCGTCGCACCGTAGCGCCAGCCCCGGGTCACGGTTCGCCCACAACGGTCACCTGAGGTGGGCTGTGATGAGCCGAGCCACCTCGTCTGGCCGGTCGTGCGCCACGCTGTGGGTGCCGCCGGGGACGAGGTGAAGCTCGCTGTCGGGCAGCAGCTGAGCGAGACGCCGCCCGACGGCGACCGGGCTGATCGGATCGGCGTCGCCCCACACCAGGAGCGCCGGTGCCGTGATGGTGGCAATGGCGTCGGAGTAGTCGACGCCGTCCCTGATCCAGGATGCTGAGTCTGGGTATGCCGCGCCGTACTCCTTGCGCCAGTCCGCCCCGCCCAGATCCGCGACGTTGATGCCGCCGGATGTCGCGGTCAGCACCATCCGGCGGACCCGCTCTGGGTGGCGAAGAGCGATCCCGATCGCGATGACTGCGCCCATCGATTGGGCAACCAGATCACTCTGGGGGTCGAGACGGCGGCTCATGCTCGCGATGAGATCCTCGTAACTGTGAACGTTGGGATCGTGTGGCTGATGCCCAGCTCCGGGCCAGCTCACCAGGGTCTTTCGCCAATGACTGGGGAGGCGACTGGCGACGGGCCGCCAGAACTCGGCGTCGCCCACGGCCCCAGGAAGAAAAAAGAGAGTTCGCGGCTCCTGAGTCATTGATGCCGATTACGCGGACCTGCTCGCTGCCTCCGACGGCGGGGATGTGACCTGATGCAGGAGACGCATGGCGGTCCGCGCGTTGGCAGGGTAGAACGCCTCTATCGCCAGCTCAGACAGGGTCACATCAGCCGCGGTTCCGAACGTCGACAGGGTGCTGAAGAACGCAAGCTCGCTGGTACCGTCGGTGTCCAGCAGGCGCAGCGGTAGCACGATGTCGGCCGGCTGGACGTCCGCGTGCTCCGGGGCGATGTGTACCCCGGGGTAGGCGGCAAGCTCGTCGTACAGCCGCGCCAGCTCCGGGTCTCCGGTGAACCGGGCTTCGCGTCTGAGCCGATCGAGAAGGTGGGCGCTCCACTCGCGCAAATTGAGAGTGCGCGGAGCCATGCCATCGGGATGAAGGGCGATGCGGATGCCGTTGGCAGGTGGCGCGAGCAGCTCGGGGGCGACTCCGTCGAGCAGCAGTTCGAGCGCGTCGTTGGCGGTGACAAGGTTGTGGTAGCGGTCGACCACGACAGCCGGATAGGGTTCGTGGGCGCGGAGGAACCGCTCGATGGCCTGCCGCACAGGCTCCATCTCCGGAGAGTCGAGCGGGCGCTCGGCATAAACCGGTGCGTAGCCGGCGGCCAGCAACAGTGCATTGCGCTCACGCAGCGGCACTTCGAGCTCGTCTGAGAGACGGATCACCATCTCTCGACTGGTCCGGGAGCGCCCGGTCTCCAAAAAGCTGAGGTGCCGAGCCGATACGTCAGCTTCCAGAGCGAGCTCGAGCTGGCTGAGACTGCGCCGCTGGCGCCAGGTGCGGAGGAGCTCTCCAACCGGACTGGGCGAGCTGGTGACGACCACACGACAACGCTACTCCGGGCGCAGGCAGGTTTCGATTACCTGCCAGGTAGGCCGCTTACGTCCGGGGTAATCGACAAGCGGCCCGGGCCGATGGAGTCTTCGCCTGGTCAAACCACGAACCAGGAGGACACAATGCAGGAGATCATCGAGCGCTACCTCGCCGCCTTCAACGAGAGCGATGTCGCCCGCCTGGCGCGAGCTGCTGAACACCCTCTACACGAGCGACTGCACGTACACCGACCCGCATGTCGATCTTCGCGGGCCCGGCCAGGTCGAAGGTTTCATCGCCCAAACGCAGGAGCGGTTTCCGGGTGTGAAATTCACCCTCGGCGGCCCCGTCGATGCCCACCACGACCAAGCCCGCTTCCAGTGGCACGCTGGCCCCGACGACGCGCCCGATGCCTACATCGGCTTTGACGTGATCGTCATCGCGGATGGCCAGATCCGAAACGTCCACGGATTCATGGACGCCACCCCCGCCGCATAAACACCCCGACCAGGCCGGGGCTGGGTGTCCGACGCCTCAGGCGACCTTCCTCGCCTGAGGCTCGGACTCCCGATGCGCCTCGGTGACGACGTCGGCGAGTATCTCCCGCAGTCTCCGCTTGGACCCGCCGCGCAGCAGCCGTCCGTCCGCGTGGAAGGCCTCGTGGGCGGTCGGGACCGCGAGTTCGTGGTCGAGCACGCGGGCGCCCGCCAGCCCGAGCGACTTGCGGAGCTCCGCCTGGGCCCAGGCGGCGCCGAACATGCCGGTGCTGGCGCCGATCACAGCGACCGGCTTGCCGGCGAGCGGCGAGGTCGCGGGGTCGGACGCGAGGCCCAGTCGATCGCGTTCTTCAGCACGCCGGGGATCGAGCCGTTGTACTCCGGGGTGACGAACAGCACCGCGTCGGCATCGCGGATCGCCGCGATGAACGCGTCGGCGCCGGGCATGCCGCCGCCGGTCTCGTGCTCGTCGGTCTCGTCGAACGGCTCGACCGCCTTGAGCCCCTCGAATACGACGAGCTCGACCCCGGGCGGCAGCTCGATCGGCCGCCGCCCGGAGCAGGCGTCGGTTGTGCGAGTCGGGGCGCAGCGATCCGACGACACCGAGGACGCGCATGGGTCAGTCCTCGTCGTCGGCGAGCGCCAGCTCGAGCGTGACCGTGATCGTCACGTCGTTGCCGAGCACGACGCCGCCCTTGGGCAGCGGAGCGTTCCACTTCAGGCCGAGCTGCCTCGCGGTCGACCGTCGTCTCGAGGTCGATGCCGATCTTCTCGACGTCGCCGAGCGTCACGACCGGGCCGGCGATGCGACCGGTGGCGGTCACCGGCACGCTTTGTCCTTCACGGTGAGCGTTCCCTCGCTGCTGAGGACGCCGTCCTCGACGGTCAGCGTCGACGACTCGAAGACGATCTCCGGGATACCGCTCGGCGTCGAAGAAGTCCGGCGAGAGCAGGTGGCCGGTGAGCCGTTCGTCCTTGATCTTCAGCGAGGCGACCTTGACCCTGCCGACGAGCTTGCCGTCGGCCAGCGTGGCGTCGATCTCGCCGAACTCGCCGCGGAAGGTGCCGACCATCATGTGGCGGACGGAAAAGCCGGCGACGGAATGGACCGGATCAACGGTCCATGTGCCGGCGGGGATCTCAGTTGCGTTGAGGTCTTCTGTGTCTGGTAGCCATCTCGCTCCTCATGTGTCAGATTCGGACCGTAGTCCGCTTATCGGTCTAGACTGTAGCACGAAGCGGACTGCGGTCCGCTTGACACCATGACAGTTACCATCGACCCATTTGAGCTCCCCAATGCAGACGCTCCGCTCGAGCGCGCGGACGCCGCGCGCAACCGCCAGCGGATCCTCGACGCCGCGGCCGCCTGTTCACCCGCGACGGGGTCGCGTGCACCTCAATGGACGCGATCGCGCTCGAGGCCGGAGTCGGGAAGGGCACGCTGTTCCGGCGATTTGGCGACCGGCCGTCGCTCGCGCACGCCCTGCTCGATTCATCCGAGCGCGAATTCCAGGAGCGGCTCATCCGCGGTCCCGCGCCGCTCGGGCCGGGCGCCCCTGCCGGCGAGCGACTGATCGCGTTCGGCCGCGCGCTGCTCGAGCACATCGCCGCCCACGTGGACGTAGTGCTCGCGGCCGAGGGCGGGAAGGTTCCGGGTCGTCGCCTGGCCGCCGGCCCATACGGCTCCTACCGCGCTCACCTGATGCTGCTGATCCGCCAGGCGAACCCCGAGCTGGATGCCGAGTACACCGCTGAGGCGCTGCTCGCCCCCCTGGGGGCGGAGATTGTGGCCCACCAACTGGGGGCCCGCGGCATGACGATCGAGCGCTTGGCCGAGGGCTGGGAGGCGATCGCCCGCCGACTGGTGCTCCGGCCGGCGACGAAGTAGTCGCCTTGTGCCGCTTGCGCTGCGAAAGGCCGCCCGGCGCTCACCGCACCTGGCGGAAGTGCGCCCGCACGCCGCGACCGAACCCGCTCGGGCGCCCGGTGTAGTACCCCGCGGGGAAGCCGTTACGCGTCCCAGGGTCGTCGAGCAGAGCGTTCGCGCACCCGCCGTAGTCCTGGACCGTATCCCAGGTCCAGGCCAGATAGGACTGATGAATCGAGTCCATCACGGCCATCACCTTCTGCGAGTAGGTGGACTCACAATGTGTGTCTCCAAAGCCCCCCACGATCACCGGGTGGCGCCGGACGAAACGCCGCAGCTCGCTGGCGTGGGCGAGCACGTAGTCGGAATAGTCAAACGAGGAGACATCCGCCATCAGCTCGTTGCGAGGGTCGTGGGGCTTCCACCTATCCCACTGGCTCAGGTCTCCGGCGAAGTTCGGGCCGGAGATGATGATCGGCTGGTTGGCACCGGCACGGCGGATCGCGTCCACCATGCTCTGGTTACCGGCGGTCTGATACATCCCGAACCTCATGTGCCCCTCAGGCATGTCGTTTGCGATGCACCCGTCGCGCAGGCACTGCCAGCTGACGTCGTGCGGCTCGTCGTAGGTCTGGAACAGCACCTGCTTATAGGAGCGGAAGGTAGAGGCCACGGAGCTCCAGAACCGAACCGAATGATCGGCGTCGGCCATCGGGATCTCGTCGGAGCTGATGTTGTCCTCGCCATAGGCGTGGTCGCCGGGCGCCGCCGCCGAAAGCCGGAGCACCACGTAAATCCCGACACCGTTCAGTAGCTTCACGTAGTGCAGTATCGCCCGGCGGTAGGCCCGGCCCGAATAGGCCGGATTCAGCCCGGCGTAGCCACCCAGCCAGCAGGCTTCGTTGAGGGGCAGCGCGACCGCGTTGACATGCCAGGACTCGAGCGCCTTGACCGAGCCGGTATCAGCCGGCCCCTGAAAGATCCCGTAGCCGAACCCGCCTCCACTGACGGCGCCCGAGCACGAGTACTCGGTCCCGGAGCGGTCAACCCCGATCAGCCGCAGGGGCTTGCCGTCGATGCCGATCAGCCGGTTGCCGGAGATCGAGACCATCTTCGCCTGTCGCGCGGCAGCGGTGGGCGCGAGCGAGCACAGCGCAACGATCACGCACGCCGCCAGGGCACCTATGAGGGCGCGGGCCCTCACGGCGTGGTGGCGGTCTGCGACTGGAGCGTGCCCACCTGGACGGCGGTGATCACGGCGTTGCGGGCGAGGGCGCTCGAGGACGGGTTGCAGGTCAGGTTGATGTTGCCGCCGTTGTCCGAGGTGGCAGCGCCGGTCAGCGTGACCGTCGCGGCGAAGATCGCCTCGCCGGGAAGGTCAGCTGAGCCCGAGCTCAGCGGGTTGGCGTTCTGCAGCAGCGTGCAGCTGAGCGGGTTCTCGCTCGTACCCTGATTTCCCAGCTCCACCGAGGCGGTGACGATGTAGGACCCACCGGAAGGCACCTGCAGTCGGGCCACGGGGTTATCGGTGCCGCCGATCAGCGCCTGGCTCTGCGGCACCTTCACGGCAAACCCATTTGAGGGCCCGGCCGGGCCCTGGGCGCCGCGTGGCCCCCGCAGCCCCCGCGGCCCCCGCGGGCCCTTCGGGCCTCGGCGGCCTCGCGGGCCGCGTGGTCCCCGACTGGATCCCGAAGCCTTGTGCAACGAGGGGCGCGAGGAGGACCGTACGCCGCCGGCCGCCCAGGCGCCGCCCCCGGCGGCGATGAACAGCGCGATGGTGGCGATGACCGTCGCCGGCGAGAGTCGTGAGAGTTTGCGCATTCGAGATCTCCGTTCACGTAGGGATTGGGATGCGCGGGCATCGTGCTCTACGGCAAGCGCCTTTCCCCCGGGCGCCCCAATCGCCAGCACGCACCGCAGCACGGCGGCACGCCGACCAGTACCGGAAAACAGCAGCGGCGCCGCACCTCATCCCAAGGCCACCGTATTGCACCGCGGCGAGCCGCGTCAAGTGCATGTCCTTGACAGCGCAACCAATCTTCTATAGATTGTTGCGTGCACAATCAGTCTCGAGGAGCTCTGTGAGAGATGGAAGAACGCGAATACGAACTCGGGCTTGACACGTTCATGGCGATCACTGCTGGCGATGCTGGCGAGCCGATCAGCGGTGATGAGGTGGTTCGCGGCGCCGTCGAGGAGGGTGTCCTGGCCGAGCAGGTCGGGATCGACTCATTCAACATCGGTGAGCACTACCGCGACGACGGAATGGACTCGGCGGCACACGTGGTCCTTGCCGCCATCGCCGCCCGAACCGAGCGGATCCGGCTCGGCACCGCCGTCACCGTTCTCTCGACCCAGGATCCGGTCCGGCTGTACCACAACTTCGCGACGCTGGACGCCGTTTCCGGCGGGCGGGCGCAACTGATCCTCGGGCGCGGTTCCGCAATCGAGTCGTTCCCGCTGTTCGGGTACGACCTCCGCGACTATGAGGAGATCTTTGAAGAGAAGCTTGGGCTGTTCGTGGAGCTGCTCCGAGGCGGACCGATCACCTGGTCGGGCAAGTACCGGCCGCCGCTGGACGGCGTGGTGCTGACCCCACCGCTCCCACCCGGCCACCTACCGACCTGGGTCGGCTCCGGAGGCAGCCCCGACTCGGTGCTCCGCGCCGCCCGTTACGGACTGCCGCTGATGCTCGCGGTGATCGGCGGACGACCGGAGCGGTTCCGCCCTCGTGGACCTCTACCGCCGAGCGTTGGACCAATACGGGCACCCCACCGACCTTCCGGTCGGACTCCACACGCTTGGCTACGTCGCCGCCACTGATGAGGAGGCGATCGCAACTCAGTGGCCGTACTGGCTCCAGACCTTCGATCGCGCCTCCCGCGAACGGGGTTGGCGCTCGCCGACACGGGCACAGTTTGACGCCGAGACAGCCCAGGGTGCGATGTTCGTCGGCTCCCCCGAGACGGTCGCACAGCGGATCGCGCCCGTGATGCGAGCCCTCGATGTCGACCGGCTCGACCTCCACTACGCGATCGGCCAGGTCCCCGCGCGACAGCGGAGGCAATCAATCGAACTGCTCGGACGGGAAGTGTTTCCTCGGGTGCGTGAACTGCTCAAGGCGGACCCGGGCGAACACCACAGCCCGGGCGGCTCTGCGGCACCCGAGAGCGTCGCGAGCCCAGTCCGCTCCACTCACGCGCCGGCGCCGTCGAGGTAAAGCGATGAGCGCGGTGTCACCAGCTGTGATGGCCGGCCAGGACGAGCGGACGATCGCCCCGCTCGGCGGCGCCGGTCCCGCCGGCGCGGCAGCGACGGAGCGAGTGGGAATCGTCGGCGCAGGGAAGCTCGGGATGGCGCTGGCCCGCGCTGCGCTGGCGGCGGGTTACGAGGTGGCCGTGGCGAGTTCCGGCCCGGCCGAGCGAATCGGGCTCCTGGCCGACGTGCTCGCACCCGGGTCCGTCGCCTCGACCGTCGACTCGGTCGTCGACTTTTCCGATCTCATCCTTCTGGCCGTACCGGCGCACCGGTTCCGCGAGCTGCCGAGCGATCTGTTCGACGGCAAAATCCTCGTGGACGCGATGAACTACTGGCCCGACATCGACGGGGAAGATCCCGAGCTGGCGACGGCCCGCGGCGGCTCGAGCGCTGTCGTCCAAGCACACTTCCCGGGCGCCCGGGTCGTCAAGAGCCTCAATCAGCTCGGCTACCACGAGCTCGATGACTACCCGCGCGATCCCGGCGCCCCCGACCGCATCGCCATCGCCGCGGTCGGAGACGACCGCCTCGCGGTCCGAAACGTGATGCATCTGATCGACCGACTCGGTTTCGACCCGGTCGACGGCGGCCCGCTCGCCAAGGGGAAGCTGCTCGAGCCCGATGGCTCGCCGTACGCCGAGACATTCACGGCCGACGCGCTGGCCCACCGGCTTTCCGCTGTCTAGCGCGTCCGTTGGACCGAAATCACCGCGATGCGGTGATGACACCTCACCTGAACGTCGCTTGAATGTCGATCGGGTGATTGGACCCCAAGGACACGTGGCCCGAGCTGACGGCCGGGCGAAGCTCTACCCGGAGGCGGCATATGCCCGAGTCTGTTGACCCTCGTCACCTTCTGCTGATCGGGGCCGGACCCGGCGTCGGCGCGAGCGTCGTTCGGCGCTTCGGCCGCGAGGGCTTCCGCAGCACACTCATCTCCCATGGCGAAACGCTCGATCGACTCGCCCCTGAGCTGCGCAGCGACGGGCTTGAGATTCAGGCAGTGGGCGTAGACATCGCAGATTTGGACGGCTACCGCGCGACGCTCGAGCAGATCTTCCGCGCCCCAGGCGCCCCCGGCGTCGCCGTTTATAACGCTGCCCTGCCGGATCCCGGCGAGATCCTCGACACGACGGTCGGACGGCTCCGGACCGCCTATGACGTCGACGTCCTCGGCGCCGTCATCGCGGCACAGGTCGCCGCACCCGTCCTGCGGACCGCCGGCGCCGGCACGTTCCTCTTCACCAGCGGCGGCTTCGCCGACCATCCGGTGCCGGCACTGGCGAGCCTCTCCATGGGGAAGGCCGCGCTGCGCTCGGCGGCGACCCTGATCGCCGCCGGTGTCAAGGAGGACGGCATCCATGCCGCAACCATCACGATCGCCGGCTCGGTCGTGCGTGGGACGCCCTTCGATCCAGACAACATCGCCGAGCTCTTCTGGACCGCCCACACCGACCCGACAGACGCCTGGCAGACCGAGTATCGATTCACAGGCGCGTAACGGGCCGCTAGAACGATCGTTTGCAGTTCATTAGCAGGGGTGGACACAACCGCCTCGGTGTGGAAGGTTTCAGTGCGAACGAGCAGCAGCCTCGGATCAGGGGGAGGCGAGCTGAGGACAAGGTTTCAGAGAGGAGATTTGATGACTCGTTGGCTCCGAACTTCGGTGCCGCTACTTGCGGCGGCCGCGCTGATCACCGCTTGCGGCTCGTCGTCGAAGACGACGGCCGCGACGACGGGTACGACCGGCTCGACCTCGGCCGCGACCCCCAGCATCTCGGCGAGTTCCTTCACAAACAACTTCTCGGCGATGTCGGCGCTGAAGGCGCTCGCAGCCGCCGGAAAGGGGAAGGTCGCCGCGATACTTCCCGACACGACGAGTTCCACGCGCTACGTGGAGTTCGACGCGCCTGACCTGAAGAAGGCCGCTGCGGCGGCCGGGCTGCCTTCGTCGGACATCATCGTCCAGAACGCGCAGGGCAGCGACTCCACGTTCGTCACCGATGCCGAGAGCGACATCACCAACGGCGCCTCCGTCCTGTTGATCGACCCGGAGGACTCGGGTACCGGCATCACGGTGCAGCGCTATGCCAAGGCTCACGGTGCGACCGTGATCGACTACGACCGGCTCACGCTGGGCGCGCCTGCCGGGACGGCCGATTACGTCAGCTTCGACAACGTCCACGTAGGCAAGCTGATCGGCCAGGGGTTCGTGAGCTGCGTCCAGCAGTGGCACGTCAAGAACCCGAACGTCGTCGTCATGCACGGCGCGGTGACCGATAACAACGCCACCCTGTTCGCGCAGGGCTACAACGGGGTCCTGGCGTCGTTCTTCAAGTCGGGCAAGTACAAGTTGGTCGCCCGCACGGCGGGTACCTGGACGCCGACCGACGCGTTGACGGAGTTCCAGGGTGCCCTGACGGCCCACAGCAACATCAACTCGGCCGTGATCCCGAACGATGAGACCGGCGCGCCGATCATCAGCTACCTCCGGAGCCATGGGATCAAGCCCAAGACGTTCCCCACGACCGGCCAGGACGCGACCCTCACGGGTCTCCAGAACGTCCTGAGCGGGTACCAGTGCGGGACCGTCTACAAGCCGGTCTACCAAGAGGCGGAGGCCGCGGTCGCGCTGGCCATGTACCTGAGGGCCGGCAAGACGGCTCCGTCGTCGCTGGTCAACGCCACCTCGACCGACCCGACCAACAAGAACTCGGTCCCGTCGGTCCTGCTGAGTCCCACGTGGGTCACGCCGGCCAACATGAAGGACACGATCGTCAAGGACAACTTCGTCCCGACATCGCAGCTCTGCGCAGGCAAGTACGCCTCGGCCTGCAAGGCGGCTGGCATCACGTAGTCCTGACCCGGGTCTACCTGTAGTGTGCAAGGGGCTCTTCCACAGAGGTGGGAGAGCCCCGAAGCACTCGGGGGAGAGATGAGCATTTCTGAGGGAGGTACGACAACCTCAGCGGGCGATGGCGGGAGTGCCCCGAATGGCACCCCCCTGCTTGCCCTCAAAGGTGTGTCAAAGCGCTTCGGTGCGGTCCAGGCGCTGAGTCAGATCGACCTGGAGATCCCCCGCGGGAAGGTGACCGCGCTAACGGGGGACAACGGGGCGGGCAAGTCCGTCACGATCAAGACGATCTCCGGGCTGTGGGCTCCGGACGATGGGGAGATCGTGTGGGACGGGAAGACCGTTCATCTCCACGGGCCCCGGGATTCGGAGGGGCTCGGCATCACGACGATCTATCAGGACCTGGCCCTGTGCGACAACCTGGACATCGTCCAGAACATGTTTCTCGGACACGAGCTGGTCCGGCGGCGGTTCCTCGACGAGGCCACGATGGAGACTCAGGCCAGGGCGACGCTCCGCGAGCTTCACGTCACGACCATCAGGTCGATCCGCCAGCCGGTGGCGTCGCTGTCGGGCGGACAGCGCCAGTCGGTCGCGGTGGCCAAGGCCGTGCTGGCCAAGTCACAGCTCGTGATCATGGACGAGCCGACGGCGGCGCTGGGCGTGGCCCAGACCCAACAGGTGCTCGAGCTGATCAAACGGCTCTCCTCCCAGGGAGTCGCGGTGATGGTCGTCTCGCACAACCTGAACGACGTCTTTGAGGTGGCCGATCGGATCGCGATCCTCTACCTGGGTCGTACCGTGGCCAGTGGGCCGGCCTCGGAGTTCGACCGAAGCTCGGTCGTCGATTACATGACCACGGGCCGCTCGGAGCGCGGTTCGTCGGAGACCAGCAAGGAGCGGTGATGGACGACACGGCTTCAGGGTCCGCGGAGGTCCGGGAAGCGCCGACATCCGCACCCGGGGCTGAGGACGACACGACGGCGGCCGCCGTCGACGTGACCGCGGTGGCGCCGGAGGTGTTGGCCGACTCGCTGGGCGAGTACCTGAGGGCCTGGGGCCGGCGGATCCGGGCGGGCGAGAGCGGCGCTCTGCCGATCGTCCTCGGCCTGGTCGTGATCATCATCTTCTTCCAGATCGAGCGCTCGCAGTTCGACTCCGCTCAGAACCTGGTCAACCTGTTCCAGCAGGCGTCGATCTATGTCCTGCTCGGGGCGGCCCAGATGTTCGCCCTGATCCTGTCCGAGATCGACCTGTCGATCGGGTACGTACTCGGCGTCGGCGGCTTCGTTGTCGCCGAGCTGATCGGGCCGCCGGTGAACGCGCCCTGGTGGGTGGGGATCCTGGGCGGGCTGGCCGCGACCGCGGCCTACGGCTACGTCCAGGGCAACGTCATCACGAGGCTTCACGTCCCGTCATTCGTGGTCACGCTGGCGGGGTTGCTGATCGCCGAGGGCGTGATGATCATCCTGGCCAACGCCGACTCCTCGGCCGTGGGCGGAGTCATGTCGCTGTCGACAACCAGCCCCGTCTACCACCTGGTCAACAACAACATGTCGACGGCGCTGGGGTGGATCGTGCTGGTCGTCCTGCTCGGACTGTTCGCGGCGGTGTCAATCGGCAGAGCCGCGCGCCGACGATCCCAGGGCCTGAGCGCGCCGCCGCTCAGCATCACGCTGCTCACCATCGGGCTCGCGGCGATCGGCGGGATTCTGCTGGTCTACATCTGCAACCTCAACCGCTCCATCAGCATCAATCCGCTCAAGGGGATCCCGTGGGTGGTGCCGTTCGTCGGGATCGTTCTGTTCGTCTACTCGGTCCTGCTGAGCCGGACTCGACTCGGCCGCTACATGTACGCCATCGGCGCCAACCCCGAGGCCGCTCGGCGAGCCGGGATCAACGTCCAGCGTGTGCGGCGGGTCGCCTTCACCCTCAGCGCGATGACGGCCGGCATCGCCGGCCTGGTCTATGCCTCGTTTCTGGGATCGATCTCGACCGACGTGCCGGGCGGCAACTACACGCTGTACGCCGTGGCGGCCGCGGTGATCGGCGGCGCGAGCCTGTTCGGGGGCCGGGGCAAGCCCCTCCACGCGCTGCTCGGCGGGCTCGTGATCGCCGTGGTGTTCAACGGCCTGGCGCTGATGGGGATCAACGCCCAGGGCGTCTACATCGCCACCGGCGTCGTGCTGCTGGTCGCCGCCACCGTGGACGCCCTGGTCCGGCGGAGAAGCGCCACGGGCGCGCTTTAGCGCCCGAATCAATGCTCTGACGGACGGACGATCCGCAGGATCACCGGCCGGCGGGCTGTACGGGCGGCCGCCATGAGTGGCGCCGCCTCCTCCTCCAGTAACTCTTCACCGGCCTCGATCACGACAACCAGAGGCGACGTCCCGGTGCCGGCCTGGTCAAGCACACGGCTGAGCTCGGCCGCCTGCCGCGCGAGCGCCTCAGGAGCAGGCAGGGCGAGGACCACATCACCCCCGAATTCCTCCAGGACGCCGCGCGCGTCGGTCGAGCCCGTCTGCACGACGACATCATCTGTCTTCAGCGACGCGGGAGGCTGCTCACGCAACTGTCGCTCGATCGCGCTCCCGCTAGGTACCTGGATGATGAGAGCAGGTTGCTCAGCCATAGGACGAGACTACCGCCGGCGTCCCATCCCAGCCGCCCGGCCGACCGTACGGCGGCGCTCCCAACTTGACCCGCCTGTCCGCGGTGGCCGCTAGTCGCGCCGCAGCGCCTCGGAGTGGACGACCATCGGCTCGAGCTGACTATGGCGCCCACGCATCCCAGCTCAAGCGCGGGCGTGGCGCTGATGACCTTTTTTGCCGAACTGGCCGGCCAGGCCGATGATGCTCTCGACCACCGCCGGTCCTCATCGTGGTCCATCATCCGGCGCACGAACAACACGTCGATCTTCAGGCAAGCGCAAACCCGCGGCTGAATGAACCTCAGCGATCCAGTCATCGAGCTCCTGCCAGCGGTCATACAGCCAGGCGACCAGCTCGTCGCGGTCGCTCGGCACCTCGCTGGCCGGAAAGCGCCAGAACTTCAGCCGGACGGTCGCGCCCACCAACCCGCCGGACCAGATGTCGCTGATGTACTCAAAGCCGTCGAGGCCAACGTGGCCGAAGATCACCACGTCGGCACCGCGTGACGATTCCAGCAGCACGAGCGTGCCGCCCAGCCGAGGCGGCAGCACGTACCGCAGGCGATCGCGCGAGTGGCGCGATTTCCGGCTGGCGCTCGGCGATGATCGCCTTGGCCCGGGCGAGCTTCTCGGGAGTCCAGCGGGTGCCCTCGGGATAGATCAGCAAGCCCTCATCGGAGGACAGGTTGACGGTCAGCGCGCGCATCCGCTTCAGCTCCGCCGCGGTGTCGCCCGAGGCCCGGCGCACGAACAGCGTGGGCACCCAGCGGCCACCGATGTCGATCGTCGGAAGCATCTGGAGCTCGCGTTTGATCACGAACCGGAAGCCGAGCCGGTGGGCGCGGCCGACGATCACGTCCGGCAGCGTGTTGTCGATGATGCTCGCGTGGCGAATCATCATGAGGATCGGTCCTGGCCCGGCCAGCTCGAGCCCCTCGATCTGGAACCGCAGTCCGAACAGCCGCCGAATGCCAGCGAGATGGCTGCCAAGCCAGCGACGCTTGAGGCTGTACACGCGCTCTCGCCGCCGACGGCCGTCGCGACCACCCGATGACACCCAGATCCAGAGCAGTCCGATCAATCCGTACAGCTCCCCGACCAGGAACCACCACAGCATGGCGAGTAAACGGACGGCCATCCAGCGCTTACGACGCTGCACCCAGAGCGCCATGTCAAGCGCGACAGCGCCGATCAACAGCAACGGCGACAGCAGCGTCACGAGCACGAACGCCATCACCTCAACCGTGATGCCACGGACCCGGCGCAGCCCCCGGCGAGCGGGTGAGCTGTCGTCAGGAATCAGCGGTCCCAGGGTCCCGTCCAAAGGCTTCACGGTGGCCTACCGCTTCCGCCGGCCGAGATCGATCCGAAGCTCGCAGCGCCGAGCGTCACGCGCTCCCTCCGGCCCCTATCCGCACGGTCAGGGTCCTCTGGCCGGTACGACGCCCCTTGCAAAATGCCGAATGGCCGTTGAACGAGACCCCGAGCGGCCCGAACACGGCAGCACGGGCACATCCATCAATCTCTGTCAGCTTGACCCTGTAGCGGCCGACCTTGGTGTAGACATGGGCGACCGTCGCCCCGGCGTTGGACGCTCTCTTCCCGTCCCCGAAGCTCCAGTCGTAACGGATGATCGGCCCGCCCGACGACGCGGTGGCGTCGAAGCGAGTCTTCTTCTTGGCGAGTCCGGTCTTAGCCTTGATGGCCGGTACGGGTTGCTCGGCGGGCGCGATGGCCGCGCCATTGGCATCCGGTAGGCTCGCCGGCCCGGCGACGATCTTGCGTTTCACGAGGTCGAAGACGGCGTCCTTGAAGTCGCCTGTGTTCGAGTCCTGCCCCGTGATGAGGGCACGCTTCCCGTCGGGGGTGATCGCGATGTGTTCCGGCTGGAAGGCGAGCGGCACGGTCGCGACGTTCGTCGATGATGCGGTGTTGATAATCGACAGCGAGCTCGAGTCCCGGTTGGCCACGTATGCCCTCGTGCCCGAGGGGTTGACCGTGACGCTGGTCGGCGTCGTACCCACGGCAACCGAACTCACGGTGTTGTTGCTGGTGTCAAGGACGCCCAGGGTCGTCCCGCCTGCATTTGTGCCGAAGTTCGCGGCAAAGACCGTGGCGCCGCTCGGAGCAATGCCGAGGTTCTCCGGCCGATTGAGGTTCCCCGAGGTCACGTCGCTGGTATCCGTGTCGGTCTTGAGATTGACAACCGAGATCGAGTAAGGCGCGAGCGTGTTGCCCGTATAGGCTCGCGTGCCGGCGGCGTTCACCACGACCGCTCGCGGCTGGTTGCCGACCGGAATCGATGTCTTCACGGTGTTGTTGGCCGTGTTGATCACGTCGAGCTGGTCCGTGGTCTCATTGGTCACGTAGACACGAGTCCCGCTCGGATCGACGGCGATGTCGCCGCCGACGACGCCCGAGATCGTCTTCACGACCGCCTTCGTCTTCAGGTTGATCACGGCCACCCCGTTCTCGTCGACCACGTAGGCACGGGTGCCAGCCGGGTTGATCGCGATCGAGAACGCCCTCACAGAAAGCGGGATCGTGCCAATCCGCGCGCCCGTTCCGACATTCACAACCGCTACCCCCGTTGCCGACGAGCCACCTGGCGCCAGGTCACCGAGCGGGACGTACGCCAAAGGGTTGGCCGTCGCCGGCGCCGCGCTGACCGCAGCGAACAACGCCACGACGGCGACAGCCGTCCCACGGCCGCAACGACAGAACAGAGCCTTGCCAGTCATGCGAATCCTCCTCCGATCTGGCAGTGGGCAAGCCCACCACCTCATAAATGATGTTTGAATCGAGGTCAGCGCTGCGGATCGCCGGCGGCCCAGCAGGCGCTCGCACTGTGGCAGTTCTCGAGCGCAAGAAGCATGTTGTGGAGCTGGACCTGTTCGGCCGGGTTCCGCGTCAGGTAGATGTTGTTTAGTTCGAATGGGTCCGTGTCGATGTCGTAGAACTCGCGCTGGCCGGTCGTCGTGTACTCGACGTAGACGGCGTTGCCGAACTGCTGGTCGGAGATACGGATCGCTTCGTAGTCCGGCGGATTGCCGCCACCGTTTCCGTTCTCCAGGTCGGGGTCTCCGGGCAGAGTCGGCCCGTGATGCTCGACCAGCGCCAGCGTGCGCCAGGGGGGCAGCGGGCCGTGGGATGGGTGCAGCAGCGGCAGGAGGCTGTGGCCGTCGACCGGTGAGCTTGGCGTCCCGTGGGCGAGCTCGACGAAGGTCGGGTAGAGGTCGATGTTCTGCACCACCTGTGAGACGACCCGATCGTGCGGCACTCCCGGGCCAGTGACGATTAGCGGGACCCTGATATCGGTGTCGAACGCGGTCTGCTTGCCGGGCAGCAGCCGGTGCTGTCCCATGTGGTAGCCGTTGTCGGAGCTGAACACTATGTAGGTGTTCTGCGCGAGGCCGTGGGCCGCGAGAGTGGCCTCGACCTCCCCGAGCAGCCTGTCGACGGCTTGGACCGCCTGGGCGCGTTTGCGGAACTCCCGATCGATCTCGCGGATCTGCATGCTTGTCAGAGGCCGGCGTAAGCCCAACCACAACGGCGGATCGGTGTTGGCCGCGTTGAACGATGGGTCCCGCGGCTCCGTGAGCCCGGGAAAGTCGCGGCGATTGCGCGGGGCTGGCGTGTAGGGGGTGTGCGGAGCGAAGGTCGCGATCTCCATCACAAACGGCTTGCGGGCATGTGCGGCCCGGTTGATGAACGCCGTCGCTCGGCCGGCGAGCACGTCGGTCAGGTAGTCCGCCGGCCGGGACCCGTAGTAGTGCACAACGCGGTTCTCGTTGAGGTAGTAATCGAACTCGGGATAGCCGTTGCCCGCGACGTGCCAGTCGGACCACCCCGGCGGAACGTGGGTCGTGCGCCTTGGGCGCCGTTGGGCATAGCCGTTGAGATACTTGCCCATCATCGAGGTCAGATAGCCCGCGGGCCGGATCGCAACCGCGTAGGTCTTCGTCTCAAGGTTGGGACTGTGGTGTGTGAAGGCGAAATAGCCACCATCTTTGCCCTGATTGGTGAAGACCCCAGTGTCGTGCGGGAACAGGCCAGTGAAGATCGATGACCGCGACGGGCAGCACAGTGAGTCGGCGACGAAGTAATGGTCAAACGTCTCGCCGCGCCGCTCGAGCTGGACCACATGCGGCATGTATCGAGACGTCACGAGGTTCCAGGAGAGATCGTCGGTGAGCACGAACACGATGTTTGGACGCCGAGCTCCGCCCACCCCGCGGCTCGGCTCGGGCTTCGCAGGCGACCGCACGCTCAGGACGCCGAACGCCAAACCTGCCCCGAGCGCAATCACCAAGAAGATCTGAACCGCCCGCTTCCCAACCATGGATGCCTCCTACGGCATGGCGTTGGCCATTTGCCCGACTAAACCAACTGGGAAGACAAAGTAGCGTCAGGCACAAGACCACGCGCAAGACCGGCCTACTGCCCCGCGACGAAGCGGGCCACGACGGCCTTGGTGATGATCCCGTGGGTGACGCTGGTGCACTCGTCGCCCGCTTGGAGCACCGCCGGCTGATGCAGGTTGATCCCCGCGCTGGCGACCATCTCGTGGGTAAGCTCGCCGGTGCTGCTCGGGTCGGGGAAGTTGGGGAACCCGTGGCTGCGTAGGCAGCGCGCGAACGCCAGCATCGCGGCGATCTGCGCCTGACTGTGCACCGCGGTCTGATTTGGGTGGCCGCCGCCCGGCAGCAGGTGTCGGCAGACCATGGCTCCGGACTGGAACGCGGGCGACTTCGTGTTGAACGCATTCTTGAACGCGTGGGGAGAGGTCGTCGGGTCCGGGAAGCCGGGAACCCCGTGCGACCGCATGCAGTCGGCGAACCTGACCGCGTCCTGCTGCTCTTGCTGAATTTGGGCCTGGGTCGGGTGGCCACCGGAGCTGGACGAGCTGGAGGAGTTCGAGCCGCACGCGGCGACTAGCGTCGCCGCGGCGATCGCGGCTGCGGCCATTGGAAGACGTGAGGTAGGTCTGAGCATGAGGTAGGTGATATCCGGTTGCCCGTCACACCAGTGCAACACGCCAGCGCTGACGTTGGGGCGCCAACCGCGGTTGAGGTCTGTGATGGCGCTGTGATGTGCCGTGGTGCACGATGTGCGTGTGCGCGTGCTGGTGGTCGAGGATCACGTGGAGCTCGCCTGCGACATTGCCGAGGGGTTGCGCGATCGCGGGATCGCGACCGACCTCGCGTATGACGGGGCGGCCGCGCTGCAGAAGGGTCTCGTGTATAGCTACGACGTGATCGTGCTCGACCGCGACCTGCCGCGGGTCCATGGCGACGCGGTTTGCGTGGCGCTGCGCGACGGCGGGTCGGACGCACGGATCTTGATGTTGACCGCAGCGGCGACGATCGGCGATCGCGTTGACGGTCTGAACCTGGGCGCGGATGACTACCTGCCCAAGCCGTTCGCATTTGAGGAGTTGGTCGCTCGGGTGCACGCCCTGGCCCGCCGCGCGCCGGCGGGGCCGCTGCTTTTGGTCAAGGGTGACCTGGTCCTCGACAGGGCGGGACGGCGCGCCACCAGGGCGGGGCAGGAGCTTTCGTTGACACGCAAGGAGCTGGGTGTACTTGAGGTGCTGCTGGCGGCGAACGGCGCCGTGGTCAGCGCCGAGGAGCTGCTCGAGCGGGTGTGGGACGAGAACGCCGATCCCTTCACGCGCACGGTGGCGGTGACACTCGGGCGCCTGCGGCGCAAGCTCGGCCGGCCCGAGGTGATAGAGACGATTGTCGGCGCCGGATACCGGGTGCAATGACCCCCGTGGTTCTGACCGTCGCCCTACGGCGGCTGTGGCCGCGACGGGTGCGCACCCGGCTTGCCATCTTCTACGGCGTCCTGTTCCTGCTGGCCGGGGTGGTGCTGCTGGCGCTGACGTACGCGCTGGCGGCCGGGGTGCTGCTGCCTCGCCCTTCCGCACCGCCGAAGTTCTTCTCGCCACACGAAAAAGAGTTGTTGCGCGGGTGCAAACTCCTGCCCACGACGCCGTTGCTGGACGCGAAATGCAACCACCTGAGCGACATCGGAGCCGGCGCCAGGGCGCGCGGAGACGCGCTGGCCGCCCTGCGGATCGCCTCAGCGATTGGCCTCGGGATCCTGGTCCTCGTCGCGGCAGGCCTCGGCTGGCTCGCTTCCGGGCGAGCGCTGGGCCCGGTGCGCTCGATCACCGAGGCGGCCCGGCGGGCCTCCGAGCTGCGGCTCGGTCAACGCCTCGCGCTCACCGGCCCAGATGATGAGTTCAAGCAGCTGGCCGACACCTTCGACGTGATGCTCGAGCGGCTCGATGCCGCCTTCACCAGCCAGAAGCGGTTCGTCGCCAACGCGGCGCACGAGCTGCGCACTCCGCTCACCGCGATGCGAACGGCGATCGAGGTCACGCTCTCCAAGCCCACGAGGACGCCCGATCAGCTGGAGGCAATGGCCACCCGGGTCAAGCAATCGGTCGAGCGGGCCGAAGCCACCGTTGATGCGCTGCTGGCCCTCGCCACCAGCGAGCTCGGCCCTACAGCGCAGGAAGCGGTCGATCTAGCAACCGCCGCCGAGGACGCGCTCGACGCCACCCGCGCGGCGATCAGTGAGCGCCACATCAAGGTCGAAGCCGCGCTCGGGCCCGCGAACGCCCGCGGCGATCGAGTGCTGCTCGAGCGCATGATCGCCAACCTCGTCGAGAACGCCGTGCGACACAACAACACAGGTGGCTGGATCGGAATCCGCACCCTCCAGCAGGCCGACAGCGCGGTGTTCGAGATAGCCAACACCGGGCCCAGCGTCCCCGCCGAGCAGATCCCAACCCTGTTCGAGCCATTCGCGCGCGCCAAGGAGCGTCTCAACCACTCCGACGGGGTGGGGCTCGGCCTGTCGATCGCCAGCGCGATCGCCAGCGCTCACGACGCCAAGATCACCGCCCGCCCGCGACCCGGCGGTGGGCTCGAAATGTCGGTCACGATCCCCACGAGCCCGAGCTGACATCGCTCGGGCGTTATCCCGTTGTTACGCCTCGCCGTCTACAACCGGCCCCACCAACTTGAAGCGAGGCGAAATGAAGCCAGCCGGCAGACACACGATCAAACCACCTCGAGCCATGTGGCACGCTCGGCGCGCCTTTCGGTATCTCCCGGGCCTGATCGCGGTCGGCCTCCTGATCTCGGGCTGCGGAGGCAGCTCGTCGGCCGGTTCCGCCAATCGGCCAACCGCGGGAGCGAATCTCGGCAAGCAGTTCGTGGCCTTCGCGGTTTGCATGCGCTCACGCGGAGTGCCCGGCTATCCGGACCCCCAGGTGTCGAGCTCAGGTAACAGCGTGCAGGTCCACATCTCCCCCGGCACCGCCAACCCCGCCTCCCCCGCGTTCAAGTCAGCCGACCATGCCTGCCACGACCTACTGCCCAATGGTGGAAAGCCGGCTATCGGCGCCCGGGACCGAGCCCAGGACCTCCCGTTCGCGGACTGCATGCGCTCCCACGGAGTACCGAGCTTTCCGGACGTCGACCGCGACGGCGCGTTCACCCTCCCGTCCACGATCGACCAACAAGCGCCGCAGTTCCAGCACGCCATGAAAGCGTGTGTGAACACGGAGCCGAGCTCACTCTCGATCAATCAAGCTCCCGGCTAGCCCATGAAGCGCTCGATCGCCTGCCCCTAAGAGACCCATGTCCCGCACCTGAACGAGGGACGGGCTCCTCAACCGGATTTCCGAATTTGGTTGCTTTTGTCTCGACGGCCGAGCAAGGCCGTGATAGCTTCGCCCGCGCTTCAACAAGGAGGGTGAGGTCATGGCGGTTCTCGATTCGCAGACGGCTATAGAGGTGCCCGCTGAGGTTCGCGAGGGCACGTATGGCGACGCTGTCGCGGCGGTTGAGCCCGGGGGCGCGGAGTTCATTCCGCTGTCCGAGCGGCACGGGAAGACACGGACGCTGTTTGGGACCTGGACGTCGCCGAATCTCGAGTTCGCGACGATCTTCGTCGGGGTCATCTCCGTCTCGTTCTTCGGCCAATCGTTCTGGGCCGCGGTCCTGGCGATCGTCCTGGGAACCGGGCTCGGCTCGCTCGCTCACGGCTACCTGAGCAGCCGTGGCCCCGGATTCGGCGTCCCGCAGATGGTCCAGAGCCGGATCTCCTTCGGGTGGCTGGGCAACATCCTGCCCGCCGGGCTGAACTCGGTGACGGCCGGGATCGGCTGGTTCGCCGTCAACAGCGTCAGCGGCGCGCTCGCGCTGAACGCCCTCCTGGGGATCAACGACTGGGTGTGCCTCGTGATCGTCGGGATTGCCCAGACAACGCTGGCCTTCTACGGCCACAACCTCATTCAGGTCTTCGAGCGGTGGATGCTGCCCCTCCTCGGCGTGGCCTTCGTGATCGCCTCGGTGGTGATCCTCTCCAAGAGCCATCCGGGAGCATGGCACTCGAGCGGGGGGATCGGAGGCTTCCTCCTCAGCGTTGGGGCCACCTTCGGATACGCCGCCGGGTGGAACCCCTTCGCCTCCGATTACACCCGTTACTTCAAGCCTGGGACGGGCCGCAGCGCCGGGCTGTGGTCTGGGGCGGGTGTATTCGTATCGTGCGTCGCCCTTGAGATCGTCGGCGCGGCGTCGGCGACGATCCCGGGGTCGAACTCCAACCCCACGGCGCTGTTCACCTCACATATGTCGACCGCGGTCGCCGACATCACGTTGATCGCGATCGCGGTCGGAGCGGTCGCAGCCAACGCGCTGAATGTCTACTCCGGCGTCATGTCGTTCCTGTCCACAGGCATCCGGCTGCCGCTGAAGTGGCGCCGCGCGATCGTTGCGCTCGGCTTCGGGTCGATCGGCTTCATCGTGGCCGGGACGGGCCTGCACAACGCGGCCACCGATTACGAAAACTTCCTGCTCGTGATCTCGTATTGGATCGGGCCCTGGCTCGGCGTGTTCTTCGCGGACTGGGTGCTGCGTCGTGGCCAGCGTGTGGACGGGTTCCTGTTCGACCGCAAGCACAACCCGTGGGCCGGGGCATTGGCGATGCTGATCGGCATGGGCATCTCGATCCCGCTGTTCTCCAACCAGACCGAGTACGTCGGCGTGATCGCCAAGCACAACCCATCGATCGGCGACCTGACGTTCGAGGTCGGGTTCGTGCTGAGCGCGGTCCTGTACGCGATCTTCTTCAAGCTCAGCGGCGACCGGCGCTCGGAAGCGCTGGTGATTCCCGACGAAGCATCCGAGGTGCCAGCGCCGCAGCCGTCCTGACCGGCCGGCCGCCCGGATGGTCGATCTGATTGTTCGCAACGCGCGGCTGCTCGACGGTCCGCTGGTCGACATAGCGGCGCAGGGCACGCGCTTTGTGCGGATCGGACCCTCGCTGGACCTCGACGCAGCGAACGTGATCGACGCTCGATGGGCGGCTTGTAACAGCGCCCCTCGTCGACTGCCACCTGCACCTCGATGCGTCGCTGACCGCGGGGCGTCCGCGATTCAACCAGAGCGGGACCCTGATCGAGGGGATCGAGGTTTGGGGGGAGTTGAAGCCGACGCTGACCGAGCAGGATGTCTTCGAGCGGGCCAGCGAGATCGTCCGCTGGTCCGCCGCCCAGGGCACGCTCTGGATCCGGGCGCACGCGGACGTGTCGGGCGAGAACGACGCGATGGTCCGGGGGCTCCTGCGTGTGCGTGACGAGCTGGCTGAGCTGTGCACCATCCAGGTGACCGCGTTCCCGCAGGACGGGCTCTACGCAAATGAAGGCGACGAGCGGCGGCTCGAGGCGGCAATCCGCCTCGGCGTCGACTGCGTCGGCGGCATCCCCCATTACGAGCCGACGGCAGAGCTCGGCCTTCGCGAGGTGCACCGTGTCTTCGAGCTCGCGAAGGCAAACAACCGCCGGGTCGACATCCACTGCGACGAGACCGATGACCCGACCTCGCGGTATCTCGAGGTGATGGCCGACAACACCGTCAAGAGCGGCCTCGCCGGCCGCGTGACCGCGAGCCACTGCACCGCGATGGGCTCCTATGAGCCGTACTACTCCTCGAAGCTGCGCGGGTTCCTGCGCCGGTCGGGGATCAACATCGTCGTCAACCCGTACGCCAACTCGTTGATCCAGGGCCGCCTGGACCCCTACCCGAAGCGCCGGGGCTTCGCTCAGTTGAAGGAGCTGCTCACCGACGGTGTCAACGTGTCGCTCGGCAACGACGTGATCATCGATCCGTGGTACCCGATGGGCACCGCCGACCTGATCGACGCCGCCCATCTCGCGCTGCATTTCACCTACATGAGCGGCCGCGAGGAGATCACCGAGATGCTCCGGCTCGCCACCGAACGTGGCGCCCGGACCCTCGGCGTCGAGGATCAGTACGGGATCGAGGAGGGAAAGCCTGCCGACTGCGTCATCTTCGACGCCAAGACTCCGATCGACGTCATCAGCCTGCGCGCGACCCGCCGTTACGTCATCCGTCGGGGCCGCGTGATCGCCGAGACGGCCCCAGCGCGCACGACGCTCCTCGGGGACGAGCTGAACTTCGCCGTGGCCGGCGAGAGGTAGCCAGCCGCTCAGTTCTCGACGAGAGCTAGCCGTAGCTGTAAAGGCCTCGGCCGGTCTTTCGGCCCAGCAGTCCAGCGGCGACAAGTCGCTGAAGCAACGGGGGTGGGGCAAACAGCTGCTCGCGGTGCTCGCCGTAGAGGCTCTCGGCAACTGCCATCACGGTATCCAGGCCAATCAGGTCGGCCAGTGCCAGCGAGCCCATCGGATGCGCGCAACCCTTGACCATGCCCTCGTCGATGTCCTCAGCCGAAGCCAGCCCCTGCTCGAACATCCGGATGGCCGCCAGTAGATAGGGGATCAGGAGAGCGTTTACCGTGAAGCCGGCGCGGTCCGGAGCGACAATCGGGTCCTTGTGGAGCTGCGTTCTGACGAACTCGAGCGCCCGCTCGGCCACGGCAGCATCGGTGAGCAGCGACGGGATCACCTCCACGAGAGAGAGCACAGGGACCGGGTTGAAGAAATGCAGACCGATCACGTGCCCTCCGCGCTCGCGGCACTCGGCCGCGAGTTCCACGATCGGGATTGAAGAGGTATTGGACGCCAGGATGGCTTGACCGTCCTCGACAAGTCCCGAAAGCTGGCGGAACACCTCGAGTTTCGTTGCTTTGTGCTCGATGACCGCCTCGATCACGATCTGGCGATCGGCGACCTGCTTCAGGTCGCTGGTGAAGCGCACCCCGTCCAAAGTGTGAGCGGCCTGATCGCGTTCGAGCTTGCCCCGGCTCACGGCCCGGTCGAGTGACCGCTCAAGGTTCCCCCGGGCACGTCCGGCAGCCCCCGAATCGATCTCCACGAGTACCACATCGAGCCCCTCACGGGCGCAGACCTCGGCGATGCCGGTACCCATGATCCCGCCCCCGATCACGCCGACCCGATCAAGAGAGGCATGGCCAGACAGACCCATACACGGAGGATAGGTCCATCGTCTCGGCTCAGGGCGCTCTCCCACTCCGTCGCCGCCGCTAAATCAGGGGCCAGGATGAGGGCGGGGGCCGCTGGTAGCTTCTCGTTGTGCGGTGATGGCTGTGAGTGACCAACCCCGACTGCCTGAGGGAACGGTGACATTGCTGTTCACCGACATCGAGGGGTCAACGCAGTTGCTACACGAGATCGGGGATCTCTATGGGGACGTCCTGGATGAGCACGACCGCCTGTTGAGGCAGATCTGGACGGCGCACGGTGGGGTGGTGGTGGATACCGAAGGTGACGCTTTCTTCGTCGCATTTGCGGATGCGGCGCAGGCAGCCGCAGCCGCAACCGAAGCGCAGTCAGCGCTCGGCGCCGACTGTTGGCCCCACGGCGGCCGCTTACGCGTGCGGATGGGCGTGCACACGGGGTCGCCGCGGCTGAGGGACAACAACTACTGGGGAAGGGACGTTCACTATGCCGCGCGGCTATGCGCCGCCGCCCACGGCGGCCAGGTGTTGTTGAGCGAGTCGACGCGCGCGCTCGTGGCGGATGTTGCCGTCGACGATCTCGGCGAGCACGGGCTGAAGGACTTCGTGATGCCGCGCCGGCTGTTTCATCTTCGGCTTGGAGGGGTGGGGGCGGAGCAGTTCCCGCCGCCAAGAACGCTTGCTCGCGCGCGGACGAATTTGCCGTCCCTGCGGAACCGCTTGATCGGCCGGGAGCGAGTGCTGGCTGAGATGCGGGCGGCGTTAACGGGCGAGACGAGGCTATTGACCGTGACGGGTGTCGGCGGCAGCGGGAAAACGAGAATCGCTTTGGCCTGCGGGACCGAATTGCTTGATGCGTTCAGCGATGGCGTGTTTCTGGTTCGGCTGGCATCAGCTAAGCGGCCGGACGACGTCGCCCTCGCGATCGCCGATGCGCTCGGTGCCGCGATCGTGGACGGCCACGATCCCGAAACCGCCATTGCCTCCCACCTGGCGAGGCGCGAACTGCTCGTGATCGTCGACAACATGGAGCACTTGCTCGACGCCGCACCGGTGCTATCGAACCTGTTGGAGGCGGCCCCGAGAGTGCGGCTGCTCGTGACCAGCCAGGCGCCGCTTCGCCTAACGTCCGAGGTAGTGATGCCGCTGGCGCCGCTCGAGGTGCCGTCTGCGGGAGAGCACGACATCGCCGCTTTGGAGCGGGTTCCGGCGGCGTCGCTGTTCCTGGAGCGGGCCCAGGCAGCAGACGCGTCGTTTGCGCTTGCGCCAGGCGATGCGCCGGCCGTGGCGGAGCTGTGCCGGCGGCTCGACGGACTTCCGCTCGCGCTCGAGCTCGCCGCCGCACGAGTGCGGATCGGCGGACCACGGCGTCTGCTCGCTGCACTCGAGCGGGGGATCGACGCGCTGGGATCGGGTGCCCGTGATCTGCCCGAGCGCCAGCGCGGCCTGCGAGCCGCACTGGACTACACCGTCTCGCTACTGGACGAGGAGCCACGGCGCCTGCTCGCCGCGCTGGCGGTGTTCGCCGGAGCCTGGACGATCGAGCAGACGGAGACGATGCTCAGCGATGAGCTCGACGTATGGGAGGCGACGGCGTCCTTGCTCGACTTCGCCCTGGTCAGGATCCGCGGCGACGGACGCCTTGCGATGGCCGAGCCGGTCCGGGCCTACGCCCAGGCTCTGCTCGTCCATCAGGGCGCAGAGCATGACCGCCACCGAAGGCATGCCCTGATGCTCGCTGACGAGGCGGATGCAATCGATGATCGGTTCTTCTTTGAAACCCCTGCCCTGACGGCGCGGACGTTGGAGCTGACCGACGAATACAGCACCGCCGTTCGGTGGAGCCTCCAGCACGACCTCGAGCTGCACCGGAGGCTGATCGGAGCGCTTGGAGTCCCGTACTACCTGGCAAACCGCATCGCGACCATCGCTGAGGAGATCCTCAAAGCGCTCCCGATCGTCGAATGCGACGACCCTTCCGCCCGGATGCACATGGCCCACGGGATGGTTCTTTCAAGCCAGGACGACGTCGAAGGAGCATTCGCGGCTGTCGGCAAAGCGGCGGACTGCAGGCGAAGGCTCGGCGATCACACGCGCGAAGCGGTTGCGTGCGCGGTACAGGCACACCTGCTTTACCAGTCCGGGATCGTCGACGAGCGCGTCGGTGACCTGCTCCAAGCGGCGCTCGCACTTCCGCCCGTCGAGGTGAACCCGCAGCTATGGGCGCTGCTGGAGGGCGAGCTTGCTCTGCATCACTACCAATTGGGGCGCAGCGAGGAAGCCGATCCGATCATCTCTGAGATCCTTGCCGATTCGCGACTCGACGGGTCGTTCATCTCGATGTGCGCCACGACCTGTTCGGGAGACATCGCGATGGCCCGCGCTGAGTTCGACGTCGCCCTCCACCGCTACGCACAGACGCTGCGCGGGGCCCGGCTGATGCCCATCAACGGACTGTTCGTGTGCTCCGAGATCGCTCGCGCATTGGCCGGGCTGGGTGAGGACGCAGCCGCCATTGAGCTGGACGCAGGAGTCGAAGCCAACATCGACCGGGAAGGCGCACGCTGGGTGCGCGAGACCCTCGCACCCGCGCCCGACAGAGACATTCAGCTGATGGCTGCCGCGCAAACCCGTCTCGGCAGCCAGGCCGCCGCGCAGGCGCAGCGTCGAGGGCGCGATCTTGAACGCGAGGAGTTAATCGACCTCGCGCTCGCCCTAGCGGACGAGTACGCCACCCGGCGCGCGGCGACTACGTAGGCGACCTGAATCGAGGGACCCTGGGAGGGTTTCCACCTTGTGGGGGCCGCGACGCTTCGATCGTCGAAAGATTTGCTGCCGCTCAGCGTTATGCCGTTTGTGACCTTTTTTACAACTCGTATCTCGTTGAGGAGTGGCCGGGCGGCTCTGCTCGTCGTGCCCGTGCTCGCCCTCCTCTGGCTCGCCGGCCCCGCCCTTGCGGCGAACAGACCGGCGAAGCCCGCCTCCCACCGATGGATCAACCACGACACCGACCAGTGGGGCGGCTGGTCAGACCCATCCAACCCCGGCTCTGCGACCAATTTGCAAGGCTGCGATCCGATCGACTCAGCGCAGTGCATGCTGCCCTACCCGAACGACTGGTTCACCCGCCCTGACCCGACGAGCGCGACCGGACGCAGGCTCGACCTCAACGTCCTGGCCATGCCGCGCAACATCGCGGGCAAGCCGATCGATCCCTCCGCGTGGAACGCCAGCGACGGGTTCAGCGCCGGTTCGGAGATCCTGACCGTCGTCCCGGGCATGACCGAGAACTCCGACCTGGGCGCCTCGCGGCTGCCCACCGACCTGAACATTGAGACCAACAGCGAGTCGAACCTCGGGGTCGTGCTCCTCGACGCGACCACCGGCAAGGTCTGGCCGACCTGGACTGAGATCGACCAGTACACCTCCGAGGCGGGCGTCATCCCCTCGGGCACCACCACGCCGGTCCAGCAGGACCTGATCATCCACCCGGCGATGAACCTTCTCGACGGCCACCGCTACATCGTGGCCCTGCGTCACCTCACCACCGACAATGGAAGCGACGCGCCGCAGTCGGCGGCCTTTGCGGCCTACGTTCGCAACTTCCTGCACCACGCCACCGACGGGGACCCGCGGGCCCGTCACATGGACCGAGTGTTCGCCGACCTCAAGGAGGCCGGCTGGACCATCTCAACCAACCCGAAGGATCTGTACCTGGCCTGGGACTTCACCACGGCATCTACCCAGAACGTCACCGGCCGGATGCTCGCGATCCGGGACGACGCGTTTGAGCAGCTCGGTGAGACCAAGGCCCAGATCGACGCCGGCCGGGACGTCGGCCAGGCGCCGGCGTTCACCGTCTCGTCGGTCACGAACTACACCCCTGCCCAGAACTCGAACGTGGCGCGCCAGATCACGGGCACCTTCACCGTCCCGTGCTACATCGCCCCGACCTGCTCGCCACCGGAGAAGTGCGACCAGATCAGCAGTCAGAGCCCGGTCGATGACTGCCCCTCGCCCGGGGAGTTCCTTTACACCAAGCCCACTGATCCGAACGCCGACCCATCCCAGGTGCCCGGCCAGACCTACCAGGCCGGCTTCATCTGCAATGTGGGCCGGACGGGGTTCGAGAACCAGCAGACGCTGCGCCCGGCGGAGTACGGGCACGGGCTGTTCGGAAGCGACTCCGAGGTCAACTCCTCCCCGCAGACGGAGATGGCGAATCGCGAAGGGATGATGTACTGCGCGACCAACTGGTTCGGCTTTGCCAACGCCGATGTCCCGAACGCCGTACTCGCGCTGTCTGACCTGTCGTTGTTCCCGATCCTGGTCGACCGCACCGAGCAGGGTGAGCTGAACTTCCTCTACCTGGCACGGCTCGAGATCAGCCCACGCGGCTTTGCCACCAACGCGGCCTTCCAGTACTCGGACGGCAAGTCGTTCATCAATCTGAACGACGGCGTCAACTACGACGGCAACAGCCAGGGCGGGATCTACGGCGGGACTGTCTGCGCGATCTCGATCGACGTGCGCCGATGCGCCCTCGGCGTCCCGGGGATGGATTACCCGGTCCTGCTCCCGCGCTCGTCGGACTACGTCGCTCACAACACGGTGCCCCAGGTCGTGGAACAGGAGCTACAGCAGTTGGCCGCGAACCCGTCGTCCTACGACCCGACGAACGCTTACAACGACATCGGCTACTCCAACCTGCTCGACTCCTTCTATCCGGACCAGGGGCAGCGCCAGCTGATCATCGACCTGCTCTCGACGCTGTGGGACCGGGCCGACCCGGACGGCTACGCCGGGCACATGACCTCGACCGCGATCGGTGGACTTCTTCCTGACTGCACCGCAGAAGGCGTGGTAGCGGCGGCGGCGGAGAAGAGCCGATGCCCGGCCGGCACCCCGGATCACCACGTGCTCATGCAGGTCGCCTGGGGTGACCACCAGGTCGCGAACATCACCGCGTTCGACGAGGCACGGACGATCGGGGCCCAGGCGGTCGGCGGCCCGGCGGCCTCCAACCGGCTCGGCGGCGGCGAGGCGCTGCTGGCCAGCCGCCTATGCAGCGACGAGCCCGGAAACGATGGCAACGACCCGGTTGATGGGAACTACTGCTACAACCCCGACGCCCCGCTCTGGGACATCGCGCCGATCACCCACTACCCCTTCGACGGCTCGGCGATCGCGATCTTCGACTCGGGGCCCGACGGTGCCTCCCCGTACGGCACCGATCCGCCGCCACCCTCGGACGTGCCCCCACCTGACACGGCGAAGAACCACGATCCGCACGAGGGCCCGCGACGCTCCTGCGCGGCCCAAGACCAGAAGGGCGCGCTTTTCGACGTGAACGGGCTGATCACCGGAGTGGACGGCTACGTGACCGATCCGGTCCAGCAGCTCAGCACCACAGGTCAGCTGGCCGGCCCGCCGTACTTCGCGGGCGGGTGGAACGGGACCTGCGCACTGCCCTGACGACGTGTCCCGTCTCTCACTGGCGGACTGGCCCTCCGTGGCTGTTCGCCGGGCGCGCGCTGCGAGGTGCGAGCGACATCGCGCCAGGCGCAGGACCGCCGCCTCCTTGGCCAGCGGGTCCCGCCCGAATTTGGTGCTCAGCGCGCGACGCGGTAGTGCATGTGGGTGACACCGTCCTCGCCCTCGAGGATTCGGGTGCGCTGTAGCTCGATCTGCTCGGAAAGGTTCTCGAACAGACGGCGTCCTTGGCCGAGGAGCACCGGGATGAGATGGATCTCGAGCTCGTCGAGGAGGCCAGCAGCGAGCGCGAGCTGCGCGGTCGCGGCGCCGTGAACCAGTACGTTTTTGTCGCCCCCCGCCCGCTTGGCCTCGGTCATCGCGGTTGTGACGTCGTTGACGTAGGTCACGAGCGGCCACTGGCTCACGTCGATGCCCGGCTCGCGGCGGCTGAGGACCCAGATCGGTACGCCGTCGTGGTGGTCGCCGCCCCAGCCGTCGGCAGGCTCGAAGGTCCCCCGGCCGGCGACGACCGCGCCGGTCGCCATGAACTCGTGGAACACCCGGCCGAAGACGGGCTGCTGGCCGTTGAACAACCACTCGTGCAGGCGTTCCCCGCCGTCGCCGAGGCCGTTACCGGGCCCCGCATTGGGGCCGGCGATGAATCCGTCGAGGGACATTGACATGTAGAGAACGGTTGCGGACACGGCGTCTCCTCTCCTCGCCTGCTGTTTCTACTGAGACCGTTGGGTGCGGCAAACCTCATCGCTCGGCCCGAAGACAGCTTCCCGGCGCGACGGGCGCTCAGCGCTATCGCGCTCTGGTTTCGCCTACGCTCGCGTCGCATAACCCTCGCCGATCAAGAATCGAGCTACCGGGCGATCGAGCGCCTGATCGCAACCTACGCCGAACTCGTGGACGCCGGCGATTTCGCCGCTGTCGGCCGGCTGCTGGCTGACGCCACGTTTACGGGCGGTACCGGAGCCGTGAGCGGCGGCGATGCCATCGAGAAGCTGCTCCGAGACAACGTGATCGCGTATGAGGACGGGACGCCCCGGACCAAGCACATCACGACCAATCTCGCGATTGAGGTCGACGAGGAAGCCGGCACAGCGATGTCGCGGGCGTATTTCACCGCGCTGCAGGCGCTGCCCGGCCTGCCTCTGCAGCCGATCGTCAGCGGTCGGTACCACGATCGCTTCGAGCGGCGCGACGGCCAATGGCGTTTCGTAGAGCGGCGCGTCGGAACCGACCTCGTGGGCGACGTGAGCCGCCATCTCCGTCGCTCCGCAACAGAGCAGTAGTCCTCTCCCGCCGCGGGAGGTAGCCAGCGATGCAAACATGTGTGCATGCGACGGGTGGGCGTGCTGACGTGTTGTCTCGTGCTGGGCTCGGTTGGCAGCGCACGAGCTCGGGGGCCTGACCTCAGCTTCAACGGGCCGGTGTCGCTGGCCGGCGCGGCGGGGAGCAGCGAATCCCGGGTCGCGGTGGCGCCGAACGGAACCGAGTATGTGGTGAGCGGGCCGAGCACCGACACCTCGGCGCCATCGGTCCCGACCCGCGTCTATGTGTCGCACGATCACGGTCGTGCGTGGCAGGTCACGCCGGGGCAGCCACCGCAGGTCTCACCGAGTCCGGACACGGACATCGTCGTGACCCGGAGCGGTCGGATTGTGGTCACCGAGCTCGACGATGTCGCCCTGAGTGTGATGGTTAGCTACTCGGACGACGGGGGGCGGACGTGGACGGCGTCAACCGGCGCCGACCGGCTCGGCGACCAGGATCGTCCGTGGCTGGCAACGGGGCCCGATAAGCGTGTCTACCTTCTGTTCCACAACGGCTTCAGCGGCAACGCCTCGGAGAACATGTACGTCGAGACGTCGACCGACAACGGGGCGTCGTTCGGGGCGCCGGTGCCGTTGACGTCGCCGGGCAGCTCCGCGTTCCTCGACCTGCAGTGCGGTGGCACCGGCGGGCCCTCGGGGCTGGCGGTCAATCAGAAGACGGGCCGGCTCTACGCGTTCTGGGGTACGCGGCACGCCGCAGTGGGAAGCTGCGGCGCCGAACCTCCTCAGCCGGTGACGATCGTCGCCCCCACGCGTGTGTGGGTCGCGACCTCGCCCAAGAACAGCCCGGGGTCGTGGGTCGACTCGCTGGCCGTCAATGACTCGGCGCACGGCAACATCGTGGGCATGCAGGTGTCCCCGGGCGCCATCGACCGGGCCGGGAACGTGTACGTCGTCTACCCGCAGTCGCCGCGTCCATTTCCGGATTTCACCGGCGCGGCGGTGAAGGTGCGGTGGGCACCGCCCAACCTCAGTCACTGGTCGCGCCCGATCACCATCGCTCCGTCTGGCCGGCCCGGCAACGTGCTGACCGACATCGTCGCGGGCGATCCCGGGCAGCTCGACGTCGCCTGGTTCGCCGGGTCAAGAGCTCGCGGCGCGCGCCCAGAGTGGCACCTGACGGTCGCGCACGTGGTGGGAGCGCTGGGACGAGCCCCGACCGTGGCCGTTCAGCGGGTCCAGTCGATCCCCGGTTTTCGCGGCACGGCAACGCAGCTGATGGGCTGGTGCGGCGACACCAGTCCGGCCAATCAGAGCGTGCCCGGCTGCCTGAACAGCCGGACCTCCGACATGTTCGGGGCCGGCCTCGATGGACACTGCAAGCTGATCGTCACCTGGTCCACGATCTCGGCCAAGACCAATCCAACGATCGGCGCGGACGTCGACGGAACGTGGGTAGCGTCGCAGGCCGGCGGGCCAAGCCTATGCGCGCCCCGCTCCGGTCATCCGTCAGCTACGCGCCTGTACCGAATCCCACACAAACGGAGTGAGCGCTTACAGCAGTTCGTTGATCGAGGCGTGCAAGAGCCGGTCTCGGCGGCGAAGAAAGCCCCGACGCGGCCCGTAGAGAACGAGGTCGATCCGACCCGCTAACAATTCAGCCCCGTCCGGATACACGATCTGCAGCGAGTCGAGGTCGTAGTAGTTGACCGTGCGCGCTGCTACCCGCGCGCGCTCGAGCGGTCCGGACGGTCCCACCGCTCCCGTCACCGATGAGCGCAAGGTGAGCATCTCGGCGTCGCCGCCCCAGTGCTCGAGTACGACCTCAGGGCTGTGTTCGCCGATCGGATCCCCTGCGATGTCTGACCCCGACCGCGGCTCGGTCACCTTCACGCGATACTGATCGGCTGATGCGGAGGACTGCCCTCGCCCAGCGCGAACGGTCCCGGCGCGAGAGAGCCGCCCACACGTGACGGCCGCGAGCGCGACGACCACACGGTCCTGCTGCGCTCTCGCCGACATCACGAGCACGATATATGCCGCCGCCCGCTGAAGGTCCCCTTCGCTTAGGCGCGATCGCGCACAATGCCCCGGTGCGGGATTTCGCTAAGCCCCTGTTCGAGTCCGACGCCGATCCGTCGCCGTATCTGCAGTTCACCCACTGGTTCGAGGAGGCGGCCGAGGCTGGGATCCGGGCGCCCGAGGCGGCCGCCCTAGCGACCGCAACGAAGGACGGCGCTCCCTCGGTCCGGATCGTGCTCGTGAAGGCGCACGACGAGCTCGCGTTCGCGTTCTACTCGAATTACGACAGTCGCAAGGGCCGCGAACTTGCCGCCAATCCTCGGGCCGCGCTGCTTTTCCACTGGGACCTGGTTGGTCGCGAGGTGAGAGTCGAGGGGCGGGTGGAACGGATGAGCGCCGCGGATTCCGCCGCGTACGTACGAAGCCGGCCCCGCGCCAGCCAGCTATCGGCGCTGGCCTCGCCGCAGAGCGACGTGATCGAAACCCGCGAGCAGCTCGAGCAACGCGTAGCCGAGCTCGCTGCTAGGTATGAAGGTGCCGAGTTGCCGGTGCCCGAGAACTGGGGCGGCTTTCGGCTCGCGCCCCAGATGTTCGAGTTTTGGCAGCACCGCGAGGATCGTCTCCACGACCGGCTGCGCTACTCGCTTGAGCCCGACGGGCGCTGGCTACTCGAACGCCTCGCGCCGTGACGCGTAAGAGATCATCGAAAAGGCGAAGCGCGAAAGAGCCGCGTTAGCTGGACTTTCTGGCGCTCCGCTTGGCGCTGGCTCGGCTCGTCGCCGTCCGCGCCGTCGTTCGAGTCGTCCGAGCTGCGCTCGCCGCTGTCTTCTGCGCCTCAGCAAAGTCCCGCTTCAGCGCGGTGGTCAGCTTGCCGCTGTCGCGTTTGGCGCTGGACACGAACTTGCCCACGCCCGTGTGCAGCGACTTGGAGCTCTTTCCACCAGCGTGCTGGCGTAGTTCGGTCAGTGCCTTCTGAGCCGCCTCCAGCGACTGGTTCAGCTTCTTGAGCGCGGCTGGCTCCTTGAACGCCGCGGACTTGCGCAAAGACGAACGAGTTGACTTCCTGGCCGGCGGCATGAATAACCTCCTGTCGAAATTTATTTTCGCGGTCGGGGCGAGCCTAGTCGAGATGACGATCCCGCCCAATGTTCGAGCGAGGTAGGGCAAAACCTACATCTGGACGCTCTTGACAACATGAGTCGGGGGACCACCGTCCGGCGAGGACCTCGGGACGCTCGTCGAGGGCCACGCGTGGCGCGGTCGACGAGGTGGAGCTTGAGATAGGTTCTCCGAGTGCCGTTCGACGCCCAGCTCGCCTTGGCGAGCTTCCATCCTGACGCTGATCGCTACTCGGCGATGGACTACCGGCGCTGCGGGCGCAGCGGGCTGAAGTTGCCCGCGATTTCACTCGGGTTGTGGCAGAACTTCGGGGACGATCGGCCGTTGGCCTCGAGCCGAGCGACCCTCCGCCGCGCGTTTGATCTGGGAATCACACACTTCGACCTGGCCAACAACTACGGGCCCCCCTACGGGAGTGCCGAGGCCAATTTTGGTCGGATCTTCGCCGAGGACTTCAAGCCCTATCGGGACGAGTTGGTGATCTCGACGAAGGCGGGCTACGACATGTGGCCGGGTCCTTACGGCGAGTGGGGGTCGCGGAAGTATCTGCTGGCCAGCCTCGACCAGAGCCTCAACCGGATGCGGCTCGACCACGTCGACATCTTCTACTCGCACCGCTTCGATCCCGACACGCCACTCGAGGAGACGATGGGCGCGCTGGATGCGGCGGTTCGGAGCGGAAAGGCGCGCTACGCGGGGATCTCCTCCTACGGGCCACGCCGGACCGAGGAGGCAGCCGAGATTCTGCGAGAACTGGGCACGCCTCTCTTGATCCACCAGCCGTCATATTCGATGTTCAACCGCTGGATCGAAGCCGAGCTACTCGACGTGCTCGAGCGCCAGGGCATTGGCGCGATCGTGTTCTCGCCACTGGCGCAGGGATTGCTGACCGATAAATACCTGAACGGGACCCCAGACGACTCCCGCCTGCGTCGCGGGAACTACCTGAGCGAAGATCAGATTACCGAGCAGAACCTCGGCCGCGCACGAGAGCTGAACAGGATCGCTCGCGGCCGGGGACAGAGCCTCGCCCAGCTGGCGATCGCGTGGGCGCTACGCGATCCGCGCATCACCTCGGCACTGCTCGGCGCCTCGAGCGTCGCGCAGCTAGAGCAAAATGTCGCGGCGCTGGAGCGACTCGACTTCGATCGCCAAGAGCTGGACGACATCGACCAATATGCCATCGACGGCCGCATCAACATCTGGGAGGCGTCCAGCACGGACTGAATCCGCCGGGCGCCCCGCGCCCTTCGCCTCATGAGCCGCGGCCGGGCGGCGGTCAGACGGGGACAATTTCCTGCTGGCGGGCGCTGAGGCGTGCGGCGTCGAGCACGACCAGCGCCGCAACCGCGTCGGCGGCATCGACCGGTGGCGGACCCCCATTTCGAATGGCGTCCCTGAGCAGCGCGTAGAAGCGGGACCAATCGCCCGGCTCGGGCGGCACGGGGACGCTCTGTTCGCCCGCGACCAATCGGCCGTAAGCCCACTCCGGTGGCCTCCCCCAGTCGCTGATCGTGCTCGGCCGAAGCCCTTGTCGAAGAGCCGCTTCCTGGGGATCCAGGCCGGAGACAAGAAACGCCCCCGAGGTTCCTTGGACGCGCAGACGCGGCCCGGGTGACGGGGTCACGGCCGAGGCGTGCAGGTGGCTGAGCGTCCCGCTCGCGTGGCGCAATGCGATGAACACATCGTCGTCAGCCGCTAGTTGACGACGCCAGGCGATCTCCGCGTACACGTGTGTGGCTGGGCCGAACAGCGTCAGGGCCTGATCCACGAGGTGGCTCCCCAGGTCGAGCAGCACACCGCCACCCTGCTCGGACGTGTCTGACTCGCGCCATTTCGTCTCGTCCGCGTTCGGGCGCCAACGTTCGAACCGGGACTCGTAGCGCGTAACGTCGCCCAGGGCCTCCTCCGCCATCAGCCGTCGCAGCGTGAGCTGGTCTGTGTCCCAGCGGCGGTTTTGAAACACGGTCAGCATCACTCCCGCCGAAACCGCCCGGTCCATCAGAGTTCGTGCCGCGCTGGCGGTTATCGCCATCGGCTTGTCGACGACAACGGGTATGCCACGGTCGATGGCCTCCGAAGCCAGGGAGACATGAGAGCTGTTTGGAGTGGCGATGACCACGAGGTCGGGCTCGGACTTGGTCCACAGGTCCTGCACATCTGGAAGGACGCGGGCCTCCGGATACTCGGTGGCCACCTGGCGGCATCGCTCCAGGCTCGAGCTCACAACAAAGCTCACCCGGAGACCCTCCGTCGCTGCTATCAGGGGCGCGTGGAAGAACCGCCCGGACAAGCCGTACCCGACGATCGCCACGCGAAGGTCGCTCACACCGTCACCCTCAGGCGCGCAGGGAGCGCTCGACCGCGCGGGCAACCTGCTCGCGCGAGCGGGCTCGGACCGCGCTACGCAGAGCAACGCGCCAGCGCTCAGCAGACGCCGATGACGGCTCGAGCCCCAGGTCCGCGAGGACTGCGGCTTGGTCAACGTGGCCGGCGATCTGTTCGGCACGACGTTGAGCGGCCACATGTTGAGCGCGCACCAGTTGCGTTCGGCCACGGTCGCCCGCGAGATCGATCAGGTCCTCAGCCACCAGCGGAACCGCCCGCCGCGCGCATTTCTCCCATGGGGCGTCGGCCGCCGAGTCCACAACGACCTGACGCACGACTCGCCAGCCCGCATGGTGGGAATCACACCGTGCGACAAGAAATCGCGCGAGCGCCTCTGCCACCCCGCTCGCCCCGGGCTCGGACCCGTGGCTGTCGAGATGTCGCAATGCGGCGCCGACGCTGCGCCCGTCATCAACCGCCCTGGCGAGCTGCCGCGGAGTCCTCCGCGGCTTGCGTAGCTGATTGTCGATCCTTCCAGCGTACTCGCCGGTCGGTCCCCGCTCTCAGACAGGGCCTCCAGCATCGACGACGGTCGCGCGAGTCATTCGGTGGTGAGATCCTAAATCACGCCCCCCCACAACTCGATCTGGTCACTCAGACTGCGATCATCCACCAATCGTGCGGGAATGGCGAGCTTGGATTTCGATTGTGGTTGTAGTTGTCGTCTTGGCCTGCGCCGGCATTCCGCTGTCCGCGGGGGCCCGGGGCCATCGGACGCATGCGTCGCGGACGGTGCCCGTCCTCATGGTCGGCAACTACCGAGCCGGCACCGTGACGGTCATCGACCAGCGCACTCTCCGCAAACTGGGCACAATCAATGTCACCCCAGATGGAAAGACTCCGCAGGACCCGGCCCAGGCTGCCGTGTACCCAGGCTTGGTCAAGAGCAAGGGCGTTGACTACGTTCAGGGGGTGGCGCTCTCGCCCGACGGCAGGACGCTGTACGTCTCGCGCGGCTATCTCGGTGACGTGGCGGCGTTCGACATCGCCGGCCGGCGCATGCTATGGCGCCTCGAGGTGTCCGGGATCCGCGCCGACCACATTGCCCTCTCGGCTGACGGCTCACGCCTCTTCGTTTCGGCTCTGACCGCCAACAAGGTCCAGGTCATCGACACCCGCACTCACCGGTTCATCGGGAGCTTTCACCACCGGTTACTGGGCGCACGTACTCGAGTTCACCCCCGACCGGCGATTCATCGTGAACGGCAGCCTGGGCAACCAGCTGCTGCCGAACGGTGCCCCCAATCGATACTGGATGACGTTCGCCGACCCGCATACACTGCGGGTAAAGCGGGTGTTCAAGTTTGCTGCCGGCGTGCGGCCCTTCACCTTCAGCCCTGACGGCCGCTTGGCCTACGTGCAGTTCTCCTACTTCAACGGCTTCAAGGTCGTGAGTACGTCTACCGGGGCGGTCGTGCATACGGTCCATCTGCCGGTTCGCGGACCTGCGATCGGTGAGTCGCCAACGCAGTACCCAAACCAAGCCGCGCACCACGGCATCACGCTGTCGGGCAATGGCGGCTCGATTTGCGATGCAGCGACCGTGTCGAACTACGTCGCGTTGGTCGCTCGACACAAGCTTCGGACTGAGGCGATCATCCCGGTGGGCGATCAGCCCGCCGAGGCCGAGACGAGCAGTAACGGGCGGCTTTGCTTCGTCGCCAACCGCGGTCCGGGCGCCGGCGGTGACACCGTCTCCGTGATCTCATTCAACAGGCGGCGTCAGGTCGCACGCATCCGCGCTGGTGATGGGCCGATGGAGATGAGCGAAGGGATAATCCCGCTGGCCGTGCTGCGTCAGGCCGGCCTGTGGCCACGCAGCTAGGTCACCTCCGCGTGAGGGCCGTTCGCGCGCGCGTGTGTGACGACTGCGGGGAGCTCTGAGCCAGGGCGACCCGCGATGCCGACGTTATTCGGCGAACACACTGGCCAACCCGGCCACCAGACCTGGAAGCCCAGCCTCGCCCATGGGATGAGCTCGCAGACGGGCGGCTCCGGGCGCCGCGGCCAGCGCTTCGACCCGCTCAAGGTGCTCCAGACAACCAAGTTCACCGGCATGGTGGTGGAGAGCCTGGAGCAGCTTGATGAGGTGCTCGTGCAGCGGCCGGAGCGATTCGGTGGTGGGATCGATCAGGCGCGCATCGACGCCGTCACGGGCGGCCAGGAAGTGGTTCTCCGCAAGCACTTCGTCGGAGGAGATGATGGCCTCTGACGCATATCCCTCTTCAAGTTCCAACCTGGCGATCGATTGCGTGAGCGCCACCAGGCTCGCGGTGTCACGAATCCGGGTTTGGGCGTCCATCACACGAACCTCGACTGTCCCGAGGCGGGGTTGGGGGCGGACGTCCCACCACAGGAAGGTTGGTTCGGGGATCGCGCCGGCTCGTAGCTGGAGGTCGACCGTCTCGACCCACTCGGAGTACGAGCCGTATCGTCGCGGTATACCCGTCCGCGGAAAGGCCTGAAATAGGACCGTACGGATGGAGGCGAATCCTGAGTCGCGTCCGCGCCAGAACGGCGAGTTGCCCGAGAGCGCCAGTAGAAGTGGAAGGTGGGCGCGGAGGCGGTTGTACAGATCGATCGCTCGCTCGGGATCCGGCACCGCAATGTGGACGTGCAACGCAAACGTGGGCTCCCGCGTAGCGAGATCTCGCATCGTCTGTCGGATCAGCTGATAGCGGCCGGCGGACGTCACCTTGGTCTCGGACCAGAGCGCCAGCGGGTGGGTGCCCGCCGCGGCGGCGGCGAGGCCCATCTGCCCGAGCAGCGCGGCCAGCTGGACGCGCAACCGGCGCAGTTGCGCGACCACCGCTGCCCACGGATTCGTGTGGATCGGTCCTGAGCTCGATCGCCGCCTGATGCGTCTCGGCGCTGACGTAACCGACCAGCGCTGGTGGAAGCGCTTCCAACACGTCCTCGATTCGCTGCGCCAGCGCCCACTCCCTCCGGGGGTCGAGCAGCATGACCTCCTCTTCCACCCCGACGCTGTAGGGATGGACCGCCGTGTTCCACTCCGCCCACTGGGCCTCAGACGAGACCGGGGAATGACCCGCAAACGCGCTCATAACGTGCTTGGCACCATACGACCGCGCGCACCGCCGTCGCGCCTGGGCCATATGTCCAAACAGGCCGGACGGATCACGGAAATTGCGGACAATTGTCCGGCCGCGTGGTCAGAAGCTGTCAGCTGGCTGCCGGCTACGCGACTCTTCGCAGCCGCCTTGATCCGGCAGCGACGCTCACGAGCTCTTGGAAGAGCGCTTCCTGGCCAGGCACGCGAAGCGTCTCCGCGTGCCACTGAACGGCCACCACGAATGGCTGCTGCGCAATCCTCGACCGCCTCGATTGTCCCGTCCGTCGCCCACGCACACGCCCGCAGGCCCGTGCCCAGGCAGTCCACCGCCTGGTGGTGGAAAGAGTTGACACTGAGTTGGGTCGTGCCCAGCGCCGTCGCCAGCCGGCTGCCGGGAAGGATGGTGACGGAATGCGTCGGAACGGCGCCATCCACGGTCTGACGGTGCTCGATCACCTTCCCGACGACATCCGGCAGGTGCTGGTGCAACGTGCCGCCCCGAGCGACATTGAGCGTCTGCGCGCCGCGACAGATCCCCAGGATCGGAAGCTCCAAGTGGAGGGCCTCCAGGGCGATCGCGTACTCGAAGGCGTCAAGGCCAGGCTCGGTCGAGCCAAGCTCATCATGAGGTTCGGCACCGTAGGCCGCCGGGGCGAGATCCGGGCCGCCAGAGAGCACCAGCGCGTCTAGGCGGGCCAGGAGCTCAGGGACGTCTTCGTCGACGATCGGGGGCACGACGACGGGGAGCGCGCCCGCAGCCTCGAGCGCTCGCACGTAGGTCATGCCCAGGGCCATCTCGGGATTGGGCGGCTCGCCGTGACGACGCAGCGTCGCGAGTTCGCCGGGGCGCAGCTCAGAGGTCGTCACCCCAATTAGCGGCTTCACGCCACAAGCATCGACGCAAACAGCGGCCTCGTGTATCTCCACGTGTACAAACATCGCGTACGAGGCGGACGGCTTTGGCCATGTGGAGAAACCGGGGGGAAAGGAATCGGCGGAATTTGGCCACCTGGCCCTAGCGCAACGCAACCCAACGCGGAATTCTGTCCTCCCGTGGGTCAACGAAAGGTGGTGTTGATGTCCGCCAAACGGAAACTGGTGCTCGACCCGACCGGGAGATTCCTGGCTGAACCTGGAGCCAGCGCGGTCGTTCAACCGCTGGATGGCGAGCTCCGGCAGCTGCTTGCGCCGCTTGAACGCATTTGCGGTAACTGATGCCGCGGGCGGGGGATGGGTTTCCGCCCGTGGCTAGGCCGCCCCAGATCGTGGCGTTCGGTGGAGGTGGCTTCTCGGACGGGTGCGCCAATCCGCTGCTCGACGACTATGTGATCGGCCTGACGAGAATGGCGCGCCCACGGGTGTGTTTCCTACCGACTGCGAGCGGGGACGCCGATCACTACGTCGTGCGCTTTTACCGCGCGTTTGAGGCCACGCGATGCGAGCCTTCTCACATCTCGCTGTTCCGGCGCGAGACGGGCGTTGCCGATCCTCGCTCGCATCTTCTCAGGCAGGACCTGATCTACGTCGGTGGCGGAAGTGTGATCTCGTTGCTTGGGACCTGGCGCGCTCACGGTCTGGACAGTGCGCTCGCAGAGGCCTGGCGATCCGGCGTGGTGTTGTGCGGCGGGTCAGCAGGTTCGTTGTGCTGGTTCTCTGCCGCGGTTAGCAACTTTCACCGTGGCGCACCTCAGACGGTCGCCGGTCTGGGCCTCCTGCCCTGGAGCAATGCGGTCCATTACGGCGAAGAGCCTGAGCGGAGAGCCGCCTATCACCGGGCGGTCGCAGGCGGCATGGCACCGGGGTATGGGGTGGGCGACGGTGCGGCTCTGCGGTTCGTCGGTTCCGAGCTCGCGGAGGTCGTGGGCGCCGAGCGGGAGGCTGCCGCGTTCTTCGTCGCGGCCGATGAGCGTGGACGGGTGGTCGAGCGTGCGCTGCGTGTGCGCTGTTTGGAAGACCGGTGCGCTGAGCAGACGGTGATGGCCGCGCAGCGCGGCCCGACGGCAGCAGCTGCGTGACGTTCCCGACCGCGGGCGACCCTAGCTCCGCCGGAACAGACCCGCGGCGAATCCTGGCGTTGGGCGGTGGCGGCTTTACGATGAAAGAGCGGAGCTCGGCCCTTGACCGCCTCGTCCTTGAGCTGACGGGCAAGAGCGTGCCGAAGATCTGCTTCCTGCCTACCGCCAGCGGAGATCAGCGCGAGCAGGTTCTGTGGTTTCACGAGCGATTCAGGCTGACGCCGTGCGAGCTATCCGATCTCTCGCTGTTTCATCTCAGCCGTGACCGAGTCGACCCGAGGGCGCTTCTGCTCTCTCAGGACGCGATCTACGTCGGCGGCGGGTCGATGCGCAACATGCTTGCCATCTGGCGAGAGCACCAGATCGACGTCGCGATCAGAGAGGCGTGGGAGGCCGGAGTCATTCTCGCGGGACTGAGTGCGGGCGCGATGTGCTGGTTCGAAGGCGGGATCAGCATGAGTGCAGGAGCGCCCGAGCCCGTGGCTGGTCTTGGCCTGCTTGCTGGGAGCCTGTCGGTTCACCGAAGCAGCGAACCATGGCGATTGCCGGCCTACCTCCAGGCCGTGGCCGATGAACGGCTGCCGGCCGGGTACGCGGCCGACGACGGGACGGCACTGTTGTTCGCCGGCCGCCGTCTGGTGGAATGCGTGGGCTCGCACCCCGGTCGGAGCATCGTGCAGGTCAAGCTTATGGATGGTCAAGCGGTGCAGACAACGATGCCCATCAGACCGCTCGAAGCAGCGCTCGGCCAGCCCGCCATGGACCGCTCATCGATGCGGGGCGCCGAGTCCGAGCGGCTGGCGATAGACGAGCTGCGCAGTGTTCGCGCCATGCGCCCGGGCTGGGCGTAGCGACTCGCAGCGAAGCGATCGTACTTCTGCTATCTGGCGATCGGCGAGCCAGTCTGGTGCAATCTTGGCATGGTCCCTCGGCCCCGGATCGCGCGACTGCTTGAGGCCGCCTGGGAGCGCCGGATTACTCTGGTGGTGGCGGGAGGGGGCTACGGCAAGACAACGGCATTGCGCCAGCTCGCCGCCGGCCACCGCTCGCGCTGGCTCGGCCTCACCACCGCTGATCGACAGGTCGAGACATTGGCCCGGCGCCTGGCGGAGGCGGTGGGCGCGGGAACCCGTCCCGCCATAGCGGCGTCGACGGCGGGGATCGGAGCGTCCGATCGCCGAAGTCTCGCCGAGGGGCGGGCGGCGCTGATTTGCGAAGGCCTCGACTCCCAGGACGATGAGCTCTTGCTGATCCTCGACGACGTCGACCAGCTCGCGGACGACGACTCGGCCAGCCAGTTCTTGAGCACGCTCTGCCTCCAGGCGCCCTCGCGCCTGCACCTGGTGCTGAGTGGACGCCAGCTGCCCTCGCTTGGACTCGGCTCAGCCAGAGGTCGCGGTGAGCTGATGGAGCTAATTGCTCCGGACCTCACATTCACCCCTGAGGAGACCGCATCGCTCCTCGTCGAGCGCTTGGGCACCGGAGCAGACTCGCTCGCCGACCGGTGCTGGTCATTGACCGGCGGCTGGGCGGCGGCCCTTCAGCTGATGGTGGATCGGCTCGAGCGACTGGCTCCCACTCGCTGGCATCAGACGCTTACGCAGCTCCAGGTTCGTCACGGCTCGCTGTGGCGGGAGTTCGCAACCGATGTCATCGACCGGGAGGAGCCCTCCGCGCGGCGCATCCTGGCCATGGCAAGTGTCGCTCCCGTGGTCGATGCGGATCTGCTCGGCGCACTCGGCATCGCCTCACCGGAGTCGGAGCTGGACAGCCTTCAGACCCGAGGGCTGCTGGTGGTAACGGGAGAGAAAGACGCCCGCACGCTCTCCCCGGTTCTCGCGGAGGCGATCGCGGAGCGCCTCCCCGAAGCCGATGTCGAAGAGGTTCGCCATGGAGCCGTGGAGTGGTTCGAGCAGTGCGATCGCCTCGAGGAAGCCTTTGAGTGCGCCATCGCTGGTCCCCGGCACCAGACACTGTCGCTTCTGGAGCGATGCGGCGCCAGGCTCGTGGCGCGTGGGTACGGATCGCGTGTGGCGGAGGCTCTCCGCAGTCTTGGGACAGGGGGCGATCTCGCCCTTGACACAGTCCTCGCGGAGGCGCTGGTAGCCGTCGGTGACTGGGATGCCGCGCTGGAGGTATTCCGGTTCATCCAGCTGACCGCGGTGGGCGCAGCCCTGGCCGCGGGCGTCGCGTGGCGGTTCGGCGCGCTGCTCTACCTTCGCTCAGACCTGGAAGGGGCGCGGGAGGTGCTTTCAGCCGCCTATAGCGACGGCCCCGGGACCAGAGATCAAGCGCTCGTCTCGGCCTGGCTGAGCTCCACCCTCTGGGGTCATGGCGAGGTGGACGAGGCGGAGAGGATCGCCAATGTGGCGCTGAGGCAGGCGGAAGCCAGCCGCGACTTCGAGGCGCTTGCCGCCGCCCACGTCGCTGTAGCTCTGGCGGCGGCCAGCCAGGGAGACCGTGGCAAAAACGAGCGCCACTACCGCCTCGCGTTAAGGGCAGCCACGAACGCGGGAGACTCGGTGCAGCTTGCTCGCATCCATGCAAACTTGAGCTCGAGGGCCGCCGAGGAAGGGGATTATGTCGGCGCGATCGGTGAGGCCGACCTGGCGATCAGCGCAGGCGCCGGGCACAACCTGTTCAGCGCGTTGGCGATGTCCAACAAGGCCGAGGCGCTCATGCACATGGGCGAGCTCGACGAGGCCCGCGCGCTGCTCCTGCAGGCGATCGAGATGTTTACAAGCCTTGGCTCACTGCTGGTCTGCGCTCCGTACACGCAGTTGGGCGTCCTCCACGCCGAACGCGGTGATTTCGCGCACGCGCGCACATCGTTGGAACGTGCATATCGCCTGGCCGAGGAGGTCGACGACGTTCACTCGCTGGTACTTGCGCTGGCGGGCTTGGCGGGGGTGCTCGCCGAAGACGACCCTGAGACCGCGCACAGGTATGCGGTGGAAGCGGCGACTCGGGCCACCAGCCTCGAGCGGGCGCATGCCCTCTGCGCGTGGTCAGGCGTGGAGCTGGCTGCCGGGAACCGCGACGAGGCCGCGAGACTCTCGATCGAGGCTCAGGCTGAGGCGCAGCGCACCCGTGACAGCCCGTCGCTCGCGAGGGCGCTGGAACTGCACGCAGCCGCGTGCCAGCCGGTGGATCAGGCCCAGCTTGAGGCCGCGATCGAGCTTTGGCGCGAGGTGGGAGACAAGATCGCCACCCAACGCGCGGAGTTGGTGCGGGCGGCAAGCCGAGGCGACTCGAAGGGTGTGGAGGATCTTCGACACGAGCTGTCCCGGCTTGGCGTCCACCCTGAGGTCGGAGTGGCGCGGCTGCTCCTCGTCGGCCGTGAACACGCCGCCGGGGTGGCGGTCGTCACACTTGGCCGGTTTGCCGTCTCGCGAGCCGGACAGGCGATCCCGTTGGGGGCCTGGCAATCGCGCAAGGCCCGAGACCTGCTGAAAATACTCGCCGCCCGGCGTGGGCGGCTGCTCACCCGCGATGCGGCCGCGGAGGCCCTGTGGCCGAACGAGGACGCTGCCCCTCTCCATAACCGGCTGTCGGTGGCGCTGAGCACGCTCCGGAAGGTCCTTGATCCGGAAAGGTCGCATCCGGCCGATCATTTCATCGCCGCGGATAGCCAGTCGCTGGCGCTTCGGATCGATCACCTATGGCTCGATCTGGTGGCCTTTCTCGACGCCGTGGATGCCGGGGTGGCATCGGCATCCCAGGGGGACTGGGCTTCCGCTGAGGGCAAGCTCCGCGCCGCAGAGAGCCTCTACACGGGGGACTTTCTGGAGGAGGACCTGTACGAGGACTGGGCCGTGGATTGCCGGGAGGAGGCCCGCTCCGCTGCCCAGGAAATCTCACGACTGCTCGCTCGCGCGGCCACCAACCGCCACGACGAGGAGGAGGCAACGCGCTATCTGCGCCGCCTGCTCGAACGTGACCCGTATGACGCAGACGCCTGGACGGCTCTTCTGGGCGCCCAGCTGCGCTTGCGCCGTTACGGCGAGGCGCGTCGTCAGCATGCCGTCTACGCGCGGCGCATGGGGGAGCTCGGAATTCAGCCCCTGGCACTGGCCCGGACTGCCGCCGCTCGACCTTAAGGCGGCACTAAGACCATTCGAAGGTGCGGACTCGAAGGTGCCGGCCCATGGACACGTTCGTCGTACGGGTCTACAGAGCAGGGCGGGAGGTCCTGCCCGACGACGATCAGCTCCGAGGGGTCGTGGACGAGGTATCGACCGGCCTTCAGGCCGCGTTTCACGACACCGCCGAGCTGGTGGCAATCCTGCGCCGCGTGCCCGCGCAACGTACGCAGGGAGGGGCCGATGAGCATTGACAACGTCAAACTCTGTCGACTCGGCCTTACATCTCTGGCGCTCGTCCTTTTGGCCGGACTGATCGGCGCCGGCCGCGCGAACGCGACTCATCTGGACCCGTCCGACGCGTTCTATTGGAGCCTGCCCAGCAGCAGCAGGCAGATCGGGCATGACTCGGCGATCGCCGTAAGTCCCGACGGGAACCTCGTCTACGTGGCGGACGGGGGCGGGAACGAGATCGAGGAATACACCTCGGACGGGGTGTTCAAGCACGCGGTCCGGTTCGGCAAGCGGCCATTTGATCCCTCCGGGGTAACCACAGACCTGTCGGGCAACGTCTACGTCGTGTATGAGGCGACGGGCACGGTGGCGAAGTTCAACGCCAACCTGAAATTCCTTACCAGCTGGAGCGTCCCGTTCGCGAGATCAATCGCCGCCGACCGTGCCGGGCACGTGTGGGTGCTGACCAAGTTCTTCAATGCCGTGGGCGAGTACGACTCGAATGGCAACGCGATCGGCGGTTTTACGGCGAATCTTCCTGGCCAGATCTTCCCGAATCCCTTGGGCTCGGCTAACTACTACCCGAAGTCTGGCTACGACGACCCGTATAAGACGGTCGCCAACGTGATCACGATCGACAGGTCCGGCGACCCAGTCGTCGCAGGGGCCTCCTACCAGGCCCTGGGCGACCCACCGCCTGATTGTCATGTGGCGATCGACTACAACCACATCGACATCCAGCCCTACAACGACCCTCTGGTAAGCGGCGAGGTGGCGCGGTTCAGGCCGGACGGAACCCCGGTTTCCTGGGGCTGGCTCAGCACCTCGGCGATGGCCTGCTGGGACATGTCGAGCGACAGGACGAGTCCCGACGGAGTAACAGTTGACCCCAACGCCGGCGACGTGTTCACCACCACCGACTACGCGTCCCGGGGAAACTCGCTAGGGATGGTCCACATGCTGCCCGGGCTCCAGAATACGGGGAAGGATCTGAACGCTCCCAGCTACTACTGCTCCTCCATCGACTGTCCGGCGCGCGATTGGGATCTGATTGCGGGAAATGCCCCGCAGGGCGTCGCGTTCGACTGTCGCTCGGACCTGTACATGCTCTCCGACAACCCCAACGCCCGGTTTGTAACCAAGTTCATCAACTCCGACTACGTCCCGAGCGGGGCGTGTTCGCCGCTACTTCAACGGCTGGTGCAACGCCCGGAAGTGACGGTGTTCCGCCAGTTTGGCGTCACCGGCCCCGGCAAGCTCTCCGCGCTGGTCGGCTGTAGCGTCAAGCTGTGCCGGGGCAGCGTCACGGTGAAGGTCAGCTCGCCCCTGTGCAACGGCTGTGACGCCGGCTTGCCGCTCCACTTCAACATCCCGGCCGGCGTGCGCAGGACGCTCACGATCCAGCTCACGCCGCTCGGTCGCAAACTGTTGCGGCAGCATTCCGGCCTGGCGATCGAGGTCGTCGCCAGGCTCCGGGACGGGCGTTCGGTCACCGAGCGCGAGCGGCTCAGGCAACCTGCGACCCTCTCCGCACGCTGCACCTTCCCGGATGCCGTCGGGGGTGAGGCGACGGTGTCCGGTACGCTGACTCCAGCGGCGGCGCGCGCGCGGGTCGCGATCGAGTACATCGCCCCTGAGGGTGAGGGAGCGCTCATTCCGGCCGTGCAGCGGACGGCGATCGCCGGCGGCGGCCGCTTCAGCGACCACTACCCGCTTGGCGAGGCGGGCCGGTGGCTCGTTGTGGTCAGCTGGAACGGGGATAGCACCCACCAGGCGACGGTGGCGGTGCCCTGCGCCGGAACGGTCGCCAAGGTCCCGACCCACCTCAGGCTGACCTGTCCGAGGGCTGCCTCGATCGGCACGCCGGCTTCGTTCGCCGGCCAGCTCTCCGGTGTGACCGATGGCTCCAGGCTGGCGATCCTCTACGTCAACCCCTCCGGCGCGGTCACCGTGCACGCTCTGAGGTCCGGCGCCGGTGGCGGGTTCAGCGACTCGTTCGCACCGACGGCCGCTGGTGGCTGGCAGGCAATCGCGCACTACGACGGCGACGCCGATCACCTGGGCGCGGTCGCGGCGTGCCAGTTCTCCGCAGCCCAGCCCACGGCCAACGACTTCTCGATCTCGGTCAACCCGTCCTCCGGGTCGGTCCTGGCCGGGGGTGCGGCGACCGCGACGGTGGATACCGCCGTGACCTCGGGATCACCCCAGAGCGTCTCGATCGGCACCTCAGGAACGAGCCCGGGCACGGTCAGCGTCACGCCTTCGTCGGTGACGGCCGGCGGCTCGGCGACCTTGAACATTCAGACCACTGCCTCGACTTCCCCCGGCACGTACGTCATCACGATCACCGGCACCGGCAGCTCGGCCACGCACTCGACCACCTACACCCTGACGGTGGTCGAGCAGCGGACCTCTATCTCGCTCTCCTGTTCGCTCGGCCCGAACGACAACGTCATCTCCTGTAGCGGACAACTGACGGCCAGCGGAACCGGCGTCGGCGGCGCCCCGGTCACGATCACCTACCGGCCGCCTGCGCCGGGATCGAGCACAACGCATTCGACAACCACGGATGCCGCCGGCAACTACAGCGACTCGTACGGAGGCGCGTCGGGGCCGCCGCTCACGTCCGGCATGTGGACCGTGCAGGCCCAGTACGCCGGCGACGGCAGCCATGGACCAGCGTCCGTGAGCCAAAGCGTGAACGTGCCATGAGCAAGGGTGGAAAGCGCCGGGACTGTGCGGCCAATGATTGGCGCGATCACGAGAAATCATCTCGCTCGAAGAGCGAGCGACCATTTCTGGGAGGTTCGATGCGAGGCGTGCGAGCTATCAAGTTGGCGGGCGTAACGGCGGTGGCACTGATGTCACTACTGGTCCTTCCGGGTTTGGCGTTGGCCGGGGGTCCGGGCGTCTGGACCAAGCTGGGCACAGTCGACAGCGGGGCCGACACGGTGGGGATGGTGCGGACGGGTGACGGACAGCTCCATCTGGTGTGGCTGCGCAAGCAGGCCAGCAACGGCACGCACTCCTACGGCACATCCACGATTACGCTGGCGGGAAAGCTGCTGGCCACCAGCACCGCCCTTTCCGGCTGGAAAAGCTTGGAGGCGGACCCACAGTTGGTCCCCTACGGCACCGGGGAACGCCTGATCTTCGAGGGCTACAACGGCACCAGCGGCTGCTACTTCAAGGGCGTCGTGTTCACGGCGACCAGCACGAACGGGAAGACGTGGAGTCTGGTCAACGGGTCGCTGTCCCACCAAACTGTCGGCGTCGGCAACCTGGCGGCCACGACCGAGTCGAACGGGACTCCGGTTGCCGTGTTCGCGAGATGGTCACCTCTTCCACATCGGAGTCGATCCCAGCTGTCCGGCCACCAGCATGGACGGGACGATCCCGGTGGCTCAGGGCAACACCCCAAACAATGTCTCGACCGTCACGGCCAGCGACGGTTCGATCTGGGTGGCCACCTTCCAGGCCTTCCAGAACATGGGCTATTTCGTCACGCGCATACTCCCGACGGCGGGGCCGCTCATCAAGGTGCCCGCTTCCAAGGCCAACCCGGCCCACAACAACCAGCCGCTCGAACCCGTCGCGCTGGCTGCTCGCGTCGGGGGCGGGGTTTACGTGGCCTTCTGCGTCAGCAACTCAAGCCAGCCGTGCGTCCACGTAGATCTCTGGAAGGAGGGCTCGTCCAAGCCGATGACGGTCCCGGGGTCAGCGAACGTGCAGGGCGCGCGCGTGGCCCTGACGGCAACGCCCCAGGGGCGGCTGTGGGTCAGTTGGTATGACGGGACAAAGAACGTCATCCAGGCGGTCCGCACGAACACGGCCGGGACGTCGTTCGGGGCTCGGACGACCATCAAGCCCCCTGCCGGTGTCCTGTCCAACAATGTCTTCGCCGTCCAGAACCAGGGCAGCTCGGGGCGCCTCGACATCATCATCAATGCCCAGATCAAGGTGGGGACCTCGTATCCGGTCGACCTGTTCCACACACAGATCCTGCCCGGGCTCTCGCTGCACGCCACCCCCAGGGTGTTCAGCCACACGAAGGCGGCAACCGTCTCGTTCACCGTGGCCGACGCGGGCCAGCCGGTGGCCGGGGCCAAGGTCTCGTGCCCGTCCAAAACCGGCACCACGAGCACCGCCGGCCAGGCAAAGCTTCATTTCAGCAAAGGCACGCCGGTTGGCTTTCACGTGTGCACCGCAACAAAGCCCGGCTACAACCCAGCCAAGGTCACGCTCAAGGTCAAATAGGGTCGGCCGCTCGTCCCGGGCATCGGTCGATCGAAGCGACAATTGGCGGCCGCGGCCGAGGGCACAGTGACGCGCGCGACTAGCGCTTGAGCAGCGGGTCTTGAAGCGAAACGGACCACACACCGCGCCCGAAGGTGGCCGCGTATAGCGTGTTGTTCTCAGCGACGTAGCGCAACGCGGTCACCGGCATCAATGGCAGATCCATGCCAAGTGCGTGCCAGTGGAGTTTCGCCGCCGGAGTGGCCGCACTGTTTGTGATGGTGTCGTTCGCGACGAAGACACCGACGTCAGTCGCGGCGTAGATGCGGCCGGCAATAACCCTGATGCTGTTTACGGTCGCTGGCGGGAGCCCGTCGCTGATCGCTGACCATGTCGCGCCACCATCGGTGGTCTTGATCAGATACGGGTTATTGTCGCCCGTGCGGTAGCCGCTGAACCCGAGATACACGGTCTGCGGATCGGAGGCGGAGATGAAGATCGTGGAAACCCACGTACCGTCCTGCGTCGGCAGCGTGCCGTGCGCAAATCGCGAAGGCAGCGTCACCTTCCGCCAGCTGGCCGCGGCATCGGGTCCTGTGATGTCAGGGTTCTTGTACACCAGCCCCTGATCGCTGCCGGTCCACATCAGGTTCGAGTCGGCCGGCGAGATCGCCATTGTGGTGACGGTGCCGTAGTGGCCGGCGTAGATCGGGTCCGGCTCAGCGCCCGGATCAGTGCCGCCGAGATTGGGGCTGATCGCCGTCCAGTTGCTGCCGTTATCCGTCGACCGGTTGACGATGTCGCCGGCCCAGTAGACGGTCCCCGGGTTGTTGGGATCGAACACCATCGGGGTGAAGTACGCGTTGCGGTCGGCGATGGCCGAGGTCCCCGCGGTGTTCGGTCCCGTCGCATCGAATTCCGTCGACGTCTTTCCCCCGTCGGTTGACACCGCGCAATTGCCGTACTGCAGACACGAATAGACAATGTTCTGGTTCTTCGGGTTGATGAGGTTCATCTGGCCGTCGCCGCCGTAGGTGCTGAACCATGTGCTCACCCCAGGGGCGCATTGCTGAGAGGTGTCACCACCGGCGCACCAGTCCGCCTGCGAGCCGTTGTCCTGCAGACCTCCGATTACGCGCGTCGGATCCTGCTCGCTGACGTCGACGCCGTCGAACTGGCTCCACGGCTGCGACGTTGGGCTGGTGGGCAACGGCTTCGTACTCGGCCCGCCGTGGTTCCAAGTGCCAGGCGCGCCCGCGCTGTCCGAGGTCCAGAACCCGCCGTCGTCACCGAGAAACACCTGGTTGTGATTCGCGGGATCCCACGCGACCGCGTGTTGATCGGCGTGCGGCTCGCTGTCATCGTTCCAGTTGACCCCGCCGTCAGTCGAGGAGTACAGGTCGAGCCCGGTTAGGAACAGATCGTTGCTGTTGTACGGATCGACGTATATCCGCCCAAACCACCAGCCATAGACGAACTGCGAATCCGCCAGCGTTGCGGCGGCAGCGCTGGCGGTTGCGTACGGAATCGAGAAGGTGGCTCCACCGTCAGTGGATTTGTACAGCGCAATGAACGAACCCGATGGGTTGTTGGCGTAATCGACATACACGACGCTTGGGTTCTCGGGGTCGATCGCTACGCCCATGCGGCCGTTGGCGTGGTTGTCAGCGATGAGACCGTCGGTCGCAGCGTTGGTGGGGCTGGTGAGCTCCTTCCAACTCGCGCCGCCATCGAGCGTTTCCCAGAGACCCGAGCCGGTACCGGTGTAGTTGCGCGCACCGGGGCTGCGAATGTGGTCCCACATGCCGGCGAAAAGCTTGTTCGGGTTCGTCGGATCGATGGCGATGTCACTCGCTCCGGTCGTGGCGTTCGGTGGCGCCAAGACCTGAGTCCACGACGCGGCTCCGTTGGTCGACTTGTAGATGCCCCGCACGCCGCCGGGGACGAACAGGTTGCCCGACACGGCCGCGTACAGAACCCGCGGATCAAGTGGGTCGACTACCAGCCGCGAGATGGTCGAAGAGTTGTTCATCAGTGAGTCGGACATGTGGGTCCAGCTGGCGCCGCCGTCGGTGGACCTGTAGATGCCGCCGCCGCCGAACGTGATGCTGCCACCCCCCGGATTGGTTTCCCCGGTGCCAACATACACCACGCCTTGCGGGTCCACGGCGATCGCGCCGATCGCCTGCGGGGCCGTCAGCGGCCACGTGGTGCTGAACGTCTTGCCGTCGTCTGTGGTCTTCCACACTCCGCCGCCGGCGGTGGCGACGTAGACCGTCCCCGGGTGGGTCGGGTCGACTGCAAGGTCGGTAACGCGGCCGCCCACGTTGCTCGGCCCGATGAACTTCCACTGCGCGTTCGCATCCGACGAGTCGGACACACGCGTGCTCCGGCGCAGCACGCGCGCCGCATGGCCCGCGGCCACGAAGGCCTTGGCGGACGGCGTGCTTGCGTTCTTGCCGCCAAGGATGCGGGAATTCAGGAATCCGTCGTCTGGTGAATCGTCTGCGCCGTCCCCGTCCGCTCCATGACCGTCCGCTTCGTGACGGATCGCCACCTTTGACGTCGGCTGCGAGTTGAAGACGACGACGCCCACAGCGACCAGCACAGCCGCGCTAACGGCCAGAAGTACAGCAAGACGGACCCGCCTGGACCTGCGCATCGCGTCCCTCCCTAGGAACCCGGAATGTGAGCCTAGGCAAAATAATGCCTGCCCGACTGGGCCCAGGATGAAAATCGGCCGATTCCCCGAGTGGGACCGCTGCGGGCGGGGTGCTCAGGTGAGGAGGTTGCCGGTGGCTCGGACCGCGCTACAGGTTGACCGAAGCCATGCCCCGCTCGTCGTAGCGCTCGCCGGCCACTGCCGGCAACTCGGCGTCGATTCGCCGCAGGTCCTCGTCAGTCAGCTCCACGTCGACGGCGGCGGCGTTCTGCTCGAGATAGCTTCGCCGTTTGGTGCCGGGGATCGGGACGAGGTCCTCGCCCTGGGCGAGCACCCAGGCCAGCGCGAGCTGAGCCGGGGTAATCCCCTTCTCCTCGGCAATCTCCGCCACCTTGGCCGCGAGTCTCAGATTGGCCTCCAGGTTCTCGCCCGTGAACCGCGGCCCGGTGCGACGGAAGTCGTTCTGGTCGAGCTCATCTGGGGAGGTGAACCGCCCGGACAGGAACCCGCGACCCAGCGGTGAGTACGGCACAAAGCCAATGTCCAGCTCGCGACAGGTCGGCAGCACCTCGCGCTCGGGATCGCGGGTCCACAGCGAATACTCGGTCTGCACGGCCGTGATCGGGTGGACTGCGTGGGCTCGGCGGATGGTCTCAGGCGCCGCCTCGCTCAGCCCGATGTGGCGGACCTTGCCCTGCTCGACCAGCTCCGCCATCGCACCGACCGTCTCTTCGATCGGCACGTTCGGATCGACGCGATGCTGGTAGTACAGGTCGACATGGTCGGTGCCCAGCTGCCTCAGCGAGATCTCGATCGAGCTGCGTACGTGGTCGGCCGATCCGTCGAGCGCGCCGATGGTCGACATGTCGCCCGGCGTGGCGTTGTCCATGCGCCGGGCGAACTTGGTCGCGATCACGTACTCGTCACGCCGCCCCTTAATCGCACGGCCGACCAGCTCCTCATTGGTCAACGGGCCGTACAGCTGCGCCGTGTCGAGGAAGTTGATCCCAAGCTCAAGCGCGCGCTGGATCGTCGCGACCGACTCGTCCTTGTCAGTCGACCCGTAGAAGGCCGACATTCCCATGCAACCGAGTCCCAACGCCGAGACCTCAAGCGAACCGAGCTTGCGCGTCTTCATGTCTACTCCAATCTGTCCGGGGTGATACCTCCTCACCATAGAGCGCAGCGTCACCGCGTTCGAGGGCGCATTCCCGGGGCTCCGGCCCTACCGCTTTGCGGCGTGTGAGCACCACGGGTTCGTAGGTACGCCTTCGCACGGATTGGGCATCGTGGGCTGCGGCGGCGGCAGCGGGACAACTATGTGGGTGGGCTGGGGGTAATTGGCGCCGACCCCGGGTGGGCATGAGCCGAAATAGCGTGAGCCGCACGCCAATTGAAGGCCGGCTGGGCCGGCCAGGGTCTGACCGTTGTAGTCCGAGCCGCACCTACGGTAACTGTCGATGTCGCCCGGTTGGCTGGTCAGCTTGCCTGAGGTGTCCCGGTTGTCGTGAAAGCAGTTACCGTCGGTGCTTGAGTTGGGGGTGTGGCCGGAGATCTCGGCGATGTCGGCGTTACCCCTGTTGCCCAGGTAGCCGTCGTGGGTGAATGTGTTGTTGGCGATCTCGCTGCCGTAGTCGTCGAAGTAGCAAACGCCCTGGCCATCGATGATCACGTTCGAGCCCCCCTGGCAGTGCTCGCCGATCCCCGGAGGCGGGGTTTCCATATCAGGCTCCGGAGCCAGGAGGATCCCCCAGGCGCCGTTGTTGACAAAGCGGTTGTGGGTGACGATGTCGTGACGTCCGCCATAGATCGATAGACCGGTGCCTGTCGGAATGTTGTAGACCACGCCCGCGGCGGGGACGTTCGGGTTGTTGTTGTCGTGGACGTAGTTGTGCTCGAACACCCAGCAGGAGTGGATCCGCTGGGTTTTCGCCGATGGATGGGGATTGACACGGTGGTCCGGGCAGGTGCCCTCTTGGGGTGAGGGGGCATCGTCGTTGTTCTGGCTGTTGGTGTCGAACCCGTCCCGGTTGTGGTCGAACTCCGAGTTCTCGATCACGATGTCGCCGGAGTTGGTGCCCGAGTAGCCCTCGGGGCTGTTTTCGCCGTGCACGGCGTCGACGATCACCCCACAGGCCGGACACGCACCGACGTAGAAGGCCGAGTCGTTCATATTCGACGCGTAGTCGCGGTAGAAGACCCCGGGCCCGCCGGCGGTGTTCGAGGAGTAGATCCCGTACGCGGCCGACGGCTTGTTGGTGCCACCCCAGTAGGTCGAGGTGGCGGTCAGATAGGCCCCGCGGAAGGTTTCCGTCGTCTGCTTGCCCGAGGAGCCGCCGCCGTCGAACCAGATCGCGTCGCCGACGGTCCGATCACCGCTCAGAAAGTTGCAGGCGCTCAGGTTCTCGATTGAGACGCCGCTGACCTTGTACATGACGATGCCGTTCCGCCCGGCGGGTTTGCCGGCCGAGTCCTTTGACCCGAAGTTCTGATGTGAGGTTTTCCTTGCGCATCGGGGCCCGGAGCGGGTGCCATCCAACCACACCGCGTTGCGATTCATCCCCCGGATATGGATGTCCGGAGTCCTTACGACGAACTCGGCGCCGGCTCGATCGTCCCCCTTGGCCCCGGGCATCTTCTGATTGCCCTGCTTGCGGTAGTCCCCCGGGCCGAGGAGGATCCAGTCCCCGGGCCGCGCCGCGCTGAGCGCCGCCTGGAGAGTCCGGTACCGGCCCCTGATGCCGTGGTAGCTCCCGACGAGCAGGGCCCGGGCACCGGGTGCCGCCCTCGGCTCGGGAGGGATTGCCACCGGCATGACAGATCGTGGCCGGTGATCGGGGCGGTGGGCCGGAGCGGCCATGGCACCCGCCACAGCCAGCACTGACGCAGCCACGGCGATCAGAGCGCCGAGGCGCCGCGGGGTGGGAAAGTTCATGGGCTTCCTTGTCCGGGGTTCCAGGCCGGACCAAGGGACGCCCACGGCGAGCTCTCGAGGCCCCTGCCAACGATGAGCGACAAATTACGAGCCGAGCATGGAACCTTGTATGTACAGCGGGCCAGAGTCGCGTCGCCGGTTCTAGCCGCTCGGACTGAAAGAACTAAGCGCACCCCGCCGGGTTCGGTGGGGAGGCTCGAGGGTGGTCAGGTGAGGAGTAGCTCGAGGATTGGTTGCGCGCGGTCGGGATCCGGCCGCTCGCCGGTGATGTATTTGGCGTAGACGTAGGACTCACCCAGGCGGACGAGCACGTACGCGAGGTCGTGCAGGTCGACCGGGAGGTCGAGGTTGCCTGCCCTGGCTTCGTCGGCGAGCATTTGCTCAATCGCGTCGATTAACCGCGGCTGGAAGCCACCGTCGGCTGAGGTCAGCAGGCGCATCGCGTACTCGCCTTCCGTCATCGCGCAAGGCGGCGTCCGCTGCGCCGCAAACCGATGACCAGGCGGCCGATCGCTTCGTAGAACCGACCCGGCTTTCTCCTTCACGCGGACTCCTTGGTGGGGGTGCTCGATGGCCAATGAGCGGGCGTCCAGTCGCCCTCTGGGTCCGTGGTTTGACCCACTTCGATCAGATGACCGTCGGGATCTCGGATGTAACAGCGGATCTCATACTGGTGGTGTTTGGGCGGCGTCAGGAAACTCGCGCCCCTGGCGTTCCATTCGGTGTACACCGCCTCGATGTCTTTGACCCGGATATTGAGGAAGCTGCTGACCCGGCCGGGATCACGCGGCGTCTCCAAAGTCACCGCCGGCTTGTCGTCGGTCGGTCCACCGCCCACGCTGCTGACGATAAAGCCATTGGATAGCGCGACATTGGTCGGCTCCCCGGACGGCTTTCCGGAGAAGACGACCCTGCCGCCGAGTACCTCGGAGTAGAACCGCCGGGAGCGCTCGACGTCGTCTGAGACGATGAAGCGGGTCAGCACCATCTCATCGGACCCGCCCGCGGGCGTGCTCGATGGCCAGTGAGCAGGCACCCAGTCACCCTCTGGGTCCGTGGTCTGCCCCACTTCGATGAGATGACCGTCGGGATCTCGGATGTAACAGCGGGTCTCGTATGGGTGCTGTTTAGGCGGCGTCAGGAAGTTCGCGCCCCTGGCGCTCCATTCGGCGTACACGGCCTCGATGTCTGTGACCCGGATGTTGAGGAAGCTGCTGACCCGGTCGGGATCGCGCGGCGCCTCCAGGGTCACCGCCGGCTTGTCGTCGGTCGGGCCTCCGCCGATATTGATGATGATCCAGCTGTTGGAAAGCGCAACGTAGGTCACGTCTCCGGAAAAGGCCAGCCTGCCGCCGAGCACTTCGGTATAGAACCGTCGGGAGCGCTCGACATCGTCTGAAACGATGAAGTGGGCCAAGACCAGATCCTGGTCGATGTTGCTCATGCTGACCTCCGTCGTTGGAATTGAATCCAGACTCGCGGCTTACACCGCAAACGCGCCCGTACGCGCTCCTGGCCGACGCCAGGTCTTTGCGTCGTCGCCGCCGTGGGTCCGCCCCGCTCCCGTCACAATCTCCCGGTGGCGGGGACCGGCGACAGGGCTCTTGAAGACGCCGGTATGGACGGTCTTCCCCCGCCAGGCCCGGTCCTTCGGAATACCGACGTTGACCTACACCAACGTGCCCCGGACTGGATGACGGCCTGCGCCGACTCGGTCTGGTGGGGCTCACAGCGCACGGTCGCGCAGCTGCCGGAGCTGGATCTTCGACCAGTCGGATGCTGCCAGGCCTATCGATGCTGAGGCAGCGGGGCCGACTGCGGGACCTGCAGCAGGTCCGAGCTCCTCCGACGACATGGTCCGCGAAGTATGCCGCGACGCGGGAACAAGTCGGGACCTAGATCAGCGGCCGTATCGCGGGCGGCCCGGCATGAGTACACCCGGGGCTCCCTGGTGGTGCCTGCCCGCTTGGTCATCCCCAGCGGCCGGCTATGTGGCAGCCGCGGTGTTAGGACTGGTAAGACGTAGGCATCGTCTGAGGGGAGCGCCTGTTCGGTGGCCGGGCGTTGGGCGCTGTACGCTGGATCGATGGAGTCGACACACGCGGGCGAACTTGTAACGGTCGTAATCGGCGGTCCGGAACTCGACGGGATCGTGTTCTACACGCCGAGCAGCTCCAAGGTCGTGGTGGCGGTGGTGGATCCGGTGCGTGGCCCCGTGTTCCGCACCGTTCCTCCGAGTGCCTTGAGGGAGCGCACAGAGGAAGGCACGCACGATCGAGCATTGCGTCTTCTCCTGCGTAGGACACCGTCGCCGGTCCACGGTGCGGCGCGCGGCGGCGGGCGCGGTGGGCGAGGACGCTCCGGGTACGTGCGCACGCCGGCGCACCGCACGACCGGCAAGTAACGACGCACAGGACACCGCGGCGGGGTCATCGCGCCGAGCGCTCACATCGGTGGCGCCACCTTCACAGCCAAGCCCCTTGAAATAGTCAGCTTCCTGACAACGACGCGCGCCCGAACGACTGCCTTGGCCACAAAGCATGCTTGACGGGTGTAAGCCACTCGCAGCAGCCGGGCTAGGCTTGGGACCGTGAAGACCGTGAGGGCCGAGATACTCCTCAGCGAGATCGTGCTCGTCGTGTGCATTGCCGGCTGTGGGTCATCTTCAAGCCGTACGAGCCACCCCCACTCCGCGACTGCTGTGGTGATCGCGAGGACCGCGACGAACACTGGGGGCACACTGCCGTTCACACAGCTGAGTGCAGCTGACAAGCGGTTTGCCGCGAGTCTGGAAGCCCGCTGCCGCGCCATGGCCTCAGGCGTGAAGCGGCTCCCGAAGCCCGAGACGCTGTCCGATCAGGCCAGCTTTAGCGATCGCGAAATGCAGCTGCTGAAGCGCATCCGCACGGCCGTGACACTGCGTCCACCTGGCGATTTGGCCTCAGCCTTGCGCTCCTACCGGACTGCGTTGCTCCGCGCAATTGCCGTCGACGGGCTCGTCGCGGACGCTGCAAGGGCTCAGTACGCTGAGGCTGTCGCTTATTGGCTGTCCAAGCGGGCTGCGTCGGTCGATGCGATGAAGAAGTCAGTTGCTCTACTCGGCACATCTGCTTGCCTGCCCTAGGCGTCAACTCACGCTGGGTCACGGGCAGGATTCGCCATCGTTTTTAGCGATCCGCGTCCAGTACCGTCCGAGCAGACTGCCGAGGTCCGCGACGAAGTCACCTGAGCCGCCGACGAAAGAGATCTCCACTGTCTTACTCGACGCGAGCGGCCTGCATTCGTGGTCGAACGACGGCTGTGCCCCGCCAACCGTCGGCGACCATGCCGAGAGCCTGAGTGCCCGCGGCGAGTCGAAGGAGCCGCTGCTGATCCTTCCGACGACGTAGACCGGCGGCTGGCCCGCAAGCGGCTGCACGACGCTATACGCAGTCGTTGGCATGACGGCAACCGATGTCGAGCCATCGGTCAGCGTTGTCGCAGCCGCGCTCTGATGGTGCCGGGGCGGAGGTGGCTGCTGAAGCGGCGCTGCGCTGAAGCGATCGCCCGTGCGCACGATCTCGATCGGATAAGAAACAAGCGTATTGGTGTTCGTGAATGCCCCTGTGATGGCGTAGGTGCTAGTGCCCACGATATTCGTCAGACACGCGTCACCAGTCATTGTTCCCGAGCATCTGAACTCGTATTCGCCACCGACTCCATCGGCAGGCTGGAAGGCATAGACCTGAGTGAGCCTGCCAGCACTGGGCACGAACACGGACAGCTCGTCCGACTCCCTGTGCGCGTGACACCGCCCCGCATCGCGTGTCACCACGACCACCGGCCGATCACTTGAAATCGCGTCGGCCGATACCGGAGCGTGGACGAAGCGGCTGCCGCACCGGTCGGCTGCATTGGTGAGGGCGGCAAGCTGCGCCGCGATCGGCGGCGGCTGCGTGAGCCCCACACCAAGCCACACCGCTGCGAAACCGCCGGCCAGCGCCAGCGCCCCAGCGGCAAGCACGCGGACACCCCAATCCCGACCCACCGGAGGCGGGGCCGCGGGTAGGAAGGGCGCTTCCTCAGCCGAGCCAACGTCAGAGCTGACGGGCGCAGCGATCAGCGGCGTGCCCCGTCGCCTCAACTGCGCCGTGACCAAATCACCGGCAGGATGCTTCTCCAGCGAAGACCTCGCGCCGTTCGGCTTGGCGGGCGCCAGATGAACCGTCCGAGCCCGCGCAACCAAACGTCGCGCGACGTACCCTGTTTCGCTCTCCAACCGCAGCAGCTTGTTGAGCTCGTCTTCACGAACCGTCGCGACGACGGATAAGCCCCTCGCGCGCAGATCATCGAGCGGTCCGAGCCGCAGTGCTGGCAGGAACCGCTCGCACCCGTCCAGCAGCAGGACCGCCGATTGGTCCGGTGCGATGCCGAATGGAGGATCGAGCGACAGCAGAGACGCGAGCCCCTCTGCGTCCTCGGGAACGACCAGCCAGGCGTTGGGTGCCTGGTGCTGGAGTAGATCCAGAGCGAACTCTGATTTGCCGGATCCGGCAGGTCCGACGATCAGCACGATCTCACCGGATTGAAGGGCCACCTCGTCGTCGCTGCGCGGAACGTCGGTAGCGCCGGCTTCGAGCGTGATGGGATACAGGCCCGCATCGAAGGCGCGATCAGCGATAGCTTCGGCGCGGCGGGGCGGCCAAACGGCAAGCGCATTCTGGAGCACAAAGCTTCGGTCATTCCAGCTCTGCCGCTTGTCGTTCGCAAGTTTGACCCGCTGCGCGAGCCAGCCCAGGACCGCCAACGCAATAGCCGCCAAGATCGTGGCGATAACGCGCAGATCTAGGTAACCGAGGACTTGGAACGCGACGCCAGCCACCACGGCAATCGCCGCGGAAAGGCCGACGGTCCACGACGAGATCGCTGACAGACGTTTTCGCACTTTGCCCCTAAATGACCAACCGGGGGCAAGCCTAGCGCGTCACGTCGCAGTCCACCGCCGCACCACCGCCGCTCAGCTTGAGAGACCCCGACGCCCCCAGCGGTCGAGAAGGCAGTGACCGTGGCCGCCTTGTGCCGAACTCGCGCGAACAGCGCTGACGACAAGATACCCACCGAAGGCCTCCTTCGAGCTCGCGACGCCCCTTCGCAAAACCGATCCTACGCCCAACGCCAGCCGGTAGCAACCGACAAAAGACAGTGCGCATCACACCGCTACTCCCTCGATCGCGGCGCCTGCGCGAGTCAGATGCAAGGTAAGTAACTCGCTCCTAGCGGGCCATCCTGTCGTTGATCGCCAACGTACAGGGCGCAGAGTGAGGCGGCGCGACCTGGAAGCGCAGCTGCCACGTCCCAGGCATCCCGAATTCAGGCTCAATCGCGCCATACCTACCGTCGGCGGTTTGCGGCAGCGAGCCTACGAACACGTTCGGCATATTCATCGACGGCATCGAGTAGGCCACTGTCACCCGCGCGCCCGATAGCGGATGACCGTTCTCTAACAACGTCAGAACAACCCGATCACGCACACTCGCCCGATTTGGCGTGATCCCCAACTGTGCCCGACACGACGCGGTGGTCAACGACGCCGCGACCGGGCCAGGACCGGCACTCTGGTGGACCTGCAAGGCCGGCGTCTGGAGTTGCTTCAGGACCGAGCCGCGCGTCTGAGTGGCAGCAGTCGCCGCTAGAACGGCGAGCGCTAGCAGCACGACAAACACGGCCGCCAGTGTCCACCTACCAGCTGCACGGTTGAATCTGAAAGACATGACCGCAGTTCAGGGCCTCGCCAGCGTCCTTACATCGTCACCGGGGAGGCCACGATTCCCGGCTGACCGGACGCGTTTGGAAGGATCACGCCAGCACCGAACATGGCCGGTTGGAACTGCAGTCCGCCGTCGGTCAACCAGATCGCGCCGAGGGGTGATCTGGCCAATCCAGCGGATCCGTATCGCCTGAGGCTCCGTGATGGTCATTGTGCGGTCCGGCGTTTCAAGGCTGTGCCGTCAGATCGCGGTGATGTAGCCCCGCATGTACCCCAGGTGCGACATCGAGAAGGGATCACACGGCTGGCTGCAGTACCAAAGGAACCGGCCGGTCTTGCGGACGAGCAGCGTGTAGGTGTGTGTGCCAGGCCGGACGATGATGTTCACATCAGCAGCCGGCGCGGTGATGCTGTGCGGGCCGCTGTCAGTGTTGTTGATGACCAGCTTCATGGGCTGATCGGCGTGCACCTCGAAGTTAGTGATGCTGAACGCGTCGTGCAGCTTCCCGTCGGCACCGGGCTTGAGCCCGGCCGACACGGTTAGATAGACAACCGGCTGAACAGCCGTAGTGCCCGACACCTTCATCTTCACCACCTGCACGACCGGGCGCGGGGGCGTTGCCTGCGCGCCGCCGACCAGCGCCACGTCGAGGCCGACCAGCACTAGGACCACGGCGGCACTACTCAGCGCCGCGAGCGCGATCTTGCTTGTCCTGCTCGCAGCTGGGTTGACCTGCTCTGGGTCGCGATCACTGTTGTCGTTGTCGTAATCCATCGTTCTCTCCTTGGCCTCATCCATCAATCGTGCTTGCGGAAGTGCTCCTCACTAGGACGCGCCCCTGGGCGTTCACGAGCCACCGGTCCACGCGCAAATCGCGTTCGCGGTAGAAGAAAACTCCAGTTTCCGAGCACCGCTTTCTACCCGGCGCCGCCGAATGCGTGCTCGCAAACCTCCGTTGGGCCCGGAAGAGCGGTTGGACCGTAGGCGACATGAACTAAGAATCGGCCACTCGGGAGCGCCAGGCATCCGCCGAGGCCCGCGACTCCGCTCCGTAGTTCACCGCAGGTAGGCGACGCGGTCCGCGGAGTACGGAGACCGACGTGCGCAGCCCCGCCTCGTAGTTCTTCAGGCCGCGCTCGCGCTCGGGGCGACGCTCGTAGCGAGCGCGACCCAACCAGCCATCGAACTCCTCCTCGACCGCCCGCTGATCAACCGGGCACCCAGCCTCGCGAGGTCCCCGAGCATCTTCTGCGGGTCATCGACCATGCCCTTCCCAAGCAACCTGTCGATCTCGGCTTGTATCTCCGCCGACGGCGGTACGGTGCGTCTCACGGCGTAGGCCTCCTTCATCGTCTTGCGGGACTTGAGGGAACCTACGCCGTCGCTCTGACAGCACCCCAAGGCGTGAGACGGCGATCGCGTACGGCGCTTTCGCTGGAGACCATGGCTCTTCCGAGGAATCGTTCACGGATCCATGATCGCGCGAACCCCCGATATCGCTTTCCTCTTAGAGCAGCCGTCTCACACCTTTCAATGCGAGCATGATCGGAGTAGGATCGTCCCACTCGATCGCTGGGGCAACTAGGAAGGAGCGGCCGGTGGAAGATATGCACGGGGCGGATGCGTCGGGGGGGATCCCGTACACAAAGAGCCAGCACGCCTTTGTCATGATGGGCAGGGCGACCCTTTTCCTTTGGCATCTGACAATGCTCCACATGGAGGAGCACGAGTTTGAGTTCGTACTGCGCGCCTCCCTGACTGCTGAGGCAGCGAAAAAGTGGGAGGCTGACCGGAGACAGCATCCCGACGAGACCTACTTCCTCGGCAACGTCGGAGACCGATCTGATGACGATCCCGGAGCTCGCGACCGGGGCACGCACGACCTTCCAGGCGTCGATCTGGGCGGGCATCCCCGTCAAGCACCACTACAAGGAGTGGCCCTGGAAGGATGTCAAGCCGATCGTCGCCGACACGCCGCTAACAGTTGAGCGGGTCGTTGCCTTTCGACACTTCGACCTCCAACAGAACTATCCGGAGTCGCTGACATACCTCCTCTTCGGAGCCGGCACCGAGGCGCATATGGGTCACTACCAGACCCGGGAGCCGGACTTCGACGAGGTCGTGACGCTCGTGAAGGCGCCGCAGTGGCTGCCGACGCCACTCCTCGAGGCAGGCGTACACGTGAACTTCCCCGATATGCCCGCGACGCCGGTCTATTGCTCCTCGCCGTTCCTGGACGAGAACTACAAGGTGCGGTACTGCGGACAGGAGCCGGCGCCCCCGGCCCCTTCTGCCTATCCACTCCAGATCGACCGTAGCCTCTGGTTCAGCACGAAGGTCACAAACGCAAAGGACCCGTGCCAGACGTGACGTCGAGCGGGCACCCAGGAACCCACGATCCGCGCTTCGTCGCTGAACTCGACCGTCAGCTCGCCACCGACGAGGCGCTTCGGCTCGACGTCACCACCGGGACCAACTCGCTCGCGGCCTGGTTTCTCGGCCCGAAGGGGGAGAATGGCGACCTCCTGCGTCGACTCGCCGACCGCGCCGTCAAGGCGCAGGCCGCCGTCCGGACCGCCTACATGCCCTCCGATCCGCCGTGGGTGACCGAGGAGATCAAGTCAACGCCAGCGTACCGGGCTAGCGTCACGGCGCTCGAGGCCGAGCTCGACATGCTCGTTGGGCGCCTGAGTGGCTCGGTGCCGTTCTACAGCTACCGCTACCAGGCCCACATGCTCTGGGACACGACGCTCCCGGCGGTCCTCGGCTATCTCGCGGCGGTGCTCAACAACCAGAACAACGTCGCCGCCGAGGCGTCGCCGGTGACCACGGCGCTCGAGATCTGGGTCGGGAACGACTTGTGCACCATGCTCGGCTACGAGGTGCCACCGGGCGGGGAGGATCCCACCTCGGGTGTTACGCCGTGGGGCCACATCACGTGCGACGGGAGCGTCGCGAACATCGAGTCGATGTGGGCGGCGCGGAACCTGAAGTACTTCTCGGTGTCGCTCGCGGCGGCGCTCGAGGGCGACAGCCGCCTGAAGGCGGCTAAGGGACTGACGACACGCCTTCCCAACGGCACGTCGGCGAGGCTTGTCGACCTCGACGCCTGGGCCAAGCTCAACCTCGGCGTCGACGAGATTCTCGCCTACCCGGCGCGACTGGAGGACGAGTACGGCATCGGTTCAGACGTGCTCGATGCGGTCCTCGAGGACTACTCCGTCCAAAGCCTCGGGCTACTGGAGCTGAGCCGCCGGTATCTGACGGGCGTTCCTCCGGCGTCGTGGTCGTGCCTGGCACGAGGCACTACTCGTGGCCGAAAGGCGCTGCGCTGCTGGGGATCGGATCGACTCAGCTGATCGACATCCCGGTCGACCTCGACGCGCGAATGGACATCGACCTGCTCCGTGGGGCGCTCGACAAATGCCTCAACGACAAGGTGCCCGTGATCCAAGTCGTCGCGGTCGTCGGTAGCACCGAGGAAAGCGCCGTCGACCCGCTCAGCGACATCGTCGCGGTGCGCGAGGACTACCGCCGCTCGGGCATGGACTTTCCGATCCACGTCGACGCAGCGTGGGGGGGTTACTTCGCGTCCATCCTGAGGCCGGATCCCTCGGATGTTGTGCGGCCTGAGGGGGGGAAGGCCACCCGACAATACACGCCGGCGATGACGATGAGCAAATACGTCGAGAAGCAGTACCAGGCGTTCGGATCCGCCGATTCGATCACGGTTGATCCGCACAAAGGCGGCTACGTACCGTATCCGGCCGGCGGGCTGTGCTACCGCAACTCTGCGATGCGTAACCTCGTTTCGTTTCTGGCGCCAATCGTCTACCACGGGGGCGTCGACCCGACCGTCGGTATCTACGGCATCGAGGGCTCGAAGCCGGGCGCCGCCGCGGCCGCGGTCTACCTGAGCCATCGCGTGATCCGGCCGAATCAGAGCGGCTACGGGAAGATCCTCGGCCGCACGCTGTTCAACTCAACGCGACTGTATGCGGCGCTGGTCACCCTTCCGAATCCGAGCGACCCGTTCGTGATCGAGGCGATTCAACGGTTGCCTGCCGTCCGGCGCGGTGATCCGCAGCCGGCTGTGCAGAAAGAACTCCTCAGGATCAAGAAGGAGATCGTCGACCGGACGAACGACGAGATCCTCGCCGACCAGAACACGATGAAGCTCTTCCGCGAGCTCGGCTCAGACCAGAACATCGTCAGTTACGCGTTCAACTTCCTCATCGGTGGTAAGCGGAACCAGGACGTCGGGAAGCTGAACCAGCTCAATGACGCAGTTTTCAAGCAACTCAGCCTCGGCGCTGATCCCAAGCGAATCCCCGAGACGAAGATGTTCGTGACCTCGTCAAGCGCGGATCCCGAGGTTTACGGCCGGACAATGGTGGACGACTTCAAACGCAGGCTCGGCGTCACCGGTTCACCCGACACGCCGATCGGGTTCCTCATCTCGACCACGATGGATCCCTGGCTCACGGATACAGAACAGGGCAACTTCATCCCTGTCCTGGCGGAAGTGATGCGCAAGGCGGTACTCGCGGCCGTCGAGCAGGTCGCGTCCCCGCCAGGCGAAATCGCGAAGTAGAGAGAAGGAGGAGGCATGGCCAACGAAGAGGTCTGGTCCACGGTCTTCGGGGTGGGACATCCCGACCTGCTGAAGCAGCACCGTCTGCACAAGCGGTTGCCGTCGCCGCCTCGCTGCAAGCTCTGCCTTGCGCCGTTCCGCGGCCCCGGCGGCGCGGTCATGCGGCTTCGGGGCAAGCAACCCTCCAACCGCAACCCGCGCTTCTGCAGCGCGTGCGACCATTTCATCCGCGCGCATCCGGGCGGCGCGGAGGTGACTCTGTCGATGGTGTTCACCGACGTACGTGGCTCGACGACGCTCGCCGAGCGCGTCAGCCCGACCGAGATGCACCGGCGAATGAACGCCTTCTACGCTGCGATCACGCACCAGCTCGTGGAGACGAACGGATTCTTGATCGATGTCGTCGGCGACGAAGTGGTCGGCGTCTACCCGCCCGGGTTCGTCGGCGAGCGTCATGCGGCAATGGCAATCGACGCCGCGCGGCGCATCGTCGCGCTCGACCCTGCAGCGGCCGGCGACCTGCAGTTCGGCGTCGGCGTGCACACCGGGCTCGTGCACATCGGGACCACGATGGGCGCCGACGAAGGCATCGCTGACGTGCGGACAATTGGCGACGGAGTGAACGTCACGGCACGTCTGAGCTCGTCGGCGGCTGCCGGCGAGGCGCTGATCAGCACGGCGAGCTGGCAGGCGGCCGGAGAAGCACCGGAGGGGCTTGAGGAACGCGAGCTTCAGCTCAAGGGACGGGCGAAGCCGCTCCGGGTCTTCGTTCTCCGCGGCAGCGGGAGCGCGGCGAGCGCTGCCGTGGCAAGCGGGGCTCCGCACCTGGACGACTAGGCCTTCGCCGATGTGATCGTCCGGCGTGGCTGGGGCTAGACCCATCTGGCTGCGCGCCAAATCGGGTGAATGGCGATTCACCACCGACAGCCCAAAGTACCAGGCCTTTCCTCTAAGCGGACGACGGGGCTCGAACCCGCGACCTTCGGCTTGGGAAGCCGACGCTCTACCAACTGAGCTACGTCCGCGCTGCCCCGTGGAACCCAGGGACGGAGGCGATTCTAACCCTCAGAACGCTTGGTCTGAGACCCTGGCTAAGGCGGTGGGATGAGAGCCAACGCGGCGAAGACGCTGACGCTCGCGGCCTGGGTCCGAAGCATGCCCTGCTTGGAGCCGAGGATCTGGTGGGCGCCGTTCCAGGCGCGGAGGAAGAGCCCGCGGTGGCCGCGTGAATTGTGAAGGATCCTCGTCGCGCTGTTGACGGCGGTGTCGTACCAGAGGTGGTTGTGGTCGTGCTGGTAGAGGTCGAGGAGACCGCGGACATAGACGGCATCGGTCTGCGGGTTGTCGTTGAGGGGAACGATGTGATCCACCCGTTCGTATCCCTTGGAGGGAACGCCGAGGTCGGTCTTGGTGGCCAGTGCCTCGGCCCAGGAACACCATGAGCTCGGGTCGGAAGGGAGCATGTCGCTGGTGCCATCCGGGTCAAACCTGTTCGCCGGAATGCCGACATACACAGCGCTCGGAACCGAGACGCCCGTCTCGCATAGGGCGGTAAGTCCTGACAGCATCGAACCCTCGCCGGCATGAGACATCGTCGCCGAGTGGGGGATCTTTCGCGCGTAGCTGCCGTCCCATTTGAGCACGTGATGGTTGGCCCAGGCGATCAGCTTCACCGCCCACTCCAAGTAGAAGCTGCGCCGGGTGAACCGGTAGAGGCGGGCGGACAGATCCGTGGCCGCGGCCAGCGCCTCGCCCGAGAGCCAGGGGTGCTGATTGTTCCACCAGATTCCTCCCCCATCCCTGTCCCAGCCGAAGCGAGCGATGAACCCGAAGGCTTTCTCAGCGTCCCGGAGGTAACGCCGCTTTGGCACCGCTCTGTAAGCATCCAAGAAGGCCAGGCCCCACCAGCCGTTGTCATCGAAGTAGGCCTTCGTATTGATGCGGGCCACGACTTGACTGCTGTTCGGGTAAGGGATGTAGCCGGGGCCCGGTCTGAGCCGCGGATCCCAGTAGGACTCCGCGAAGCCGGCAAAGCGGACGACGGCCTGGCGGTGAGCCCGGCTGGGGGCGGCCAGCGCGATGTCGCTGACCGACTTCCAGAGGGGAAAGACGTCCCAGATCGGGGCCAGGGGAAACGTGCTCCGATCGTCGAGCACCGCGTTGTACCAGCGGCGGCTCGCGTTCCTCCAGTGGGACGTCTGACTGACTCCGTGCTCGGCCACTGAGAGGTAGTGCCGCTGAACCGAACTCAGCGGCCGCGCAGGCGCCGTCGCGGTCGGGGGCGAGACAGCGGCCAGGACGCTCAGCAGCGCCCCGGATATCGCCGCCCGTCCGATGTGGACGGAGAACAGATTCAAAATCACTTTGACGGTCCGCTCCATCACTGTCGTCCCTGAATGCACTAGGCCCAGGAACGAGCCCCCTACGAAAAAGTTGCGACGGAGCGCGCCCCTCTCCGCGGACGCCGGCCAACAAGACGTTTGGGATTAGCCGGCTGCGCGCTCCAGACGCACGGTCAGCGCCCGGAGCTCGTCCACGAGTTCGACGGGCTCGTGCACCTCAAAGTCCACGCCGAGCATCGCAACTCTCAGGGCAAGCCACCTGAGGTCGTCGTCGCCGGTCCTGTACTCGCACGTGTTTTGGCCCAGCGGGGTGATCGCGCCCCAGTGCGCCGGGACGCGGCGAGTCATTTCCTCAGCCGAGGCGTGCAGCGTGACTCTTGCCTCGAACCTGCTGGGCGCCGCGGTGATGCTCCGCTCGACGAAAGCGGCTGCGTCCTTCGCCGGCAGCCGGTGCGGGGTAAAGCGAACGCCCGTGGAGGCGGGCCTGCTCAACCTGTCGACGCGGAACGTTCGCCAATCCTCGCGGCCACAATCCCACGCGAGGAGGTACCACCGCTGGCTGCGGTTGACGAGTGAGTGGGGCTCGACCTCTCGGCGGGTGTCGGTCCGGTCGCGGCTGCGGTAGGCGAAGCGCAGGCGCTCGCGGTCACGGCAGGCCGCCGCGATCACGGTCAAATGCTGCGGGTCGACGGTGGGTCCCGGCGCCGGGAGCGTCACGGTTGTCGCGGCGAGCGCGCTGACGCGGCGACGGAGGTGGGCGGGCAGGATCTGCTCCAGCTTGACGAGCGCGCGGACGGCCGTCTCCTCAATGCCCGCCACGGATGCGCGGGCTGCGGTGCGAAGACCGACCGCGATGGCGATTGCCTCCTCGTCGTCGAGCAGCAGCGGTGGCATCGCCGTTCCGGCCTGCAGCTGATAGCCGCCCGCAGGGCCCGTCAGTGACTCGACCGGGTACCCGAGCTGGCGCAGCCGCTCGATGTCGCGCCTGATCGTTCGCCCCGACACACCAAGGCGCTCGGCCAGCTCGGTCCCCGGCCAGTCGCGGCGCGCCTGCAGCAGCGACAGCAGTTCGAGAAGTCTGCTCGCGGTCTCGGTCATCGATCGTTCATGGTCGGGATCATTTAGGACAGATCCTGACCTAAATGGTCCCTAGGCTGCAACCGAACGTCAACGACGAGAAGGGAGCAACAATGCTTGACCGCGAGGAGTACCTGCCCGGAGTCCCGTGCTGGGTGGACACGAGTCAGCCCGACCCGGATGCCGCCGCCATCTTCTATGCCGGGCTGTTCGGCTGGGACCTCGAAAACGTCATGCCCGACGGTTCGGGCGCCAAGTACTACATAGGGCGCCTGCGCGGCGGCGACGTCGCCGCCATCAGCTCGCAGCCTGAGGGCGCGCCGCCAAGAGCGGTTTGGAACACCTACATCGCCGTCGAGAACGCCGATGACACCGCCGCGAAAGTCCGCGCGGCCGGCGGGCGTGTCCTCGCCGACCCGTTTGACGTCATGAGCGCGGGGCGGATGGCGACCTGCGCGGACCCCGAGGGAGCGGTGTTCTGCATCTGGCAGGCCGGAGATCACAAGGGCGCCCGGATCGTCAACGAGGCAGGCGCGCTCAACTTCAACGGCCTCAACACCCGAGACGTCGAGGGGGCCAAGGCCTTCTACGGCGCCGTCTTCGGGTGGGAGACGCTCGATGTCGGTGAGGCGTTCACCGCGTGGACGCTGCCTGGCTACGGCGACTACCTGGAGGAGCGGACCCCGGGCCTCCGGCAGCGGATGGAGGAAACCGGCGCGCAGAAGGGCTTCGAGGACGTCGTCGCTGCGGTGAACCCGATCACCGCCGACCAGGGCGACGTGCCCGCGCACTGGAGCGTCACCTTCGGCACCGATGACGCGGATGCCACAGCGGCGAGGGCGGCGGAGCTCGGCGGCACGGTGATCGTCCCGCCGTTCGACGCTCCGTGGGTCAGGATGACCGTGATCGCCGATCCGCAGGGAGCGAGCTTCATGGCCAGCAAGTTCGTTCCGGAGAACAGCGACCTCGGCGCGCCCGCCGAGTCGGCGCCGAGCGCGGCCTAGGAAGTCGGGCTGCCCCGCGCGACCACCTCAGGGGTCAGCGCGGGGCAGCCCACGTGGCCGGCCTCGATCGTCAAGACCCTGCTGTTCGGCTTCGTGACATCAGATAGGAACCCGTCGATTTGTCCGAGGCGCGTCCGGACCAACCACGAGCCTCCCTGCGCCGAGGACAGGACCGCCGCTGTGACAAGGCCTGACCGGAGCTGGCTTCGTTGCCGGGCTCCGAGCGCGCGGCTCGTCGGGTGGGCAATCACCATCATGCTGCGATCCCCTACGTCAGACGGGCGGTCGTGGATCATGTCGGCGGTCGGATCGGGCATCGCTGCGTTCTCCTGTCTCCTTAGAACCCGAGCGCTGCGACTCCTCATCGGTCCACGGATCCACGTGACATGACTCGCCGTCACCGCGGAACGTCACGGCCGTCGACCAGAGATCAAGGCGGACTTCAAGGACCAGCTCAAGCCCGGGGCCCAGAGAGTGGGCCCCGGCCGTGAGCTTCTGGATCGGAAACCGTTAGGGCGGGGCCTGAGACCTGGCCCGCGCGGGTCTGCGTGATCGACGGTCTCAGCAGCCAGAACGTCACCGACCGCGGAAAGTCAGGCCTTTGTGGACGCAGCTTTGTTGTTTATGGTTGTGGACCCTGACTTTTTCAGGGCCCGAGCGTGGTCGACATGTGTCCAGTGGAAATCCGCACGGCGGTACCCCCAGCCGGTCGAGCTTTGGCGGTCCCAGTACCGGCGAGTCTGCTCACCGACGAGCGGTTGGCCCGACACGTGGGACAGGGAGACGACCGCGCCTTCAGCGCCCTGTACTCGCGCTACCACCAGCAGCTGTATCGGTACTGCCATTCGATAGTCCGGCACGAGGCGGACGCCCAGGACGTCCTCCAGTCCACCTTCATCGCGGCCCTCGGCGCCTTGCGGCGCGGCCAGCGGGACGCCCCGCTGCGCCCCTGGCTGTACCGCATAGCCCACAACGAAGCGATCTCGCTGGTGCGCCGGCGGCGCGTGGCCGACGAGCTGCCAGAGACATTTGCGGACACCGCTCAGTCCGTCGAGGCCTCGGCCGAGGAGCGCGCTCGGCTGGCCCTACTGGTGTCGGATATGCAGGCTCTGCCGGAGCGCCAGCGGGGGGCGCTCGTGATGCGGGAGCTCAGCGGCCTGTCCCACGAGGAGCTGGCTCAGGCGCTCGGGATCTCAGTCGGGGCGGCGAAGCAATCGGTGTTCGAGGCTCGGCAGACTCTCCAGGAGTTCGCAGCGGGGCGAGCCATGGCGTGTGACGAGATTCAGCGGATCGTCTCCGACGGCGACAAACGCGCCCTGCGGGGGCGGCGCGTCCGCGCCCACCTACGCGACTGTGCAGGCTGCCACGCCTTTGCCGGGGCGATCCCGGAGCGGCGGTCGGCTCTCCTCGCCCTCTCCCCCGTGCTCCCGGCCGCCGCCGCGTCCGGTCTGCTGCAACAGATCACGGGCGCGGCCCATCACGGGGCCAGTGGCGGCGGATTGCTGGCCAGCGCGGGTGGGAAGTCGCTTGGCCTGGCCCTGTCGGCCAAGAGCGTGGCGACGGGGATCGCGATCGTGGCCACAGCGACCGTGGGCGCTGTGGGCGCCGTTGAGGTCGTGACCCATTCGGGGGGCCGGCCCGTGAAGGCGCACCTGCTCCAGGACGCCACCCATCAGTCCGGAGCGGGCGGACCGCTCACGGCGGTCGGCCACTCCATCAGCGCCTCGGGCCACGCCGGCCGCGGCGCCGCAGGTCACGGCGCGCTCCAAAATCGCGGTCGCCCGGGTGCAACAGCCGCCACCGGCTCTCATGACCACCGCGCGGGCGTCACGTCTATCACCCATAAGCAGGGCGCGAGCGGAACGAACGCGAACGCGGGCGGGACGAACCCCAACGCCCACGGCGGCAACCCCAATGCCGCCGGTGGCACAGGCGGCGGTTCCCGCAATGCGGGCGGAACGAGACCCAACGCCCACGGTGGCAACCCCAATGCCAAGGGGGCCAATCCGAACGCGAAGGGCGGGAACCCGAACGCGGGTGGTGGGAATAGCAACGCCCACGGCAGCAACCGAAACGCTAAGGGCAGCAACCCCAACGCCGGCGGTGTCAGCACCACCTCCCACGGCACCAACCCCAATGCCGGCGGTGTCAGCACCACCTCCCACGGCACCAACCCCAACGCCGGCGGCGTCAGCACCGCCTCCCACGGCACCAACCCCAACGCCGGCGGCGTCAGCACCACTTCCCACGGCACCAACCCCAACGCCGGCGGCGGCCACTAACACTCAGCCCACCTGGCTGGCGAGCCGGCTGGCCGGAGTCGCCGCGGTATTACCCTAGGTGGGCCATGCGCCGGTTCCTGATTCCCGGTATTGCCCTGGCCGCAGCGGCCGCTCTCCTGACCCTGCTGGCCTTCGGCGTCAACAACCAGGGTGAGAACACCTCGATCGACTCACAGATCGCCCACGGACACAGGCCGCCTGCCCCCAGCTACAGCGTGGCACTGCCCGAGCTGGACTCGGCGGCCCGGGAGAGTCTTCGCGACATGCGCGGCAAGGTCATCGTGATGAACATCTTCGCCTCCTGGTGCGGGCCCTGCGTGGCCGAGGCCGCGATCCTGGAGCGGGAGGAGCACGTCCTCCACGCTCACGACGGGACCGTTCTGGGAGTGACCTATCTGGACAACTCCAGCGATGCGGAGACGTTCGTCCGTCAGAACCACATCACCTATCCCGTCGTCCGAGACGTCTCCGGGAGCTTCGCTAGCTCCTTCGGGTCCAAGGGCATCCCCGAGACGTTCGTGATCGACCGCCAGGGCCGGGTGGCCGCCGTGCGGCGCTACCAGCTCAACAACACGTGGTTGGCGCAGGTCCTGCCCCCGATCCTCGCGCAGCACTCGTGAGGGCGCGTCGGCCGCTGGCGGCCCTGCTGGCCGTGACGACCGCCCTGGCGCTGCCCGCCGGCGCGCTGGCCGTCACGATCAGAGCCTCGCTGACCGATATTGAGGCGGACGTCATGTGCGTCGTCTGCCACGAACCGCTCGCGGTGGCCCAGTCACCCCAGGCCGACTCCGAGCGGGCGTACATCCTGATGCTGATCCACCGGGGCGAGACCAAGGCCCAGATCGAGCGCGAGCTCGTGGCTCAGTACGGACCGTCGGTCCTGGGCAAGCCCCCGGCTCGCGGTTTCTCCCTCCTGCTCTACGTCCTCCCGCCGGTGCTCGTCGCCATCGGTGTGGCGACCCTGGCCTTCACCCTCCCCCGCTGGCGGCGCCGGACGGCGGCCCGAGGAAGCGCGTCGGGAGCCGCCCTCAGCCCCGCGGTCGCCCTCAGCCCTGGCGAGGCCCAGCGGCTCGACGACGAGCTTCGCCACTACGGCGGCTGAGCCTCACATCGACTCCGGCGCGCTGACGCCCAGGAGGCCCAACGAAGTCGCGATCGTCTGCTGAGCGGCCACCGAAAGCGCGAGGCGAAAGGACTCGACCGCCTCAGGCTCGGCGCCCACCACGCGGCACTTCTCATAGAACGAGGTGAAGTCGCGCGCGAGGTCCAGGGAGTAGGACACGATCCGGTGCGGCCCTCGGCGCTCGGCCGCCTCGGCCACCTCCTCCGGAAAGGCCACGATCCGCTTGATCAGCTCCCGCTCCGAGCTCTCGAGGGGGCTCGAGCCCCAGTCGGCACCAGCGGCCACCGCCGCCCCCACCCTGGCCGGCGTGGCCTTCTGCAACAGCGAGTCGATCCTGGCGTGGGCGTACTGGACGTAGTAGACCGGGTTCTCGGATGATTGCTTGGCCGCCAGCGCCAGATCCAGCTCCAGCGTCCGGTCGTGTGAGCTCCGGAGCATGAAGAAGCGGGTGGCGTCAACCCCGATCGCGTCCAGCAGTTCGTCGAGCATCACGAACGATCCGGCCCGCTTGGACATCGCCGCCACGGCATCGCCGTGAACGAGGTGGACGAACTGAAGCAGCGGTACCTCCACCGTCTCGGGATCCCCGCCGAGCGCGGCCATGGCCGCCTTCAGCTCCCGGGCGTAGGCGTGGTGGTCTGAGCCGACCGGCATCAGCTGGCGCTCGAACCCGCGCGCGCGCTTGTTCTGCAGGTAGGCGACGTCGCCGGCCAGGTAGGTGGGCTCGCCGTTCGAGCGTATGACAACCCGATCCTTGTCATCACCAAAGGTCGTGGTGCGCAGCCACAGGGCGCCCTCGGACCGGTAGGTGTGCCCGGCCTCCTCCAGCTCGGCCAGCGCCCGATCGACCGCGCTGGGGGATCCGGCGTGGAGATCCCGCTCGCTGAAATAGCGGTCAAAGCTCACGCCGTATCGCTCGAGCGTGCCCTGGATCCGGCCCAGCAGGATCTCGACGGCGGCCCGAGCAAGCTCATCGGGCTCGCCCTCAGCGGAGCCCGGGAGCTGCTCGGCCAGGTCGCGGATGTAGTCGCCCTGGTAGCCGCCCTCCGGCACATCCTCACCTCGGGCCCGGGCCCGAACCGACTCCCCCAGCAGCCGGATCTGACCGCCGGCGTCATTGAAGTAGTACTCGCGCCATACCTCGTGGCCCAGGTGCTCCAGGATCCGGGCCAGGGCGTCGCCGTAGGCGGCGTGGCGGCCGCTGGCCGCGACCAGTGGGCCGGTCGGGTTGGCGGAGACGAACTCGATGATGACCCGCTCAACCGGATCGGCTCCCCCTGAGCCGAAACCCTCCCCGGCACCCAGCACCTCGGCCAGCGCGTGGCGGTGCCAGTCGTCTGACAGGAACAGGTTCAGAAAGCCCGGCCCGGCCACGTCGACTCGCTCAAGGGCGTCGCCGAGGAGCCCGGAGAGCTCCTGGCCGATCCGGTCGGCCACCTCCCGGGGATTGCTCCCCAGGATCGGCGCCATCAGCATCGCCGCGTTGGTCGAGTAGTCGCCCTGGCCCTCCCGACGGGAGCGCTCGACTCTCAGCTGGGCCGGGAGTTCGTGGGAGGCGCCGTCGCTCACGGCGAGCGCGGCGACCCGCACCTGGGCCTGGAGGTCAGCGAGCGGACCGGTGAACGCGTTCACGCCTGCGAGGATGTCATGGCAGCCATCACCGAGGGGGCCATCACCGTCTCAGTAGTGATATGGCTCGCCGGCGATGATCTTGTGGGCTCGGTAGAGCTGCTCCAGCAGCACCACCCGAGCCAATTGATGTGGGAGGGTGATCGGACCCAAGGACAGGCGATGGTCGGCCTCGGAGAGCTCCAGCCCGAAGGGCCCGCCGACGACGAAGCACAGGTCCCGACCCTCCCGGCGGCGGGCCTCGATGAAGGTGCTGAAGGCGATCGAGTCCATGGCCTGGCCGTCCGGGTCCAGCAGGCAGACGAACGCCCGCTCCGGCAGCCGGCGGCCCACCTGCTCGCCCTCGCGGACCTCAATCGACTCGACCCGCGCGTGACGGCTCAGGAGCTTCTGGTAGTGCGCCACGTCGTCGGCGAACGGCGGACGCAGCCGACCCACCGCAACGACGATGATCCGCACGGTGGGATACTACGTCCGTATGGACGATCAAGACCAGAACGAGCGCCGGATCAATATCCACTTCTCGCCGGAGATCATGGCCGGCTCCTACGCGAACTTCGCCAACGTCAGCCACTCCGACTACGAGTTCACGATCACCTTCGCCCGGGTGGACCACGAGGTCGAGGACGAGGAGGTGCCGGGCGTGGTCGTCTCGCGGATCAACCTGTCCGCCCGATTCATGCGGGAGCTGATCGACGCGATGCGGGACAACTACTCCAAGTGGGAGACCCGCGAGGGGATCAAGAACCTGCCCGAGTACGGCGGCTCGCCCCCGCCCCAGCCCGAATCCGACACCGGATCTGAGTAGGGCTCCCCCGCCCGCCTACCGGGAGGCGGGCAGGTCTCGGAAGGCGACGGCGGCCCCGATCCGCTCCAGCGTCGGAGGATGGGAGGCCAGCAGCCGGCGCACCCAGCACGGCGGCCTGACGTCGGCCACGTTCTGGAGTGCCACCGCGCGCTGGAAGGAGATGAACGCGTCGGGATCGCCGGCCAGCTCGAGTGAGTCGGAATCGGCCCGCCGCTCGATCGCTCGGGACAGGCGGCCGGCGATTATGCCCATCGGCCCCGCGACAAGCGAGAAGGCCAGCGCCAGCGCCGGGACGGCCGGCGGACGGCGCCGGCCCGGGGACAGCTCGCGGCTCAGCTGGGCCACCGCCAGAGCGACCGGGCCGGCCACGATCGCCGAGAAGGCCAGGGCCCTGGGCACGTCTCGGTGGCGGACGTGTGAGAGCTCGTGGGCCACCACAACTGAGATCTCACCGGGGCTGTAGCGGTCGAGCAGGGTGTCGTACAGGACCACCCGCTTGGTCGGTCCCAAGCCGTTGACGTACGCGTTGGCCCCGCTCGTCCGCCGGCTTGCATCGACCGAATACACCTCCCCCACCCGGACGCCCGCTCGGCCCGCGAGCTCCAGCACGTCGGCCCGGGTCTGACCTTCCGGCAGGGCCTGGAAGTCGTTGAAGAGCGGGTCCAGGAGCACCGGGGCGAGCGCCCCGAACAGGCCGCCGGCAGCCACCGACCCGGCCGCCGCGGGAAGCCACCAGCCCCGCGGATAGCGGCGAACCAGGGCCGAGAGTCCCGCCCAGCCGCCCAATGACAGCGCGCCTGCGATCGTCGTGGCCTTGGCCGTGTCAGCCGCCCAGCCGCGCCAGGACTGCGTATCCAGGCCCACGGCCATGGCCCGTCGGCGGGAAACTATTGACAGCGGCAGCGTCCCGGCCGAAAGTGCCGCGATCTGCCGGCCGGCCGCCAGGACGTCGCCGGTGACTCCCCCGCCACGCTGGGGTCGTTTCCGCGACCTGACCACCTCGGCCCCCAGCAGGCCGAGCCGGATGGCCTGCCCGGCCAGCGCGAGCCGGAGCTGGGGCCGGGCGAATCGAGTCCCGCGGTCGATCTGGCCCGGCTCGAAGTAGTCACCGGCGGCGACCGGAGCGGGTGAAATCAGGGGGCGGCGCGGTGACAGCAGCCGTACCCCGGCCTCCGCCGCGGCCAGCGCGGACAGGACTGAAGCCAGGGGGCGAATGCGTGCTGAGCCCATGCCCGCGAGACTGTAGCCCCACACATGCAGATAGCGATCGTGTCCGATATCCACGGCAACCGGCAGGCCTTTGAGTCCGTGCTGGAAGCCATCGAGGCCTCCGACTGCCAGGAGATGTGGTGCCTGGGCGACCTGGTCGGCTACGGCGCGGACCCCGACGTCTGCGTCGAGCTGGCCCGGGAGCACGCCGCGATCTGCTTGGCGGGCAACCATGACCTGGTGGTCACCGGCGCTCTGCCCCTCGAGATGTTCTCTCGGGGAGCCGCGCTGGCGGCCCGGTGGACTCAGGAGACGATCACGCCGCAGACGCGGAGCTACCTCGAGGGTTTGCAGCCCTCGCGGACCGACGAGCAGGTGGGGCTCTATCACGCCAGCCCGCGAGACCCGGTCTGGGAGTACGTGCTCTCAGACCTTCAGGCCGAGCTGTGCCTGGACAGTCAGCAGCATCGGGCGTGCCTGATCGGGCACTCGCACGTGGCGCTGTCCTTCTCCCGCTTTCCTGGGGAGCCGGCCGCGGGCCAGACCCGAGCCGCGGGCGAGGGCCTGGAGCTCGCCGAGGGCGAGTGGCTGATCAACCCGGGCAGCGTGGGCCAGCCTCGGGACGGCGATCCCCGGGCCGCCTGGCTTGCGCTCGACCTCGACCGCTGGCAGGCCGTCTATCACCGGAACGAGTACGACATCGACGGGGCCGCCGCGGCGATCAGGGCCGCTCGGCTCCCGGACTCGTTGGCGGAAAGGCTGGCGTTCGGACAGTGACCCCTCCCACTCACCGGGGCCGCGGGCCAGCGGCGCCTAACCCGAAGCAAACCGGGCCAGCGTCTAAAGTCAGGCCGCGGATGCGCCACTGGCCCCGCGCACTCCTCGCCGGCGGGATCGGCTTTGCCGTCTCGTGCCTGGCCGCCTGTGGTGGTGGCCCTGGTCTGCTGTCCGGAAACCAGTCGGGTGAGCTCCAGACCCAGCTGGTCCAGATCTCAAACGCGGTCGCCTCGCAGCATTGTGGGGCGGCAGCAACCAGAGGCCTGGCTCTGGGTACGTCAATACAGAACCTTCCGCCCACGATCAACCCCACCCTCCGAAGCGATCTGCAGCAGGGTTACGGACGACGTACCAGCTCGCCTTGAAGGACTGCCGCCAGACGACAACGACTACCACCGCCACCACAGCCACCACGACGAGCACGACCACCGGGTCGACCCCCACCACGAGACCCGGTCGACCCCCACCACGACGACCCGACGACCCCCACGACCACTCCAACAACCCCCACGACGACGCCGACCACGCCGACGACGCCACCGACCACCGCCACCACGCAGACCTCGGGCGGCGGCGGCGTCGGACCAGGGCCCCCCGCCGGGGGTGGTGGCCCGTGATGTCCGAGCCCTCGCTGATCGCCGGCCGCTACCAGATCGAGGGGCGGCTCGGGGTCGGCGGCATGTCCACCGTCCACCTGGCCTTCGACCAACGGCTGGAGCGCCACGTCGCGCTCAAGCTCCTGGCTGAGCACCTGGCCGACGACCCCGCGTTCGTGTCCCGGTTCCGCCGAGAGGCGCTGGCCGCGGCCAGGCTGGTCCACCCCAACATCGTCCAGGTGTTCGACTTCGGGCTCGACGAGCGCCAGCATCAGCACTTCATCGTCATGGAGCACGTGCCCGGCCACTCCTGCGCCGAGATCCTGCGCGACCAGGGCCATCTGGATGTTGACCAGGCGGTCGAGGTCATCGCTCAGTCCTGCCGGGGGCTCGACTACGCCCACCGGCACGGAGTCGTCCACCGGGACGTCAAGCCAGGAAACCTGCTGGTCTCCGACAGCGACGTGGTCAAGCTGGCCGACTTCGGGATCGCTCGCGCCACCGACCAGTCCAGCATCACCCAGGTCGGCTCCGTACTGGGAACGGCCGCCTACCTGTCGCCTGAGCAGGCCCGCGGAGAGGAGGCCGGGCCGCGGGCCGACATCTACTCCCTCGCGGTCGTGACCTACCAGCTCCTGTCCGGCCGGCTGCCCTACGAGGCCAGCTCCCTCTCGGAGCTGGCCCTCAAGCAGCAGCGAGAACTCCCTCGCCCTGGAGGACCTCAACGACCGCGTTCCCCCGGAGCTCGCCGAGCGGTGGAGGCGCGCTGTCAATCGAGCAGGAGGACCGCCCGCCGGATGCCCTGACCTTCGCGGAGACGCTGCGCTCCGGCGAGCGAGGGATCGCGCCGCCCCGCTTCGCCCGGGCGTGCCCGGGACCCGCGCCACCCGTGTCATGACCGGCGGCGGGGCTCCCACGGAGGCCACGCGGGTCGCTCCCCGGACCGGCGCCAGGACGGCCGTGGCCCCGTCGGGCCCCCGCCGGCTGGAGCCGCGGCCCTCCGCTGTCGATGTCCGGAGCCGCGACCAGTACGCCCGGGCGCCGCAGTCGCGCCCGCCGGAGCGCCGGCGCGGCCGGGCCTTCGCGCTGTTCTTCCTGTTCGCCGTGATCATCGTCGCCGTCGTGGCCGCCATCGTGATTTCGACCAGCACCGCGCCGACCGTGGTCCAGGCCCGGAACATCGTCGCCCACGACTTCCAGGACGCCTACAACCAGCTCTCGAGCCTGATCGGTCAGTACACGAAGTAGCTCGTCAGGCTGCGGGGGCACCCGCGCGCAGCCGCGCCGCCACCACAGCCAGCGTCCCGCCGTCGATCGCGGAGCGCAGGTCCTCCATCAGCTCGGCCACGAAATGCAGGTTGTGGAGGGTCACCAGCCGCAGGGCCGTCAGCTCGCCCGCCCGCAGCAGATAGTGGAGATAGGCTCGGGAGAAACCGGCCGTGCAGGCCGGACACCGGCACCCATCCAGGATCGGCGCGCCGTCGTGGCGCCAGCGACCCTTGACCAGGTCAAGACGCCACTTCGTGCTCGGATCGGGGACCATGGCCACGCCGTGGCGGCCCAGCCGGGTGGGCAGGGCGCAGTCGAACGTGTCGATGCCCAGCTCGACGCCCGCGATCAGGTCGTCGATGTCGCCGATCCCCAGCAGGTGCCGGGGCCGGTCCGGAGCCTGCCGGTCCAGTTCGGCGGTGGCCAGAGCCACGACCTCGTGCATCTGGGCCTTGTTCTGACCAAGTGACCCGCCGATCGCGATCCCGTCGCAGCTGCTGTCCGCCACCGCGGTCACCGACTCCACCCTCAGATCGGGCTCGACTCCCCCCTGGACGATCCCGTAGACCGCCTGGCCGTCAGGTCCGTTCTCGTCGTGCCAGCGCAGGCAGCGTTCCAGCCAGCGATGGGTACGCTCCATCGATCGGGCGATGTAGTCCCGGGAGACGTGGAAGGGCGTGCACTCGTCCAGGACCAGCGCGATATCCGACCCCAGCGCCGCCTGAACGGCCATCGACGTCTCGGGTCCCAGAAACTTGACGCTCCCGTCCAGATAGGAGCGGAAGCGCACGCCCTCCTCGTCAATCGCCAGGACGGCGGAGGTCGAAGTCGCCCCCGGGCGATTGCGCCCCTTGATCTCGTCGGCCACCCCGCCATGACCCATGGAGAAGACCTGAAAGCCGCCCGAGTCCGTGATGATCGGCCGGTCCCAGCGCATGAACTGGTGCAGGCCGCCGAGCTCGGCCACGAGCTCGGGGCCCGGGGACAGAAGCAGATGAAACGTGTTGCCCAGGACCATCTCGTACCCCAGTTCGGCGACGTCGCGCGGCTCGAGCGTCTTGACGGCCCCCTTCGTGGCCAATGGGACGAAGGCAGGCGTCCTCACCGTCCCGTGGGCCAGGCTCAGGGTCCCGGTCCGGGCCAGCGAGTCCGGGCTGCGCGTCTTGACCGTGAACACGATCCAAACGTACTGCCGCGGGCGTGCCGCTAGGATCACGCGATCATGCGTAGGGGAATCGTGCCCGTCCTGTCCGTCGTTGCCTGCCTGGGTGTCGCAGCCTGTGGCGGATCCTCCGGATCCGGCTCGACCGGGGCGGCCACCACGGCGAATGGGGCCACCGGCTCACAGGCGGCAACCGGCACCGACGCCCCCTTCGTGAACCAGTTGGACTCAATCTGCAAGCGAGCCAATGATGCCTACCTCGCGGCCAAGAAGCCCGCGGGGCAGGTCGCCGCGATCCAGCACTACCTGGTCGTCTTCCACGGCGTCAAGGCCCCGCAGCTGCTCCGCCCGGTCTATGCCCAGTACCTCACGGTGCTCGGCAAAGAGCTCGCCGCGCTCAAGCGCGGTGATGCCGCGGGTCTGGTCAAGATCCGGGACACCCAGGCTGGACCGCTGGTCAAGCGGCTGGGCGCCACGGGCTGCTACGGCTGAGGCCCGGCCCTACGGCTGAGGCCCGGCCAGGCGGCTGAGGCCCGGCCAGGCGCGGCGCGCCCTCCGGGCCTCAATCCCTCCGAGCCTGGCTCGGGGTCTATGAGCTCGACCCGTTGGATTCGGTGGTCTCAATCGTGTTCTGCGTGGCGCCCGCTGAGATCGTGACCTTCCGGGGCTTGCGCTGCTCGGGCTTGGGGACCCGGACCTCAAGGACGCCGCGATCGAAGCTCGCCTGGACGCGCTCGGGGTCGACGCCGTCGGGCAGCGTGAGCGACCGGGAAAAGCTGCCGGAGGCCCGCTCCAGGCGGTAGTACCCGTCCTTGCGCTCCTCGTGCTCGGACTTGCGCTGGCCCGAAACCGTCAGGACGTTGTCCTCGAACTCGATGTTCACGTCGTCCGCGCTCAGGCCGGGGAGATCGGCGCGGAGGACGAACTCCTCATCGGCCTCAACCAGATCCATCGCCGGAACCCAGCGCCGCAGAGTCGTTGACGACCCGTTGGTGCCGCTCGAGGGCTCAAAGAAAGTGTTGAAGAGCCGGTTCATCTCGCCCTGGATCGTGGCCAGTTCACGAGCCGGCTCCCACCTGATAAGTGCCATTTCAAACCTCCTAAGGTCTGAGAAGTTCTGTCCATCATAAGTATGAAATCTAAGTGATCTCATGTCAAGTTTAGCGCGCGCGGAACTGTGTCGAACGATCTCCGCTCAGGCGGCTGCCCCATCAAACACTTGACGCACCGGAAACCAGCGCGAGAGTGCCCGCCCTATCGCCTGATGAGCGAGCGGCCGGTCATGGCACCAGGCTGCTCGATTCCCAGCAGCTCCAGCGCTGTGGGCGCGACGTCGGCCAGAATCCCCCCGCTGCGGAGGCGGAGGCCCGGCGCCGTCACGATCAGCGGGACCGGGTTCATCGAATGGGCCGTGTTCGGGCTGCCGTCGGGCTCGAGCATGTGGTCGGCGTTGCCGTGGTCGGCCGTGATGACGCAGACGCCGCCCGAGGCCTCGACCGCGTCGACGACCTCCCCCAGGCACCGGTCCACGGTCTCGACCGCCTGCACTGCCGCGGCGATCACGCCCGTGTGGCCGACCATGTCGGCGTTGGCGAAGTTGATGATCCCGAACCCTGGGTGATCCGCCCGCCACCCCTGAACGAACGCCTCCGCGGCCTCCGGAGCGCTCATGGCGGGCTTGTGGTCATAGGTCGGGACGTCTCGGGGCGACGGGACCAGCTCCCGGTGCTCGCCCGGGCACGGATCCTCCTCGCCGCCGTTGAAGAAGTACGTCACATGCGCGTACTTCTCGGTCTCGGCCACGTGCAGCTGTTTGAGATGGTGCTCGGCGACAACCTGGGGCAGCGTGGCCGCGGGGTGCTCTGCTCGGAACGCGACCGGGTAGGGCCACCCCTTTTCGTACTCGGTCATCGTCGTATATCGGGCCACGACATCGGCTCCGCCGCGATCGATTTCGTCGAACCCCGGCTCGGCCAGCGCGCGGGTGATCTCGCGCATCCGGTCGGGCCGGAAGTTGAAGGCGATCACCGAGTCCGTGGCGCGGATGCGGGACTCCTCCGGCCCGACCGCGATCGGCCTGATGAATTCGTCGGTTTCCTCGCGCTCGTAGGCGACCTTCACGCCCGCGCTCGCGATCGGCGCAGCGTGGTCAGCCCGACCGTGGACCAGCAGGTCGTAGGCGACCTGCACTCGCTCCCAGCGGCGGTCGCGGTCCATCGCCCAATAGCGGCCCACGACCGTGCCGACCCGGCCTCGGCCGGCCTCGATCAGCCATCGCTCCACGGTCTCCAGGTAGCCGGCACCCGATCTCGGCAACGTGTCCCGGCCATCCGTAAAGGCATGGATCACCAGGTCACCGACCTCCAGTTCCGCGGCCATCTGGATCAGCGCCTCCAGGTGACCGAAACCCGAGTGGACACCGCCGTCGGACACCAATCCGATCAGATGAACGCGACCCGTGTGGCTCGCGGTCATCGCCGCCCGAAGGGCCTCGTTTGACGACAGCGCGCCCGACTCGACGGCCTCGTCAATCCGCATCAGGTCCTGCTTGACAACCGCCCCGGCGCCGAGGTTGAGGTGCCCGACCTCCGAGTTGCCCATCTGTCCCTCCGGCAGGCCCACCGCCGGGCCCCACGCCGTCAGTGTCGTGTGGGGGCTGCGAGCCCATAGGCGGTCGAACACCGGGGTGTCAGCCTGGGAAACCGCGTTCCCCGGCCCGTCCGGAGCCAGTCCCCAGCCGTCCAGGACGATCAGAGCCAGCGACGGGAAGGGTGACGAGGTGCTCACGGAGCCGCGGCCACGATCGCGGCGAGCGACTCGGGCTGAAGGCTCGCGCCTCCGACCAGGGCCCCGTCGACGTCAGGCAGAGCCAGCAGCTCGGCCGCATTCTCGCTGTTGACGCTCCCGCCGTACAGGAGCCGAATCCGCTCGGCCTGCTCGGCGGACCGATCGCCCACCAGCGCCCGCACGAAGGCCAGCGCCTCCTGAGCCTGCTCCGGCGTGGCCACTCGCCCGGTGCCGATTGCCCAGATCGGCTCGTAGGCGATCACGACCTCGGACAGCCGCTCCGAGTCGACCCGGGCAAGATCCTCCTGGACCTGATGGCGGAGCTTGCGCTCCGTGTCGCCGGCATCCCGCTCCTCCTCGGTCTCCCCCACGCACAGGATCGGAGTCAGCCCGTACTCCAGCGCAGCGGGGACCTTCAACGCCAGCGCCCGATCGGTTTCGCCGAACATCTGCCGCCGCTCGGAGTGGCCGACGATCGACCCGGTCACGCCCATGGCGGTGAGCATCGGCGGAGCCACCTCACCGGTGAACGCGCCCTCAGGCTCATAGTGCATGTTCTGGGCGAACACCTGGACTGTGGTGTCGCGCGCGGAGTGCAGTGTTGACGCCAGCGCAGTGAACGGTGGGCAGATCGCGACCTCAACGTGCGCCGTGGGCAGGAGCGGCACGAGCGTGTCCATGAAGGCCTTGGCCTCGGCTCCGATCTTGTGCATCTTCCAGTTGCCGGCCACGAACGGCGTCCGGTCGCTCACGCCAGTGCCTCCACGCCCGGGAGCGCCCTGCCCTCGATCAGCTCGAGCGCAGCTCCACCCCCGGTCGACAGGTGGGTTATCTGATCGCCCAGCCCCATGCTCTGCACGGCGGCCAGGGAATCGCCGCCGCCCACCACCGTGACCGCCGGGGACTGCGCCACGGCTTCGGCCACGGCCCGAGTGCCAGCGGCGAACGGCTCGATCTCGAACGCGCCCATGGGACCGTTCCAGAACACCGTCCCGGCGTGGGCGATCTTCCCGGCGTAGGCCTCCGCGGTGCGCGGACCGATGTCGGCGCCGAGCAGATCGTCCGGGACGTCGACTCCGTCGATCGTTTGGACCTCGGCGTCGACGGCCAGGCGATCGGCCACGACCAGGTCGACCGGGAGCTCCAGGGCCGCCCCGGCCTGTCCCACTTCGGCCAGTACCCGCTTGGCGAGCGCGACGTCGTCGCTGGCGCACAGCGACTTCCCCACGGTATGGCCCTGGGCGGCCAGGAACGGGAAGCACATCGCCCCGCCGATCAGGATCGTGTCGGCCACCTCGCGGAAGCGGTCGATCACGGCGATCTTGTCGCTCACCTTGGCTCCCCCCAGGACGGCGATCAGCGGGCGTCGGGGTGACTCGAGCAGCTCCGTCAGCGTCCTGACCTCGCGCTCCAGAAGTAGGCCGGCCGCATGCTCGGGCATCAGCCGGGCCACCCCCTCGGTCGAGGCGTGGGCTCGGTGAGCCGCCCCAAACGCATCGTCGACGTACACGTCGCCGAGCTCGGCCAGGCAGGCCGCCAGCTCTGGGTCGTCCTTGGTCTCACCCGGTTCATACCGGACGTTCTCCAGGACCAGAATGTCGCCTCGGCCGAGGTTGTCGGCGAACGCCCTGACCTGGTCGCCGACCACGGCCGGGGCCAGCGTCACCTGGGCGTCGGTGAGCTCGGCCAGGCGGTCGGCAGCCGGGCGCATGGACAGCTCGGGTTCGCGATCCTCGGGCCGGCCCAGGTGCGAGACGACCACCAGCCGGGCCCCCCGACGGCGCAGCTCCTCGATCGTGGGCAGGGCGGCGCGGATCCTCGTGTCGTCTTCCACGCGGCCGTCCTTGAGAGGTACGTTGAAGTCGACCCTGAGCAGCACACGCTTGCCCTCCAGGTCGCCCAGGTCTGCCAGCGTCCTCAAAGGATCCTCTGAACGAGCTCCACGATCCTGTTCGAGTAGCCCCACTCGTTGTCGTACCAGGACACCAGCTTGACCATCGTGTCGTCCATGACCACGGTCAAAGGGGCATCCAGGATCGAGGAGGCTGGATTTCCGACGATGTCGCTGGACACGATCAGATCCTCGTTGAAGACCAGGATGCCCTTCATGGGGCCGGTTGCCGCCGCGCTGAGGGCCTGGTTGACCTCCTCGATGGTCGTGGACCGTTGCGCCTCCACGGTCAGATCGACAAGGCTGCCGGTGGGCACCGGGGCGCGGACCGCGAACCCGTTCAGCTTGCCGTTCAGCTCCGGGATCACCAGCCCGATCGCCTTGGCCGCCCCCGTGGAGGCCGGAATCAGGTTGATCGCCGCCGCCCGAGCCCGGCGCAGGTCCTTGTGAGGCATGTCCTGGAGGCGTTGGTCGGCGGTGTAAGCGTGGATCGTCGTCATCAGCCCGTGCTTGATCCCCACCGTGTCGTGAAGCACCTTGGCGATCGGGGCCAGGCAGTTGGTCGTGCACGAGGCGTTCGAGATGATCCGGTGCTTCTCCCGGTCATACGCCTCGTCGAAGTTGACGCCCAGGGCAACGGTGACGTCCGGGTCGGTGGCCGGGGCGGAGATGACGACCTTCTTGGCCCCCGCCTCCAGGTGCTTGGCCGCGTTCTCCCGGTCGGTGAACAGCCCCGTGGACTCGATCACCACGTCCGCTTCTAGGTCGCCCCACGGCAGCGCCGCCGGATCGCGCTCGGCGAAGATCCTCAGCTCCTTACCGTCAACCTTCAGCCCGGTGTCGGTGGCCTCGACCCGTCCGGGAAAGGGTCCGTAGTTCGAGTCGTACTTGAGCAGATGAGCGGTGGTCCTGGGGTCGGTGATGTCGTTGGCGGCCACCCACTCGATCTCCGCGCCGCTCTCGTAGGCCGCCCGGAATACGTTCCGACCGATCCGTCCGAAGCCATTGATCCCGACGCGTACCGGCATGCACCGAACTCCTTCCACGAGGCCTAGAAACACAAACGCCCAGCAGCGTTGCGCTTGAGCTGCCGGCCGCGGGCGTCCGGGCATTCCCTACGCCCGTGGCGAAGGCTAACCGTTATCGCCGGGAGACGATCTCGACCCTGAGCCCGTCCGGATCCAGCAGGTAGGCGGCGTACGTGCCCTCCCCGTACTGGGGCCGGAACCCCGGTGGTCCGTCATCCCGCCCGCCGGTTTTCATCCCGGCCGCATAGGCCGCGTCGACCGCCGCCTTGCCGGCGGCCTGGAGCGCGGTGTGGCCGTAGCCCGGCCCGGGCCGGCGGCCGCGGACGACGATCCAGACCACGGGGCTCGTCGCGCCGTAGGCCACGGCATGCTCGGACTCGATGATCCGGCGGGCACCGAGCGCGCCGAACACGGCGTCGTAGAAGCGCGCCGAGCGAGCCAGGTCCGATACCTCGAAGCCGACGTGGTCGATCATCGCTCAGACCGGGCGCGCCTCATCGCGAATTAGACCGGCCGGCCCTCGTCGCGGTGCGAGACCTCAATCAGGTAGTCGCCATCCTGGCGGTAGCGCTCGGCGAGGTGCTCGGCGATCGCCACCGACCGGTGCCGGCCCCCGGTGCAGCCAATCGCCACGACCAGGTGGGCCTTGCCCTCGGTCAGGTACTGCGGCAGCAGGTAGTCCAGCAGCGGGTGCAGGTGGTCGTAGAGCCTGTCCAGCGCCCGGTCGGTGTTGATGAAGTCGACCACCCGCTGGTCCTTGCCCGTCAGCGGACGCAGATCGGTCTCATAGTGCGGATTGGGCAGGAAGCGCACATCGAACAGCAGGTCGGGGTCCCGAGCCGGGCCGTACTTGAAACCGAAGCTCTGGAAGGTCACCGCCAGCCGGCCGGGCGTCTGGTTGGGCAACATCTCCTCGGCGAGCTTGCGCCGGAGCATGGCCGCGGTCAGACCGGTCGTGTCTATGACCACGTCGGCCCGGTCGTGCAGCGGCTCAAGCACCTCCTGTTCCCTGGCGATTCCGTCGGCCACGCTCCCGGTCGGGGCCAGCGGGTGCCGGCGGCGGGTCTCCTGATAGCGGTTGAGCAGCGTCTGCTCACTGGCCTGGAGAAACAGCACGCGATGGCTGATCCCCGCGGCTCTGAGGTCATCCAGCATCGCAGCCAGGCCATCGAAATAACTGCCGCCCCTGACGTCGGACACGACCGCGGCCCGCGCCACCTTGGAGCCCCGGTGGACGAACAACTCGACCAGAGAGCGGATCATCTCGGAGGGCAGGTTGTCGACGCAGAAGTAGCCCTCGTCCTCGAACACGGCCATGGCCGTCGACTTGCCCGCACCCGAGAACCCGGTAATGATCACCAGGTCGGTCAGATTGCTCTCCGACTCGTCAGCCTCGGCCGCCGCGGGTTCGTCAGTCATCTCCTCCGATAGTGACACGGCCCTCGAAGCTTGACGGGCGCCGCGGACGAGCTTTGTTGCAGTGCTGTTGCGGTTAGGCCTTGAGCCGTGGACCTCTGCGCGCGAACTTTGGCGCGGAGTGTCCGACAGGTGGACAGAGAACGCCAAAGTTCGTGTGGCAACCCGCGCCGAGAGACTATTCAGCCGGATCAGCCGGGCCCAGCTCCAGGAGATCGCCGTCTCTAACGCGATGGTCGCCCGCTGGATCGCAGACGCCTACCTCTTCCCCGAGCTACCGCACGTCTACGCCGTCGGCTCTCGCGCTCGCACGACTGAGTCCGAGCTCGCCGCCGCCCTCCTCTACGCCGGCCCCGGCGCGTCGCTCAGCCACGCCACAGCTGCCTGGTGGCTCGGCCTCCTCGACAAAAAGCCGCGCCCGATCCACGTCACCACCCCCAGGAGATGCCGTTCCCTCAAAGGCATTCGCGTCCACGGCCGCCGTCAGTGCAACCGCATCATGCACAAACGCCTCCCAACAACGACCGTCGCACAGACGCTCCTCGACCTGGCCGCGACCGAGCCATTCCACACCGTCCGCCAAGCCCTGGCCAACGCCGAGTACCACAACCTCCTCAACGTCACAGCCGTCGAGGCCCTCCTAAAGCGCGGAAGCCATGGCTCGGCCAGGCTCCGCCAGGCCCTCCAGCGCCATCAGCCCAAACTGGCCGAGACAAAGAGCCGACTCGAGCGACGGCTGGTCGCGATCTGCGAACGGAACAACCTGCCGCTCCCGGAGCTCAACGTGAAGGTCAACGGCTGGGAGGTCGACGCCCTCTGGCGCGACGCCAAGCTGGCCGTCGAGCTCGACGGCTACGGCAACCACCACACCCCCGCGCAGCTGAAAAGAGACCGGCGCAAGGAGATGGCGCTCCGCCAAGCCGGACTCACGCCGGTTCGCTACTCCGAGGACCAGCTCAAAGAGCGGACCCAGGTCGCCGCCGAGCTTCGGCAGGCGACCGCCACCACGGCCCCGACCGCCACCACGGCCCCGACCGCCACTACGGCCCCGACCGCCACCACGGCCCAGACCCCCTAGACCCCCGTCTTGTGCAGCTCCCGGTAGACCTCGCGGGCCAGCTTGCCCGGCAGACCCGGCACGCCCTCCAGCGCCTCGCGGGAGGCGGCCAGGATCGCCTCGGGCGAGCCGAAGTGGGCCAGCATCGCCCGCTTGCGAGCCGGCCCCACGCCCGGCAGCTCGTCCAGGATCGAGGCGGTCATCGCCCGGTCGCGCCGGATCCGGTGGTGGGTGATGGCAAAGCGATGGGCCTCGTCCCGCACCCGCTGGAGCAGTTGAAGCTCCGGCGTGTCATGGGCCAGGAGGAGCGCCTCGGCGCGGCCCGGGATGAACACCTCCTCAACCCGCTTGGCCAGTGAGATCACCAGCACCCCGCGCGCACGGAAGCCGTCAAGCGCGCGCAAACCGGCCGACAGCTGACCCCGGCCGCCGTCGATCACGACCAGATTGGGCAGCGCCGCAAACGAGGGGTCAAAATCCTTGTCGTGCGGGGAGACCTCGCGCTGGCGCTCCCATTGGGCCAGGCGCCGGCCAAGCACCTCCTCCATGGCGGCGAAGTCGTCGGGAGCGCCGACCTCGATGCCCGCCTCCCGCACCCGAAACCGTCGGTAGTCCGACTTCTTCGGAGCGCCGCCCTCAAACACGACCATCGAGGCCACGGTGTTGGTCCCCATCAGGGTCGAGATGTCAAAGCACTCGATCCGGAGCGGGATCGTGTCCAGACCCAGGGCCTGCTGGAGACCGTCCAGGGCCTCGACCCGCTGCTGGCGGCGGCGCTCCGAGCGAAGCTTCTCCTGATCCAGCGCCAGCCGGGCGTTGCGCTCGGCCAGCTCCAGGATCCGGCGCTTGTCGCCCCGCTCGGCCGCCCTGATCTCCACCGCCCCGGCGCGCCGGGCGCTCAGCGCCTCGGCCAGCGCGGGGTGTGAGCCCACCTCGCGCTGCACGATGAGCAGCGGTGGAATGCTCATCGCGCTCGAGTAGTACTGGAGGATGAAGGCCTCGGCCACGTCGATCAGGCCCCCACCGCCCTCGTTGTCCAGATAGAAGCTCTGGCGGTCCGAGAGCACGCCGTCGCGGACCTGGAACACCTGAGCATTGGCCTCACCGGCGGCCTCGTCCACCGCCACGGCGATGGCGTCGAGCGTGCCCACGGCCTGGTTGGCCACCCGCTGGCGCTCCAGCAGCGACCGGACGGCGCGCAGGCGATTGCGCTCCCGGGCGGCGTCCTCAAAGCGCTGCTCCGCCGCGGCGGCCCGCATCGACTCCTCCAGCGAGCGCTCGATCTCCCGGTAGCGCCCGGACAGGAACCCCACCACGCCATCGATCCCGCGCCGGTAGTCCTCCCGTGAGACGTAGCCCACGCACGGTGCCTCGCAGCGCTTGATGTAGTAGTCCAGGCAGGGTGATCCGCTCCGGCGGCCGGGTTCCGTCCCCTCGCATGAGCGGAACATGAACACCTTGCCCAGCACCTCCAACGTCGACCGCACACGCTTGGCGTTGGAATAAGGCCCGAAGTACGCCCGGTCGCGCCGGTGGCGCTCCCGCGTGAAGTAGACCCGCGGGAAGTCCTCGTCCAGAGAGATCGCGATGTAGGGGTAGGACTTGTCGTCGCGCAGACGGATGTTGAACCTGGGCTTGTACTCCTTGATGAAGTTCTGCTCGGCCAGCAGCGCCTCGGCCTCTGTGTGGACCACCAGGGCCTCGACCTGGTCGATCAGGTCCACCAGGTCCTGGCCGCCTCGCGTACTGGGGTTGGAGAAATGAGAAGCCACCCGCTTGCGGATCGACTTGGCCTTGCCGACGTACAACACCTTGCCCCGCGCGTCTCGGAACAGGTACACGCCCGGCTCGTCGGGCAACTGGCGGCGCTTATCGGCTGTGACTACGGACATCCGCTCCGAGGATAGGAGCGGATGTCCGTGCGCTCACTCCAGGTCGAAGCGGTCCAGGTTCATGACCTTGCCCCAGGCCGCGACGAAGTCACGGACGAAGGCCTCCTGCGCGTCATCACACGCGTAGACCTCGGCGATCGCCCGGAGTTGGTCGTTGGAACCGAAGACCAGGTCAACCGCCGTGGCCGTCCATTTGACCTCACCTCCGCTTCGGTCACGACCCTCGTAGACGCGAGTCGACGACCCGTTTGAGCTCGAGCTCTGCCATTCGGTGCCCATGTCGAGCAGGTTGATGAAGAAATCGTTGGTCAGGGTCCCGGGGCGATCGGTGAAGACGCCGTGCCGGGACTGTTTGTAATTGACGTTCAGGGCACGCAGCCCGCCGATCAGGACCGTCATCTCCGGAGCGGTCAGCCTCAGCGTGTTGGCCTTGTCGATCAGCAGGTTTTCCGGCGAGACCGCCGGAGAGCCATGGATGTAGTTGCGGAACCCATCGGCCGTGGGCTCCAGCACCGCGAACGAGTCGGCATCGGTCTGCTCCTGGGTGGCGTCCGTTCGGCCAGGGGCAAAGGGCACCGTCACGTTCTGGCCGCCTTTCCTGGCCGCTTCCTCCACGGCGGCACACCCCCCAAGCACGATCAGGTCAGCCAGTGAGACCTTCTGGGAGCCCCACTCCTCCTGAATCCGCTGCAGGACTTCCAGCACCTTGGCCAGCTCGGGCGGGTTGTTGACCTCCCAGTCCTTCTGGGGCGCCAGGCGAAGCCGGCCCCCGTTGGCCCCGCCGCGCTTGTCCGTGCCCCGGAAGCTGGCCGCGGCTGCCCAGGCTGTGCTGACCAGCTGGGATACCGTCAGCCCCGAGGCCAGGATCTTCTGCTTCAGGTCGGCGATGTCCTGGTCGCCGATCAGAGGATGATCGACCTCCGGGACCGGGTCCTGCCACAACTGGGGCTCGGGGATCCATGGTCCGAGGTAGCGAGACACGGGACCCATGTCGCGGTGCAGGAGCTTGTACCAGGCCTTGGCGAACGCCTCGGCCAGCTGATCGGGGTGCTCATAGAAGCGCTTGGAGATCGGGCCGTAGATCGGATCGAGCTTCAGCGAGAGGTCGGTCGTGAGCATCATCGGGGCGTGCCGCTTGGACGGGTCGTGGGCGTCGGGCACGGTGCCCTGGGCCTCGGGATCCTTCGGCGTCCACTGGCGTGCGCCCGCTGGGCTCTTCGTGAGCTCCCACTCGTACTTGAACAGGTTCTCCAGGAACCCGTTGTCCCACCTGGTGGGCTCGTTGGTCCAGGCGCCCTCCAGCCCGCTGGTCATCGCATATTCGCCGCTGCCGGTGCCTGCATCGTTCTTCCAGCCCAGCTGCTGCTGCTCGATCGGCGCGGCCTCCGGCTCCGGGCCGATGTGCTCTTCGCTGACCGCCCCGTGGGTCTTGCCGAACGTATGGCCGCCGATGATCAGGGCGGCCGTCTCCTCGTCGTTCATGGCCATGCGAGCGAACGTCTCGCGGATGTCCCTGGCCGCGGCGAGTGGATCCGGATTGCCGTTCGGTCCCTCCGGATTCACATAGATCAGCCCCATTTGGACCGCGCCGAAGGGCTTGGCCAACTCGCGGTCACCGCTATAGCGCTCGTCGCCCAGCCACGTGTCCTCGGAGCCCCAGAAGATCTCCTCGGGCTCAAAGATGTCCTCGCGGCCAAAGCCGAAGCCGAACGTGTCAAAGCCCATCGACTCCATCGCGCAGTTGCCGGCGAAGATGATCAGGTCGGCCCAGGAGATCTGGCGGCCGTACTTCCGCTTGATCGGCCACAGCAGCCGCCGGGCCTTATCCAGGCTCGCGTTGTCGGGCCAGCTGTTCAGCGGGGCGAAGCGCTGAGCGCCCTGGCCGCCACCGCCCCGCCCATCCTGAATCCGGTACGTGCCCGCGGCATGCCACGACATCCGGATGAACAGAGGTCCGTAGTGGCCGTAATCAGCCGGCCACCAGTCCTGGGAGGTCGTCATCACCTCGAAGATGTCCCGCTTGAGCGCCTCGACGTCCAGCTTGGCGAACTCCTCGCGATAGTCGAATCCCTCCCCCAACGGTGTGGTCAGGGTCGAATGCTGGCGGAGGACCTGGAGGTCGGGCTGATTCGGCCACCAGTCCTGGTTCGTCCTGGGCCGAGTCTGCGTCGGTGTCGGGGACGGGATTGCGGGGTTCTCGGATTCGCTCACGGTCTCGGCCACGCCATTTCCTCCTACTCGATCACTGTTTCGCTCTGTTGATTAGCCGCCTCGACGCAGTCGGGGCAGCGGCCCCAGTAGATGACCTCGGCTTCATCGATCTCGTAGCCCTGGCCGTCGGCCGCCGTCAGGCACGGGGCGAGCCCTACGGCACAGTCAACATCGACCATCCGGTTGCACGTTCGGCAGATGAGATGGTGATGGTTGTCGCCCACCCGGCCCTCGTAGCGGGCCGGTGACCCGGCGGGCTGGATCCGGCGGATCATCGCCCGGTCGGTGAGCAGCCCAAGGGCGTCGTACACGGCCTGGCGGGAGACAGCGCCGATCTCCGTCCGTACGACCGCGTCGATCTCCACCGCGGTGCGGTGCGGCTGCTCGGACACCACGCGAAGCACGGCCAGCCGTTGCGCCGTGACCTGCACGCCGTGCTGGCGGAGGAGAGCGGCTGGGTCAACGGCTGTCGTCATGCACCTGACCCGAGCCTAGCGAAATCTGGAGGAAGTCCAGTATTGGACCGGGTCCGGCAAGACGCAGAGATCGCGGTCCGGGGTTACCGGGGTGGCTTACGAGGCTGACCCGGGTCGCGTACTGTTCACACCGTGGCTTCCGTCGTGGACCGGACCGCCTACCGAACCTGCCCGCTGTGCGAGGCGACGTGCGGCCTGGAACTGAGGCTCGACGGCGAGGAGATCGTGTCGATTCGGGGTGATCGTCAGGACGTGTTCAGCCACGGTTTCCTGTGCCCCAAGGGCTACGCGCTCAAGGAACTTCACTCGGATCCCGACCGGGTCCGGACGCCGTTGATCAGGCGACCCGACGGCAGCCTCACCCCGGCCACGTGGGACGAGGCGTTCGCCCTGATCAACGAGCGCGTGGCGCCACTGCTGGCCGAGGATCGCAACTCGGTGGCCGTGTACCTGGGTAACCCGAACGCTCACAACCTGGACAGCATCCTGTACGGCCGCGTGCTCCTGCGCGCCCTGGCCAGTCGCAATATCTACTCGGCCAGCACTGTCGACCAATACCCCAAGCAGATGGCCTGCGCGCTGATGTTCGGTACCGGGACGACCGTACCGGTCCCCGACCTGGATCGGACAGACCACCTCCTGATGCTCGGCGCCAACCCGCTCCAGTCCAACGGCAGCCTGATGACCTCGCCGGACGTCCGCGGGCGCCTGCGGGCCATGCGCGCCCGCGGCGGGAAGCTGATCGTGATCGACCCGCGCCGGACGCGTACCGCCGAGGAGGCGGACGAGCATCACTTCATCCGGCCCGGCTCCGACGCCCTGCTCCTGTTCGCCCTGATCCATGTCCTGTTCGACGAGGGACTCGCCACGCCGGACGTCCGCCTGGCCGACGTGGCCGACGGCCTGGACGAGATCAGACAACTGGCTGGGCCGTTCTCGCCACAGGCGACTGCCCAGGCGACCGGGATCCCGGCCGAGGAGATCCGCCGGATGGCGCACGAGCTGGCAGCGGCGCCCCGAGCCGCCGTCTACGGCCGGATCGGCACATGCACCCAGGCCTTCGGGACTGTGGCCAGCTGGCTGGTCGACGTGCTGAACTTCCTCACCGGCAACCTGGATCGCGAGGGCGGGGCGATGTTCCCGATGGCCGCCGCCGGGCATTCCAACGCCGTCGGCGAGCCCGGCCGGGGACGGGGGGCGCGGTTTGGTCGCTGGCAGAGCCGCGTACGCGGCCTGAATGAGATCTTCGGTGAGCTGCCCGTGGCCTGCCTGGCCGAGGAGATCCAGACGCCCGGCGAGGGACGGATCCGGGCGCTGATCACGGTCGCCGGCAACCCCGTCGTCTCCACCCCCAATAGCGGCCGACTGGACCAGGCGCTGTCCGACCTGGACTTCATGGTCAGCCTCGACATCTACGTCAACGAGACCACCCGCCACGCCGACGTGATCCTGCCCTCCCCCTCTCCGCTGCGCCGTAGCCACTACGACGCGGCTCTGTACATGTTCGCCGTGCGCAACGTGGCCAACTACTCCCCGCCCGTGCTCGGACCCGACCCGGAGCTGCCCGACGAGTGGATGACGTTGCTGCGGCTCACCGGCGTGGCCGCCGGGCTCGGACCCGGAGGTGGACGTGGCCGCGCTGGACGAGCAGGTGGCCCGGGCGTCGGTCGAGCGGGAGCTGGCCACCCCTAACTCGCCCCTGGCCGGGAAGTCCAGCGAGGACGTTATGGCCGCGCTGGCCCCCCGGGTCGGCCCCGAGCGGCTGCTTGACCTGATGCTCCAGGCCGGTCCCTACGACCTGACGCTCAGGGACCTGGAGGACGCCCCGCACGGCATCGACCTGGGCCCGCTCACACCCCGGCTCCCCGACGCGCTGCGCACGACCAGCGGCCGGATCGAGCTCGCCCCGGAGCCGCTGGTGGCGGATGTCGAGCGGCTACGGGCCGCGCTGAGCACCCACTCGGGCGGCGGGATGGTGCTGGTGGGTCGCCGACAACTTCGATCGAATAACTCGTGGATGCACAACCTTCCCGTGCTCGTCAAGGGCAAGGATCGATGCACACTGCACGTCCATCCTGACGATGCCGAGCGCTTCCAACTCGTGGACGGCCAGCCGGCCGAGCTCCGCTCGCGCACCGGATCGATCGTCGCCCCGGTCCAGGTGACCGAGGACATCATGCCGGGGGTGGTCAGCCTGCCCCACGGCTGGGGACACGACGTCCCGGGCACAGTTCAGCAGGTGGCGACCGAGCACGCCGGGGCGAACAGCAATGTCCTGGCCGACGAGCTTCTGATCGACGAGCTCTCGGGCAACGCGGTGCTCAACGGGATCCCCGTCGAGCTGGCGCCCGTGATGGCGGCCGCGCCGGCCTGACGCCGGCCCGACGCCGGGTTGTCAGTACCGCCGCGCCGACCAGACGACGGCGAACACCGCATACACGGCGGCCGCCAGCAGCACGAGCCAGGCCACGGACCCAGCCCCGGTGTTCCACAGCCGCGACGTGGCGGTCAGCGTGAGCGCGGCCACGCCCACGGCGGCGTACAGGATCCCCCGCCGCCGGTCTCCGAGCGATTCCAGAGCCACGCGGTGCTCGCGATACATGAGCGAGGCGTACCAGACCAGCGTGGCGAGGAAGATCAACCACACGGCCTGACCGGCCACGCTCGCCCCCCGGCCCCCGTTCGGGATCAGGTCGACCGCCGCGGCAACGGCCAGGATGATGACTACGTTACGGACGTTCTTGACCACGGTCCCGTAAGGGTACGCCGCCCGGCCCCCGGCGCGGCCGGAACTAGACCGCCGTCTCCTCCCAGCGGCGGTAGAGATCGTCCAGGACCCGCCTGGCCTGCTCGTGCCGGGCCGCGTGCTGAGCGGTCTTTCCCGGGGTGGACCAGGCGGCTGGGTCCGCCAGCTCGTCCTCAAGGGCACGCAGCTCCGTCTCGGCCTGCTCGATCTCTCGCTCCAAACGGGCCTGGTCGCGCTGACCCGCCACCGGGCGCCCCCGCTCGGGCCGCGGCCGGGCGCTCTTCCGGGGGGCCGACGGCTTGGTCGCGGCGGCCCGCGCCCGTTCCGCCCTCACCCTCACGTACTCGGCCCACCCACCCATATAGCTGTGCAGCCGACCCTCCTCGAGGGCGACCGTGCGGGTCCCGACGGCGTCCAGCAGGGCTCGGTCGTGGGAGACCAGGAGGAGCGCCCCGGTGAACTCGCCCAGCGCCTGCTCCAGAGCCTCCCGGCTCTCCATGTCCAGATGGTTGGTCGGCTCGTCCAGAATCAGGACGTTGGCGCCGGAGTGGACCAGGATGGCCAGCGAGAGCCGCCGGCGCTCGCCACCGGAGAGCACGTCGAGCGGCTTCTCGGCCTCCTCCCCGGAGAACAGGAAGCGCCCCAGCAGCGCCCGGGCCTTGGCGGGCGTGAGCCCGGTGGCGTGCTGTGTCGCCTCCAGGACGGTCCGGGCTGTCCCCGCTGAGAGCTCGTCGGCGTGCTGGGACAGGAAGCCGAGCTTGACGTTGTGTCCCGTGCGGAACTTGCCCGCCACGTTGAGCCCCGCGGCCCCTGAACCGCCGTTCAGCTCCCGGCGCCCGGCCAGGGCCTCAATCAGGGTCGTCTTGCCCGCGCCGTTGGGTCCGACCAGCGACACGTGCTCGCCCCGCTCCAGCCATAGCTCGCCGTCCTCAAGCAGCGTCCGCTCCCCGACGGCGATCTCGCCGCGCTCGAGCTCGAACACGACGCGGCCGCTGCGCTCCGGCGGCTTGAAGGAGAACTGAAGCCCGGCCGCGTCCGCTGGATCCCGCCCGACGCGCTCCATCTTGGCCAGCTTCTTTACCCTCGACTGGGCCTGCCGGGCCCGGGTCCCGGCCCGGAAGCGGGTGACGAACCGCTCCAGGCGCTCGATCTCCGCCTGCTGACGGTCAATCGCTCGGCCCAGGGCCAGCTCGCGGGCCGCCTTCTCCCGCCGCCAGACGTGCCACGGGCCCTTGAAGAACCGCCCCCGGCCCGCCTCGAGCTCCAGCACGGAGGTGCCCACGGCCTCCAGGAACCACCGGTCGTGGGCGACCAGCACGACCGCGGCGTCCAGCGAGACCAGGTGCGTCTCGAGCCACTCCAGCGACTCGATGTCCAGATGGTTGGTGGGCTCGTCCAGCAGCAGCAGGTCCGGGCCGCCGGCCAGCGACCGGCCGAGCGAGGCCCGGGTGAGCTCACCGCCCGAGAACGTCCGCAGCGGCCGGTCCAGGTCGGCCGGATCCCGGAATCCCAGGCCAGGGAGCACGGCCAGCGCCCGCTGGCGCCAGTCGTATCCGCCCGCGTGCTCCAGGCGGGCCTGGGCCTCGGAGTACCGGCCCATCGTCGTCTGATCGTGCTTGCCGGAGGCCATCGCCTCCTCCAGCGAGGCCAGCTCCTGCTCAATTGCCACCAGCTCCTGGGCGCCGGACAGCACGTAGTCGCGCAGGGAAACGCCCCGCTCCCGAGGGGGGCGCTGATCGTGCAGCGACACCTTGGCGCCCTTGGCCACGACCAGCTCTCCGAAGTCGACCGTGGCCTCGCCGGACAGCATCCGAAGCAGGGTCGTCTTGCCCGCGCCGTTGCGGCCCGACAGGGTCATCCGGTCGCGGCGCTCGAGCTTGAATGAGATCCCCCGGAGCAGCGGCTCGCCGGCCACGTCCTTGCCCAGATCAGATGCGATCACCACCGCCATGCGGCTGATGGTAGGAGGGGGCCTCCGGGTAGCATGGCCCGCATGCCGCCACCTCCCTGGCCCCCTCAGCCCCCGTTCGAGATGCCGCCGGCGCGGACCGTCCTCGTTCCCGGCCGGGGCGAGTTCTTCCTCCGGGACACCGGAGGCGACGGCCCGCCCGTCATGCTCCTGCACGGCTGGATGGCCAGCGGCGATCTCAACTGGGCCGGGGCCTACGCCGACCTCGTCGCCGCCGGCTACCGGGTGCTGGCGATCGACCACCGGGGTCACGGACGGGGCCTCCGTCCGTTGGTCCCATTCCGGCTTGTCGATTGCGCCGCCGACGCGGCTGCCGTGCTCCGGACGCTCGATGCCACCCCCGCCCTCGTGGTGGGCTATTCCATGGGAGGGGCAATCGCCCAGCTGGTGGGCCGCGACCATCCTGACGTCGCTTCGGGCATCGTGCTCAGCGGAACCGCGCAGCACTGGCAGGACCCACGGACCCGCCGCACCTGGCGGGCCATGGGCGCGCTCGGGCTGACGCTGTCGGTGGCTCCCCGGGCGACCTGGCGGTGGGGCCTGGGCCGGGCGGGCATCGCGGAGAGCGAGCGCACGGTCTGGGTCCAGTCGGAGCTGATGCGCCACTCCGCCTCGGACCTGGCCGAGGCCGGCCGCGAGCTCGGCCGGTTCGATTCGCGGCCCTGGCTGGGGTCCGTGGAGCTCCCGTTCGCGGTCGTGATCACCACCCGGGACGAGGCCGTGCCGGTCCCCAAGCAGCGGGCGCTGGCCGAGGCCTGCCGGGCGCGGGTGTTCGAAGCGCCGATCCGCCACATGGAGATCACGATCCGGGGCCCTGACTACAACCCGGCGCTCCTACGGGCGCTGGAAAGTCTGCGCTCCGAGGTCGCTCAGGCGGCGTAGAATCCCGGATCCATGCATCGTGTCCGTGCCATAGCGGTGGCCATGGTGGCCTTCTGCGCCACGATGTTGGCCGTGACCTCGACGGCCGTGGCCAGGGCCTACGGTGGCGAGGGCTGGTGGGGTGAGACCAGCGACAAGACGATCACATACGCCATGTACGTGGTGATCGTGCTGTTCCCGACGCTGATCGTGGTGTTCTCCGTGATTCAGTGGCGCCTGGACAAGCGCAAGCACGCCAAGCTCGCCGCGAACAAGCGACGCGCGGCCAACCTGGACTGGCGCGGTGGCTGGTAAGGGCCGGGGCGCGGCGTGGTGCCCGCGCGGCAGGTTCTAATGGTTGTGGCAGGTGACGACGGTCAGCTGGCCGACGGCTCGGTTGCCGGGGACGGTGCCGATGGCCGCTACGCGGGAAGTTTCGACTCGCTTGACCCCGAGGCCGCCCGCTCGCAGGGTGACCGTCACCTGGCAGGTGGAGGCGGCGGGGAGCTGGCCGTTCAGGAATCTCATGGTGTTCTGGCCGGGCTGGGCGGTCACCGAGGCGCCGGCGCAGTCGCTGACCACGTTGGGGTCGGCGGCCACAGTGAGCTTCGGGGATAGGCGGACATAGAAGACGAGGATGTTCAGATTGGCGGCGCTGTTCAAATTGGTCATCGTGAAGCGCACTCGCACCGTGCCCCCTTGGTAGACCCACCGCTGCATCTGGACGGCGATCGTGGGGGGCCTGACGACGACCACTGAGGCCTCGGCGCCGTTGCCGGCACCCCCGTTCTCCGACGAGGCGGCTCCGGCGAGGTCACGAGCCAGTCCTTCGGAATTGGCGACCACGTCGACGGTCAGCGAGCACTCGGTGGCGCGAGCAATCGTCCCACCGCTCAGCTGGACCGTAGACGAACCAGCTGCGATTTGCCACGTACCGCCGCAGGTGTTCTGGCTCGAGCTCGGCGAGGCCACCGCGAGGTTGGCGGGCAGCTGGTCGGTGAATGTGACGCCGGTCAGGGCGACGGGGTTGAGACTCGGGTTGCGCAGCTTGATGCGCAACGTCGTGACGCCGTGGAGGGCAATCGTGGGGGCGGCGAATGCCACATGCAGCTTGGGGCCAAAGAGCACGATCAGGCTCGCCAGGGCCGGGAGGCCACTGATCGTCTGCACCTGACTCGCCTGATCCAGATAGCTGGCCGTCGGAGCCTTGGTGGTGTTCGTCTGACGCCCGCTCACCGTTCCCACCACGTTGATCGTCAGCGTGCAGGACGAGCTCGAGGGAAGGCTCGCCCCGGAGAGCTGGAACTGCCTTGCGCCGGGAGACCCGGAGACGATGCCCTCCGACAGCGACAGGCACGTTCCGCTGGCCCCGACGGGGTTGGCCAGGACGAGGCCGGGAGGCAGAGTGTCGCTGAACGAGGTGGCGGCGAAATCGGTTGCCTGGTTCGGGTTGCTCAGGGTGAAATTGCTGGCGATCGTGCCGCCGTGAGCCACCCACGTGGACGGAAACGACTGGGAGAGCGTGGGGGCCTGGACCGTGCTCGTCGGCCCTCCGGAGGCGCTGGCCACCGCCGGCGCCAGCAACAGCACGCAGGCCGATAACGCCAGGCCAATCAGGCCCAGTGCCCAGCCTGCCAGCGAAGCCCTCGACCCCCCATGGTCGAACGCGCCGGCCGCTCCGTGCGGTGCGTTCATCGGAGCCACAAATTACTGTGCGATCAGTAAACAGGCAACCCTGCAGGCCCCGAACCAGTGGCCCGGGCGGCCCAGCTCAGCCTGTCAGAGCCGGCTCAGCACCTCACACCCCAGGGCCGGGGGCCGACCCGCGGTAGTACGGATCCTCAGGCGCCGCCGCCCGGCGACGGTCCGCCCACACGATCATCCAGAACAGGGACACCAGAAGGCCCACTGCGCCCACGATCATCAGGATCACCCCGACGGTCTGGATGTTGACCGCGGAGGTGCTCGCCGTCACGGCAAACCGCAGGATCGCTCCGACGGCGATCAGAAAAAGAGATGTTCCGAGGGCCATGCGCGTTCTCCTTCATCCGTGGGACAAAACAGCCTCCGGAGTGGGTGCTTCCCGATCCAGGGTCAGAAGAAACGACCGGGAAGCGCCGTCCGGCGCGCCTACTGGGTCTGAAACTCGGGGTGCGCGAGCTGCGTGGGGGCCAGGCGACCCCGGAGCACAGCCGCCTCGGTGACGCTCCAGGCCTCGGCCTCGCTGGGCGTCGCGCGATCCAGCGCCCCGCTGGCGGCCAGCACCCGTTCCGGGCGCTCCTTGGCCAGCTCGGCCAGCCGCGAGGCCTCGTTGACCGGATCTCCGATCACCGTGTACTCGAATCGATGCTCTGCCCCCACGTTGCCCGCGACGGCCACCCCGGCGGACACCCCGATACCGAAATCGATCTCCGGCAGCTCCCGGGCCAACCGCGCGGCCAGGTTCCGGGCCGCTCGGAGCGCATCACCCGCGTGATCCGGCCTGGCCACCGGAGCCCCGAACACGCATAGCGCGGCGTCGCCCTCAAACTTGTTGACCAGGCCTCCCTCGCCCTCGACGACGTCGATCACGACCCGGAAGAAGCGATTGAGCAGCGCCACCACCTCGGTCGGCGGGAGGGCCAGGGCGAGCGACGTCGAGCCAACCACGTCGACGAACAGGGCGGCGATCTCCCGCTCCTCCCCGCCCAGCCGAATACCCCCCGCAAGGGCCGCCCGGGCCACGTCATGACCGACCTGGCGGCCGAACAAATCGCGAATCCGCTCCCGCTCCCGCAGTCCGTCCGCCATCCGGTTGAAGCCCGCCTGGAGCTGGCCCACCTCGCTGCCGTCATCCACCGGGAGCTCGACCTCCAAATCACCGCGCGTAATCCGCTCAAGCCCCTTCCGGACGGCCGTCAGAGGGTCCGCGATCGCCCGCGCGGCCAGGACTGTGGCCGAGAATCCCGTGAAGGTCGCGACGACGGCGAGAAACAGGATGGCGGAGCCGACATACGTGGGACGCTTCGTCCAACCGAAGGCCCCGACGACACCGAGTGCCAGGACACCGATCAACGGCACCCCCGTGCCGAGCAGCCAGGCCATCACCAGCCGCAGCCGCACGCCGGGGGCGGAGGTCGTCCCCGTCGGTCGCGCTGCCAGCGCCAGGGCGGTCACTGGACGGAGCGCGCGCTCGTAGAGCAGATAGCCCAGGGCACAAACAGTCTCTCCGCCGAACCAGATAGTGACCGCAACAACCGCTCCCAGCCCCCAGGAGAACACGAGCCCGTTGAACAGGCCAAACCCGATCGCGGACTGCGACCACGCAATGGCGTCCCACTTCACGTTATAGGTGGCGAGGCCGAGCGTGAGTTCGAGTTCGCGCTCGCCAGGCGCGCGCTCCTCGCGCAGCCATCGCAGGGCGTCGTTCGCGTGCTGGCGCTTCATTCGCGTGTATACGACGCCGAACAAAGTGAGAACCACGACTATTACGGGAGCGTTCACCCAACCGCTGGTGAAGTTCACCTTCAGACTGCCGCCCACGGCCGGAAACAGGAACCCAACGGCGACGAGGGTGACCGCCGCCCCCACCGCGCCGCCACCCATCCCAATCAGCTTCATGCGCTGCATCAACCGGGGCAGCGACACGCTCCTCATGAGCTGATTATCCACCGACGGCACTCAGCACCGGCTCGGCCACTGGCTCGGCAGCCCGCACCGGCAGCCGGACCAGACAGCCCCCGTTCGGCGTGATCGTGATGTTGCGCCGCCGGGGGCTCGCGAACGGGCCAGCCAGCGGCTCCACCTCACGCTCGCCCAGGAGCGAGCGGACGACGATCTTCATCTCCAGCAGGGCGAAGCTGGCTCCCAGGCAGCGGCGGCGGCCACCGCCGAACGGGATCCAGAATACGTGCCCGGCGGTTTGTCCACAAAGCGCTCAGGCCGGAAGGCGTAGGGATCGGGGTAGATCACGGGATCGTGCTGCACCAGGTAGGCGTTGGGGACCAGGCAGACGCCCGCCGGGTAGCGCCAGCCTCCGACCTCGATCGGCTGGACCACCAGTCGCGGGGCGACATTGGGCAGCACCGGCCGGCAGCGCAGCGACTCTTGGATAGTGGCGGTCAGGTACGCGTCGTCGCCCTGGCGAAGCCGGTCGACCACCCCCGAGTCGCGCGACAGCCGGTCAAAGCACCAGGCCAGAGTTGAGGCGGTCGTCTCGTGCCCGGCCACGAGCAGCGTCATGAGCTCGTCCCGGAGCTCCTGATCTGACATCGGGGAGTCGTCCTCGTGTCGCGCGTCCAGGAGCATGGCCAGCACGTCATCGCGCTCCTCGGGCTCGCGCCGGCGCTCGTTGACCAGTTCGAAGATGAGCCTGTCGGCCTCGCGCTGGTGGCGGACGAAGGCGGCGAACGGGCCGACGCGCTCGGCCACCCTGGCCAGTGCGCCGTCGGGCGCAGGCGGCAGCAGGCTGATCGGCTTCTCGCCGAAGCGCAGCATCGCGCCCAGCCGGTCTCGCAGCGCCTCCATGCGCGGGCCGGGATCCAGCCCGAACACGGCTCGCAGGATGATCTCCAGGGTGAGGCTCTGCAAGTGCTCGTGAAGCTTCAGCGGCCGGTCGCTGGGCCACGAGGCCACCGTGCGGTCCGTCACGTCCTGGACCAGCGTCTCCAGCCGCTCGATCCGCTCGCCGTGGAAGGCGGGCAGCATCAGGCGCCGCTGCTGCATGTGGGCCTGTTCGTCGAGCAGGATGACCGAGTTGCGGCCGACGACCGGCTCGAGCACCCGGGCGCCCGACCCCGGATGGAGGACATCGGCCGGGGCGGTGAACACCTCCTTGATCTCCTCCGGAGAGGTGAGCATCACGAACGGCGGGGAGAACGGCAGCCGGATCGTGAACCGAGGGCCGTAGCGCCGGCGACAGCGCTCCAGGAACGACAGCGGCCGCGTCCAGAAGCCGACCATCTGGATGGCCGGGGAATAGCTCGGACCGGGGGGCAGCGAGGCTCTGGACATTCCTCTTCTCCGCTGGCCGGAATCGTCCCGCTTGGGGCGGCGAAGGTGTGTGACGTTGGGCACAAGGGGGCGGGGCACATGTGCCCCGCCCTGGGGCGGCACATGTGCCGCCCCACGGACCGGCGCATGCGCCGGTCCGGCCGGGCGCGCATGCGCGCCCGGCCCAAGCTAAATCCGAAACACCGGGAGCAGCCGCTCCTCCTGCTCGGCCTCGATTCGGGCGATCACCTCGATGTGCTGCTCGATTCCCGAGCCGCGGAGTTTGGTGGCCAGCAGCTCGTCGACCTGGAAGATGCCCGCGCTGTTGGACATGGCGATCTCCACCCTGACCGCCCGGTCGCTCCCGGGAGAGATCTTGACCTCCTCAATCGCGTAGGCGGATAGGGAGTGAATGTTCCGGTGGCCGGCCTCGAACGGCACCCGCGACCGACCCCGGGCCATGTCGAGGGCGTCGGCCACTCGCACGACTCCCGCCTCGACGGTGAACGGCGCCCCCTTGCGCCGGTGGCCGATGATCGCGTGCAGGGCCTCCGAGGCGACGACCGTCCGCTCGGGTTCGTCGTAGGCCGTGCTCAGCAGCTCGCCCAGGACGTCTGCGGTCAGGAACAGGCTGAACCGCTCGTGGTCTTCGCGGTGGATCGACATTCCGACGCAGTGGAATAGACATCCCGCGGCGATCACCACCTCTGCGTCGCGCTCAGTCATGCCGTAGTCGACCTCGATGCTGGGCCGCACGCCACGCCGGAACAGCAGCCGAGCCAGGCGCAGCCCGATATTGAGCACGATCTGGATGTGGACCCACGAGTGGTCCGACATCCCAAGCCGGCGCGTGGCGTTCACCGCGGACACGAGCCACCAGGCCTTGACCTGCTGGTCCGCGTTGACCGCGTCCAGCAGGCGCTCGAGCTTGCGGTTCCCTCGCGTGGGAGCCCGAATCCGAATCTCGGCCAGAGCCTCGGCCGGCGAGCGGGGTGGCTCCTCGCTCTCAGCCATCGACACCCTCCAGCAGCAGCCCCTCGCGGACTCCGCCGCGCCCCAGGCGGAGTGGCTGCCCGAAGCGTTCGCACGCCGCCTGGAGGATCAGCAGCCCGGCGGGAAGCAGGCGGACGCGCTCCACGTCCAGGCCGAAGCGCTGCGCGATCTCCCCAGCTGGGTGGCTGGCCAGCAGCCCCAGCGAACGGCTCAACGTCGGGCCGTCCAGCAGCGGGCCGGCCAGCTTGGCCAGCGAGGCCGCGCTCCCCCCCACCGCCGCCGCCTCGGTCGGGCGCGGGACATCGATGCCCTCAAGCACGCCCGCGACCACCCGACGGGCTTGCGCGAGCTCGCCGTCTGTCGGAGGGTCCGACGGCAGGCACCGTTCGGCCAGCTCACCCGACCCCATGGCCAATGAAGCCCACCACGTGATCTCGTCCGGCGGGTGGCCCACGACGAGCTCCGAAGAGCCACCCCCCACGTCGGCCACGCCGAGCGCGCCGGACGGCCGGTGGCCGAGGGTCCGAGCCACCCCGACGAAGGCCAGCCGCGCCTCCTCCTCGTCGGAGATGATCTCCACGTCCACTCCGCAGGCCTCCCTCACGGCATCGATCAGGGCCCGCGGGTTGGTGGCGCTCCTGACGGCTGCCGTGGCCACCACCCGCACCTCGCGGGCACCCAGGCTCCGGGCCACGCTGAGCTGCCGGTCGACGACCTCGGCCACATGGCGGATCTTGCTCTCCTCAATCGTGCCGTCCTCGCCCCGACCGCGCCCCACGTGGGTGAACTCGCGGTCCTGGTGGATCTCCACCAGCCCTCCACCAACACAGTCCGCCACGAGTAGCCGCGTCGTGTTCGAGCCGATGTCGATGCATGCGCGACGCACGTGGTGATCCCCCGCGGCACTCTACTGCCACGCGGGGGCATCGTCCGTCGCGGCCTGACGCGGATGGGCCCGAGGAACGGGGTGACGGCGGCTAGCATCAGTTTGACCCATGGCCATCCGACCCGGCGCCTGGTACAGGGCCCATACGTTCACCCACCGCGACTTCAGCCCGGAGGCGCTGGCCCGGGCTCGCCGGAGCACCGTATCGGTCTGCCTTCCCGCCCGTGACGAGGCCCGGACGATTGGCCAGATCATCGGGTCGCTGCTGCCGCTGCGCGACTGCGGATTGGTCGATCAGCTGGTGGTCGTCGATGACTCCCGCGATGGCACGGGAGAGATCGCCTCCGCCCTGGGCGCCGAGGTCCACTCCCAGGCCGACCTGATGCCGGAGCTCGGTCCACCCCGGGGCAAGGGCGATGCGATGTGGCGCGCTCTGTCGGTTCTGGACGGCGAGCTGATCTGTTTCCTGGACGCCGATTCGGAGGGGTTCGGGCCGCATTTCGCCTACGGGCTGCTGGCCCCGCTGATCACTCGAGATGAGATCTCGTTCGTCAAGGGCTTCTATCGGCGTCCGTTCCGGATCGGCGCCACGACCTTCCCTGACGGCGGCGGCCGGGTCACCGAACTCACCGCCCGCCCGCTGCTCAACCTCTTCTATCCCGACCTGGCCGGAATCGAGCAACCGTTGGCCGGCGAGATCGCCGCCCGGCGGAGTCTGCTCGAGCAGGTTCCGTTCGTTACCGGCTACGGAGTGGACATCGCGCTGTTGATCGACGCCTATCGGGCCGCCGGCCTTCCGGGGCTGGCTCAGGTCGACCTTGACGTCCGCCAGAACGCCCACCAGCCTCTGCGAGACCTGGGTCCGATGGCGTACGCGGTCCTGCACGCCGTATCCACCCGCCTGGAACGGGAAGGGCGGCTCCGGGGGCCGCTGCCCGCGGCCTTCGCCGGGCCGGCGCTGCGGGCCGCGGCGCCGCTGACCGAGACCCCGGTGGAGCGCCCGCCGCTGGCCACCCTCCGGGAAGCCGCCTGAGGGCGCACCCCGGGCTCAGCGCAGCGCCGCCTCCAGGGCGGCCCGAGCCTCGTTTATCCCGAACACCCCATCCAGCCGGGCGGTGATCACGCCCTGCCGGCTGACGGTGAACAGCCAGGGCTCGGTCTCCAGGTGGAACGAGTGCAGTTGCGGCCGCAGGCCCTTGGTGGGGTCGTTGGCCACGTAGACCTCCTGATGGATGAAGGCGATCCGGCTGCCGAACTGGCGCTGGAGCTCGACCATGATGTCCGTCACGGGGCCGCACACCCGGGACTTGCACAGCTCCGGAGTTGAGAACAGGAGCGCCACCGGCCGCTGGCCCAGGACCTGATTGAAGGACACTGAGTGCATGCTCTCGGGCGGTGTCCGGGTCGTGACCAGGCTGACCTTGCCGTGCTCGGAGGCCAGCGTGTCCGTGGCGATGTCAGGCGGACGCTGTCCGACACTGGGGATCGGAGTGCTCAGCGCCACCGGCACCTCGCCGGTCGACCCGATCAGCCGCGTGCCCACCCGGGTCAGGGCCAGAATGTCGAACACGCCCGAGCGGGGGACCGGGAGCTCGGTCCAGTAAACGGCCTTCAGGCCACCGGGCGTGCTGTTCTGAGCGCTTCGGTATTGGGGCGAGACGGTCGTCGGGTCGGCGGGGGCCAGGAACGGACCCTGGGCCGGCGCTCCGGGGGTGCGGGCCAGATACACCGCCGTGGGGGCGTAGATGAAGCGGTTGGCCCTGTTGGTCAGGGCGAAGGCGAACCGGGCCCGCCCGATCGTGTAAGTGGAGGTGCCGGGGCCGAGCTGGGCCGCTCCCTTGACCAGCTGCGCCAGCTGCTTGAGCGACCGCCCGCGGGCGGTGGGGAACTGCGCCCGCTGGGGCCGCTCAGCTGCGACCAGGTCATCGACGGCCGGAGCCGGCGTGGCCGTCGAGCTCGTCCGGGCGCTGGGAAGTGGGACCGACCCAGACGTGCCCGAGCCGGGCGACCCCGAGCCGCCGCAGGCAGAGACGACCAGTCCACAGACCAGGGCAGCAGCCACCGACACGAGCCGACGCCCCGCGGTCCCCGCTGCCTGACGATCCCCCACGCGTCCGCTACTGGATGATCCGGAAGACCCCTCGCATCCACGGGTGGATGCGACAGAAGAATGTGTACGTGCCCGGAGCAAGGTCGGTTGGCGTGCTCCAGGTGAGGCGACCGACTCCCGGGGTCCCGTCGCCGAGCTCCCCGGAATCGAACTGGACCTTGCCCCCGGCGAGCGGGTAGGCGATCCCGTAGTTCAGGTCGCACGGGTTCTTACACGACGTGACCGTGTGGAAGATCGACGCCATGTAGAACGGATTGGGATTGATCGGGTTGAAGGTGCCGCCGGCCTGGGCATCCTGGTTGACGAACTCGAGGCTGTGGCCCTCGGTCACCGTGGGGATGCAGCGCGCCGAGCCGTGGGAGCTGAAGTCGCCCGGGAGGTATCTGAAGCCGACGATCAGGACCTTGCTCTTGGCGCATTCGGCCCAGGCAGTGGGGTTGACGCCGATGTACGCGGAGCCGCCGTAATAGGAGTTCTCGGCCAGGTGGCCGTGGGTCAGATGTCCCTTCTGGTCAAGCACGTGATTGAACGGATTGGTCCCGCCGTGCGGATCGTTATAGGCCTCCCACACGACCATGATTCCCATCACCTCATACCACGAGGCGATCTTGCTGTCGTAGGTGGCGCTGATGCTCAGGACATCGCCCGGTTTGACCTCCGGACGCCAGTCCGAGTTCGTGGCGGTCATGGCGACATCCCACGAAACCGGGCCGCGTTTGTCGAAATAGTGGGCCCAGGATCTGAACAGGCGGACCGAATCCGCGGTCAGGCCGGGGAGGAAGTTCCCGGACGGCTTGACTCCCGGCCGGGTCAGGTCAAGCTCGGTGTACAGACCGCCGGGATGGAGGTGACCGGCGGTGCCGATCAGCGTCCCGGCGTGGGTGACCGTGAACTGGTTCAGCGGCGCTCCAGCGCCGTACGGATCCTTGGCCATGTTCGGGTAGGTGAACTTGCCGTCCCTCCCTGTGCCCTTCGTGACGTTAAACACGGGATAGATGTGGTGGTCCTGCACGTCCATCCAGATCGGGTGCGCGGGGATGATGGAGGCGGCCAGGGGCGCGGTCGCGGGCACGAACTCGAGGTCATACGTGATGTAGACCTTGAACTGCTTGTCGGTCAGGTTGTGGATCATGTAGTTGAGGATCCAGTGGTCCTTGGCCGCGATCGGATAGCCGTAGCCCGGCGGGAACTCGGTGACCGTCTTCTCCTCGCCCGAGGCCATGAACGGGTACAGCCCGTGGCCGTTGCCCTCTCCCTCGCCGGAGGCGCCGTCGCTCAGCCACACGCCGTGATGGAGGTGGACGTCCTTGGTCAGCGGGACCTTGCCGCAGCACTTCCCGTTCGCCTTCGCGTAGCGAAGGTTCGGCGCCATCCGGATCATGAAGCCGTCCACGTTCGGCTTGGGCACCTTGTTGTACTGCGTCAGGATCAGGTTCGCCCCCGGCGTCACGGTGTACGGACCCGCTGCGTAGTTGAGGTGCTCGATCCCCGTCGAATTCGAGGCCGCCGCGAGTGAGGGCAGCACGGCCAACATGACCGCGGCCAAACCGCACGCCCCTAGAACTCTCTTCCTCAACCAGGCCTCCAGCAACCCTGCCGTGAGCGCTGCATGTCGCCTTCCCCTACGCATTCAAGCAGGTCCGGCCGGGGAAAGGTGCAGGTGGGCAAACGGTTGACAGTCGCGGTCATCCCTGGCACCGTTCGCGCGGGGACCGTCGGGCCGGCGGGAAGGGCTCCGCACCTTAGGGCGTCTGGTGATGCACAACCCCTGGACTTTGGAGGCTTGACGTGAAACGTGCTCTTCTGCTGGCTCTGACTCTGTCGTGCGGCGCCGCACTGATCAGCTCGCTCCCGGTGGCGAGCGCGGCCACCCGCGCCACCGGGGCCAAGATCACCCTGGAAAAGACCAAGAAGTTCGGCAAGATCCTCGCCAACGGCCAGGGCTTCACCGTGTACGCCTACTCACGGGACACTCCCGGCCACGAGCAGTGCCAGAGCTTCCCCGGCTGCACCAGCACGTGGCCGGCCGTGATCACCAAGGGCAAGCCCGTCGCCGGAACCGGCGTGCGCCAGAAGCTCCTGGGGACGATCAAGCTCAAGAACGGCAAGCTCCAGGTCACCTACAACAAGCGCCCGCTGTACACCTACGTCGCTGACGGCGCTCCCCATCAGACGTTCTACGTCAACATGGCCCAGGCCGGCGGGCGCTGGCCGGCCATGAACGCCGCGGGCGGGCTGGTCAAGTAGCTGACGAGCCGGGCCTGCCGGCCGGCTGCTGGGAGGTTGTCGCAGAACTCCGCGTGTGCGGGCGCCGAGCGCCGGATCAAGCGGGGCCAGGACGCAGGGCCGAAGGAGGGCGCCGCCGGCGCAGCCGGCGGTCAGCGCTCATGTGTATCCGGTTTGGTCAGGTTGGTTTGCGGACGTGGCTTGGGCGGCGGATGGCGTCCGGATCCTTTTCGTAACGCGCTTGACTGAGTCTCGGTTTCCCGCGACATGAGGGGCTCTATGCGCACCTGAGGTCACGCGCTCGCCGGGTGGTGCCGAGTGAGTGACGTTAAGGGCGCGGCGGCCTGCGGTGGCGGTGCGCCCGGCGCGCGGCCCCGGATGCAACAGTGGCGACACCCGACGGCTCGGCCTGAGCAAACCGGATGCGCATGAGTTCTGGGACAGCCTAGACCGGCGTCTCCGCCGCAACAACAGGATCAGCAGCAGGCCACCGAGCCAGGGCCACGGGTTGGCTCTGAGTCGGTCCAGCACCACTCCGCCCACGAGCGAGCCCGCGTCCAGGGGCTGTTGGGCGGAGGCGACGGCGCCTCAGCGGGGGACGGGGCGGGCGCCGGGGGCGGCGGCTCGGGCGCCTCGGCGGGAGACGACTCGGACGCGGCGGGGGGCGGCGGCTCGGGCGCCTCGGCAAGCGGCGGCTCGGGCGCGTCGGTGGGCGCCGGGGTGGGCGCATCAGCGTCTGGCGCCGGCTGATCGGTCTGGGCGGGAATCTCGACCGTGACCCCCTCGTCGTCGGCCCCCTCGAGTGACTGCGCCAATCGGGCGGCGAACTCCTTCAGCAGCCGCCGGAGATGTCCTCGATCATCCCGCCGCGCCCGAACCGGGCCAGCCGACCGGTGATGTGGTAATCGGTGTCGACGTCGACCTTGGTTCGCCCATCGTCGAGCGCCTCCAGCGTGGAGACGATCTTCGCCGTCGCGCCGCCCTGCCCGCGCTTGTCGCTGCCCTGGGCGGACATCGTGGCCGTGTGTGAGGCCTCGTCGACCGACTCCATCTCCAGCTTGCCCGTGTACGAGGCGGTCGTCGGCCCGATCTTGACCGTGAACGAGCCGCTGTAGGACCCGTCGTCGTTGCGGCCGGTGACGGCGGCTCCGGGCAGGCACGGGGCGACCTGCTCCACGTCGATCAGGGCCTTCCACACCCGCTCCACGGGTGCGGCTACCTCAAAGGATTGTTCTAGCTTCACGGCGGACGCTCTCCAGGTCTTCGCGGGTGTCGATGTCCCAACCGGCCCCGCCCATATCAGCACATTCGATCTCCCGAGCGCCGCGCAGCAGCCCGCGAGCCCCCTGATCGCCGTCAAGCTCGCGGATCCACTCCAGGTGCTCACGCCCCAGGACGACCGGATGCCCGGGCCGCCCATTCCACACGGCCCGCGTTCCGGCGGGCTCGCCAGCGAAGCGGCTGACCACGGTCGAGCCGACCAGTGGCTCGTCACCGAGCGTAACCACCACGCGGTCGGCGCCCGCGTGACCGATCAGGAACTCGACGCCACAGCGCAGCGAGGCCGCCTGGCCCTGGGCCCAGTCGGGGCAGACGAGCGCCTCGGCCCGACCCAGCTCGATTCGCTCCAGCACCTGCTCGGCCCGGGCACCCAGGACGACCACCACCCGCTCCAGCTCCGCGACGGCCGACTGAGCCCGGATCGCGTGCTCCAGCACCGGGCGACCGCCGAGGTCGGCGGTCAGCTTGGGCTCGGGACCGAACCGCCTTCCCTCGCCGGCGGCCAGGATCAGCCCGGCAACCACCACGCGACCGCCGCCTCGACGCCGCGCCGGCTCAGGCCGGGACCTGATACAAGACGCAACTGAACCAGTAGAGTCAACATACAACATA
>CAVPKV010000040.1:0-52031 GCA_963705785.1 uncultured Solirubrobacterales bacterium | reverse complement strand
TCCAATGGCCGATCAGCGTCCCGCGTTCGGTGGCTGGCGATACGGTCATCGCGTGATCATGCGGTCGGAATCCCCATGTGCTCGGACAAGATGACGAGCACATCACCAAGACGTCCAACAAGATCTTCCAGGATCGGGCGATCACATACCAGCGGCGGCGCGACCTGGACGACCGCGTCGCCGCGGTCGTCCGGCACGGGCGTGATCCCGAGACCGCGAGCGGCCGGGCGGGGAGAAAGCCGTCGCAGCAGCCGCTCTCGCTCGAGCGGCGTCGAAGCGGCGGTTCTGCTCGTCCGACCGGCACCAGCTCGACGGCCCAGAAGTAAGCCGCAGCCGCGAACGTCGCCCACGATCGGCAGCGACCAGCAGCTCGCGCATCCGTTCGAGGTGGCCTGGAGCTCCTGGCGTTCTCGAAGACACCGTCGCGCTCGAAGATCTCGATGTTCTTGAGCGCGATCGCCGCGCACAGCGGATGGCCGCCGAAGGTGATCCCGTGGGCGAGGCTGCGCTTCGGGTCATCGTAGAGCGGCGCGACGACGCGGTCGTTCGCGAACACGGCGCCCATCGGCGCATACGCGGAGGTCAGTCCCTTGGCCGTCGTGATGATTCGGGCTCGGCGCCGAACCGCGTCGAGCCGAACCATTCGCCGAGGCGGCCAAAGGCGGTGATCACCTCGTCGGCGACGAGCAGGAACCCGTAACGGTCGGCGAGCTCGCGCAGTCCCCGCCAGTACCCGTCCGGCGGCACGAAGCGGCCGCCGGCGTTCTGCACGGGCTCGGCGATGAACAGCGCGATGGTCTCGGGCCCCTCCTCGAGCGACCGCCTGCTCGATTTCGTCGAGCAGGGCGCGTGCGAAGGCGGCTCGTCGGCCACCGCTCGGCGAAGCGCTCCTCCTCGCGAGGCGGAACCGATTCGTCGGGGACACGTGGCGCGTCTCGATCGCCGGGGGCCGAAGGGAGCCTTGTATGCCGGTCGACGCCGGTGAGCGCGAGCGCTCCCAGCGAGGCGCCGTGGTAGGCGATGCGCCGCGCGATCGCCTTCATCCGCTGCTCGCTCGCCGGCTCGCGACGTGGTAGAGGCGCGCGATCTTCCACGCCGCCTCGACGGACTCCGCCCCACCGCTCGTGAAGAAGACGTGGCCGAGGCCCGATGGCGCCAGCTAGCGCCAGCCGGTCCGCGAGCTGAACGCGCCGCGGGTGGGCGAAGCCCCACGTCGTGGCGAACGGCAGCCGGGCCAGCTGCGCGGCGGCGGCCGCGGCCAGCTCCTCGCCGTAGGAGTACCCAAGCTGAGAGCAGAACAGGTTCGAAAGACCGTCCAGGTGGCGTCTGCCCAGGCTGTCGACGACGAAAACGCCCTCGCCTCGCTCGAGCACGAGCAGCTCGACGTCGCCGTCGCGCGCCCCACCGTTGCGGGCGAAATGGAGAAGCAGATGGTCGGTGGCCGTCACCGTCGCGCCCATATGTAGACGACGATAGGTCACCGAAGGCGCTCTAGACTAGGCCTCGATTACCTTTAGGAGCCAGAGCCTAAGGCTATAGGTCCGAACGAGCACGACGTGACGCTTCAGCAACTCGCCTGCTTCTGCATGACGGCCCATGAGGGGTCGTTCAGTGCCGCCGCGCGCCGCATGCGGCTGTCCCAGCCTTCGGTCTCGGATCAGGTGCGCCGCCTCGAGGCCGAGCTCGGCGCGACCCTGGTCAGCAGCACCGGCCGCGGGGTGAAGCTGACCGGCGATGGACAGACCTTCCTGGTCCACGCCGAGCGCGTTCTGGCCGAGGCCGACGAGGCGTCCAACAGCGTCGGGCACCGCATGGACACAGGTTCGCGGGCGGTCGGTCTAGGACTTACGCGGAACGCGCCCTACTACCCGATCGACGAGTTCGTCGAGCGCGCGGTGGCGAGGATCCCCGACCTGCAGCTTCGGCTCCCGGGACAGAACTCGACGCTCGTGGCGGCGGCGGTCCGCGAGGGCGAGCTGGGGGCGGCGGTTGTGATCCTGCCCGTGGACCCCGAAGGGCTGGAGGTGCGTCCCCTGTTCAGCGATGAGGTCCTCTTCGTCAGCGCCGATCCGGCTCGCACCCGGCGGCGCGTTCGGATCGAGGATCTGGCTGCCGCGCCGCTGATCCTCTACGACGCCACCGCCGGCTTCGCCGACCCGACACGCCGCCAGCTCGCCGCTCGCGCCCAGGCCGCGGGAGTGCCGCTGATTCCGAGATTCGAGGTCGAGCACCCCGAGACCGCCTTTCAGCTGGCGGCGAAGGGGCTCGGAGACACGATCGCCGCCCAAGCCGTGACCCGAAGCCCCGCCTTTCCTTCGAGTCTGTCGAGAACCGGATTCGCCGAGCCGCTGTTCGACAGCTTCGCCCTGATCACCCGCCCAGGGCCCGGTGCCACCGGTCGTTCAGGCGCTCATCCAGGTCCTTCAGGAATGGGCTGCGGAGCTGACGGGTCAGCTCAACCCGTAGGGCGGCGCGGCAGCCTCCGATCACCCCTCCGCTGACCGCGGTCAGGGTCCGGTCCCGTTGTCGGGGATGCTCGCGGGGAGAAGCCGGCGGCAGTCGTTGTCGGCGGACCGGAACTGGGGCGAGTAGCGACCGAAGCCGTTGTTGATCCCGGGGACGTTGCCGAGGCTGAGGGCCCCCTGCGGGTTGGGGTCGAGCATCGGGATGTCATGGGTACGCATGCATTGCGCGTAGCGGGTTAAGCCCAGCCGCATCTCGGCCGTGATCCGTGGGGCCCCCGCTTCCTTGGCCTGGATGAGCGGCTGGAGGTAGTGCTCGCAGGTCCGGTACGCGGCGGCCGTCGCAGGGCCTCGCTCCGGCAGGTCGATTGACAGTCCCGCGTGACCCGCCCGGTGGATGGGGTCGGCCATCGCGATGCCATGCGCCCGCATGCACCGGGTGAAGTCGATCATCCCCCGGTCTACACGGGCGGCGGCCGCAGCATTCAGGCGTCCTCCAGCGGTCGACGATCCTCCGCCGCAACCGACGCTGAGCAGCGCGACAAGGCCGGCGGCGGCCGTTATCAGTAGCGGTCGCCTCACTTCCGCCGCCCGCGCGTCGAGGGCAATCCGGTCATGGCCGGGCTTGTACTCCGTTGGGGGTCACAGCGGTGCAACGTGCCCCGGACCCAGAAGAGTCGCTCGCAATCACACACGGGTTTCGAGTTCGCGTTCGATCGTCCGCGGCCGCACAGGTCGGCCGTGTCAGTATGCCCTATCGACCGTAACGGATGCGCACGTGGGAAAGTTCGGCGTGTCTGTTTGTGAACTCGATTCTGAGTTCGCTGGTGTCCGCTGGTAGCGGTGCGGAAGGCAGGAGATCGTCCAGGTACCAGCCGTGACCTCCCAGTGCCGGTGCCGGGTCGGTCGACGCCAGCCCGACCGGCGCCCATCTGGTGCCAGCCTGGGAACGGTAGATCCGAATCCCGAGTTGGGTTCCCCCATATGCCTTCAGCTCAAAGCTTGTCATCTGGGGCGCGCGGTAGGTCAGGTACTGGATGCCCTTCCGTGACGGCGTGGCCCGCGAATGATCGCCGTTGAAATACGCGGGGTTGCTCCTATCGAGCCGGAGACCCCGGCTCCGCTGGTACTGCTCGCCCCAACCTGAGAGGTTGTCGAGCAGCGTCCTCGGTCCGATCGAAGTCGCGGCTGAGCTCGAAAGGGGCATCGAGCTGAGGATCACAAGTCCTCGCGAAGGAAGCCTGATGGTCAACCCACGTGGCAGTGCTACGTCCTTCAGGATGCGGGCGGGCGTCGGGAAACCATTCGCGTCGGTCGGACGGTCGGACTTGAAGTAGTCATAGCGGGCCAACGTCAGCGGGCTCGTGACGGAGGGCACGGCCAGCCTTACGGTCCGTGCGGTGCCGGAGTCGTTCACGATCGCAAACGAAAAGGCATCACCCGCGCCGTGGGCGACCTTTGCCGCGGCGACCCGCAGTCCGGGGACGTTGGTGCTCGGCACCGTCAGCGCCTGGCTTCCGGCAGGGAAGCTGCGTGACAACAGCGACCACGTGTAATACCAGGGCCGGAGGTTCAGATCCGACGTGGGATAGCCGTCGGTACCACCCAGCGAGTTCCAGAAGCCCCACTGCTTCAGATTGCGACTGCCATAGCCTCCGCCGACGTGCATCGCATCATCCAGATCCCACGCACTCGCCCCGGACAGGCCGCCGTCGATCGCCTGGATCGCCATGTCCCCCATCCATACTCCGTAGTCAAATACCCCGATGTGTGGCTGGCTGTCGACGAAGGGACTCATTGTGGCGTGGGCGCTGGGGTCGATGACAGCGGCGGCAGATGCCCGCTGCGCGGGGCTTAACGGCCCGGCGAACGGAGAGGTCTGCCTCGCGGCGATCCCCACCTCGGCTTCGAAATACGGCTTCAGCGGCGAATCGAGATTCGTGATCTCCTCGCGTCGTGAGCGCATCTGGTTTTCGTAGACGCCGTGCCTGACTCCCCAGATCGTCGCGTAGCGATGAGAGTCGTAGGCGCCGATGAGCGTCGGGATCGTCTGCAGGGTGTCCGTGACCCAGACGTCGGTAACCGGGTTGTCGGCATCCAGTCCGACCGTTCGATCGAGTGCCTGGGCGCTCGCTGTGTCATCCCATGAATTCCCGTTGTCAGGACCGATCAGCTGCAGCCAGGTGCTCAGGCCGAGCTGCCTGAACTCAGTCGAGAGCGTTGTCATCACTCCAGTCCAGCAGCTGAAGTCACAGTTGCTGTCGTAATTTGGCTCGTTGATCGGGTCGTAGTACCTGATGTTCGTGAACCCGTAGTCGTCGTGCAGCTGCGAGATGAAGTCGGCAGGAATCCGCGGATCCCCGTCCAGGAGCGGGTTGGCCCAGTCACCGAGGACCACCGTGATCCCGTGGCTCTGGGCGAACGACAGGATCTTCAGGAACTCCACCATCTGCGCCGAGTTCCACCGGTAGGTCGGATTATCCAAGGCGTCGTAACCCTTGAAGTAACCAGAGGCAGGCATTACCACGCGAATAAACCCCGGTTGCATGTACTCAACACGTGAGAATGTCAGGTCCCAGGCGGCCTGAGTCGGGCGGAAGGTGTCGTACGGATCCCACTCAACGCCGAGGCCGATGAGCCTCGGGCCAGCGGTCTCGTCGGGGTAGATCGTGATGAGCGGCGTAACCGATCTCGCAACGCCTCGTGTGTGCACAGTCGCGCGGGTCGCGGCAGCGTGTGCCGGGCCCATGGCCGCCACCACCAGCGCCAGAGCCATGCCACCAACCCCCCGCCACCCTCTCTCCTTCGCCACGCGTCCAGTTTAACAGCGGATTGGGAGCTACTCGACCATCCCCCTGGCGGTCCCGATCTACCTCAGGAGCAAGCGCCCCCGCCCGGACGCTCGGACGACTGCGCCTGCGCCGCAGGCGGCGTAGCCTGGATACTTGAGCTTCAGGCGCCCGCGACCGACCTCGAGAGCGCGTGGGTGAGACACTCGCGGCTCCAACAACCCGCGGAATTGGAGGTCAGCCGTGTCCATGACCAGCGAAGGTGGGCCGATCAGCTTCGCGCCCGACGTCAAGCCGCTGTTCCGGGAGGCGGACCGGGACGCGATGGAGTCGCACTTCGACCTCTGGTCCTACGACGACGTCAGGGACGCCGCCTCCCGGATCCTCGCCCAGCTAGAGGACGGCACGATGCCCTGCGACGGCGCCTGGCCGGAGGATCAGATCGACCTCTTCCGGCGCTGGGTCCAGGAGGGTATGCCGGACTAGACGCGATCGCCCTTCACGCGCGATCAGATTCGACGAGGCGCTCGGCCGCCTCGTCACACTCGCCCTGCCGATGCAACGCAGGATCGCGGGCGAAGCGCTCGGCGACCCGCACCACCTCTTCACCCAGCGACCTAAGCTGCTGCTCGACCAGCTCGTCCTGTACCGCGCCGGAGTCCGCGAAAACGCGCGCGGCCTGGGGCACCGGGACCACGTAGGGCACGGCCCAGCCACGCAGCGAGCGGACAGAGAACTCCATCGTGTTGACTACCTGAAGTCCCTGCGTTCCACCCGCGGCGCTGATCAAGCCAATGACCTCGTCGTGGAGGTACGGTGGCTCGCGCGTCCCGAGCAGGTGCAGCCAATCGATTGCGTTCTTGAACGCGCCCGAGACCGATCCGTTGTACATCGGGCTGCTCCACAGCATTCCGTCGGCCTCGTAACAGGTGTCGATCAGAGACCTGACGACAGCCGGCGGGTCGGCCTCCAGGTCGGGGCTGAACATCGGCAAGCCCAGCTCCCGCAGGTCGAGCAGCTGGGCGCTCGCTCCGGCCGCGGCCGCGCCCTCCAGGGCAACCTCGAGCGCGGCTCGACTTCGGGACGCCCGGGCGAGCGAGCCTCCGAGACCAACGACCCTCAGACCGGTCACAGTCACAGCCTACTTAACGGTGCCGGGGGCAAGCGGCGACAAGCCGTCTACGATCGGCCCGTCGTATCACCGCCACCGCCGGACGTCCAACGGCATCCCTGAGCGAAAGGACACGAATGCCAGTCGCCGCTTCTACCTACACCTTCGGAGATGGGCTGCTCACCGTCATTGAGCTCGCTTTCCTGTTCCTTTGGATTTGGATCGCGATCGGTGTGGTCTTCGACATCTTCCGCAGCCACGACCTCTCCAATTGGGCCAAGGCCATGTGGGTGCTCCTGATCTTCGTCTTCCCGCTGGTCGGCGTGCTCGGCTACCTGATCGTGCGCGGGCACACGCTGCACGAGCACCAGGCGCAGGACCGGGCGCAGTACGAGGCGTTTCGCCAGTTCACGCGAGGGCCGAGCTCAGGTGGCACCGCCGACGACCTCCACAGGCTCGCCGACCTCAGGGATCGCGGAGCGCTGACCGACGAGGAGTTCGAGCGCGCGAAGGCCAAGGTTCTGGGATAGGGACAGCCGAAGCCGTACTCGCCGCAGCCGTGGCGTGCTGGAGCTCAGGCAGCCTTCGGGACCGATGGTTCGCGCGCCGTGGGCTGGCGGCGCGCGGACAGCCGGTCGGCCTGGCGCTCCGGTGTGATGCGTACGACGTTCCAGGCCAGACCGAGGCGATGGAGCGCTCCGATGATCAGGGCCGAGGGATCGACCTCCCACCAGCGCAGGCCGTGGCGGGCGCTGCGCGGAAAGGCGTGGTGGTTGTGATGCCACGATTCGCCCAATGAGGGGAGCGCCAGCCAGGCGACGTTGGTCGAGCGATCTGTGATGTCAAAGCGACGGCTGCCGAAGAAGTGGCAGACGGAGTTCACCGACCAGGTGACGTGGTGCACGAGGAAGATGCGCACAAGGCCGCCCCAGACGTATCCGCGGATCGCGCCTTCAAGCGTCCAGCCGTGCAGGGCAAAGCCGGCCAGGGTGGGCAGGATCAGCGACAGGCCCACGAGCACCGGGAAACGGCGGCCGATCCGCCGCATCTTGGGATCGTCGTAGAGGTCGCGGGCGTACTGTCTCCAGTCTGCCTGGCCCTGTGTCCGGGTCAGCCATCCGGCGTGAGCGTGCCAGAGGCCCGCGAGACCGCTCCCGTGGCCGACGTGGGGTGAATGAGGATCGCCCTCGACGTCGGTGTGGGCGTGGTGCTTGCGGTGATCTGCCACCCAGTCCATGACGGACCCCTGGACCGATAGCGAGCCGAGAATCGCGAACGCGCGCTCGACCCGCGGATAGGTCTGAAAGGAGCGGTGGGTGAGGAGTCTGTGAAAGCCGACGGTCACCCCGACCGCGGTGAGCAGATAGAAGCCGGCGAGCAGCGCTAGGTCGGTGGCGTCGACCCAGCGGTTCCACAGCAGCACGATCGCGGCGATGACCCCGGCAAACGGAACGACGACACCAGCCAGGTTCGCAGTCTTCTCAGCTCGAGACATGCCTCAGACTGTATGTACCCGATCACCAAACTTCTGCATAGCAATCGCGGAACTCTGCGCGATATATGCTCACCTATGTGAGTACTGTGTCCGAACCCTGGCGAGATCTGCCGCCACGCGTGGCTGAGGTGCTCGAGCCGGAGCTGCCGGCGATCACGCGTGAGATCCTGGTCGCGATCGGTCAGGAGGTGCCGGAATACGCCCGCCCGCTGGAAAGCGCGTTTGGAGAAGCGCTCCGAGGCGGGGTCGACGAGGCACTGCGCCGGTTCGTCAATCTCGTTCGCGACCCCGATTTCACGGACGACGACGCCCGGGAGGCGTCCGTCGCCCTGGGACGCGCCGAGCTACGCGCCGGGCGAACGCTCGACGCGCTGCAGGCGGCCTACCGGGTGGGCGCTCGGGTCGCCTGGCGCCGACTGGCCGCGGCGAGCCACGCCGCCGGTGTCGATCAGGCCACCGCGGCACGCCTCGCGGAGGCGATCTTCGCGTACATCGACGGTCTGTCCGCGGACTCTGTCGAGGGGTACGCACAGGCCCAGGCCGACCGGGCGGGAGAGCGTGACCGGCGCCGCACAGAGCTCCTGGCTGCGCTCCTTGGCCGCGCGCCCGGAGCAGACAGCCAGGGACTCGCGCGCGCTCTCGGGTGGCCGCTGCCGCGCTCGGCCGCGGTCATGGTCTGCCCGAGCGACCGGCTCGCGGGGCTGGCCCGTCGCCTCGGCACCGACGTGCTGGCCGCTCATCTTGATGGCCTCGGTTGCGTCATCGTGCCCGACGCAGAGGGTCCCGGTCGTGACGAGCTGCTGCGGGTCGCTGCCGCAGGACGACGAGCCGCCATCGGCCCGGACGTCCTCCTGGCCCAGCTCCCGGTCTCCTGGCGACTGGCGATGGCCAGTCTCGAGTTGGCAGACGGGGACTCGCTCGCCATCGCAGACGAGCACCTCAGCACCCTCATCACCCGCCTGGCCGCGCCAGTGGTCGAACGGGTGGCCCAAACGCGACTGGCGCCGCTCCGCGGCCTGACCCCGGCCGCCCGCGAGCGGATGACCGCCACGGCGCTGGCCTACGTCCAGCACGCAGGCAATGCGGCGGCGATGGCTCGGGCATTGCACCTTCATCCTCAGACCGCCCGCTACAGGATCGCTCGGTTACGGGAACTTCTCGGCGACCAGCTGGACGATGCGGACGCGCGGTTCGAGCTCGAGGCTGCACTGCGAGCGCCGGCGGACGTTCGGACTTGACTGCGCATTCTGGTTGCCGCTAGCTTGGTCGGACCCTCGGCAGGGAGGATGAAGGCCATGAAGCTCGCGCTGCTTGGGCGCGCGGTAACTGGACGTTTGGGCCTCGCGGTGATTGGCGGTTGCGTCGTCGTCGCGGTCTGGGCTGTGATCACCCTGGCCCTGGCGATCACCGGCCGCTCGACGCCGCCCGTCCCCGGACCCCTGTTGAATGACCTGCAACCCGTGCTCGGCAAGGTGATCGGCGGCCAGACTCCCCGGACTGCCCGGGTCCAGACACCCCGGGAACCGCCCCTGGCTGCGACGCCCCAGGCCCGCTGTGGCCAGGGATCGCACCCCCTTGTCGGCCAGGAAGGTCGCGTCCCGGCCTCGGCCCTGAACTCTCCGGCAGGCGTCCATGGTTACACGTGCAACCTGTCACTGGTCAGCCACCAGGGTGAATTCGGCGGCTACAAGGTGTGGCGCTACGTCGATCGGGCTGGACACGTGTGCGCCTTCTATGACACCGCCCTCATCTACCCCCTCAACGCCGTCAGCCTGAGCGGGCCGCCCTCGACGGGCGTGGTGGTGCTGAACATGAAGAACCCTGCCCACCCCGTCCAAACCGACACTCTCACCACGCTGCCGATGCTCTCCCCCACGAATCCCTCAACCTAAATCGCAAGCGGGGGCTGTTGGCCGCGGACCTCGGCAACCCGGCCACCTATCCGGGCCTGATGTCGATCTACGACGTCGGCCACGACTGTCTGCACCCGACGCTCGACTCCACGTACCGCGGCGCCCGCTTCGGACACGAGAGCGGCTTCTCCCCGGACGGCCGGACGTTTTGGATCTCCGGGGCCGCCGAGGGACTTGCTGCCGTCGACGTCTCCGACCCCAGGCACCCCAAGACGATCTGGCAGGGCAACGAGTTTGTCCACGGGCTATCGCTCAGCGACAACGGCGATACGGCCTATGCCGCCGACCCGGTCAACGGCGACCTCACGATTCTCAACGTCAGCCAGATCCAGCGCCGCGCGCCGCACCCGAAGGTAAGCGAGATCAGCCGACTCACCTGGCGAGAGGTCTCGATCCCCCAGAACGCCTACGCGATGAGGATCAATCGTCACCGCTACCTGCTCGAGTTCGACGAGTTCGCCTTCCGCTTTAACCCGCCGTCCGACAACTACGCCGGCGCGGCCAGGATCATCGACATCGCGCATCCCGGCCACCCCAAGATCGCCTCCGACATCAGGCTGCAGGTAAACCAGCCCGCCACTCACAGGGCCGATGCGAAGGACCCACAGCCGTTCCACAGCACGCTGCTTGGCTACTCCGCCCATTACTGCTCGATCCCCCGAGAGGTGGATCCCGAGATCGTGGCCTGCTCGTTCACCAACTCGGGGCTGCGGGTGTTCAACATCCAGAACCCGGCCCACCCGCATGAGGTCGCCTACTTCGTCGCCCCGTCAACCCACTCCACGCAAAATGGATTCTCGGGCAGCAACTTCGCCATGTCCAAGCCGGCGTTCGACCCCGCTCGCCGGGAGATCTGGTACACGGACGCCTCCAGTGGCTTTTACGTGGTCAAGCTGGCGAAGAGCGTCTGGCCGGACCCGTCCGGATCCGGCACGACCTAGTGCGCACGGTCGTTTGGTAGCGGCCCGCGGGCCGCTACCAAACGACGCGCTTCTACTACTTAGAGGCACCCACCGTCATCTGACTGGCCGATCCGGGGCCGCCCGAGCCGAAGCCGTAGCCGTGGCTGCAGCGCGCACCCGCAGGACAACCAGGGGCACCGGGGCCCTGCCCCGCCGAGGGGAACTGCTGCGTGGAGCCCCCGGCGGCGGTCGTCACGTCCGCGGTGGTAGCGCGCGCGGTCCCCGGCCACCACGCCAGGTACCAGCCTCCGGACACCGTCGCCTGGACAGAGCTGCCGTCGCTGCGGTCGATCGTCACCGACGTAACACCTGCGCCGATGCGACCGTCGACGAGGGTCAGCGCCTGCCCGGAGGAGTTGTCGATCCCAAAGCCGAACAACTGCACCTGCCCGGACGGGACGTCAGCCTGGCTCGGTCCGCTGTTGGCCGAAGCGATCGACAGCGATCCGCCCTGCAGACAGAGGTGGCTGCTGGTCGCGTCAGCGTAGATCGAGACGGTGTATGGGCCGCGGGTGTCGGTCAGCACCGGGGTGCCGAGGTTGGCGCCGCACTGCTGTTCGGCGCCCGCGAGCTGCCCTACTGCAGGCGGCGTCGGCGTTGGCGACCAACCGGCGAACGCGGGAGCCGCGCTCGAGCCCAGCGTAACGGCGACGGTCGCGGCCACGGCCGCGGCGCCGACGCCCAGGGCGCCAAGGGCCGGGAGAGCGGGCCCCCGGCGCCGGCGGGCGCGGTAATCGATCGCGCGCAGCCGGGCAATCGCCGCCGGGTCAATCTGCGCAGCGCGCGTCGACAGCGTCTCGCGGATGTTCTGTTCGAGTAGGTCACTCATGTCTCATGCTCCTGGATCGCGTTCGAATCGGTCACTCATTGCTCAGCACCCCTCGGCTTGCGGCGAGGAGAGCTCAAACACCTCGCGCAGCCGCGCGAGTCCGCGTGAGGCGTTGCTCTTGACGGTCCCTGGCGAACAGCCGAGGACCTCGGCAGCCTGGGCCTCGGTCAAGTCGTGGAAGTAGCGCAGGACAAGTACGGCACGCTGGCGGGGCGGCAGCTGCCCGAGCGCCTCGACCAACTCAGCACGGGAGTCCAGCGCCGCGAGCGGATCGACCGCACGCTCGAGGCCGTTCGCAGACGGGGGCTCCAGCTCGACACGGCGCCGAGCCCGGCCGCGAGCGCCGTCCGTCGCAAGATTGACGACAATCCGCCGCGCATACGCGCGCGGCCTGTCCATCGAGCGGACCCGCGGCCAGCGCCGAGCGATCTTGAACAGACACTCCTGGACGAGATCCTCGGCCTCGGCGGCGTCCCAGGCGATCAGGTACGCGGTCCGCAGCAGGTCGTTGACGTGGGCGGCGACAAACTCATCGAAGTCGGCGTCCATGCGTGCCATCAATCCATACAACCCCATCGGCGCTCCGAAAGGTTGCAACGCGCCGAGATCCTTCGTGTGTCCATAGCGACAGCCATCGTCGCTATGGGCAGCGTTAGCCGTTGCGGCGGAGCATGTAGTGGACGTGGACGATGTTCCGCTGGACGGCGGCCTCGGCGGCGGCTGACGGCAGGCCGATGGTCATCACACCCTCGAAGAACTCGCCGTCGGTCGTGCCCTGGTCGCCGCCCGATCCGAGGATGATGGCGCCTTCCTGGCGCATCGGCGAATAGCCGCTTCCGGGCGGGGTCGGGCCCTGGTAATAGGTGACGAGCCTGCCGCCGGCCGCGTTGGCGCCCTTTATCGCGAAACTCCTGGCCCCTGGGTTATTGAGCATCGCTGTTACGAACGGGTAGGGCATGGCCAGGTTTCTTGAGGTCGCCGCGCAGCAAAACCCGTCGCCCGACCTGAACGATCCACCGATGAAGGCCGTGGGGAAGTCGGGAGTGGGGGTCGTGGTGCCGGTCATGAACATGCCGTTCTCCAGGTCAGCCTCCACCCATGGGCCCTTGCCCGGGCCGCACTGATCCCAGCAGTCGCGGCTGAAGTTCAAGGCATCCATGGTGCCGTTGCCGTCGTCCGTGCCCTTGGTCTCGGAGTTGCCGAAGTCAAAGCAGCAGTCGCGCCCGGTGAAGGTGCCGCCGAACACGGCGTAGACGCTCTCGGCCTCGCCGCCCACGGCGACCCCCTTCGCCCGCCTGTGTCCGTTGTTGTACGCCTCGCCGCGATTACGCACGCAGGTCGCGGCCGTTGGACACGGCAGCCCCGTCGGGGAGCCGCTCTGGAACTTCAGCCCGTAGACGTGATTACCGCCGGCAACGATTGGCAGCGCCGTCGCCGATACCGGCTCGTGCGAGAACCCGGTGTTGCTGTAGCGAGCGGTGGTCGGCCCCTGTGGAACGAGATCGTTGTGCTCAGACGTCTGGTCGTAGATCTTTGGGACCACGCAGCTCGTGTCGGCGCAGAACCTGTCCTGGACCCGAGCGTTCGCGTAGCCACCGCGGCTGAGCAGGCCGACCTTCATAGTGGCGCCGTCCGACGCTCGCTTGACCTCATAGAGAGGCCCGTCGTAGCTGGCGAATAGGGCCCGGGTGGAGCTGAACGCCGCCACGCACGGAGTTCCGGCTGCTGCGTAGATGTCGCAGGGCTGCTGGACCTTTTGGCGAGCCGGCGTTGCCGCCGCGACCGGCGCCGACGTCAGGATGAGAATGGTGATGACGACCGCGGATCCCCACGGCGGCCGCCGCGGTCCGACACCGCGGCGCGCGTCCATATCCGCCGTCTTGATCTTCATGGCTAACAAACGAATCTCGGACCCGAGACTGCCATCACCGTTTGTTATTAAGAAAGGCGGCGCCTGGGTACGCCCGTACGGCCCATTCACACTCCAGCGATTACCCGACGGCCGGCCAGTCGCTGACCGAACTTGAGCGGTTCGAGCAGCCCCAGCTTGCCGAGGGCACGCGTGGCCGTGGCGAGCCTCGACAGAGATGAGCCCGGGGACGCCTCAAACGCTTGGTCCTGAATGAGGTCCTCATACCAGCCGATGGTTGCTCGCAGGGTCTGATCCAGCGGTCTGGTCCGGTAGCCGAGCTCGTGCTCGGCCTTGGCGGCGGAGAAGCGCCAGTCGTGGGCCATCAGCTCGTAGCCCTCCACGTGCACCGGGCTGGGCAGTCCGAGCGTGTCCCCGAGCCGCGCCATACGGGCGGTCTGTCGTGGCAGCACCGCCACCGGATGGTGGACGCCCGACAGCCTGGCCACGCGATCGATCAAGGCCGGCCAGGTCGTGTTGCAGCCTCCGAGGATGTATCGCTCGCCAGACGTCCCGTGGTCGGCCGCGAGCAGGTGGCCGGCCGCCGCGTCCCGGACATCGACGAAGTTCATCGGCGCGGCGATCACCGCCGGCAAACGGCCCCGCAGGTAGTTGCCGACTATGCGCGAGGAGATCACTCGGGGCTCAGCGCAGTCAACGGGCACGCCGAGCGCGTACGCGGGGTTGACAATGACCAGCTCAATATCGTGGCGCGCGGCCGCCGCTCGCGCGGCCCGCTCGCCCTCGTGTTTGGAGTCGGGGTAGGTGAGCCCGAGCCACTGCTCCGGATACGCGGTTCGCTCGTCGGCCGGGCGCTCACCATCGGGCAGGCCGATGGCAGAGATCGATGAGGTCAGCACCACCCGACGGCAGCCAGCATCCGCTGCCGCCTCGACCGCCACGCGCGGCGCCCCGGCGTTGACGCGCCAGGCCTGGTCGACCGGCCGCGTGCCGACGAAGCCGGCCGTATGGAACACGACGTCGACCCCTTCAAAGGCGCGGCGCAGGGACGAGTGGTCGCACACGTCTGCCCGCACCCGCCTGGCATCGAGCTGGCTCAAAGCGCCCGGTCTTTCCGGATCCCGGCAGGTGGCCTGCACGTCGTTACCTCGCTCGCGCAGCAACCGGACGATGTGCCCGCCCAGAAAGCCCGTCGCTCCGGTGACGCAGGCCCTCATGGCCGATCACCCGCCGAGCAATGAGACTCAAGCGTCCAACGGCGAGTAGACATCTCCCTGCCGCCTCCCTTCAGGTCGCCAACCGGCTCCCTCCCCGAGAACCCACCGTAGCAGTCGCCGGTCAGAACAACCCGGCCTGTCCGCGGGCCCCCGCGCATGGCGGGTTAGCTGCCGACGCTAGCGGGCGAGCTGGAGGCTGGCCCGGACCATCCCGGCGACCCGAAGCGCCGCGTCCCGCGCGGCTGGAACGGTCGTCATGTTGATGAACCCGTGAATCAGCTCTGGCGCGCGGTATGACACCACCGGCGTTCCTGCCCGACGGAGCGCGTCGGCGTACGCCTCCCCGTCGTCGCGCAGCGGATCGAAGCCGGCGGTAACCACGATCGCCGGCGCCAGGCCTGAGAGGTCCTGGGCGAAGGCTGGTGACGCGCGGTGGTCCGATTGGTCCGTGTCGTCCCCGGCGAAGTAGTGCCGCGTCGCCCACTGCCGGTCGCTCTCCGTCAAGAAGAAGCCCTCTGCGAACAACCGGCCCGACTCAGTCCGGGCGTCGGTCAGATCGGTGACGGGATAGAGCAGGAGCTGAAATGCCGGTGCCGGGCCACCGTCGCGGGCCGCCAGCTGCGACGTGACGGCGCTCAGGTTTCCGCCGGCGCTGTCCCCGCCCACCGCCACCCGCCCAGGATCCGCGCCGAGCTCGTCGGCGTGCTCCACGGCCCACCTGAAGGCGCTGAGCGCATCGTCCACCGCCGCGGGGAACGGATGCTCGGGTGCCAGCCGGTAGTCGATCGAGAGGACCTGGATCTGCGCGTGGCGGCACAGCATGCGGCACGGCTCGTCGTGCGTGTCCAGATCGCCGATCACGAAGCCGCCGCCGTGCAGGAAAACCAGCAGTGGCTCCTGGCCGGCGGCACCCGTCTGGGGTGGCCGGTAGTGACGCGCGCGTAGCGGGCCGGCCGCGCCGTCGACCTCGAGCTCGCGAACGCTCCCCACCTCGGTTTTGACCAGCGAGAACACCAACGCTTCGCGATGGGTCCGAGCCCGCACCTCAGCAGGCTCCGGGTCGGCACCCGGCGGGCCGACCATCGTCGGGGATCCCCGAAGCTCGAGCGACCGCAGGGCCAGCTGTATTCCAGGATCGAGCTGCTGGCCATCGAGCACAACCTGCGGCCGGCCCGACAGGCGTATTTGGGCGCGGGGCGGGAGGTGCAAGAGCATCCTCCCGAGACGCGCCTCGATCCGATCGCGGACCGTGAGTACTTCCCCCGCCTCCGCCGGCGGTTCGCTCGGGGACTGCCTGAAATCGGTTACCGGCACGGTGGTCACAACGGTGAATCTATTCGATGCGGGATAACGTTGCCCCAAGCGGGACAACCTCAGGAGAGGAGCGGCAAGCGTGTCCATCAATCGAGACGAGCTGGTCAAGCGCTTGGCGGAGGTCTCGCACCTGAGCTATGTGCGCCAAAAAAATCGGGACCAGGGCGTTCCGCTGGAGGAGCTCACGCTGGACGTGACCGATCACGACCGCGAGCGCGCCGAAGACATCATCGCGGAGCTCGAACGACTCGGGGTCTTTCAGGAGTCGGCCCTGCCCCGAGAGCCAGAGCACCACGAGCCACCTGAGGCGGCTGCGCCGCCAGCACCGGAGTCCAAGCGTCAGCCGCTCACTGACCTTTGGGGCAACCCGATCACGGGACGGAGAGGAAGAAGAAGACGCTGAACCCGGCGAGGATGGCCACTGAGGAGCGCCGGAGTCAGCGGCGCAGCAGGCGATCGAGGTAGCGCTCGAACAGGACTGTCGCGGCCTGGCCCGCCTGGTGGTCCCGCTGCCGGCTCTCGGCCAGGAGCGCATCGTGGTCCAGGTCCTTCAGAGCAAGCTTGCGCCGGTCCACCTCGAGCCACTGCTCGATCAGGTCGGCTGTAACCTCGGGGTGGAATTGAAGTCCGAGGTGATCACCATGGGCGAAGGCCTGAGGGGCCATCTCCGTCCAGGCCAGAGGCGTCGCGCCGGGTGGCCAGTCGAACGTGTCCGTGTGCCAGGTGAGCCACGGGCCGGCGGGGAGCCAGTCCGCCGCCTCCGCCCGGGTCAGCGACTTCCACGCGACCTCGGGCTCGGGCGCCCGGCGGACCTCGCCTCCGAGTGCCCTGGCCAGCATCTGGGCGCCGAAGCAGATACCCAGGACGGGCAGGCCGGTCTGGATCGCCCGCCGTGCGTAGTTGAACTCATCCGCCACCCACACGATCGAGTCGTCATAGGCGGACTCGTCGGACCCGAGGATGATCGCCACGTCGTAGTCGCCCGGCTCCCCGAGCGATCGGATGTCGGCGGGCGTGGCGATCTCGGCGGTGACTCCACGCGCGGCCATCGGTCCCGCCAGGCGGGCCAGCGGACAGCTCGGGTCGTTCTCAAATACCAGGGCCTTCATCACCGTTCCCGGTCCAGGTTAGGGCGTCAATCGCCGAGGGCCACCAGCCAGCGGGCCGTGGGCCGAGCGACTAGCGTGTCCGGGGATCGGAGGGTTCGTACATCGGCTTCGCGACCTGGGGAGGTCCCGTCATGAGACGAGCGCTTGCGCTCACGGTGTGCGCAGTTATCTTGGTCACAGCCTGCGGTGGGAGCATGGGAAAGAGCAAGGCGCAGGTGGTCGCGTGTCTGAAGCGTGAGGGCCTGGTCACCGGGGCGCCGCTGAGCGCGCTCGTCAACCCCACGGGTCTGCGCTATGAGCTAGACGTGGGTGTCACGCCCGGACAGCCGCCCAGCCCCGGACTTCCCGAGGACGTCATCGATATGTTCGATAGCGCCGACCACGCCGCCCAGTACGCCACCGGCGGCGAGGACCGGCGCGGGCCGGCGGTCATCACGACGATCGCTCACCCCACCCACGCTCAGGTCCGGATGCTCGAGGCCTGCGCGTTCTAATCGGTCTGCCTGAGGCGCCGCGCATAGACTTGCCCCGCCTTGCTGCGGTTTGGATTCACTGAGCTGAGCGAGTCCGAGCTTGCCCTCCAGGAAGAAGTCCGAGCGTTTCTGGCCGACGAGCTTCCGAAGGGCACGTTCACGCCCGGGCTGGGGATGATGGCCCCGCGCGATCCCGGCTTCTCCCGCAGGCTGGCCGCTCGCGGATGGGTGGGCATGGCGCTGCCCAGGGCCTACGGCGGGAGCGACCGGAGTGCCGTCGAGCGGTTCCTGGTCGTCGAAGAGCTGCTGCGGTGGGGCGCTCCGGTGGGCTATCACTGGGTGGCGGACCGCCAGACCGGCCCGATGCTGGCCCGGTTCGGCTCGGAGGCGCTCAAGGAGCGCTTTCTGCCGGCCATCTGCCGCGGCCAGGTCTCGTTCTCAATCGGGATGAGCGAGCCGGACGCCGGGAGCGACCTGGCCGCCGTGCAGACACGGGCCACCCGGGTCGACGGGGGGTGGAGCGTCAGCGGAACCAAGATCTGGACGGGCGGGGCCCACGTCAACGACTGGTTCGTCGTCCTGTGCCGGACGAGCGACGAGCCCGAGCGCCACGCCGGCCTGTCGCAGCTCGTCGTGGACCTCCGCGCCCCCGGCCTGACGGCGCAGCCGATCCAGTACCTGGATGGGCAGGCGTTCTTCTGCCGGGTGACCCTGGACGAGGTGTTCGTGCCCGAGGAAATGCTGCTCGGCCGGGCCGGGGACGGCTGGGCTCAGAACACCTCCGAGCTGGCCTTCGAGCGTGCGGGGCCCGAGCGATGGCTGTCCACCTACCTGCTGGTGGAGCAGCTCCTGCGCGAGCGCGACGTCGAGGACGAGCGGGGCCGAGCGGTGCTCGGCGAGGCTGTGGCGGGATGGTGGGCGATCCGTTCGCTGTCCCTGTCGGTGGCCCGGGCCATCGACCGGGGAGACTCCCCCGCGGCCGAGTCAGCCCTGGTCAAGGAGCTCGGAACGCGCTTTGAGCAGCAGGTGCTGGACGCGGTGTGGGAGCTCGTCGGTGGCGAGCTCGACCCCGGGTCTGACTCGCCCTTCGACCGGCTGCTGGCCGCGTCAATCCTTACCGCGCCCTCGTTCACGATCCGGGGCGGAACCAATGAGGTCCTCCGCACCGTGGCGGCGCGGGCGCTGCTCGGATGAGCCAGGCCCTGGAGGAGCTTCGGGCCACGGGCCCGGATCCTGAACTGGAGAGCCGGGCGCTGGGCCGGTGGCTGGTGTCAGAGGCCGGCGTCACAGCTCCCGACGGTCTGATCACCGTGGCGGCCTCGGGCGACGCTCGCCGTGTCCCCTGGGCGCGCCGGGCCGACTGGGTGATCGTGCCGCATGGAGACGAGCTGGTGCTGGCCCCTTTGTCCGGCGCCCGGATCGACCATGGGGAGAATCTGGCTGGCGAGGAGCGTGACCACGTCGCGCTGCCCGCGGCCCGGGCGGGGAGCGCGCTCGGTCTGACCAGGGACGTCCTCTGGCTACGCGGGGCGCTGGTCCGCGCCGTGCTGATGGCCGCGGCCCTCGAGCAGATCTGCGAGCTGTCGCTGTCCCACGCCCGCGAGCGCCGCCAGTTCGGCCGTCCGATCGGCGCGTTTCAGGCCGTTCAGGCCCACGTTGTGACGATCGCCCAGCACGCGGCGCTCGTCGGTGCGGCCGCCGATGCAGCCGTGGCCCGCGAAGGCTCGTTTGAGATCGCCACGGCCAAGCTCCTGGCCGGTCGAGCGGCCGTGATCGCCGCCCGGGCCGCCCATCAGGTGCACGGCGCGGTCGGCGTGACCCGGGACCACCCGCTCGGACTCCAGACGCGGAGGCTATGGGCGTGGCGGGGCGAATACGGCGACGAGCGGGACTGGGCCCAGCGCCTCGGGCAGGCTGTTCAGAGCGCCGGCTCGGATCGGCTCTACCGGGCGATCACCGGAGGCTCGCGGGAGCTCGAGGTATGACGGTGACTTGGCTCGAGCGCGACGGGGTCAGGCTGGCCTACGAGGTGCACGGCCAGGATCGGCCCGGTCAGCCCGTCCTCCTCACCCACGGCTACGGGGCCAGCCGCGGGATGTGGGACCTCAACCTCCCCGCGCTGACGCCACACGGGCCGACGGTCGCCTGGGACATGCGAGGCCACGGCGAGAGCGACGCCCCCGACGACCCGGCCCTCTACAGCCATGAGCTCACATTGGGCGACATGGAGGCGGTGCTCGACGCCGTGGGTGCCCCGACCGCGGTCCTGATCGGGATGTCGCTCGGGGGCTTCCTGTCGTTGGCGCTCAACCTGAGCCGGCCCGGGCGGGTGGCCGGCCTCGTCCTCGTCGACACCGGCCCAGGGTTCAGAAAGGAAGTGGCGCGCGAGCACTGGAACGCCTGGGCGCGGGACCGAGCCGACAGGCTGGAGGCGGACGGGATCGCTGCCCTGCCCGCGGGCAGTGAGCAGCGGCGGGCCCGGCACATCCACGGTGCGCAGGGACTCGCGCACGCCGCCCGGGGGATGCTCGTCCAGCAGGATGCGGCGGTGTTCGAATCACTGCCCCGGATCGCCGTCCCCACGCTCGTCGTCGTGGGGTCGGAGGACGCGCAGTTTCTGTCCGCCGCGGACGTGATGGAGCAGCGCATTCCCGGAGCGCGCAAGGTCGTCCTCCCAGGCGCCGGGCACGCCGCCAACCTCGACGCCCCGGATGAGTTCAATTCTGCGGTCGGCGAGTTTCTGACCACGGTGTGAGAGGGTGAGCGCGTGGCGGGCCACACGATCCACCTGGTTGGGCTGGCCGATCTGGACGAGCTCCTGCCGCTGATGCGCGGCTACTGCGACTTCTACGAGACGTCCCCGGGCGATGACGAGCTGCTGAACCTGGCCCAGGCGTTGATCGACGACCCGGAGCACGAGGGGCTGCAGCTGCTGGCCCGAGACTCCGGCCGCCGAGCGGTGGGATTTGCCACGGTGTACTGGACCTGGTCAACCACCGATGCCTGCCGAATTGGCGTCATGAACGACCTGTTCGTGGCCCCGGACGCCCGCGGCCAGGGACTGGCCGAGCGACTGATTGACGCCTGCCGGGAACAGTGCGCCCGGCGCGGCGCCCGCCGGCTGGTCTGGCAGACGGCTCCGGACAACCTGCGGGCGCAGGCGGTCTATGACCGGGTCGGGGCGACCCGCGAGCAGTGGGTCGACTACTGGTTGAGCGCGTAGGCGTCGTCTCAGAGCGCCGCGCGTGCCGCTGGGCACCGGACACTCACGAGCAGTGGCGGCTGACCGTCTCGGGACCGCACCACGAAACCAGGCCACGCCCCAAACGTCACTCACTTAGCGCTCCCCGGCGAGCGCGTGACCTCCGGGGCGCATAGAGCACCTCAGGTCGCGGGAAAGCGAGAGCGGCCCAGGTGCGTGACGAAAAGGACCCTCCACGCCGGCGCGCCACCCACGCCACGACCCGGTCCGGTAGCCGTCAGGCCCTGGCGCTCGCCGGTGCCGGAGCCGCAGCCGATTCGGCGGTCGCAGCTGCGCGCCGATTGTCCAGCAGCGCCAGCCCGATCACCCCGGCCGCGAACGAGATCGCCGCGATGATCCAGGACGCGCGCTGGTACACGGCGAGAGTGGCCGACGGCCCGCGCGGCGTGCCCAGCACGGCGATCAGGATGGCGACGCCGATCGCCAGCCCGATCTGGCGCAGCATGTTGATCACCGCTGACCCGGTGGCGAAGGAATGGGCCGGCAGGGCCGCGGCGCCCGTGGCCATGAATGTCGGCAGCGTCAACCCGACGCCGATGCCCGTGAGGAGCATGCCGCCCAGCATCTCTCCGGCGTAGTCGGGGGCCAGCCCCATCGCCAGCGCCCACCACACGAGACCCGCTGCGAACAGCGTGCAGCCCGCTGCGATCACCGGCCCGGGGCCGAACCGGTCTATCAGGCGCCCGGCCACCAGGAACGAGAACAGCGGCACCATCAGCGGTCCCGGCGCGATCGCCAGACCGGTGCTCAGCGCCGACCAGTGCCATACCTCCTGGGCCCACAGGACCCGCGAGAGCAGCATCCCTCCGAACGCGGCCATGAAGAACAGCGACACCGCGGAGGCGCCGATCAGCGGGCGCAGCCGGAACAGCTGTCGGTCAATCAGCGGGTTGCGCGCCCGGGCACAGTCCAGCGCGAACAGGGCCAGCGCCATGACGCCGAGCGCCAGTGCCGCCACCGTTCTCCCATCCCCCCACCCCCAGCTTCCGCCCTTCACCAGCCCGAGCACGAGCGCTCCCACGCCGCCCGTGATCAGGAGCGCGCCCAGTGCGTCGGGCGTGGGCACCGGCTGCCCGGCCACCCGGGGCAGGCGCCGCCAACCCACCACCAGCGCCAGCAGTCCGACCGGCACGTTGACGTAGAACACCCACCGCCAGTTGAGCGCCACCAGCAGGCCGCCGACCACCGGGCCGGCGGCGGCGGCCAGGCCGCCCACGGCGGTCCAGGTTCGAACATTGGTGTAGCGCTTCTCGGGGGGCGCCGTGGCCAGGATCAAGCCGAGCGACGTCGGGGTGAGCAGCGCGGCGCCGGCCGCCTGGAGAACGCGAAACAGCACGAGCATCGGGACGCTGGTGGCGGCGCCACAGGCCGCCGAGGCGGCCACGAACACGGCCACCCCGAGCAGGAAGCCCCGCTCTCGCCGGTAGCGCTCGGCCAACCGCCCGAACAGGACGAGGAACGCCGCGTAGACGATCGCGTAGGCGTTGAGCACCCACGACAGGTCGGACAGTCCGCCGGCGCGGAGATGGAAGTCCCTGCCGATCTGGGGCAGCGCCACGTTGACGATGAACAGGTCGAGACTGGCCAGGACGACGCCGGCGCACACGATCAAGAGGACCTGCTGCGGGGATGCGTCACCTCGCGCCGCCGGGATCCGAGGACGCCTGGCGAACGGCTTTGAGAGCTGGCTTAAGGGGCTCATAGCCAGGCATACTAACACGCCTGACTTAGATCTGTACAAGTCAGCTACAATGCCCAGCCATGGAACACGCACTTCACATGACGGGCACTCTCGAGCCCCGGGGCAGCTGGACGGCCGACAGATGCACCCTGGCCCGGGCGCTCGAGGTGATCCCCACCCGGTCGGCCTTCCTGATCCTGCGCGAGGCCTTCTACGGGACGACCCGCTTTGACGACTTCTCCGACAGGGTCGGCCTCAGCGAGCCCGCCACCGCGGCGCGCCTGAGGGAGCTGGTCGACAACGGCCTGCTGGAGCGCCAGGACTACCAGGAGCCCGGCCAGCGGACCCGGCAGCGCTACCTGCTGACCGACAAGGGAGCCGACCTGTTCCCGGCGCTCGTGGCCCTGATGCAGTGGGGCGACCGCTGGCTGGATGACCGCGGAGGCCCGGTCGAGCTTCGGCACCGCGACTGCGGGCAGCGAGTGGGAGTGCAGCTGCGCTGCGACGCCGGTCACTCGGTCGGTCCCGAGCAGCTGGATCTGGCACCACACCGGCGTTAGCCGGTTGATTCCCCGACCCCGCCCCTCTGGCCAGCGGCGACAGTAGGGTGGCCTCGTGCCCTCCCCGGCCCCGATCCTCGACGGCGTGCGGGTGGTCGAGTTCTCACAGCTCATCGCCGCGCCCTTCTGCGGCCTGACCCTGCTCGACCTGGGGGCTGAGGTGATCAAGGTCGAGGCGCCGACCGGGGACGCCATGCGGCAGTTCCCACCCCGTCTGGACAGCGGCGAGAGTGCGCTCTTCCGGGCCCTGAACCGGGGCAAGCGCGGAGTCGCCGCCGACCTGGCCAGCCCGGCGGGCCGGGGCCTGGCGGCCAAGCTGATCGCCACCGCGGACGTCGTGGTGGAGAACCTGGGCGACGCCCGCCGTCTGCTCGGGGTGGATTTCCACCAGGCGGCGGCCAACCGGCCCCAGCTCGTGTGGTGTGCGATCACCGGCTGGGGGGCCGAGGCGCCCGGACGCTCGATCGACCCGAGCCTCCAGGCGGCCATGGGGATGATCTCGATCACGGGCGAGGCGAACGGCGGGCCGGCCCGGATTCCGGTTCCCCTGGTCGACTTCATGACGGGCATGTACGCCGTCCAGTCGATCCTGGCCGCGCTCTGGCAGGTCAGGCTGGGCAGCCGGGGGCGGTTCCTGGACTGCGCGATGGCCGACGCCTCGGCCACGTTGGTAAGCACGAGCGCGCTGCTGGCCGCCGGTGGCCTGTTCTCGCCCCGCCGACTGGGCTCGGGGAGCCCGCTGGTCGTGCCCTCGGGCGTGTTCGTGGCCGGCGACGGACGCGAGGTCCAGATCGTCTGCGTCACCGAACGCCACTGGCGGCGGCTGTGCGCGGCGCTCGGGCACCCGGAATGGATCGACGATCAGGCCTGCTGGGACAACTCGGCCCGGCTGGAGCACCGCGACCTCGTCGATTCGCGCGTCGCCCGGGTGATCTCCTCCGATACGGCCGAGGCGTGGGTCAGGCGGATCTCCGACGAGGGCGGCATGTGCGAGCACGTGCGCGACATTGAGGAGGCTTGGGCCGATGACCGCCTGGCCGCTCGGGGGCTGGCCAGCCTCCAACCCGAGGGCGGTCCCGGCTGGTCGGCCAGGATCCCCACCATCTCCCTGGTTCGAAACGCGTCCGAACCGCTCCCGCCGGCGCCGGCGCTCGGCGCCGACACCGAGGCCCTGGTCAGAGAATTCGAACGCCCGGACTGACCGAGTGGCCCTCGCTCAGGCCGCGGGCAGCTTCTCCGCCGCCACCTGCATGGCCTCGCTGAACGTCGGGAACTGGATCACCGTGTCGCGGAGCACGGCCAGCGACACCTCGGCCTTGACGGCGATCACGGCCGTGTGAATCCACTCGCCGGCCAGCGGGCCCACCGCCCAGGCTCCGACGAGCACCTGGCGGCTGCGGTCGGCCAGCAGTCCGAGGCATCCGGATAGGTCCCTGCCATAGGTCTCGGTCCGGTCGATCTCGTCCAGGCCGACGACGACTTCGATCACGTCCAGGCCGGCCTCCGCGGCCTGATCGGGGTTGAGCCCCACCGCAGCCACCTCCGGGTCGCTGAACACGACCCGGGGGATGGCCCGGTAGTCGGCCCTGGCCTCCCGGCCCTGAATGTCGGCCACGGCGATTCGGGCCTGGTAGGCGGCCACGTGGGTGAACGGCGCCACGCCGGTCACGTCTCCGACCGCCCATACCCCAGGCGCGGCCCGGCACCGGTGGTCGATCTTGATCCCGCGCCCGTCGTGCTCGACCCCCACATCCTCCAGGCCGAGTCCCTCCACCCTGGGCCGCCGGCCGGTGGCCACGAGCAGGCGCTCGGCCCGGACCGTGCTCCCGTCGCCCAGGGTGACGCTGGTCACTCCGGAGCTGGACGCCACCTGTTTGGCCTCGACACCGGTCCGGACGTCAATGCCCTCGCTCCGGAGCCGCTCGGCCAGAATCTCGCCCACGCCGGGGTGCTCCCGGGCCAGCAGCCTGTCGGCCGACTCGATGATCGTCACGTCGCTCCCGTAGCGGCGGAGTAGCTGGCCCAGCTCGATCCCCACCGGGCCGCCGCCCAGTACGACCGTGCTCCGGGGAACCTCGTGGAAGGTCGTGGCCTCCCGGTTGGTCCAGTACTCCACGGCGCTCAACCCGTCGATATCGGGGATCGCGGCCGAGGACCCGGTGGCCACCACGATCCGCTCGGTCTCCAGGCGGGTGCCGTTCACCTCAACCCGGCCGGGGGCGGCGATCCGGCCCTCCCCGCGGATGATCTCGACGCCCATCTTGCTGAAGGCGGCGAACTTCTTGCTGTCATCCAGACCCGAGTTCATGTAGTCCCGGTACTCGCTCACCTCGGGCCAGCTCAGGGAAGGCGGCGACAGCCCGGCGGCGTGGCGGGCCTCGTTGACCACCTCCACCGGGCGGAGCAGCGCCTTGCTGGGAATGCAGGCCCAGAACGGGCATTCCCCGCCCACGAGCTCGCTCTCCACCATCGCCACCCGCATCCCGGAAGCGCTCAGGCGCTTGGCCACGCCGCGGCCACCGGACCCCGATCCGATGATCACGGCGTCGTAGCTGTCTGCGCTCGTCACGCGCCGCTATTGCTGGTAGCGCTCGACCGTGTCGGCGTCGCGTACCTGAGCCTCGTCAGGGTCCTGACCGAACTCCGCACGGGCCCGGCGCTGGCGGAGCAGATCCCAGCAGCGGTCGAGCTCCACCTTGACCGCCTCCAGACGCCGCTGGTCCTCCTGGAGCCGCTCCTCGTCGAAGCTGTCGGATTGTTCACTCCGCCGCAGCTCGTGCTCCTCGGCGACCAGGCGCTCAATCCGCTCCGCGATGCTTTCGTCGCTCATGACGTGATCCTATTCCCTTCCACGATGCTCTCCCAAACCCGGCCCCGGCAATGAAATGGAGGTAGGCATGTCTGCCACCGCTGGCTCGACGCCCGCTCCCCTGTTCGACGAGCAGGCACTCAAGCGCGGAGTGACCAGCGTCAGACACCCGCTGACGCGGGCGCTGCTGGCCCTGACGTTCACCACGGGCCTGGTCGATGCCGTCAGCTACCTGGGACTGGGCCATGTGTTCACCGCCAACATGACCGGAAACGTCGTCCTGCTGGCCTTCGGTATCGCCGGAAGTGCCGGACTGCCCGTCGTGGCCCCGACCGTGTCGCTGGCCGCGTTCCTGCTCGGGTCCGGTGTCGGTGGCCGGCTCGTCAGGCGCACCGAGCAGCGTCATCCCGCGCTCGTGTCGTGGGCCCTCGGGATCGAGGCATCGTTGATCGTCGTGGCGGCGGTCGTGGCCGCAGCGACCCACATTCGGCCGGGCACGGGCGCGGCCTACGCGCTGATCGTCCTGATGGCCCTGGCCATGGGCGTCCGCAACGCCGCGGTTCGGCGGATCGCCGTCCCAGATGTCAACACCACCGTCCTGACCATGACGCTGACCGCGCTGGCGGCCGAGTCACGGCCCGCGGGCGGCTCGGGCCAGGGAACCGTGCGGCGGCTGACCGCGGTCCTGGCCATGTTCGCCGGCGGCCTGGCCGGCGCGCTGCTCCTGAAGGTCACCCTGTTCGTGCCGCTGGCCCTGGCCGCGGGCCTGGCCCTGACCACCTGGCTGGTGTACATCCCGGCCGCCCGGCGGCTGGGCGGCTCCGGCGGGAAGTGACGGAGGGCGAGCGGCGAGGCGCGGTTGGAGGCTTTGGGACGGGCTGGGCCGCGACGCGTCGGGAGCCGCGACGCAGCCGCTCCGCCGATGGAACGGTGACGAAAAAGCCCAATATTGCGCAACCGCTTGGGTCAGGTTGGTGTGGTTGTTTGGGCCTGGCGGCCGAGTCAAGTGAGTCGTGCAGCATCACAAAGCGAGCCGCGCGCCGGGCGCTCGGTGACGCCACACGCCTATAGCTGCACCAACGACGCCAAGCCCCGGCTGGCGCGGGTGATTTGTTAGGCCACATTGCAGCCAACCCACCCCGACGCCACCGGATACCGGTCCGGCTCATCCAGGTTTTTTGGGGGAAAGTCGACACGCCTATGCCTCGCTCCAGGGCGATCGACACGCTCATGCCTCGCTCCTGGCCATCGAAGCGCTTCGCCGGGCTTGAGCACCCTCGCCGCCCGAGTGAGGGCCGGTGGGCGGCGTGGACACCCCGCCGCCCACCCGATCCTCAATGCTTCTCGCCCGTCCCGGGGTCCAGTGTCAGCTTGGCGTTACTGCCGTGGGAGAAGTCGAACATGTTGTCGAGCGTCCCCGTCCAGCCGTCGGCCGAGCCGCTCCCGATGCGCTGAGAGCCCAGCCAGTTGTCCTCAATGAACCGCACCACCGAGGCCTGGGTGGTGAAGGTGCCGTCGACATAGTTGGACTTGCTGTAGGGCGAGATCACCAGCAGCGGCTGGCGCGGGCCCACGCCGCAGCGACCCTGCTGCCCGGACGGAGCGGCGTTGCCACCGCACATGCCGGTGCCTGTGAGCGCATCCAGCGAGGTCTGCGACTGGGTGATCGTCGGACCCATCTGGTGGTCGTACCACCCGTCGCTGTCGTCGTAGAGGATGACCACGGCCGTGCTCTTCCAGGTCGGCAGCTTCTGAGGTGGTTGATCGTGTCCACGAGCCAGCGTCTGCTCATCCAGTGGATCGGAGTAGCCGGCGTGCCCATCCTGGTATTCGGCCGCCTTCAGATACGAGACGTCCGGGAGGTTGTTCGCGTCGGCCGCGGCCCAGAAGTCCCGCAGGTCGTACTGGTGGTTGGCCTGGTCCTGCTGGCCGATCATGGCGATCGACGTCGGCGGGAGATGCGTGGGATTGGCCGTCGAGACGTAGTACTGGAACGGCTCGTGGTGGGGGCTGTAGTCCTTCGAGCTCCCGCCGCCGACGTTCTGATGCGTCGCGGTGCAGACGGCCGACAGATCGTCCGTACTCGGCTGCCCCGAGACGTAGTTCGGGCTGGCGAATCCGCCCTGGAACCACCCCCAGGACAGGCCCGCCTGTTCGAGCAGATTGCCGACGTTCTCACCCCCCATTTGGATCGTGGCACCGGCGGCGCGGCCGTCCTGGGTCGCGGAGCAGATGTCGTAATTGGGGTCGGCGTCGCTGTACACCGTCCCGGGGCCCTGGGCGGCCGGGGAACCGGGGTGGCCGCGTCACTGCCAGGAGCATCCGGGCACGGGGAGGCGTTGATGACCGCGCTCGACGGGCCGCAGATCGCCCCGAACGTGTTGCCTGACGTCACGTTCAGGGCTCCCGGAGTCGAGGGCCCGAACGTATCGCTGTACGAGTTGTCACTCATCGCGAAGTGCTGGGCGTAGTTCCACAGCGCGGTGACCGTGTTGCCGTCGTAGTAATCCATCACCAGCTGCGGCGCGGTCTGGTCGGGCGCAGCGCAGCTCTCGACGTCGGTGTTCTGGACGAATTTGTCCATCGCCCCCATGTCGAAGGCCTTCTGCTCGGCCGTGTAGCCGTGGTTCTGGTCGCAGGTCAGCGCCTGCGAGCGGTCCAGCCGCTGAGGGTTGCCCGTGTTGGGGTTGTTCGTCAGCAACGGGCCGGACAGGCCATTGACCGACGGGGTATCCGGGGCGGCCTTGAACGAGGGCTCGCCGGCTGGGTTGGTGGCATGGGGATAGGTCCCGAAGTAGTGGTCGAACGACACGTTCTCCTGGAAGATGACCACGAGATGCTTGATCGGCGTGGCCGTGGTGCTGGAGGGGCCGGTGCCGTGGCCGGCCGACACCCCCTGCTGCTTACTGCTCGTCGGCCGGGACCTGTTCGCCAGGGCCGTCGTGGCCACCAGGGCGACGGCGCCCGCGGCGGCCGCGATGCCGAGAAGCAGGCCGAGCATCCGCTTGTGAATCATCCCGTCTCCTTGCTGATCGGATTTGCCGGCGGCGTCCCGAGCCACCGGCCGGTCACCTTGCCTGCCCGGGCGCGAGCCGGGGTGACCGCCGCGTCATCCAGGCGTGAACGTCCGGTGACCTAGGACCGGAGCGGCCAGGCACCCGATCGCGTGCAGAGCCTCCATGGCCGGCCGCAGACGCGCCCGATCGGGCGCGGCGACGACGATCGCGCCGCCCGAGCCGGTGTAGTTGGCGCTGGCGTCCGAGCGGCGGGCCGCGTCGACCATCTCCAGGCAGCCAGGATCGAGCACGAGCATTCCCCGGCGGAGATCCAGCGTGGCATCCATGCTGCCGCCAAACCGCTCCACATCACCCTCCAACAGAGCTGTCCGAGCCTCCCGCGCGGCCGTAGCCAGGCGTTCCATCGTCTCTAAGACCAGCGGCTCGCCCGCTCGGTGGCGATCGCGGAGGCCCGAGTGAACGTGGCCCGAATGTCCCCGGGCACCGGGGCGCCAGGCGATCGCCAGCGGCGGGAGGAGGTCGGGATCGAGCGGCTCGTATCGGTGCTGCCCGCCGAAGTCCATGAACGTGAGTCCGCCGTAGGCCTGGGCCACCCGATCCTGGGGCCCGGCCGCGATCCCCAGCTCCTCGAGCTCGACGGCCAGGGCCAGCCTGGCCAGTGCCGCTGGCTCGAGCGCCAGGCCGTACAGCTCCCCCAGGGCTCGAAGGACTGCGATGACCAGCGCGCTCGACCCCGCCAGGCCGACATCCCGGGGGATCGACGACTCCCAGCGCACCGCCGTCTGGAGCGCCCGCGGCTCGAGCTCGCTGGCCAGGCGCCCCACCGCGGCCTGGACCAGCGCGCTGGGCGGGGTGATCGCGGGGCGGTCCGCCGGTGTGGCCCAGGCCTCGGCGGACCACTACCCCCAGCGCCACGGCCAGCACCGCCCCGCCGTAGCCGTCCGAAGGGTTGCCGGCCAGCGCCGTCCGGGCCGGAGCCCGGCCGTGACCGCATGGATCCCGCGCGCACGCCGGCAGACGCTACGGCAGATCGGCCCGCCGGTCCGGTGGGGGTCAGGCCACCTGACGGCCGGCCGGGGCCGGCGAGCGGTCCAGGACCGTCCGGTAGCCGGCGGCCAGTTGGTCGAGCGCCGCTTCCCAGGTCTGGCCGGCCACCGCCAGGCGGCGCGGCCCGCCGGAGCCGCTCCCGGAGCAGGTTGCTCCCCGCCAGCCGGAGCAGCTCCGAGGCCAGGGCGCCGGCGTCGGCCGGCGCCAGGAGCCCCGTCTCCTCGTGCTCGATCAGGGTGGCCGGCCCACCCTCTGACACGGCCAGCACCGGCAGGCCGCTGGCCTGGGCCTCGACCACGACCTGGCCATACGTGTCGGTCCGGCTGGCGAACAGGAACATGTCGGCGCTGGCGTAGGCCCGAGCGAGGTCCAGGCCGCCGAGCCAGCCCAGGAATGTCGGCCTGCTCGCCCAGCCGGTCGCGCAGGTATTGCTCCTCAGGCCCGCCGCCGGCCAGAACCAGGTGGAGGCGGTCGTCCTGCTCCCGGGCGGCCAGGAATGCGTCGGCCAGCAGCTCGACCCCCTTCTCCTTGCTCAGCCGGCCGGCGTACAGGACGTTGAGCGTCCCGGGCAGCAGATCGGGATCCCGGAGCGCCGGGTCGAAGCGCTGTAGATCAACCCCCCGAGCCCAGCGGGCGATCCGCTCCGGAGGGATGCCCAGCGTCTCCAGCCGCCGGTCGGTGGCCGTCGAGGGCGAGAGGACCAGTCGGCACGAGCCGTAGAACTGGCCCAGCAGCGCCGTGGCCATTGCCTCGAGCGCGATCTGACCGGTGCGCAGCCCGGTGTAGGCCGCCAGCTCGGTGTGGTAGCTCCCCACGGTCGGGACATCGAGCACTCGCGCCAGCATCCAGGCCGCGATCCCCGTCGGGCCGGGCGTGGCCAGGTGGATCAGGTCGTAGCGACCCTCGGCCAGCGCGTCGACCACCGCGAGGAGACTGGGGATGCCGATCTTCAGCCCCGAGTAGAAGGGCATGTCCACCTCGGCCACCGCCGTCAGCCGGCGGTCCAGGTCGGCGTCGGTGCCGATCACCTCAACGTCAAAGCCCCGCACCCCGCGCTCGCGGATCTGCTGGATCGTGTGGGTCACCCCGTGCATCCCCCCCAGTCCGTCGGTGACCAGGGCCACCCGCGGGCGGTCCGAGTCCGAGCGCGCGAGCTTGAACTTCTCGCGGCCCAGAAAGGCTCCCGCCGCGGCATACGGAATTGCCGGTATGCAGGCGTCGAACAACTCGAGCGCGGTCCGCCCAGGGTCGATCGCCGACCCGTCCTGGCTGGCGGTGACCACCCGCTGGACCGTCCCGGCCAGCCGGCGCTCGTGAATCCGGCACCCCCGGCGGTACAGGTCCGGATGGCTGAGCTCGCCCTCCTGGAGCAGTTCGACCAGGTTGCGCTCGTCGATCCCCAGGTCCATGGCCTCCAGCCAGGCCCGCATCAGCGCGGTCGCGTCCTGCGGCCCCAGATCGCCCGCCGCCGTGCCCCGGCGAGCGTCGCCTTCGCGCATGACCCGTTCGACGATCCTCAACACGGCCGCCGGATCGGGCGCTGGCCCGAGGCCGGACCCGGAGCGACCGAATGGCCAGGGCGATCGCCGCATGGGTCCACTTGGCCGCGCTTCCCTGGGCGCCGTGGGCCTCGGCGTGGCCGGACGCGCACGTACGACAGGAACTCCTCCGGCGTCGCCGCCGGCGGCGCCTCGGTGAACGTGCGCCCGATGTCCACGCCGGCGTGGTCATCCGAACCGCCGATGGCGACCCCCCCGTGGGTCTCGATGTACACGAACGCCGGGAGATTGAGCTCCTTGGCCCGGGAGCCGTTGCGGGTCTCCCAGATCGGAAACAGCTCGGCCAGCCGGCGCCGGTGGCCGGGCGTCAGCGGCGCCTCCACGGCGTAGAACGGATGGGCCAGCGCCGCCGTGATCCCGTGAGAGTGCAGGTACTCGGCGCAGGCCTCGACGTCGTCGTTGTGGGCCTGGAGCCAATCGTGGTCGTCGGAATTGATGCCGTAGCACAGGACGTGCACGGCCTGGGGCTCGCCCCGGAACCACACGGTGAGCTCCTCGGAGATGAACGTGTCCGGCAGATGGTCGAGGGTCAGCGCCCCGACGATCGTGTCGTGGTCGGTGATGGTCACGAAATCCATTCCGCGTCGTTTGGCCAGCTCGTAGACCTCCTCCGGAGGGGTCGCACACTCCGGGAGCTGCAGAGACCTCTGGACGCCCAGCTTGGACAGCTCGGATGCTGTCGAATGCACATGCATGTCGGCTCGAGTTCTTTTGATCATGTTTGGAAAGTTCCCCTGCAAATGACGAACTCCCGTGAAGAATCTGGAGTCTCCGTGTGACCTTTTGGTGAACCGGGGCGGCGTCAGGGAGGGTTCGGAGAACCTTGCCCGCATGTCGCACGACCAGGGCTTCGTCTCGGCCGCCCCGAGCTCCCTGCATCTGGAGCACGGCCAGTTGCGGGTCGAAGTCACGCTCCGTCCCTTTGCCTTCACGGTTTTCCGGGGTCGTCGGCGCCTGCTCAGCGCCGGCGAGCTGTGGGCGGCCGACTGCCTGGCCAAGGACCACTTCATCCCCCTGACCGAGGGCGTGCTCCCGAGCGAGAAGCTCGGCCCACCCCGCCGCGTGAGGCAGGCCGAGGTCGACCGCGCCGACAGCCGGGGCGCCGAGCTGGCACTCGAGCTCGAGGACGGCCTGCTGGCTCGGTTCCGGATCGGACTGCGGGACGACCACGCTGTGGAGCTGGCGCTGGACGTGGCCGGGGCTCCCGTGCGGGCCGCCCTGGAGTGGGAGCGGGGCGCGACCGAGCACTTTGTGGGCCTGGGCGCGCGCCACTGCTCCCAGCTCGATCAGGCCGGTCGCCAGGTGCAGCTCGGAGCGGATCGGCGCTACACCGGCCCGGATTGCCCCCCCGAGCTGCTCGATGCCGGCGGCATCCCCCAGGGGGACTGCGCGCCCGTGCCCTGGCTGCTGTCCAGCCATGGCTACGCGCTGTGGGTGCAGACCGAGGCCAACGGGACCCGCTTCGAGCTCGGCCCGCGGGTCACAGTGTCCACCCGAGCGTCAGCCGGTCCCCTGCAGATGCTCGTCCTCGGCCACCGAACTCCGGCCGCAGCGCTGCGCCACTACTGCCGGCTGACCGGCTTCCCGGCCCTGCTGCCCGAGTGGGGATACGGCTTCTGGAAGAGCCGCGATGTGTACGAGGACCAGGAGGCCGTGCTGGATGACTTCGACGGCTTCCTGGCGCGCGGGATCCCGCTGGACGCGATCGTGATCGACTCGCCCTGGGCCACCCAGTACAACACCTGGCGGTTCAATCCCCACCAGTTCCCGGACGCACCGGCCATGATCTCCGGCATGCGCCGGCAGGGCGTGCGCACGGTGGTCTGGGCCACGCCCTGGGTCAACCTGGATTCGCGCGACGGGCAGATCCCTCCCCAGCCCGGGTCAGAGCGGCTGCACCACGAGCCGGCGTCCAACTACGCTCCCGGCGCCGCGGCCGGCCACTTCGTGCGCGACGGGGAGCCGGATGGCGGGCCCTTCGTCACGCAGTGGTGGATGGGCACCGGCTCGCCCGTGGACCTGACCAGCCCGGCCGCCGAAGCCTGGTGGCGCGCTCAGGCCAAGCAGGTCCTGGCGCTGGGGGTGGAGGGCATCAAGGCCGACGACGGCGAGGGCTACTACATCCCCGACCACGTGCGGCTGGCCGACGGGCGCACCGGCGCCCAGGCCGCCTGGACCCTGGGTGGCCGTCACCGGGTCTGCGTTCAGCGGGCGTTGGACGAGGTCCACCCGGGCCGCGGGGTCGTGTTTGGCCGCAGTGGGTGGACGGGGCAGCATGCCGTCGGTCATACCTGGGCCGGGGATCAGGCATCGGACTTCTGGTCGCTGCGCACCCTGGTCGTGGCCACCCTGAGCGCGGCCGCCAGCGGGTTCTCGAACTGGTCCCACGACGTCGGGGGCTACCTGGGCCACCGGCTCGTCGAGCGCTGCCCGCCCGAGCTGCTGGCGCGCTGGGTCCAGTTCGGCTGCTTCACCCCGCTGATGCACGCGCACGGCCGCATGCCCCAGGAGCCCTGGCACTACTCCGAGCGGATCCTGAGCCTCTACCGCGCGTACGTCACGCTCCACGAGCAACTCGTCCCCTACGTTCGAGCTGCCGCGGCCACGGCGACTCGGGCGGGTCTGCCGATCATCCGGCCGCTGTGCCTGACCGATCCGGAGGACGCGCGGGGTTGGTCGATCTCCGACGCCTACGGCTATGGACCGTCGCTGTGGGTCGCGCCGGTCCTGGACGAGGGCGCCCGGGAGCGGCGGGTCGCCCTTCCCCGGGGGGATTGGATCCAGGCGTGGTCCGGACAGCGCGTGGCCGGAGGCGGCGAGGTGGTCGCGGCGGCCCCTCTGGAGGTCATTCCGGTATGGGTGCGGGACGGCTCGCTGATCCTCACCTACCCAGCCGGGCACGTGGCCGCCGGACTCGGCGATACGCCCGAGGGCGAGAGGCCGCTCGAGGCCACGTTGTGGGGCCGGCCCCGGTGCGGGCGCGCGGCCGCCCGGACGAGCGACGGAACCAGAGTGTCCTGGCGTGACGGACGGTGGTCGGTGTCGCCGCCCCGCGAGGTCGCGTTTCGCGAGATTTCGTGAAAGCCGCGGGCCCGGCCGGAGAGCGATCTCTCCAGACCGGGCCCGCGACGCGCAGGTTCCCTTGCCGAGCCGGCTCCGAGCCGGCTCGGCCCCCGCTCACCTCCGGTCTGCCGCCACGTTCGGCTGCTGGACCGTGATGTTCTCTATGCAGCTCAGATGCACAGAGTCGGGGCTGTCGCACGACATCGTCCCCATCTTCGAGGCCGTGATGCCCTTGTAGGCACCCGTCCCACCCGTCACCGAGATCGTCCCGGTCCAACTCTGGCTCTGGAAGGTTCCACCGCCTCCGAAGGTTCCTTCGTCCGGGGTCAGGTCAAAGCCGCCCCGGATCGTGCCGGTGTTGAGGTACTCGACGTAGGTGCCGACGGTGTCACCTGAATCGGGAACCTGGAAGACGTCAGCGACCGTCCCGCCGTAGAACCCCGACTGCGGACACTTGAGGCCGCCGTACTGCTGGCCCGACGAGGCCGGCGCAACCACCTCCGTGCTGCCCGGAGGCGGCATTGTCGTCAGCGACATGATGCATTCCACGTTCACCGCCTCGGTGTTGCCAGCGCGGCGGCCGGTCTTACCGATGGCCGGCGTGATACCCATCACGAGCGCGAGCGACACTCCCGCGACCGCAGTCGCGCCCAGGGCAATTCGACGTCTCACCATTACCTCCAATGTCCTCTCAGGTCGATTGATTGTTCACTCACGCTGGTCAGTGGATCGTGTTGAGCGTCCTGTCAGACGCGTTGAGCACCACCTTCGGAAGATGGGCAAAGCCCAGATTCGCCCCGAATTGCTGTCCACCGTGCAACGCGTAGTAGATGAACTGCTTGATCGGGGCAACGGGCACGCCCTGAGCTCGCGACCCTGAGGTCGGCAGCATCACGTAGGTGAAGGAGGAGATCGGGTACGCGCTCTTAGCACTGGCCGGCGGATCGACGATCGTCACCTGGTTGTTCGAGGGGACGCTGTGAACCACCGCGGCGGCGGCTTCGATCGGCCCCAGGTTCGGTACCTCGAAGCGCCCGGCCGCGTTCCTTACCCCGGCGGCGGGGAGGCCCGAGTTGATCAGGTACGCCACCTCAACGTAAGCGATGCCACCGTTGGTGCTCTGGACCGCCGAGGCCATGCCACTGTTGCCGTGGGCGCCGGTTCCGACCGAGAACGACGGCTGGGTCGTAGCCCCAACATGGCTGTTGAACGACCGCGAGACGTCGGATTCGTACCGCGTGAAGGCAAACGAGGTGCCCGATCCGTCCGAGCGCCAGAACGGGCTGATCTTAAGATGCGGGAGGCTGACGCCGGGGTTCAGCGATTTGATCGACTGGTTGTCCCAGTAGAGGATGTGCCCCAGATAGATGTTGGCGATGACGGTCCCGGTCAGATGCAGATGGGTGATCTGGCCGTTGTTGATGTTGAAGGTGATCCCGACCCCCGACAGCGCCCACGGCAGCTGGACGCAGCTGTTGCAGGACGGCGAGGAGTAGGCCGACAGCGGTGCGTCTGAGGCGCCGAAATCGACCAGCCCGTTCGCAATGTCCTGATAGCCCGTCCCCGAACCAACCGAGTTGTAAGTGACAGTGTTCCCGGTGGCGTTGTCCCAGGCCGCAATCCACTCGGCCGCGAGTGGGGCGACGAGCGTGGAGCCGGCCCCGGTAATCGAATACGACGTATTGGCCGTCGAGGCCCCCGCCGGTTCCGCGGCTGCCGTGGTTGGGATCAGCGCGCCGCAGGCGAGTGCTCCCGCGCAGGCCACGCCGACGAACCTCTTGAAATGCACAGAATGCACAGCGACCTTCCTTTCCGTGGGTAATGCCCTGGCTAGCTGGTAGTGCCCTCTAAGACTCGCGGTGGCCCGGCCGCCCCCTTCGAGCCAGGCACAGCATCACGAGCCCGGTTGGCATCCCTGTGGCGAAGTTGTTACGAGGATTTGTCCTTCTTGTGAACGGGTGACCATGGGGCGCTGGCTCGGCTCGAGTTCTTTACGCTGCGCCCGGTGTCCTGGAGGGCAAGGTTGACATCGGGGCTGCATCGGCTCGTGGTGCCCCAGGGGCGGCAAGGGAATGCCGGCTCCGGCCTCGGCGACCGCATTCTGTACGGGCTGTCCGCCGCCGCCGGCCTGATCGCCGTGCTGATCCTGGCCGACGTGATCTACCAGCTCGCGACCAACTCCCAGCTGGCCATCTCGCGGTTTGGCCTGGGCTTTCTGGGCCACCAGAATTGGGCCGTACATTTCAACGACTTCGGCGCCGCTGCCCTGATCTACGGCACGATGCTCTGCTCGTTCCTCGCGCTGGCCCTGGCGGCGCCGCTCGGGATCGGCATCGCCATCTACCTGGCCATGATCGCGCCACCGCGGGTCCGGGCCGTGGTCGGCCCCGTGGTCGAGATGCTGGCCGCCGTCCCGAGCATCATTTTCGGGTTCTGGGGCCTGTTCGTGCTGGTCCCCTTCATCCAGCACCTGGAGCCGGGCCTGCACAGCGCGCTGGGCTTCATTCCGCTATTCGGCGCGCCCCAGTCGATTGGGATCAGCATCTTCGCGGCCGTGATCGTCCTCACGCTGATGATCCTCCCCATCATCTCCTCTCTCAGCCGCGACCTGTTCCTGACCGTCCCGCAGGAGCTGACCGACGGCGCTGCGGCCCTGGGAGCGACGCGATGGGAGGTGATCCGGGGGATCGTCCTGCCCACGACCGTCTCCGGGGTTACCGCGGCCAGTGTGCTCGCCCTGGGCCGGGCGCTGGGTGAGGCGATCGCCGTATCGCTGGTGATTGGCGACGTGTCCGCGATTCACGCCTCGATCTTCTCTCCCGGCTCGACGCTGGCAGAACGGATCGCCATCCAGTTCCCGAATGCGTCGACCAAGCTCCAGACGGCCTCCCTGTTCTACGCCGGGCTCGTTCTGCTGGTCATCACGCTCGCAACGAGTTTGGCGGCTCGAGTCATCGCCACCCGCTTTGACGTCCAGCGAGCGATGGCCAGATGAGCGCTATCGATCAGAGCACTCTGGGCGAAGGGAAGCTGTTCGATCCCACCTCACCGCTGACCCCGACGGGCAACCTGCGCCGACGGGCGGCGGTAAGCCGGGTGGTCGAGTCGATCGCCACCGCCGCCGCTGTGATCGCCGTGGCCGCTATGGGAATCGTCGTCTACACCGTGATAAAGCGAGGTGCGCCGGCGCTCAGCTTTGGCTTTGTCACCCAGAATCCACAAGGGCTGGTGGGAGGCGGAATCGCCAATTCACTGCTGGGCACGCTGGACGTGGTGGGGATAGGGGCGGTCATAGCCGTGCCGATCGGGGTCCTGACGGCGTTGTACCTGACGGAGTTCGCTGGCCCCAGATCACGGACCGGACGGCTGCTCAAGGTCTGCCTGGAGATGATGCAAGGGTTACCGACGATCGTGATCGGGCTGTTTGTGTTCGGCCTGATGGTGATCCCGGCGCGCAAGGAGTTCGGGCTCGCCGGCTCGGTGGCCCTGGCCATCGTGATGCTGCCCCTGATCGCCCGGGCCAGCCAGGAGGTGCTGCTGCTCGTGCCCGGCACCCTCCGCGAGGCAGCCGATGCCCTGGGCGTCAATCGCTGGCGCGGGGTGCTGGGAATCATCCTCCCGGCAGCCACAGGAGGTATCGCCACCGGCGCGATCCTGGCCATCGCCCGGGCGGCCGGCGAGACTGCGCCGCTGCTGATCGTCGAGTCGATCTTCAACCCCAGCACAACGCAGCTCAACCCGCTGCACGGGATTCCAACCATTCCCATGTATATCTTCACGATCAGCGACCTGGCCGTGGCCAACAGCTACACGCGAGCCTGGGGCGCCGCCTTTGTCTTGATGGCGTTCATACTCCTGGCCAACATCGGGGCGCGCGTGCTGCTGGCGCGGAGCCGGAGGAAGATGAACGGATGAGCAGCTGGGACCACATCGACGTCAACTCGATCCCGCCGGAGGAAAGCGTGCCGGGGCGGGTGCGGATCCGGACCGAGCCGGTGCCCTCGGTGGTCAGCCCTGGCAACGGCCGGCAGGTGGAGGCGGTGCGCCCAACAGTATTCGACATTCGCGACATGTCCGTGTACTACGGCCAGAACCGGGCGCTGGCCGGAACCACGCTGAAGATCTACCGTCACGTGGTGACGGCCGTGATCGGACCCTCGGGCTGCGGCAAGTCAACCTTCATCCGGAGTCTGAACCGGATGAACGACTCAATTCTCGGATTCAGACTGTCGGGCAAGGTGCTCTACCACGGCCACGACATCTACGAGGCGGGAGTCAACCGCGTCGAAGTCCGGCGGAGGATCGGGATGGTGTTCCAGAAGCCCAACCCGTTCCCGAAATCGATTTACGACAACGTGGCCTGGGCGCCGCGCAATCTCGGCCTGCGCGAGGATCTGGACGCCCGAGTGGAGCGCGCGCTGAGACAGGCGGCCCTATGGGACGAGGTCAAGGATCGCCTGAAGAAGAGCGCGCTCAGCCTGTCCGGCGGCCAGCAGCAGCGTCTCTGCATCGCCCGCGCGATCGCCGTCGAGCCTGACGTTTTGCTCCTGGACGAGCCCGCCTCGGCGCTCGACCCGGTCGCCACGGCGTCCATCGAGGAACTCATGCACACGCTCAAGAGTCGCTTCACGATCGTGATCGTCACCCACAACATGCAGCAGGCGGCGCGCGTGGCCGACCGGACCGCCTTCTTCAGCCTGGACCGCAATGAGCTCGTGGGGACGCTGATCGAGTACGACGATACGGAGAAGATCTTCCGCAATCCCAGCGACGGGCGCACACGCGACTACGTCACCGGCCAGTTCGGCTGATCGGCAGGGCCGCGGAGTCGGCAGCTACACCGTGGGCTGGGGTGCCGGCAGCTCGACCGTGGGCGGCGTGGCTGAAATCTGGTCCGTGTGGACTTCCTGAAGCAGTGGCTGTCCGCACTGCCAGCAGTACGCTGCACCTGTGGAATGCGGGGCACCGCAGGACCCGCACTGGCCCGCCGTGGAGGTCTCCTCAAGCCGGAGGATCCGCTCGACCTCCCCCAGCTCGGCGTCGGCTCGCTGGAGGACCGCCGCCTGCCGGACGATCACGTCCACCCGGATTCGGTCGCGGACGGCCATCTCGTAGACAAGTCCGCCCAGGTCGAACTGGAGCTCGGCCACCTGGGCGTTGAGCTGATCCCGCCGCCGGCTCAGGTCGACGATCGAGTCGGGCTCCGGAGGCCCAAGGGGGCCGGCGGAGCCGGCGCCAGATCGGCTCTTGGCGCCGCGGCGAAGCGGGAGCGGCAGCACCCGTCGCCGGCCTTTGCCCGACTGTTTGGAGGACCGAGCCATCACTCAGTGGAAGAAGTTTCCCGTGAATTTTCCGCCCTGACAGCCGGCCCCGTGCGAACACGCCTGGCCGGGCTGGACGGTGGCTGGCGCCAGGTTGCCCTGCTTGCCAAACACCTTTGTGGCCGCCTGGGCGGCCTGCTGGACGGTCTTCTTGTTCAGGTGCACGACCGTGGGCTTGACCCCGCTCCGCTTGGCCGTCGAGGACTTGGATGGCTTCTTGCTCTTGTTGGCGCCGGCGGTGCCGCCGACGGTGTTACCGGATCCGCCGCCCACGGTGACGACCTGAACGCCGGCGCTGGCTCTCTGAGGAGGGGTGGAGCTGCTGTCGTGCCCGATCAGCACCCCGACTCCCATGGCCAGCAGAAGCGTGGCTACGCCGGTGACCATCGTGACGCCGGTGGAGGCCCGCGAGCGAGCCGAGCGCCTCGGCGGGGCGGGAGCCGACGGAGGCGCTGCCTGGGCCGCCATCGCGTCCAGGGAGAACCTGGAGCTTCCCCGGCGCACGCCGCAGTTGACGCAGTAACGCTGATCGCTGGCCAGCGGCACCTGGCAGTTCTGACACCGGTCCCCAGCGGGGCCCACCAGCGACGCCGAACTAGCTGGGCTCGGCATCCGGACCCCTGAACTCATCCGTGATCATCCGGGCGGTGATCGTCCCTGGTCATCCGGGGCTGAGTATCGCGGTCGCGTTCGGAGAGCTTGTGACCATCGTGTGAACAGGCGAGCGACCCGGCTGTCCGGGAATCACCCGTGACGGCGGCTCCATTTGGGTCACAACTGGTTCACAATTTGACCCGCTCGGGGCGCGAAACTCGCATAACCGGCCATGGAAGAGCGTTCGGGCGAGGAGAAGCGAGTTGTTCGCTGCGCGCAGTGCGGCAGCGCTCTGGCGCACGACCAACGCTACTGCTTGGAATGCGGGGTCCGCCGGGCCTCGTTGCCGCGATACGTCGCCGGACTGATCGGCTCCATTCGAGAGCGCGCCCGGTGGGTCGCGAGCCCCGCCCGGCCCGACCACGAGCCGCTGGTGGAGGACCGGAGCTCGACCGACCCCTGGCTGGTCACCCCCCGGGCGGCGGCGGCCGCCGTCCTGGGCATGCTTGGGTTCGGCGTGATCGTGGGAGCGCTGGTCGGCGGGGCGGGCGCGGCGCTGCTGCGGCCGGTGCTGCTGGTCGTCTCGCCCACCCACAGAGCATCCACGTTGGCCTCCGCTCCCTCAGGCGGCGCCGGGAGCTCAGGGGCTTCCGGGGCCTCCGGCGGGGCCGCAGCCGCTCGAACGATCACGGTGCTGTCGAACGCCCCGGCGTCGCAGGGAGGCAGCGGCGGCTCTGGCGGCGGTGGTAACTCCGGCGGCGGTGGCAACGGCAGTGGCAGCGGCAACTCTGGGGGAGGTCCGCTGCCCCCGATCAGGCATGTATTCCTGATCGTGCTCTCCGGTCAGGGGTACGCGACCACATTCGGGTACAGCAAGGACGACCCATACCTGGCCAGCACTCTCGTCAAACAGGGGCTGCTGGTTCCGGGCTACTACGCCGCCGCGGCCAGTCCCCTCGCCAACGAGATGGCGCTGGTCAGCGGGCAGGGCCCCACACCCCAGACGGTCGAGGACTGCCCCAAGTACACGAACCTCAGTCCGGCCACGAAGCGGGCCGACGGCCAGTTCCTCGGTCAAGGCTGCGTGTACCCCAAACAGGCCCAGACGCTTGTCGGTCAACTCGCCAAGGCCCACCTGACCTGGAAGGCGTATATCCAGGTCTCCAAGACAGACAAGGCGTACAAGCTGGAAACCTGCGCTCCCAAGGTCGGCAGCCGGGTCAAGGCAGACCACACGTACGCCCCCTGGCTCGATCCGTTCCTCTACTTCCAGTCGATCCCGCTGAGCAAGGGTTGCCTCAAAAACGGCGTGAACCTCGATCAGCTCACGACCGACCTGAAAAGCCGCAAACCACCCCCGCCCTGTCCTACATCGTGCCCGACCTCTGCGACGACGGAAACCCGGTGCCGTGCGCCAAGCACACGCCGGCTGGAATGGCCGCCGCTGACACCTTCCTGAAGTCGGTCGTGCCGCAGATCCTGAAATCGCCGGCCTACAAGGCTGACGGGATGATCGCCATCACGTTCGACAACGCTCCCCAGTCGGGGCCACAACCGGATGCGAGTGCATGCTGTTACCAGCCGACGTACCCGAACCTTCCACCTTCGCCGTCCGGCACGGGGGCGGCGACGGGGACGACCACAACTCCCACCGGGACCACGACCACATCGACCACCACCACCATAACCTCCACGACCACCACAACCTCCACCGGCACCACCACCCCCACCGGGACGACCACCACTCCGACGAGCACCACTACGACGACCACCACTACGACAACCACGACTCCGACACTGCCACCCTGCACGACCGCGTCCGGATCCTTCTGTCCCACCGGCGGAGGGGGTGTGGTGGGGCTGCTCGTGCTCTCGAAGTACTCGGCGGCCGGGCAACTGGACGTGACCGACCTGTTCAACCATTTCTCGATGCTGGCCAGCCTTGAGGCCATTTTCGGCGTCAGCAAGCTCGGCTACGCGAGCACTCCGCTACTGCCCATATTCGGTATAGCGGTGTTCCACAACTACACACCGCAGTAGGCAGAAACGATGAATCCCAAGGGGACGCGGGCATGACTGACGTCGTCGTCAGTGACGTTCGCACCCAGTGTGTTCGCAAATTACGGCGGTTAGTGACCCTGGTTAACCTGGGATCTTCACACCGTCGGGGGCGCAGGGCATCATCGTGGGAACCGTGATCGAAGTCGTCATCGGAGACGTTCACGCCCGGCCAGAGGTGCTGCGGGGGCTGCTGGCCTCGCTGGGCGTTCTGGATTCGCGGGGCCGCCGGCGCGACGGCTTCTGGATCGTCCAGGTCGGCGACCTGCTGGACCGGAGGGCTCGGCCCGGGGCCAACCTCACCACCGCGCGACTCGCCGTCGAGGCGCTCGACCTGGTGCTGGCAGGCAACCACGAGGTCGACCTCCTGGCCGGCAACGGGACGCCCCATGGCGCCGCGCTGGCCACGCTGGCCGGCCGGGGCTGGCCTCAGGCGGCCGCCGAGGTCGGAGGTTGGGTGGTCACCCACGCCGGGATCCACCCCGAGTTGACCCACGGTCTCTCGGCCCACGCCGGCGAGTGCGTGGCCGAGATCAACGACCGCTGGCACCGCCGCTCCCGGCGGCAAGCTACGGACCCGCTGTTTGACTGGGTCGGCCCGGCGCGGGGAGGGATCGCCCCCTACGGGGGAGTGTTCTGGGGCTCAGGTTCCGAATGGCCTCCCGGCAGCCGGACGCCCTGGGGTCAGATCTACGGGCACATGCCCCGGCCGCGGCCCCAACTGCTGCCCGGACCTCGCTGGCTGATCGACATGGACGACGAAGCGCGGCTCGCCGGGCTCGTGCGGGCGGGGCGAGACAGCGTCTGGGAGCCCACCGTGGTGACCGTCTCGACCCGCGGGGTGACGGTCGCCAATCCCCGGGGCAAGGCCCAGCGGGTGGCGACCGTTTAGATCTGCGGGTAGCGACTTCTAGGTCTTCGTCCAGCGCCAGCGCTTGCCGGCGGCCGCCTGGGCCCAGACCGACGGGAAGCGCCTGCGGCGCCTGGCGGCGCGGGCGAGCTGGAGACCCCCGAACAACCCGGCCGCCCACGCCCCGGCCTGACCGGTTCGGGAGCCTAGATCACCGAGCCGCGCGCCGGCCACGCAGGCGTCGTTGTGGTCCCCCAGAACGCTCTGGACATGGGCCAGCCGGCGGGCGGCCCGACGGGCCTTTCGGCCGACCGCCGGCGCCGTCAGCTCGGCCGCGTATCGGACGCGTTTGACTGAGATGCGGATCCGGTGAAGCCCCTCGTCGTCCGGGTGACGGCCCTGCTTTCGCACCTCGCGGCGGAGCTCCTTGATGGGACCGCGGACGAGCCGGGGCAGGACTTCGGCGGCCGGACGGCCGGCATTGCGGGTTTTGAACGGGGGCGCCGCGGCCAGGTGCGCCGTCTCCTCCAGGAGGGCGGCACACCGAGGTGTGCGCAGCGCCGTCAGCAGCCGCTCGTACGCCTCGGTCCGATCCTCCAGGGCCTGGGCCCGAACCGCGTCGGCGCCGACCCGGTCAACGGGATCGAGCGCGCGGGAGTCGCTCCGCAGTCGGGCCAGCAACACGTCCAGGTCACGGACCTCGCCCAGCTGGTCCATGAGCCAGTCGAGCTCCCGGCGCACAGGCCGGACCGGCTTGAAATGCAGAAGTGGTTGCGCGGTCTTCAGATCCGAGCGCAGCCGCCTGATGCCCACTCGGGCCTGGTGCACCCCCTCCAGATCCTCGTCCAGAACCACCGCCGCGATGTGGTCGATCAGGCTCGCGGCCGAGGCCACCAGCGCGGCCTGGATCAGCTCGCCCGCCGACGGGTTGGCGCCAACCGGCGGAGCAGCCAGGTCCCACGGAGCCAGGGCCGATGGGCCGAGGGCCCGGACGAGCTTCGGCATCTGGTCCACGGTCTGGGCGCCGGCAGCCCGCATTCTCTGCGCCAGCTGGGCCAGCAGCTTGGGGGACGCGCCGTTGACGAGCTCCAGTTCGAGCTCCCGAAACCGCGCCGCCACCCGCGAGCGCTGGACGATCGACACCTCGTCGTCGTCCACCACAGCCAACGCCTCGCCATTGCGCCGGCGCAGGGTCGTCCGCTGGCGCAGTGTCCTCAGCCGCGCCACCGGCATCAGCGGCGCCCCGAGAGCCCAGCCACGGACCAGATCCTCCATCAGTACGGGCATGCTGGCCGGGGCGCCGGGGATGGAGATCTCGCGACGCGCGAGGCCGATCGCCGGAGCCTCATCGGGCAGTTTGGCCGTCCACACGTCAGCCGGCTCCTCCCCTCGGCGGAACCGGACGGTCACGCCTCGCCGCAGGAGACGCAGATCGGGCGTGTCGAAGTAGACCGCCTCAAGCCGCCACTCCTCGGGCCCGCTGGCCGTCGCGCCGTCGCAGGCGCCCTGGAGGTCGGGCAGCTCAAACCCCGGCCACACGCCCAGTTTCAGCTCATGTTCCGTTGTGCGCTGCCCTGTCACGGCTGACCTTTCTGCGGGCCTCGGCACGGACCCATTGGCCGGGCCGGCCGCCGAGTTCTCAGCGGAGCGGTTCCGGGGGCCATCGGCCATGGCCGTGGGCGGACCGCCGCCGGCCGCGCCGTCGGAGCGCATCCTACCCGCCCCCATTGGGCCGATCAGGGCCGGGTCTGTCTGGGCGGGGATATCCCATGAGCGAACGCAATCACACGATGGTCATGACGAGGTAACCAAGTGGTTACAAGTTTGGACAACGGTTGCCCGCGGCGCAAGCTGGGGACCCCGGTTGCCGCGCCGCGGCCTCCAAAGCGTAGGATCGCGCTCCTCAGCGTGTCAGTCGATTGGAGGAGCTATGGCCGACCGGTGGTTCTCCGAGGAGGAGCTTCAGGAGATGTCCCGTCCCACGATGGACCGGGCGATCGAGGCGATTGAGGCCGGTGAGCTGGATCGGGCCAGGGCGCTGTGCGAGGAGATGAAGCACGAGTGGCGCTACCTGCACGATCTGATGGTGGAGGGGATCGGGGGACTGATCACGTTTGTCCAGGACCGACTGGGCGACGACGGGGTGGCCGAGGCCTGGACCGCCGGCCAGGGCCGGGGCTGGCAGCGAGATGTGAACACGATCGCCTCGCGCGACCGCAGGGAGATCGTGCTCGCGCTGGCCGCCACGTGGCGGGCCCACTCGTGCAGCGGCACCGGACCGCACCCGGGCGCCTTCACGGTCACCGAGGACGATGAGAAGTTCACGTTCGCCATGAACCCGTGCGGGTCCGGTCAGCGGCTGGTCCGGATGGGCCGGTACGAGGGGCCGGCGGCCCTCGGCGTCACGCAGGCGGCCCACGACTGGAGCTACGGCCGCCAGGGTTTCCCGCTGTACTGCACGCACTGCTCGTTCATGAACGAGTCGCTCCCGATCCGATGGATCGGGTATCCGCTGTACCCGAGTGATCCGCCGGACGATTTCGGCCGCGATCCCTGCACGTGGTACTGGTACAAGGACCCGGCGGACATTCCCGACCGCCACTGGCAGCGCTACGGATTGGCCCGGACCGGCGTCGGCTCGCCGGCGAATGGGGACGGTGCCGGTGCCGGCTGACACCGCGCCCACCGGGCGCCGCGTGATCGTCACCGGGGCGGCCGGCGGCATCGGCCGAGCGATCGTGGAGGCGTTGGCCGAGCGCGATTGCCGCGTCGCCGCCTGCGACGTGCCGGGGGCGCCCCTGGAGCAGCTCGACGGGGCCGCCACCTCGGCTGCCTTTGACGTGCGTGATCGGGAGGCGGTCCGCGCCGGGGTGGCCGAGGCCATCGCCGCGCTGGGCGGATGCGACGCCGTGGTGGCCAACGCCGGCGTGGTCGACACGATCCACCGGGCCGAGCGGTTCTCCGACGAGGAGTGGCGCAAGGACCTGGAGACGAACCTGTACGGGGCGTTCTACCTGGTACAGGCGGCCTTCGAGGCCCTGGCCGCGTCGGGTGACGGACGGGTCGTCCTGATCTCCTCGGCCGCCGCGGAGACGGGCATACCCGGTCAGGTTGCCTATGGCGCCTCCAAGGCGGGGCTGGTCGGAATGGCCCGGACGCTGGCCGCCGAGTGGGCCGTCCACGGAATCCGCTGCAACATCGTGATGCCGGGCTTCATCGCCACGCCCAAGGTGCTGGGCATGCCGGCCGAGGTTCAAACGGCCGTATCGGCCCAGGTGCCGCTGCGCCGGTTCGGCGAGACGGCCGAGCTGGCCGGCGCGATCACCTTCCTCCTCTCCCCGGCGGCGGCCTACATCACGGGCGCCGTCCTGCGGGTCGACGGGGGATTCGGGCTGACCACGCGTTAGGCCTGGACGTACGTCGTAGTCGGGGGCGCTCCTGCCTGGACACACGTCCAGCATTGCCCTGAGTGCCGCGGGCCACGGCTCCCTGCCGCCGATTCGCCACGAGGAGTCGCGTCACGACGAAAGGACTCATCGGTGAATCGCAGATCCCTGGCCGCTGGGGCAGCGGTCGCAGTGGCCATGGTTGGCCTGACCCTCGCGTCGGGCGCGTCCGCGCGCCCCGGCATCGCCCATGGCTCACTGTCCGGAACGGTCTCCAATCTCGGTGGCTCGCTCGTGACCATCCACACGCCCGGTAGGCGGACCGGCGTGGTCGACACCCTCAGCCAGGCGGCCACCCACATCACCCGCCAGGACTTCCCGTATGGGTATGGAGGCGGACACTCCCAGGCGGGGGTGGCCAGCGTCGGGATCCCCGGACCGGGGTACAACGGCCGGCGGCGAGGCTACGACTGCTCTGGCGCGGTGGGCGCTGTGCTCGTGGCCGGTGGGCTGTGGCCCGCGGGCACGGGTGTCCCGGGCGACGCTGGGATGATCCGGCAGCTGAAGGACGAGCACCTGATCCTCCCCGGGCCCGGCCGGGGGCCCGTCGAGGTGACGCTCTACGACGACCCCGGTTCCCACATTTTCATGAGCATCGACGGGCGCTTCTTCGGCACCTCGGACGGAGGGGGCGGCGGAGACAAGCGCGGGGGCGCGGGCTGGCTGAACGACGGCGCGCCTGACGCCACCGCTCCCCGGTACAAGCGCTACCACTTCCGCCCCTCCGCCCTTCGCGGAAGCCTCGACTCGGGCCACGACGTGACCTTTGACCTGGGGAGCCTGGCGTCGTTGGCCGGCCAGCTCCGGGTGGGCCAGAAGCTCCGGGTGAGCTACATCGAGCGCCAGTCGGGCGAATTCATGGCCGTGACCGTCAGCCCGCCCCACGGGTCCACCAGCGGCGGCACGGTCAGCCTGATCGCCAGCGACGGGTGGGTATCAGGGACACGGCTGGGGCCGAGGCCGGTAGCGGGGCCGCGGCCGAGGCCGCTAGACCAGTAGAAAACCCGGGCCTTCTCCTGACAGTTCGACGGCTCCCAGGCCGTTGAGTCTGAGACTCGAGGCTTCCGATCCAGGGAGTGATGGCCATCATGAACAGACGTGTCCGAGCGGCACTGGCAGGTTTTGTCGTCCTCACGGCGTCGGCCGCGGGGCTGATCGCCGTCCCGGCGACCGCCGGGGCCGCCGCCACCCGCTACACGCTGGCCAACGTCGGTCCGTTCGGCGGTGAGCCGACGATGGCGTCGAGCCCCACGGGCATCCTGTACGACACCACCCCGAGCGGGGGCACCCTGCTCTACAGGTCGGCCAACCACGGCAAGACCTGGTTCAAAACCACGACGGCCGACAAGGCCAGCGGCGATGACTGCGTGACCACCGACCAATCGGGGGCGGTGTACGAGTGCAACCTGGCCGGCAGTCAGTCGGTCCACCCGCTTGAGGCCGATTCATGGAAGTCGCTGAACGAGGGCAAGACATGGATGTACGGCAACAACCCGATCAACCCTGGCGGCGCAAACATCTGCGGGACAAGCTGCCAGCCGTTCGGCGTGGACCGGCAGTGGGAGGACGCCTACATCCCCAAGGGGAAGACGTCCAATAACGCCCTCGTCGTCCTGGCCTACCACGACTTCTACGGCCCGAGCTCGATCTGGTTCAACATCTCCACCGACGGCGGCAAGACGTTCGGCCCCTCCACGAACGTCTTCGCTCAGGCCCAGAAGGGCCCCACGACCGCGGTGGCGCTGGCCGACTCGGCCTGCAACACGGTGCCATCCGGGGCCAGGATCGAGAAGTCGGGGCCGCATCCGGGCCGGATCTACGTGGCCTGGATCGCCTCCGATCCCGAGAGCCCAGCCACCGGCTGCAACGTGACCATGGTTCAGTCGTTCCACAACCTCTTCGTGGCCTATTCGGATGACCAGGGCAAGACCTGGACGATCGCCCTGGCCTACGACGCCGGCATCGGCCACGACGCCTCCACCCCGTTCACCTCGTTCACGATTGACGACCAGGGCAACCCCTATCTCGCCTTCGCCACGCCGGCCCCGAGCGACAACCCGGTCACCTGTGCGGCCGAGTCGACCGGGGGGACGGTCCAGAAAGATTCGAGCTGCGCGTACCACATGTGGGTCGTGTGGTCCAAGGACGGCGGCACGACCTGGGACGGCGGTGGTGGTTCGATCCCGGGCAGCGCCAAGACCGCCTACGAGGTTGACCCGTCGACGACACCCCAGACCGACGTGTTTCCGGCGATCGCCGCCGGCGACCCGGGAAGGTCGACGTGGCGTGGTTGGGAACCAACGAGACCGAGCCCACCGACCCGCTGGGCAAGTTCGATCCAGGGGGCTGCGCCGGATCCACCGCCACCGCACCCGTGCCGCCGTTCTATCCCCCCACGTGCAGGTGGAACCTGTTCACCGGCCAGTCGCTCGACCTCACCCAGGCGCCTGGCAAGGCGAAGTTCACGATCACACCGGCGACGACGAATCCGATGCACGTCGGCGACGTCTGCAACCTGGGAATCTTCTGTACTCCGGGCCTATCCAACCGCAACCTGCTGGATTTCATCTCCGAGGCCGTGGACCCGACCACCGGCTGCGCCCACGTGGCCTACGCCGACGACAGCAACCCCAACCCCAAGCTCCAGTTCCTGCGCGCGGCCAACCAGGTGTCCGGGCCGAGCATCCAGGGGCCGCGGGCCTGCGGAGCCCGGGCCGCGCACCCCGTCACCCATCACCATCACCACGTCCATCATCACCCCCACCATCACCCCCGACCATTCCGGCGGCCCAAGAAGAAGCACGCCCGGGGCTTCACGGGTTAGCCGGATTCAGCCCACCAGGGCTTCAACCCACCGCTGCTTCAGCCCACCGGCTCTCGCCGCTGGGGCGCCCGGCCCGGTGGCTGCTTGGGTGGTGGGGTCCGGCTTGATCGGCGAGATCGCCCGGGTTACCGTCTTGCCCCGCCTGACCGTCAGCGCTCGCCCGTGGTGGCGGATCTGGAGTTCCTCCCCGTCCAGGAGCGAGTAGCGCGCCTCCTTCGCGGTGATCTCCACCAGCAGGCCGCAGCCCTGGCTGCGCAGCCGGAAGGCCAGCCGCGTCAGGACCGAGGGCAGGCGAGGCATGAAGCTGAGCTTCCCGCCGTAGTCACGCATCCCGCCGAACCCGGCCACGGCGGCGATCCAGGCTCCGGTGAGCGCCGCGATGTGCACCCCGTCGCGGGTGTTTTGCTCCCGGTCCTCCAGGTCCATCAGTGCGGCCTCGGCGAAATAGTCGTAGGCCAGGTCCAGGTGGCCCACCTCGGCGGCCATGCACCGCCTGGGTGCAAGCCGAAAGCGAGGAGTCGCGGACCGTGATCCGCTCGTAGTAGTCGAAGTTGCGGTCCTTCTGCTCCGGCGTGAAAGCGTCTCCGCACAGGTGCATGGCCAGCACCAGGTCGGCCTGCTTGACGACCTGCTTTCGGTACAGGTCGAAGTACGGGTAGTGCAGGAGCAGCGGATAGTTCTCCGGCGGGGTGGACTCGAAGTCCCACAGCTGATGCTCGGTGAACCCCTCGGCCTGGGGGTGGAGCTTCCGCGCCTCGTCATAGGGGATCAGCATGTCGTCGGCGGCGTCGCGCCAGCTGGCCGTCTCCTCCTCGTCCACCCCCAGCGCCCGGGCCCTGTGGGGGTGCCGGTTAGCCACCTCCGCCGCCGCCCGGAGATTCCGCTGGGCCATCAGGTTCGTGTACACGTTGTTGTCAGCCACGGCGCTGTACTCGTCCGGCCCGGTCACGCCGTCGATCCGAAACCGGCCGGCCGAGTCGTGGTGGCCCAGAGAGCGCCACAGCCGCGCCGTCTCCACCAGCAGTTCCAGCGCCACGTCTCGTTCAAAGTCCTCATCTCTGCAGGCCCCCAGGTATCGCATCACGGCGTCGGCGATGTCGGCGTTGATGTGAAACGCCCCTGTCCCCGCCGGCCAGTAGCTCGAGCACTCCTCGCCGGCGATCGTCCTCCACGGGAACGCCGCTCCCTTGAGCCCGAGCACGCGAGCTCGCTCCTTGGCCATGTCAAGCGTCCGGTGGCGCCAGCGCAGAGCGTCCCCGGCCGCCCGCGGGACCGTGTATGTGAGCACCTGGAGCACGAAGGTTTCGGTGTCCCAGAACGTGTGGCCGTCATATCCTGGCCCGGTGAGCCCCTTGGCGGGGATCGCCCGCTGCTCGCCTCGCGCGCCCGCCTGCAGGGTGTGGAAGAGCCCGAAGCGCAGGGCCTGCTGAAGCTCGCTGTCCCCCTCCACCTCAACGTCGGACCGCTGCCAAAACCGGGCCAGATACGCGCGCTGGGCGTCCAGCAGACCCTGCCAGCCGGTGTGCCTGGCTCCGGCCAGGGCGGCCCCCACCTGATCGCGTACGGCCGGGACCGAGCGTTCCCCCGACCACCCGTAGGCCACGAACTTGATCACCCGGAGCGGCCGGTCGGGCGCCAGGTCGGCGCTCACCTGCAGCCGGCCCAGGTCCTCAAAGCTTTCACAGCTGGCCTCGAGCCCCTCGGGGCCGTCCACCACGTGGTCCATGGCCGCGGCCATCGTGAGCCGGCTGGTCTTGGTGCTGTGGACCAGGATGGCCCGAAGGTCGGCCGCGTCATTCGAGCAGGCGACCAGCGGCGGCCCAAGCACGGCCGCGGCCCGGGGGTCGCCCTCTACCTCGGGCAGGGCCTCGTTGGCCACGAGCTCGGACTGAAGGACCACCGGGAACTCGTCGTCGACCGACTCGACCTCATACAGGATGGCCACGACGGCGCGCTGGGTGAATGACACCAGCCGCGTCGAGGAGACCCGAACCCGCCGGCCCGTCGGCGACTCCCACTCCAGCTCGCGGCGCAGCACCCCCTCCCGAAAGTCCAGCACTCGCTCGTGGCTGTGCAGCTTGCCGTAGCGAATGTCCAGCGGCTCGTCCTCCACCAGCAGGCGGATGATCTTCCCGTTGGTCACGTTGACGACCGTTTGACCGTCCTCCGGATACCCGTACCCAGCCTCGGCGTAGGGGAGCTCGCGCGACTCGTAGTAGCCGTTCAGATACGTCCCGGGCAGGCCATGGGGCTCGCCTTCGTCCAGGTTGCCCCGCAGTCCCACGTGGCCGTTGGCCAGTGCGAACACCGACTCGGTCCGAGCCAGGACGTTCACATCGAGCTCGGTCTCACGGAGAGCCCAGGGCTCGATCGGAAACTGGGATTGCCTGATCAAT
>CAVPKV010000039.1:0-11388 GCA_963705785.1 uncultured Solirubrobacterales bacterium | reverse complement strand
GGAGTGTTCCCGGGGCTGAAGGGCTGACGATGAGTCCGACATGTGGATCAGCATCTCTCTCGGCATCTCCCAGCTGCTCGGTGGCCTGGCCTCCGGGCTGCGGCGCGAGGAGGGTCAGACGATGGCGGAGTACGCCATGATTCTGGCTCTCATCGTCGTGGTCACGGCCGCGGTGGTCTTGGCTCTGGGCGGCTCGATCTCGAGCATCTTCACCAGCGTCACGAGTTCGCTTTAGGCCCGTCTCAGGCGGCGCCCCTCTGCCAGCCCGATCAGCGGCTGTCAGAAGGGCGTTCGCCTGGGCTTGGCCTCCATGCCGGGAACCGGCCCCCGCCGGGCGCCCGGCGGCGCGCCGTCGACTCTGGACGCTCGGCGCGGACAGGCCCGACCTCCACCTTCGTCTAGGTCCGTCTAGAGGTTGTGGGAGTGCGCGGAGGAACGTCGGCGCACGATGAGACCTAAGGCTCAAGACATTGATCGCAATGAGCGAAACAGCGAATGACCACCCCATGTACTCATATGGTGAAACCTCGATCTCAGTTTCTCGCGCGCCTGGGCAGACAGCTTCGGAGCGAGGAGGGCACGGCGCTGGTCGAGTTTGCCTTGGTTCTGCCTCTCTTGCTGCTGATCATCATGGGGATCCTCTACTTCGGCCGGTACGAGAACTACGCCAACGACGAGACCCAGCTCGCCTCATCGGCCGCTCGCTGGGCGTCGATCAACGCCAATCCCGGCTCGGCGTCCAACCTGACGCTCCAGCAGTACGTGGCCCATCAGGCCTCGCCGGAGCTGGCGAACGGCAGTGGGGACGTGACGGCGATCAAGGTGTACATCTACTACCCGAGTGGATCGACCGGCCAGTGGGGCAGCCGGTCCGGGCCTGCGTGACCAACACGCTCAACTTCATCCCGATCCTCGGACTGGGCAGTTCCACGATGGTCCAGACGGCGACCATGAGCGTGGAGCAGGCGCAGAGCGGATCTTCCAACCCCTGGACGCCGGACTCCAGCGTCCCGTCGCAATGTCCAAGCAACTGATGTCGGGCCCGGTCACGTGATGCGCGCCCAAAACGACCCACAAGGAGAATTCCGTGGAGCTCACTAAGAAATTCAACGTCCCCCGCGTCCGGGGGCTGCCGTCCAGCCGGCGTGGCGCGGTGGCGTTGGCCGTGGGCTGCGCGCTGGCCGCCGGGATCATCCTGCTGATCGCGGTCAGCCATATCAAGCAGAGCGTGTCGTCGGCCAACCGGCAGGTGTCCGTGCTCGTGTCCACGGGCTCCATTCAGAAGGGCACCTCGGGCGACCAGATCGCCGCTCGAGCGGCTCTACAAGCCGACGCCGATCCTGGCCAAGAACCTGAGCACGGGTGCTCTGACCAATGCTGCCGCCCTGCGCGGCGAGGTGGCCTCGCAGAACATCCTCCCAGGCCAGCAGTTGACCGCCGCCGACTTCGCCGCCAGCACGAGCGGAGTCGTGGGTCAGCTCGCGCCGGGTCAGCGTGCCCTGTCGGTCTCCCTGGATCCTGAGCACGGACTTGTCGGCGAGGTCCAGTCGGGCGACCACGTCGACGTGTATGGCGCCTTCGGCGGCGGCACCGGCTCGAGCACGAGCGGTGGCACCGTTGTCAAGCTGCTGATCCCGAACGCGCTGGTCCTCAAGGCGCCCACCGTGAGCTCGGCCGTGGGCGGCAGCCAGGCCGGAACGGTCGTCCTGGCCGTCAACAACAGCCAGGTCGGGACGCTCGCCTTCACCGCCGAGGACGGCAAGGTGTGGCTGGCCCTGCGGCCGGGCGGTGCGTCGAACCCCAGTCAGACGTTGACCACTTACAACTCGGTTGTATTCGGAACCGGAGGAAAGTAATGACGACCCGTGAAATCCAGGCCCTGGTGGCCCTCGACAGCGAGGTCGACCGCAGCCTGATCGAGACGATGGTGGCCCGGGATCCTCGGGTCAGGGTCCTCGACTACCTGGAGCTCGGTGGCCCGGTGGCCAGCGGGCTCGGGGTGGGCGACGCCCTGATCGTGGCCGTGGCCGACTACACAGCCGACGTGCGGGAGTTCATCACCACCGCGATCCGGCAACACCCGACCCGTCCGGTCATTCTGGTCTGCCCCGTCGATGGGAACGGCCATCTGGGCGATGTTCTGGCCTCCGGGGTCGAGGATATTGTCGCCCTGCCCGCCGAGACCGGGTCACGGATCGACCCGAGCTGACGCGAAACCTTGTGTTCGCGCTGGAGAAGGCCCTGATCCGCAAACGCGGCAGCTCGCAGGCCAAGCCCAAGAGCACTCAGAACATCATCTGTGTCCTGGGACTGAAGGGTGGGTCGGGCAAGACCCTGACGGCGTCGAACCTGGGGGTGGCGCTGGCTCAGCAGGGTGCCCGCGTGGCCCTGATCGACCTGGACCTCCAGTTCGGCGATCTGGCGCTGGCCATGGGTCTGCGCCCCGAGCGTACGATCTACGACCTGGTCCGGTCAGGCGGCTCGCTGGATGCCGAGAAGTTGGAGGACTTTCTGGTCGAGCATCCCTCCGGGGCCCGGGCCCTGCTGGCGCCGGTCCGCCCCGACCAAGCGGCGGTGATCACGGTGCCGTTCCTGGCCGAGGTCGAGCGGTTGCTGGCCGAGAGCTACGAGTACGTGGTGATCGACACGCCGCCGAGCTTCGGTCCTGAGGTGATCGGGGCGATTGACTGCTCGACCGACATCGTGATGGTCACGATGCGGGACACGCTGTCGCTCAAGAACACTCGGCTGGGCCTGGAGACGCTCGAGCGAATGGACTACGACCGCGGTCGGGTCAAGATCGTCTTCAACCGGGCCAACACCAACGTCGGAATTGAGCGCGAGGACGTCCTGGCCATTCTGGGTCGGGATGTGGACGTCCTGATTCCTAGCCATCGGGACATCGCCCGATCGGTCAACCAGGGCACCCCGATCGTCCTCGACGCCGCCTCGGACGCCGCCCGGGCGTTCCGGTCACTGGCCGGGCTGTATCTGGACGGACGGCAGGTGGACGAGCCCGAGGACGAGCCTCAGGCGCCCCGCAAGAGCCTGTTCCGGCTGGGAGCCAGGAAGAGCTGATGGAACTCCACGAGCGCTTGTCCACTCATCAGGAGCTGCACGAGCGGCTCTCCCAGGCTGAACCGCAGCGGACCGAGCTGATGGCCGAGCCGTTCTCCGAGATCAAGAACAGGATCCACCTGACCCTGATCGAGGACCTGGGCCGGCAGCTATTCAATACCGAGATCGACCAGCGGACGCTCGGTACACGGGTTCATGAGGAGCTGCGCCGTCGCCTGGGCAGCGAGGCCGGCATCTCACGAGAGGACAAAGAGCGGCTGGTCGAGGAGCTGGCCGACGACATCCTCGGCCACGGCCCATTGGAGCGGCTGCTGGACGACGAGACGGTGACCGAGATCATGGTCAACGGACCATTTGATATCTGGGTGGAGCGGGCGGGTCGGCTGCACAAGACGCCGATCCGGTTCTCCGACGAATCGCACCTGCGACGGATCATCAGCAAGATCGTCGCCCAGGTCGGGCGCCGGGTTGACGAGAGCTCTCCGATGGTCGATGCCAGGTTGCCGGACGGCAGCCGCGTCAACGCTGTGATCCCGCCCCTGACGCTGTCGGGCTCGTTGCTGACGATTCGGAAGTTCTCAAACCAGAAACTGGGTCTAGCGAGCCTGGCCTCCAGCGGGACCCTGTCCCTGGAGACGGTCGAGTTCTCAGTCGCTGCGTCGAGGCCAGGCTGAACATCCTCATCTCCGGCGGAACGGGCGCGGGCAAGACGACGCTCCTGAACGCTCTGTCCGGGGCGATCCCGGACCACGAGCGGATCGTCACGATCGAGGATGCGGCCGAGCTTCAGCTCTCTCAGCGACACGTGCTCCGACTGGAGTCACGGCCCAAGAACATCGAGGGCGAGGGCGAGGTGATGATCCGCGACCTCGTGCGCAACTCGCTCCGCATGCGTCCCGACCGGATCGTAATCGGCGAGGTCCGGGGTGGCGAGGCACTCGACATGCTTCAGGCCATGAACACGGGTCACGACGGCTCGCTCTCGACGCTGCACGCCAACTCTCCTCGCGATGCTCTGACCCGTCTGGAGACGATGGTCCTTATGGCCGGCTACGACCTGCCGCTGCGGGCGGTGCGCGAGCAGATCTCCTCCGCCATCGACCTGATGCTCCACATCGAGCGGATGCAGGATGGCGCTCGCCGGGTGGTCGCCATCACTGAGGTGCAGAGGATGGAGTCTGAGGTGATCACGCTCCAGGACCTGTACACGTTCGAGGTTGAGGGCGTGGCCGGCAAGCACGTTGTCGGCTCCTTGAAGCCCACCGGCTTCCGTCCCAGCTTCGCGGACAAGTTCGAGCGCCGGGGAATTGAAGTCCCCGGGGCGAGCAATATGCCCCGGCCCGCGGTGCCCAGTCACAGCGTCAAGCAGATTCGAGCGGACCGTGCGTCGCCCAACGGCAGGTCGTAGCCGGGCCCGGGTGGCCGCCGTCCTGGCGGCTGCCCTGGGCGTGTCCGTGAGCGGTGGACTTGTCGCGGCGGCGGCCGCGTGGTCAGACGGCATCCCGGCCCAGGTCGCGTCCGGCCATCACCATGGTCATGGTCGGGGCAGCGGTGGGGCAGTGGGATCTGGGACGACCACCACCGTCGCCACGACTGTCACGACGACCACCACCACAACGGCTTCCGCGACCACGACGTCAACCGCCAAGAAGGCGTCCGCTCCCAAGCCCGCCCAAGCCCAAGCCGAAGCCGAAGCCCAAGCCCAAGCCGAAGCCCGTGAACCGGCTTGCCGCGACCCTGGCCAGCACGACAGCCTTCCCCGAGCGCGAGCTGGGTCTGTGGACCTCGCTTCCGGCGACACTCAGCGCTGACCAGGTCCACGTCACCGAGAACGGGCAGCCGGTCGGCGGGCTGACTCTCGAGCCACTCTCAGGAGCCGGAAGCAAGGACTTCGGAGTGATCGTGATCATGGACGAGAGCCAGTCTCTGAGCGCCAACACCAGGGGACAGGAGTTGGCGGCGGCGCAGGCGATCGCAGCCCAGCGCACCGGCCAGCAGCGGTTCGGCCTGATCTCGTTCAGCGGCTCCCCCAACGTGATGCTTCCGCTGACCAGCAATCCCCACCTTGTCTCCGCGGCGCTGGCCACCACTCCGCTGATCGCTCCGGGATCGTCGCTGCTGCCCGCCCTTTCGCTGGCCTATGCCCAGCTTCACCGGGCTGGGCTGGCCACGGGGGCTGTGATCGTGGTCACCGCGGGCAAGAATCTGGCCGACCCAACGGCCGAAGCCGCCGTCAGCCAGGTCGGGCTCAAGCTTGGCTACCAGACGTTGTCCGCCGATGTGCTGGCCCTCCTGACCGCCGGCAGCACGACCGCCAAGAGCGCGCATGGCGACAGCGACTCAGCTCAGGAAGCGGCGCTTTGGGGCCCAGCTGGGCCGGACGGCCGACATCTGGGCCAAGCTCAGCGCTGGGTACCTGATCAGCTATCGGTCGGCCGCCAAGCCAGGTGACAGCGTCACGGTTTCAGTGCGGGCGGACGGCGTGGTGGGAACGCCCACGTTCGGTTACACGGCCACACAAAGCGCACCTGCCCCGGCCCAGTCGGTTCCGCCTCTGAGTCAGCTGCCGGCCCTGACCGGTCAGCCCAGCTTTGCCCAGTTTGTCCCCGCGGCGGCGCGTCTGGTGCCGCGACGGACGTCGTCCTCCTTCTGGTCCTCACCCGCCTCCCTGGTCACGGTCTCGTTCCTGTGCGCGGTTCTGCTCGCCGGCGCCCTGTGGCTGGTGGTCGGGGGCGTCGGCCGGAGCGCGCTGGAAACGCGCGTGGCCAGCTTCATCCCTGACGCGGACGTTGAGGACGATCCGGCTGCTCTGGCTCTGGCCGCGACCCCCGGGGCCCCGCCCTTCCTGGCTCGTCGGCGCTGGTGGCCCGGGTTCGTCCTCAAGGTCGACGTGGCCCAATTCCGCCGCTCTCCGGTGGCGCTCGTGAAATTGGCCGTCGCTGGATCGCTGGTGGCCCTCGTGCTGCTTACGATCGTCTGGGGATCGGTGGCCGGCTTCTTCCTGGGTCTGCCGCTTGGCCCGCTCGTCCTGTGGGCGCTGCTGCGCCGGGCCGTCCGCCGCATGCAGACCCGCTTCGCGGACCAGCTCCCCTCGGCCCTTCAGGACATGGCCGGAGCGGTGCGCGGAGGGCGAAGCCTGGCCGGCGCCCTCATGGCTGTCACAGATGGCGCCGATCAACCAATCCTCGGGGAGTTTGAGCGGCTGGTCGCCGACGAGCAGCTCGGTCGTCCGTTGGAGGACACCCTGCACAATGCTGCCCAGCGGATGAAGTCTGAGGACATGGAGCAGGTGGCCCTGGTGGCCAGGCTCCACCGGCGGTCGGGGTCGAGCGTGGCCGAGGCGCTTGATCACGTGGCCGACGGGGCACGGGAGCGGGGCGAGCTGAGGCGCGAGTTGAAGTCCTTGACCGGCCAGGCTCGACTGTCCAGCCGGATCCTCACCGCCCTGCCAGTCGTCCTTTTCCTCGCTATGACGGTGGTTGCACCGAGCTACATGCGACCGGTGACTCACACGACGGCGGGAATCATCGTTCTTATCTTCTGCGGCTCCATGGTGCTCATGGGCTGGCTGGCGATGAAACGCATAGTGAACGTGGAGGCCTAGCTGATGGTGTTCCTGATACTGATCGGACTGTTGCTGGCGGGCTTCTCGGCCCGGCTGTTGATCTACGCCGCCGTGATGCCCCGCATTCGTTTGGCGCTCCACCTGAGGGAAATCGAGGCCTACGGGTTTGAGGGCATGGGTGCGCCTGCCAGTGCCCCGGGGCGCGAGAGCCTGGCCCTTGCGCTGGCTCGTGTGGCCGAGCGACTCGGGAAACTGACGTTGCGCGCAGTGCCGGTGATCTCGCCGCTGCCGCCGAAGAGCTTGACCGCCGCCGCCCTGTACGACGTCTCCCCTGAGACGGTCCACGGGTATCGCGTCATGGCTGCCCTGGGTCTTCCGGCCGCGATCCTATGCCTGGCCGGCCTCGGCGGTGGAGCGTCTGCCCTGGTGCTGCTCATGGCTCTCGCCCTGGGTCTGGCCGGGTGGTACATCCCGGCGTTGGCGATCCAGGCGCGAGGTCAGCGGCGAATGAATGAGATCGACCGCGACATGCCGGACCTGATCGATCTGCTCACCGCCACGATGGAGGCGGGCATGGGCTTCGCCGCTTCACTGGACCTGGTGGCCGGACGGTTCAAGGGCGCCTTGGGTGAGGAGCTGCGTATGACCCAGCAACAGCAGAAGCTGGGCGTATCCAACGACCAGGCATTGAAGGACATGGTCGCCCGAGCCGACACGCCGTCCGTGCGGTCGTTCGTCCGGACCCTGAGGACTGCCGAATCCCTCGGCGTCTCGATCGGCCCCAGCATGCGTGAGCTGGCCCACGACGTCCGGCGCCGGCGCAAGCAGAGCGCTGAGGAGCGCATGCGCAAGGCGCCGGTCAAGCTCCTGTTCCCGCTGATCTTCCTGATCTTCCCGGCGCTGCTGATCGAAGTGCTGTACCCCGCTGTGTATACGCTCATACACAGCCTGGGCGGTCACTGAGCTCGTCGGCCGGACGGGTGCCTACGGGGAGCGACAACAACGTCGCATTTCGCCCCGCCGCCGGGAGCAGGACCACGCAGAACTTGCTTTTAGACGGCAGTGGACGATCCGTGATCATGTCTGCGCCGTAGGTTCAGGTCTGTTCGAGGCCCATCTGACCGTCTCTGACGCCGTCGTTCTACCGCGACGTGGTCGGCCTACCAGTGGCGCTCGAGCTGCCCGACCGGCAGGCGGCCTTCCACTGGATCGGGGAACCTGGGGCGCGATGCTCACGCCGCTGTCGTTCCTCGGCGAAGTAGACGGATGAGCCCAGCGTCATCGGCTGGATGCCCGCGGCCGCGGTTTCCTTCCGCGACCCGGACGGTCACCTGCTGGAGTACCTGACCATGCTGATGAGCTGCCGGAGGTCGGGATCCTCCCCTGGTCGGAGTGGGGTGGCGCGCTGGGCGCAGCGACGAGGACAGTGCAGCGATGACCAGAGCAGTGTTACGCGGGGCGGATCCTCGAGACCTTGGGAGCCGCGGCAGCGCTGAGCGTTCAGCGCTATTGCGTCAGCGCGTACGTGCAGTGAGGTGTACGCGTAGAGGGGGTTTGGGTTGGAGGGCCGTTTCGATGACGTTCGAGCTCTGGGGCGCGGTGTATGAGATGAAGTACCCCGATAGCGAGCCGCCACCCGGATTGGGCGGCATCCATCTCCGTTGCCTGTGGTGCCGGCAAGCTTGTCGCGCGCATGGGTCGTGGTCCCATCTCGTCGCGTAGAACTCTGCGTAGCCGAGATCGGGATCAGGTGGGTGGTCGTGGTGTACGAGCCGTTGGGGACGACGAAGATCGTGATCACCCTGGATCTCCGGCAACGAGGTTCCGGTTGGCCAGGTACTGGGGTTATTGTTGGGCGGTCCGGGTAGGGGCTGGTGCACTTCAGCAGCCGGGCTGCCCTTCAGCAAGGCCGCTGTTGAACCGAGGCACCTCACCGGCGTCGTACCCGTTGCTCTCGTCGACGTTGGTGAATTCCCACAGGCAGGATGGCGGGACTGAGCGGAGTCGGCTGGGCAGGTGGCTCCCCCCAGGATTGATCTGCGTGGCCGGCAGCCTCTCAACTCCAGCGAGGACATCTCCGCGTGTTCGCCGCTGTCTGTGTCGAGCCGGTTCGGTGCTTCCGTCGCAGATCAGGGACTCAAGGGCGTCGCCGGCGTTCAGCTGCAATCGTGACCAGCTGGTTGTTGAACACGGCCTGCCTCTGAGGTATGGCGTAGGGCAGAACCCCGGAGCTGCCCTCCTCGGTGACCTGGTGCAGACTCGACCCGGGCATGAGCCGAAATGGTCGGGATGGACTCCGAAGATTCCTGAGAAGAACTGAGGGGGCTGGAGTTCGTCACGGTGGCATCGACCGCTGCCGTCGAGCCTGCGCAGGAGACCTTCGGAGTCGATCGAGACGGTGCCCTTCTCGTTGTTCGACGTGATCGGCGAGCTGGCCACGGTCGAGCCCGTGTACGACGGTAGCCACGCCGGCATAGTTGGCCTCGACCTGCCTGACGGCTGGGAATGTTCGCGTTGCACCCGCTGACGCTGTTGGCCAGGAACTGACTGGGCCGCCGCCTCGACGGCGGAGTCGGCCTGCATTTGGAGGTGGCGCTGATCGAAGTACCAGAAGGAGACGTCGATGGCGAAAGCTGTGATACCGAGGATCACGACGAGCAGCATGGCCACCAGGGGGAGCACGGTGCCGTGTTCGCGACGCGTGCGCCGGACGAGCCAGGACGCCAAGCTCCTCATCTCCCCGCTCCCGTGGCGCGCAGCATCACAAGTCCGTTGGCCGCACAGGCCGACGAGCGACTCTCGCCGGACGCGAGGAAGTCTGCGGATTTCCGGGGCAGCCTCAGGGGCTAACGTCCACGACGCCATACCCATGAATCGTCAATAAGTGCGGGGAAAGTGATCGGACGATGAGGTAGGTGGACCTAGACCAACGTATAGGCCGACTTCATGCCCGCCGCGGCGATACGTGTAGGTGTCCGTGAAGCGCAGGTTCACCGTGTCCGCAGGCACGCTTGCCCTGGCCTGCTCGGTGGCCTTGATCCGGCTGTGGTGGCGCTGATCGGGACCGTTGGAGCCGACGCTCGCTGGCTGGCGGCTGGGACGCGATCGCCTCCCGACACGCGATCCCCTCGCGCCCCCTTCGCGACCTTGGCGGTTTGCGACTCATCCCGAAGTGACGAGCCGGATCGACTCGGTCGCCGATTTTCTCGAACACCTCAATGTCGTCGAGGACGAGCTCACCGCGCCCGAGCATCAGGATGTCCGCGACCCGACGCAGGCCCAGAAGGGAGATTTGCTCGCCGGCGGATTCACCGTCAAGAAGCGTCTTGGCCAGGGTGCCTGCTCAGACGGCCTTTCTCGTCGAACTCACCGCCGGGAGTCGACTATGTGCTCAAAGCCGCGAGCGAACCGGGGCAGAACGGTCGTATCCAGGACGAAGCCGAGGTTCTCCAGAAGCTACGCCATCAGCACATCGTTGAATTCTGCGAGCTTATCCAGATCGGCGAACACGCAGCCTTCTTGGATGCGACCAGTCCTCGTCGACAAGACCGAGAATCGGGTTGAAACCCTGGGTCAGCGTCTTCGCAAGGAAGGGCGTCTTCACATCGAGCATCTGCAGCGATTTGGCGTTGACCTGCTTAACGTCGTGAATTACCTCCAGGAGCAAGGGATCGCCCATCGGGACATCAAGCCGGACAACATAGCCGTGGGTATGGTCGGGCGTGGGGACACCTTGCACGTGGTCCTGTTTGATTTCTCACTGGCCGCGATCCTGACCGACAACATCAGGGCCGGGACCAAGGGCTACCTCGATCCGCTGCTCCCAGTTCGCGAACCCTGCGCGGTGGGATCTTCAAGCCGAGCGCTACGCCGCGGCCGCGACCCTGCACGAGCTGGCCACCGGGACGCTGCCTGCGCTGGGGTGACGGCACCACTGACCCCTCGCACCTCGATTGCGAGATCACCATCGATGCGGTGGCGATGATTCTTGACCCACGTCGCGTCCGCTTCTGCGCCGGAGGCGTTGACTTCGGTGAGCACGGCTGTCATCTCGGTGACGGCCCGTTCCGTGAGTGTCCGAACCAGGTCGAGGCGCGAGGGGAAATGGCCATAGACGGTGCGACGGACGACGCCGGCAGCGGAGGCGATGTCGCCCATTCCGGCGTCGGGGTTCTCTCCCAGCACATCGAGGGCGACGTCGAGGATGCGATCGCGTGTCTCGTTCATCGAGCGCACACGGGAGGACTCGGTGGACATGACTCCATTGTTGCACACCAGTGTGCAATGAAGTAGACTGCACACCAGTGTGCAGCGGAGAGTTGCGCTGTGCTTCGAAGCTCAGGCGAAGAGAAGAAGGCAATGACCGAACCGACGCCGCCGACCTCGGCCCTGGTCCGCCCATTCACCGTCTCGATCTCGGATTCGGAGATCGACGCGTAAGCAGCGGCTGGCCAGAACCCGATGGCCGGATCGGAAACGGTGGGCGACTGGTCGCAAGGGGTTCGCGTAGAGAACGCCAAGATCTCTGGTTGACTACTGGGAGCGCGGCTACGACTGGCGGCGCTTCGAGTCCGGGCTCAATCGCTTCCCCCAATTCCTGACCGGGATTGATGGGCTGGACATCCACTTCATCCACGTCAGGTCCAAGAATCCCAACGCGATGCCGCTGATACTCACGCACGGATGGCCGGGCTCGATCGTCGAGTTCCTGAAGCTGATCGGCCCGCTGACCGATCCGGTTTCGT
>CAVPKV010000038.1:0-22988 GCA_963705785.1 uncultured Solirubrobacterales bacterium | reverse complement strand
CCAGTCATCATCGGTCAGGGCGGGGTCGTCGCGGCCTCGGCCACGGTCGGCGGACGGGCCGTTCTGGGTGCAAACGTCACCGTCGGACCGGGAACTCACATCGAGGATGCGGTTCTGTTCGACGGGTCGATCGTGGGCAGCGGCACCCGGATCCGCTCGGCCATCATCGGCCCCTCCGTGACGATCGGTGACCACTGCGTGGTCAACTCCGGGGCCGTGCTGGGCAGGGTGTGAAGCTGGGTGCAGACAACGTGCTCAGCGCGGGCGCGCGGCTGTTCCCAGGGGTCGAGCTCCCGGACGGGGCACTCGGTTCTGACGCGCTCGACGGGCGGGACCGGCGCGGGCGGGTGTCCGCTCAGTGGCGGCCCGGCAGAACCAGCGGTGTGTCGCCTGCTCCGCCGATTCGGCGGCCTGGCGCTCGCGGGCCCCAAGCTCGATCGCTTCACGACGCGAGCTGGCCCCGAGCTTGCGCATCAGGTTCTTGACGTGGGTGCGCACGGTTTCGTCCGACAGCACCAGCTCATCGGCGATCTGGCGGGTCGTGCGGCCCAGCGAGATGAGGTCCAGGACCTCCCACTCACGCGCGGTCAGGATGCTCCGCACGGGACGCATGCCGATCCCGCCCTGGGGAACCCGCCTGAGCTCCGCCACGACATCGGCCACGAGCTTGGGGGACGCGGCCACCTCGCCGTGCAGAGCCCCCGGATGATCCGAGCCAGGCTGGCCGGGCTGATCGCTCCCTTGGTCAGGAAGCCGGCCGCGCCAGCGCGCAGGGCCATCACCCCCAACTCGGGATCGGATCGAGACCGAGAGCATGATGCAGCGGGCGTCCGGAAGCCGCTCATGAATCCGCTGCATCGCGGTCACACCGTCGACGCCGGGCATGAACGCGTCAAGCACGACCACGTCCGGCTTGTAGTGCCACGCCAGCTCGACGCCCTCCCGCCCGTCGCTGGCCTGGGCGATCACCACCACGCCGGATTGCTGAAGAGCGTCATTGACGGCCCGGCGAATCTCGGGATCGTCGTCGACGACGATCGCTCGGATCCGTCGCTGTGGTTCGGTCTCGGGCCCAGGCGGATCCTCGCCGCCCGGGGCGTCTGACGGTCGTTGCTCCTGCGCAGTCATGCCGAGCCCCCGCCGTCGGGAGTTCGGTCGGGGAGCGTGAAATGGAACTCGGCGCCCCCTCCAGCTCGGCGGCTGCACCAGATTCGCCCGCCGTGCCGCTCCACGATCCGGCGGCAGACGGCCAGCCCGATCCCGGCGCCGGGCATCGGATTGACTCCGCTCCCCCGTTCGAAGAGCTCGAACAACTGCCCCTCGTCGCCGTCCGGGAGGCCGACTCCACGATCGGCCACCGTGAACTGCCAGGCGCCCGAGGCTCGAATCGCCTCCACCGTCACGCTCGGGCGCTGGCCCCCGTACTTCAAAGCGTTGGACAGAAGATTCCCGAACACCTGGACCACCCCGGTTGCGTTGGCCACAGCGACCGGCGGGGTCCCACGTCAACCGTGGCCGCCCCGCTCTCGAGCTCGTCCTGAAACGGGGCCAGGGCCTCCTGGACAAGCCCGCGGATGTCGCAGCGACCGCACGTCAAATCTTCGCTCTCCCCCGGGCCAGGGTCATGAGACCGTCCACCTGAGCCTGCATCCGGCGGCTGGTGCTGGCCACCTTGTCCAGCAGCTCGACGATCTGTGGACTGAGCTCGTTGTCGTCCGCGGCCAGCATCTCGGCATCCTCCACGACGACTCGGAGAGGTGCGGCCAGGTCGTGAGCGGCCACCGAGGCGAACGCCTCGACTCGCGGTTTGACCGCTGGAGCTCGGACAGGGATTCCCGCGCCGCCTGCTCGGCCTCGCGCTGGCGGGTTACGTCGCGGGCCTCGATGACCGCCGTCTGCCCCGGCTTGTCGGGCAGCGACAGCAGCAACACGGTCAGCTCGACCGTGGCCGCGGTTCCATGGATCTGTCTCTCAACCTGGTAGCTGGCACTGGACCTATCGATCAGCGCTTCCAGGCGGGCCTGTCCCACCGCGGAAGCCTCCGGGTCCGTGAGCTCCTCCAGCGGGCGCCCGACAAGACACGCCGTGGTGCTGTCCAGGAGCGAGGCGAAAACGGGGTCGGCCGAGGCCACCACAGCCCGTCCGGAGCCCTCGATCACCCAGGCATACGCGGTGCCGATGGCGGCCGGGGCGAACGAGACAATCGGCCCCTCAGGCGGCCGGGACGGCGCCTCGGGTGTCCGGGCCACGACGATCGCTCCGGCGGGCTGGTTGGAGATCGAAGCGCCGGTGGAGCGGAGGGTCGTCTCCACGAGCGCGTAGCCCCGGTGCTTGTGGTGCATGCGCTGGACCGAGTGCAGGTGGTCCGTGAGCCCATTGCCGAAGGCCTGGGTGGCCGGCTCCAGCGACCTGAGATCGTCCGGATGCAGCAGCGCGTGGGCGTACGTGCCAACGAGCTCCTCGGCCTCGAAGCCCAGTAGCGCCCGGCAGTTCGACGACACTGAGACTATTACCCCCCGAGCGTCGAGGACGGCAGTCACGTCGTCCGGGCCGACGGCCAGGTCCCTGTAACCCGGTCGGCGGCCAGCAGGTGATCCAGCTGGTCGCCCGTGCGCGCCGGCGACCAGCTTTGACCGGGGGTGAGCCTCCGTGGCGCCCGGCCTCCGGCGGCCTGTCTGGTGTCCGGTGTGGTCTTCATTTCGAGCCCCCAGGTGCTGCGTGCGCTGGCATTGCGTCTGCCTGACGGATAAGGCACCTCCCGAACTTGTCCGGAGGGAAGCTACCAGGGAACTGGCGTTCGTCCTTCATATGCAGGAGATTTTGCGACCGTGGCCAGTGCCGAACGGCTGGCATACCGGTCCTATCGGCACCCTCTCGGGGTCGCTTGACCGGCCGGTCCGGGGGGTCTGTTTGTGGGACGGGGGTGGCGGTGTAGACCGGGGGCCCGGGCGCAGCGGACGACCACAAGGTCACAAATCGGTCCTATCGTGCCGCGCTCTGTGACGCCATCGTCGCTATGCAGCATTAGCGTCACCTGGCTCCACGCGGAATCGGGGCTATGTGAGGTTATGGTCGATCGGGACCGCCGTCCGGGCGAGCGATCAGCTCAATCTGGCGGCTTGTGTGTGACTCACGGCGTCCGCAACCGGGTCACCGCGTCCGCGACGGGCGTGGCGATTGTTGACCCGGGGGCGCCCGGGCGCAGGCTCAGCCGTACAGCCGGACGAGCGTCTCGGCCACGCAGGCCGGCTTTTCCGAGCCCTGGACCTCGATCGTGACCTTGGATTTAGCCTGGACCCCGCCGGGCACCTCGGTCACCTCGACGATCTCAGCGCCGCCGCGGAACTGGGCCCCGACCGGGACCGGGGCGGGGAACCGCACCCGGTCCAGCCCATAGTTGACCCCCATCGTCACCCCGGAGACCTTGAACAGCTCACCCATGATCGGAACGATCAGGGAGAGGTTCAGAAAGCCGTGGGCGATCGTGCCCCCGAAGGGCGTCTGCTTGGCCCGCTCGACGTCGACGTGGATCAACTGGTGGTCATCGGTGGCGTCGGCGAACTGGTAAACGCGGTCCTGGGTCATCTCACGCCACTCACTGAACCCCAGGTGTCGGCCCACCCAGTTGGGGAGATCGGACAGCTCGATGGTCTCGTTCGTGGTCGTCATCAGGCGGCTCCAAGCGTCGTTTGCCGGGACAACCTACCGCACCCCGGTTAGCGGCTATATTCGCCCGGGCAACTCTCGATCATGCCCGCCGCCCCGCCGCAGAAGCGAGCCGGGGCAACTACGAGCAGCTGAGCGGCGAGGTCTTCTTCCTACAGCCCTCGAGCTTCAGCGCCGTCCGCCGGAAGGCCGAGAAGGCGGGCTTGGCCGACACCGTGCCGGTGCCGGAGCCGAAGTGGAGGAGTCCCGAGAAGGCCCAGGACACGGCGCCCCGCTGGTCGGTCGAGACCCAGGTGTAGTAATAGAAGCCCCGACAGCCCCAGGCGCTGGCGATTGCTGGCCAGCATCGGCAGCAGCTGGGAGAGCTTCTTGGCCTCACCCTGCTCGGTCGTGTTGAAGCCGAAGTTCTGCCTGGTCTTCCCCAGCGCCGACGGCCACCCGACCTCGGTGGCGATCAGCGGCTTGGAGTGATCGCCGTGCCCGTCCATCGCCCGGCGCACGTTGGTCAGTATCCGGATGACTCCGGCGGGCTTGGACGTGTAGGGATTTGATCCGACCGCGTCGAACAGCCCCCTCGCGCCGGGGATCTTGTAGATCGACTGGAGGTCCTTCCACGAGTAGTTGGTCAGCGAGCCCAGCACCACCGTGGCCGATGGATCGACCTTCTTGATGGCGCGGTGGGCCACTCGGAGCAGGCGGACATAGCTGGGCGCGAAGTTGGCCGTGTCCCAGTAGAAGCTGAGCTCGGGCTCGTTCCACACCTGCCAGCTCCGGATCGGCCAGAACGGAAGCGACGGATTGGCCGCCCAGAAGCTCCCGTTCGGCCCGTACCGCTTTACGAGTGCCGTGAGGTACCGCCCGTAGGGCATGTCATGGGCCGGCTGGACATGGTTGCCCTTGGGCGAGCCGTCCCAGCGCGGGGCGTACAGGACGACCGGCAGCACGGATAGTTGGTGCTGGGCGGCCGCGGTCATGATCTCGTCGGTGGCCCCGAAGTCGGTGGGCACGCCACCCACGTTCGTGAAACGGGGCCTCTGGCTGGCCGGCACTCCAGACCAGCTCTTGTAGGGCTGGGTGTCGGCCCAGTTGAAGGACACGCGCAGCCGCTCCACCCCACTGCCCACCATCTTGTCCAGCTGCTTGGCCAGGTTGACCTGCGGATCGAACAGTGGGCCGTCCCCGGCCATGCCCACGAACCCCTGGGGAACCTTGGCCGCGGCCGCGCCACAGCCTGCCCCCACCGAGACGGCGAGCGCAGCGAGCACGATGAATGACCTGACGCCCCGCACTGCCCGAGCGAGTCTAGCTACCCCGTGATCCCGGTCCGCCGGTTGCCTGGATCGGGCGGGACGGTCCCGGCCGCGCCGGTTGCCCGACCCGGGCCGGGCGGTCCCCGCCGCGGTCCTAGTGGCCGCGCTCCAGCTGCCGGACCACCCGGGAGAACGTCGTGAAGGCGGGCTTCTCGGTGATGCGGTGGGTGTGGGCGCTGTACGTGAGCAGGCCCGAGAAGACGAACGGGGACGCGGAGCCGTTCTGGTCGGTCGACATCCACGTGTAGTAGTAGAACCCGGCCAGGCCGAGCGACCCGCGATCCGCCGCCAGCATCGGGAGCAGCTCTGCCAGCTTGCTGGCCTGCCCGGCCTCGCTCGTGGCGACGCCCAGGCCCAAGGTCGCCTTGCCCCTGGCCGAGGGCCAGCCGACCTCGGTGTCGATCAGCGGCTTGCCGCCATCGTGGTTGCGCTTCATCACGTCGCGGACGCGGCGCAGCGCGCCGATGACCTCAGCCGGCTTGGGGGCATACGTGTTCTCTCCCACGACGTCGAACAGGCTCCGCGCTCCGTGGACCGCATAGATCGTGGCCAGACCCCGCCACGAGTCGCCCGTCAGCGAGGCCAGGACCACGCTGGCCCGGGGATCGGCCTGCTTGATGGCCCGGTGGGCCACCCGGAGCAGGGCCACGTAGCTGCGGGCGAAATGCTGGCTGCTCCAGAAGTACGGAAGGTCGGGTTCGTTCCAGATCTGCCACATCGTGATCGGCTTACGGGGGAGCGAGCGATGGGCCGGCCAGAACATCCCCGAGGGGCCATAGCGGTGGACGAGCGCCTTGAGGTACGCGCCGTAGGGTGCGTCGTGCACCGGCTGAACGTGTCGGCCGCGGGGTGAGGCGTCCCACGAGGGCGGGTAGATCACCACCGGCAGGACGCTGAGGTGATGCCGTGCGGCCTGCTCGACGATGGTGTCGGTGGCCCCGAAGTCTGTGGGAATCCCCCGGGCCCCTGGACGAAGTCGGCCCTCTGGCCGACCGGAACGTCCTTCCAGGCCCGATACGGCTGAGCCTTGTTCCAGTCAAAGGCCACGCGCAGCCGTCCCACTCCGATCGTGGCCATCCGCCCAAGCTGGGCCCCGAGATTCACGGACGGGGCCAGGGCGGGGCCGTCGGCCACCATCCCGACGAACCCCGAGGAGATCCGGGTGGCGCTGGCTGGCGAGCGCCCGGACATACGCCGCTCCCCGGCCGCCGGCGCTGCCAGCACGCCGAGCGCGACCACGATCGTCTGATGCCGGCCCCGCACGTGGTGAGCGTATCGGCTGAAACGGCCGTGATCTACAGCCCGGCTCCCCGAATCCTCTGGAGAAAACCACCGGGGTGGCAGGAGACCCCGTAGCGCTCCAGGTCGGGGCGCTGGACGACTGTGATCCGGCCGGGGTGGCCAGCCAGTCCTGGAGCGCGGGCAGGACGCCGCGAGGCGAGCTCGGAGTCATCCGAAGCTCCTCCACGTCGACGCACCCGTCCTCAACCACGAAGTACCCACCCGAGGCCACGAGCGGCGCGAATCCCTCCAGGGCCGCCCGCGTCGTCTCGTAGGTGTGGGCAGAATCATCCACCACCAGGCACCGGGCCTCCGGGGGCAGGAGGCGGCGCACGCGAGCGGGCAGCCCCGGATCAAGCACGTCACCCGCCACGAGCGTGATGTCGTGGTCGGGAAGCGACTCCAGACGCCGGCGGGCCGGCTCCACATCCAGGTCGATCGAGATCACCCGGCCCGCGGCGATCTGGCCGTACCCGGCCATCGTGGCCAGGCGGTCGCGGAACCACAGGGCACTTCCGCCCTGGTTTGTCCCGATCTCCAGCACGACGTTGGACCGTGAGGCCCACAGCAGGTGCTCGTACATCCGCAGGTCCTCGGGGAACTTGCCGAGCGGAACGCCGGCGTAGGACTCGAACATCACCTGGCGCAGCCGGTCGCGCACGTAGCTCAGGCAGCTGTCCTGCAGCGACATCGAGACCCGGGGTGGGAGCCCCACCTCGCCGGGCGGATCCGGTGCCGGGGCGGCTCGGTTGGGCACGGTGGCCACGCTACACCCTGGGTCCGGCGCCGAGGCCGGCGGGTCGCTCCCGTCTAAGCTTTCCCCGCCATGGGCGGGCGACAATCTCTCGCGGGGCGGCAGGACACCCCGGACCAGGTGGATCCGACACAGCCGCCCAAGGTCATCGTCGTGATGCCTGCTCGCAACGCGGCGCGCACGCTCGAGGCGACGTTCTCAGCCATCCCCACCGACGTGGTGGACGAGATCATCCTGGTCGACGACGGGTCGACCGACGCCACGCTCGATGTGGCCCGGCGGCTCCCGCTGCACCTGATCTGGCACCCCCACACGTCGGCTACGGAGGCAACCAGAAGACGTGCTACCTGGAGGCGCTCCAGCGCGGTGCCGACGTCGTCGTGATGCTCCACCCTGACGGCCAGTACGAGCCATCGCTGATCCCCCGAATGGTGCAGCCGATCATCGACGGCCAGGCCGACATGGTGCTGGGGTCACGGCTGACCCGGCCCGGCACCTGGCGCGCCGTGGGCATGCCCCGGTACAAGTTCCTGGCCAACCGCGGCCTGACCAAGGTGGAGAACCTCGTCCTGGGGACCCGGCTGAGCGAGCTCCACACGGGCTACCGGGCCTATTCGCGCCGGCTTCTGCTGACCGTCCCCTTCCTACGGAATTCGATCGACTTCGTGTTCGATTCGGAGATGGTGATGCAGGCCGTCCACTTCGGTTTCCGAATCGCTGAGGTGCCGGCGAATACCCGCTATTTCCCCGAGGCGTCCTCGGCCTCGGCCGGGCAGTCGATCGTGTACGGCGCCAAGACGCTGCTGACCGCCGCCCGGCTGGTGCTGCACCGCACCGGCGCGTGGCGCTCCAAGAAGTTCAGCTCCTGATCCGTCCTCGCCATCCGACGGCCGGGCGCGGCCGGACCCTCGACCCCCGTCCCAGAAGCATCATCGGGCGCTCGAGCACGTAGTAGCTGGCCCCGGCGCAGGCCAGCGTCACGATCAGGGCGCTCACCGTGACGACCGGGAGGCGCCACCCCGTGCTCCACCGCCATAGAGCTTGTTCAGCTGATCGATGGCGATCGTGTGGTACAGGTAGACCCCGTAGGACACGAGCCCGATCCAGGCCAGCGACCGGAGTCGGAGCACAGCCCGGACGGCCCCGCCTGACCGTTGTCCGAAGACGCCGGGCAGCAGGACGCAGAGCGCGGCCAGTCCGGCCAGCAGCTGGATCGTCACCGACCCGGCCGCTGAGCTCAGACCGATCGTGCCGATCTCAACCTCATAGGACAGGACGAACAGGAGCCCCGCGCCACACCAGCTGGCCACCGGCCAGAGCGCCACCAAATCGCGGGAGCGAGCCGCCGGGCTGCGACCCTCCAGAACGACACTGGCGATCGCCAGCAGCATGCCCAGGGCGAACCACGAGAACGTGCCGGCCAGCGTCGAGACCTTCTCCGCGTCCAGGAACGAGCTGTAGTGCGCCCGGAAGGCCAGCGACGCCGCGGCCAGGATCACCAGGAGCACCACGTCGGCTCGCATCGAGCGCGATCTGGAGGCGAGCCGCCCGGCCCCCAGGGCGAACACGGGCAGCAACGCGTAGAACGTGACCTCGACCCCCAGCGTCCAGGCGACGCCGATACCGCGACCGATCAGCGTAGAGCTGTAGACCTGCCCGAAGGCGTAGAAGACCCACCAGTTGTGAGCGGTCACTCCACTGACGAATCCGGCCGCGATGAAGATCGTCAGAGCCGCCCAATAGGCCGGCACGATCCGCAGGACGCGTCGCCTGGCGTAGGCCGACACCCGCGACGGAGCGTCGCCGCGGCGGGCCACCAGAAACGGGCGGTAGAGCAGGAAGCCCGAGATCAGGAAGAAGATGGCCACGCCCTGGCGACCCAGCGCGGCGGCCCAGACGTACAGCGTGCCGTGCCCCGCCACGGGGTAGACCCCGGTGATCGCGTGGTTGGCAAATACGAGCAGGGCGGCGATCGCCCGGAGCGCGTCGAACAGCGGGAATCGGGGATTGCCGGGAGGTGGAGTGAGATTGGGCGCGGCGGCCTGTGCGGCCCGCGCCGGGGCGACGTCGCTCACCCTGGAGTGAGGTCGCACACGGCGAACAGGTCGATGGCCTGAGCCAGCCGCTCGGGGGACAGCCAGAAGTCCTCCGGACCGATCTCGAGCGCCGCGGGCCTCGGCGTCCGCCGGTCCCGGCTCAGACGGTGGTCATACAGCCGCTGGCGAAGGCGACGGGGCGCCAGGCGGCGGACGCGCAGCGGGTCCAGAGCCAGAAGCCGGTCGAGCTCACGCCGCTCGTCGTCGTGGATGGCGCGGTAACGGTCGGACACCTGCAGACCCAGGATCTCCACCCGGTGAAAGAACGACGCGCAGAGCCGGCCGAGCTGAACGGCGTCGTACTCCACGTAGTGGTACGGATCGATGATCTCGTCCGGGCGGCCGAACGTGAGCCGGTTGGGCGTGACGAAGATGGCCCGCCCTCCGGTCATCAGCACCCGCGTCACCTCGGCCAGCACACGCTCGGGGTCGGGGACGTGCTCGATTGACTGAATCGAGACCACCGAGGCAAAGCTCCCGGGGCCAAAGGGCAGCGTCCGCATGTCGGCCCGATGGGTCTCACGGTCCTGTCGGGCGAGCGCAGAGGCCTCGATGTCCACACCCACCGTCTCCCGGGGCGAGAGCTCGGTCCAGGAATGCCCGATGCCGCAACCCAGATCCAGCACCCGGCCGTCGCCGAGCAGGCCGGCGCACAACCGGTACTCGGCTCGGTGACGCTGGAAGCTGGGGTTGAAACCTCCTTCGGGGGTGGTCACCCGCTCGCCGGTGATCAACGGTCCCATCTCAGCCCGCTCCGGAACGCGGTACGAGATGGGCGACGATGAATTCGCCCGGCCCGTCCACCGAGGGCCGGGCGAATTCATCGTCGCCCATCTCGTACCGCGTTCCGGAGCGGGCTGAGATGGGACCGTTGATCACCGGCGAGCGGGTGACCACCCCCGAAGGAGGTTTCAACCCCAGCTTCCAGCGTCACCGAGCCGAGTACCGGTTGTGCGCCGGCCTGCTCGGCGACGGCCGGGTGCTGGATCTGGGTTGCGGCATCGGGCATTCCTGGACCGAGCTCTCGCCCGGGAGACGGTGGGTGTGGACATCGAGGCCTCTGCGCTCGCCCGACAGGACCGTGAGACCCATCGGGCCGACATGCGGACGCTGCCCTTTGGCCCCGGGAGCTTTGCCTCGGTGGTCTCGATTCAGTCAATCGAGCACGTCCCCGACCCCGAGCGTGTGCTGGCCGAGGTGACGCGGGTGCTGATGACCGGAGGGCGGGCCATCTTCGTCACGCCCAACCGGCTCACGTTCGGCCGCCCGGACGAGATCATCGATCCGTACGACTACGTGGAGTACGACGCCGTTCAGCTCGGCCGGCTCTGCGCGTCGTTCTTTCACCGGGTGGAGATCCTGGGTCTGCAGGTGTCCGACCGTTACCGCGCCATCCACGACGACGAGCGGCGTGAGCTCGACCGGCTTCTGGCTCTGGACCCGCTGCGCGTCCGCCGCCTGGCGCCCCGTCGCCTTCGCCAGCGGCTGTATGACCACCGTCTGAGCCGGGACCGGCGGACGCCGAGGCCCGCGGCGCTCGAGATCGGTCCGGAGGACTTCTGGCTGTCCCCCGAGCGGCTGGCTCAGGCCATCGACCTGTTCGCCGTGTGCGACCTCACTCCAGGGTGAGCGACGTCGCCCCGGCGCGGGCCGCACAGGCCGCCGCGCCCAATCTCACTCCACCTCCCGGCAATCCCCATTCCCGCTGTTCGACGCGCTCCGGGCGATCGCCGCCCTGCTCGTATTTGCCGACCACGCGGTCACCGGGGTCTACCCCGTGGCGGGCCGGCCCTGTACGTCTGGGCCGCCGCGCTGGGTCGCCAGGGCGTGGCCATCTTCTTCCTGATCTCGGGCTTCCTGCTCTACCGCCCGTTTCTGGTGGCCCGCCGCGGCGACGCTCCGTCGCGGGTGTCGGCCTACGCCAGGCGACGCGTCCTGCGGATCGTGCCGGCCTATTGGGCGGCTCTGACGATCTTCATCGCGGCCGGATTCGTCAGTGGAGTGACCGCTCACAACTGGTGGGTCTTCTACGCCTTCGGGCAGGTCTACAGCTCCACGCTGATCGGTCGCGGTATCGGCGTCGCCTGGACGCTGGGGGTCGAGGTCACGTTCTACGCGTTGCTGCCCGTGTTCGCCCTGGGGGCCGGGCGGCTCGCCTCCAGATCGCGCTCGATGCGAGCCGACGTGGTGCTCCTGGTGATCCTGGCCGCGGCGTCGCTGGCCTTCCGGGCGCACTACAGCTCGTTCCTGGACGCGGAGAAGGTCTCTACGCTGGCCGGCACGTTCTCGTGGTTCGCCCTGGGCGCTCCTGGCGATCGCCAGTGTCGTTCTGGAGGGTCGCAGCCCGGCGGCTCGCTCCCGCGATTTGGTGGCGCTCTGGCCGGTGGCCAGCTGGTGTGGCGCGGGGCTCCTGTTCGTCCTGTCCTATGAGGTTGAGATCGGCACGATCGGTCTGAGCTCAGCGGCCGGGTCGGTGACGATCCAGCTGCTGGCCGGACTGGCCGCGCTCTGCGTCCTGCTGCCCGGCGTCTTCGGACAACGGTCAGGCGGGGCCGTCCGGGCTGTGCTCCGACTCCGGTCGCTGGCCTGGATCGGGCTCGTGTCCTACGGGGTCTACCTGTACCACACGATCGCCATCGATCAGCTGAACAAGCTCTATGGCGGTGGAGCACGGGGTGGCGCCTCCCGGTCGTCACGGTGAGCGCCCTGATCGTGACGCTGGCCTGCGCCGCGGCCAGCTACTACGTGCTCGAGCGCCCGATGATGCTTCTGGGACGGGGGTCGAGGTTCCGGCCGCGCCCGGCCGTCGGATGGCGAGGACGGATCAGGAGCTGAACTTCTGGAGCGCCACGCGCCGGTGCGGTGCAGCACCAGCCGGGCGGCGGTCAGCAGCGTCTTGGCGCCGTACACGATCGACTGCCCGGCCGAGGCCGAGGACGCCTCGGGGAAATAGCGGGTATTCGCCGGCACCTCAGCGATTCGGAAACCGAAGTGGACGGCCTGCATCACCATCTCCGAATCGAACACGAAGTCGATCGAATTCCGTAGGAAGGGGACGGTCAGCAGAAGCCGGCGCGAATAGGCCCGGTAGCCCGTGTGGAGCTCGCTCAGCCGGGTCCCCAGGACGAGGTTCTCCACCTTGGTCAAGCCGCGGTTGGCCAGGAACTTGTACCGGGGCATGCCCACGGCGCGCCAGGTGCCGGGCCGGGTCAGCCGTGACCCCAGCACCATGTCGGCCTGGCCGTCGATGATCGGCTGCACCATTCGGGGGATCAGCGATGGCTCGTACTGGCCGTCAGGGTGGAGCATCACGACGACGTCGGCACCGCGCTGGAGCGCCTCCAGGTAGCACGTCTTCTGGTTGCCTCCGTAGCCGACGTTGTGGGGGTGCCAGATCAGGTGCAGCGGGAGCCGCCGGGCCACATCGAGCGTGGCGTCGGTCGACCCGTCGTCGACCAGGATGATCTCGTCCACCACGTCGGTGGGGATGGCTGAGAACGTCGCCTCGAGCGTGCGCGCCGCGTTGCGAGCAGGCATCACGACGATGACCTTGGGCGGCTGTGTCGGATCCACCTGGTCCGGGTGTCCTGCCGCCCCGCGAGAGATTGTCGCCCGCCCATGGCGGGGAAAGCTTAGACGGGAGCGACCCGCCGGCCTCGGCGCCGGACTCAGGGTGTAGCGTGGCCACCGTGCCCAACCGAGCCGCCCCGGCACCGGATCCGCCCGGCGAGGTGGGGCTCCCACCCCGGGTCTCGATGTCGCTGCAGGACAGCTGCCTGAGCTACGTGCGCGACCGGCTGCGCCAGGTGATGTTCGAGTCCTACGCCGGCGTTCCGCTCGGCAAGTTCCCCGAGGACCTGCGGATGTACGAGCACCTGCTGTGGGCCTCACGGTCCAACGTCGTGCTGGAGATCGGGACAAACCAGGGCGGAAGTGCCCTGTGGTTCCGCGACCGCCTGGCCACGATGGCCGGGTACGGCCAGATCGCCGCGGGCCGGGTGATCTCGATCGACCTGGATGTGGAGCCGGCCCGCCGGCGTCTGGAGTCGCTTCCCGACCACGACATCACGCTCGTGGCGGGTGACGTGCTTGATCCGGGGCTGCCCGCTCGCGTGCGCCGCCTCCTGCCCCCGGAGGCCCGGTGCCTGGTGGTGGATGATTCTGCCCACACCTACGAGACGACGCGGGCGGCCCTGGAGGGATTCGCGCCGCTCGTGGCCTCGGGTGGGTACTTCGTGGTTGAGGACGGGTGCGTCGACGTGGAGGAGCTTCGGATGACTCCGAGCTGGCCTCGCGGCGTCCTGCCCGCGCTCCAGGACTGGCTGGCCACCCCGGCCGGATCACAGTTCTCCAGCGCCCCGACCTGGAGCGCTACGGGGTCTCCTGCCACCCCGGTGGTTTTCTCCAGAGGATTCGGGGAGCCGGGCTGTAGATCACGGCCGTTTCAGCCGATACGCTCACCACGTGCGGGGCCGGCATCTATTGACGATCGTGGTCGCGCTCGGCGTGCTGGCAGCGCCGGCGGCCGGGGAGCGGCGTATGTCCGGGCGCTCGCCAGCCAGCGCCACCCGGATCTCCTCGGGGTTCGTCGGGATGGTGGCCGACGGCCCGCCTGGCCCCGTCCGTGAATCTCGGGGCCCAGCTTGGGCGGATGGCCACGATCGGAGTGGGACGGCTGCGCGTGGCCTTTGACTGGAACAAGGCTCAGCCGTATCGGGCCTGGAAGGACGTTCCGGTCGGCCAGAGGGCCGACTTCGTCCAGGGGCCCGGGGGGATTCCCACAGACTTCGGGGCCACCGACACCATCGTCGAGCAGGCCGCACGGCATCACCTCAGCGTCCTGCCGGTGGTGATCTACCCGCCCTCGTGGGACGCCTCACCCCGCGGCCGACACGTTCAGCCGGTGCACGACGCACCCTACGGCGCGTACCTCAAGGCGCTCGTCCACCGCTATGGCCCCTCGGGGATGTTCTGGCCGGCCCATCGCTCGCTCCCCCGTAAGCCGATCACGATGTGGCAGATCTGGAACGAACCCGACCTTCCGTACTTCTGGAGCAGCCAGCATTTCGCCCGCAGCTACGTGGCCCTGCTCCGAGTGGCCCACCGGGCCATCAAGCAGGCCGATCCCCGGGCCAGCGTGGTCCTGGCCTCGCTGACGGGCGACTCGTGGCGGGGTCTGGCCACGATCTATGCGGTCCACGGAGCGCGGAGCCTGTTCGACGTCGTGGGAGAGAACACGTATGCCCCCAAGCCGGCTGAGGTCATCGGCGCGCTGCGCCGCGTCCGCGACGTGATGAAGCGCAACCACGATGGCGGCAAGCCGCTGATCGACACCGAGGTCGGCTGGCCCTCGGCCAGGGGCAAGGCGACCTTGGGCCTGGGCGTCGCCACGAGCGAGGCCGGACAGGCCAGCAAGCTGGCAGAGCTGCTCCCGATGCTGGCGGCGGATCGCGGGTCGCTCGGCCTGGCCGGGTTCTACTACTACACGTGGATGTCGACCGACCAGAACGGCTCCACGTCCCCGTTCGTCTTCTCGGGCCTGCTCACGTACAGCGCCCACACCCACCGCATCACCGAGAAGCCCGCCTTCACGACGTTCTCCCGGGTGGTCCGGCAGCTGGAGCGCGGCCACTAGGACCGCGGCGGGGACCGCCCGGCCCGGGTCGGGAACCGGCGCGGCCGGGACCGTCCCGCCCGATCCAGGCAACCGGCGGACCGGGATCACGGGGTAGCTAGACTCGCTCGGGCAGTGCGGGGCGTCAGGTCATTCATCGTGCTCGCTGCGCTCGCCGTCTCGGTGGGGGCAGGCTGTGGCGCGGCCGCGGCCAAGGTTCCCCAGGGGTTCGTGGGCATGGCCGGGGACGGCCCACTGTTCGATCCGCAGGTCAACCTGGCCAAGCAGCTGGACAAGATGGTGGGCAGTGGGGTGGAGCGGCTGCGCGTGTCCTTCAACTGGGCCGACGCCCAGCCCTACAAGAGCTGGTCTGGAGTGCCGGCCAGCCAGAGGCCCCGTTTCACGAACGTGGGTGGCGTGCCCACCGACTTCGGGGCCACCGACGAGATCATGACCGCGGCCGCCCAGCACCAACTATCCGTGCTGCCGGTCGTCCTGTACGCACCGCGCTGGGACGGCTCGCCCAAGGGCAACCATGTCCAGCCGGCCCATGACATGCCCTACGGGCGGTACCTCACGGCACTCGTAAAGCGGTACGGGCCGAACGGGAGCTTCTGGGCGGCCAATCCGTCGCTTCCGTTCTGGCCGATCCGGAGCTGGCAGGTGTGGAACGAGCCCGAGCTCAGCTTCTACTGGGACACGGCCAACTTCGCGCCCAGCTATGTCCGCCTGCTCCGAGTGGCCCACCGCGCCATCAAGAAGGTCGATCCATCGGCCACGGTGGTGCTGGGCTCGCTGACCAACTACTCGTGGAAGGACCTCCAGTCGATCTACAAGATCCCCGGCGCGAGGGGGCTGTTCGACGCGGTCGGATCAAATCCCTACACGTCCAAGCCCGCCGGAGTCATCCGGATACTGACCAACGTGCGCCGGGCGATGGACGGGCACGGCGATCACTCCAAGCCGCTGATCGCCACCGAGGTCGGGTGGCCGTCGGCGCTGGGGAAGACCAGGCAGAACTTCGGCTTCAACACGACCGAGCAGGGTGAGGCCAAGAAGCTCTCCCAGCTGCTGCCGATGCTGGCCAGCAATCGCCAGCGCCTGGGGCTGTCGGGCTTCTATTACTACACCTGGGTCTCGACCGACCAGCGGGGCGCCGTGTCCTGGGCCTTCTCGGGACTCCTCCACTTCGACTCCGGCACCGGCACGGTGTCGGCCAAGCCCGCCTTCTCGGCCTTCCGGCGGACGGCGCTGAAGCTCGAGGGCTGTAGGAAGAAGACCTCGCCGCTCAGCTGCTCGTAGTTTGCCCCCGGCTCGCTTCTTCGGCGGGGCGGCGGGCATGATCGAGAGTTGCCCGGGCGAATGTAGCCGCTAACCGGGGTGCGGTAGGTTGTCCCGGCAAACGACGCTTGGAGCCGCCTGATGACGACCACGAACGAGACCATCGAGCTGTCCGATCTCCCCAACTGGGTGGGCCGACACCTGGGGTTCAGTGAGTGGCGTGAGATGACCCAGGACCGCGTCAACCAGTTCGCCGACGCCACCGATGACCACCAGTTCATCCACGTCGACGTCGAGCGGGCCAAGCAGACGCCCTTCGGGGGCACGATCGCCCACGGCTTCCTGACCCTCTCCCTGATCGTTCCGATCATGGGTGAGCTGTTCAAGGTCTCCGGGGTGACGATGGGGGTCAACTATGGGCTGGACCGGGTGCGGTTCCCCGCCCCGGTCCCGGTCGGGGCCCAGTTCCGCGGCGGCGCTGAGATCGTCGAGGTGACCGAGGTGCCCGGCGGGGTCCAGGTCAAATCCAAGGTCACGATCGAGGTCCAGGGCTCGGAGAAGCCGGCCTGCGTGGCCGAGACGCTCGTCCGGCTGTACGGCTGAGCCTGCGCCCGGGCGCCCCCGGGTCAACAATCGCCACGCCCGTCGCGGACGCGGTGACCCGGTTGCGGACGCCGTGAGTCACACACAAGCCGCCAGATTGAGCTGATCGCTCGCCCGGACGGCGGTCCCGATCGACCATAACCTCACATAGCCCCGATTCCGCGTGGAGCCAGGTGACGCTAATGCTGCATAGCGACGATGGCGTCACAGAGCGCGGCACGATAGGACCGATTTGTGACCTTGTGGTCGTCCGCTGCGCCCGGGCGCCCCCGGTCTACCACCGCCACCCCCGTCCCGACAAACAGACCCCCCGGACCGGCCGGTCAAGCGACCCCGAGAGGGTGCCGATAGGACCGGTATGCCAGCCGTTCGGCACTGGCCACGGTCGCAAAATCTCCTGCATATGAAGGACGAACGCCAGTTCCCTGGTAGCTTCCCTCCGGACAAGTTCGGGAGGTGCCTTATCCGTCAGGCAGACGCAATGCCAGCGCACGCAGCACCTGGGGGCTCGAAATGAAGACCACACCGGACACCAGACAGGCCGCCGGAGGCCGGGCGCCACGGAGGCTCACCCCCGGTCAAAGCTGGTCGCCGGCGCGCACGGGCGACCAGCTGGATCACCTGCTGGCCGCCGACCGGGTCATCAGGGACCTGGCCGTCGGCCCGGACGACGTGACTGCCGTCCTCGACGCTCGGGGGGTAATAGTCTCAGTGTCGTCGAACTGCCGGGCGCTACTGGGCTTCGAGGCCGAGGAGCTCGTCGGCACGTACGCCCACGCGCTGCTGCATCCGGACGATCTCAGGTCGCTGGAGCCGGCCACCCAGGCCTTCGGCAATGGGCTCACGGACCACCTGCACTCGGTCCAGCGCATGCACCACAAGCACCGGGGCTACGCGCTCGTGGAGACGACCCTCCGCTCCACCGGCGCTTCGATCTCCAACCAGCCCGCCGGAGCGATCGTCGTGGCCCGGACACCCGAGGCGCCGTCCCGGCCGCCTGAGGGGCCGATTGTCTCGTTCGCCCCGGCCGCCATCGGCACCGCGTATGCCTGGGTGATCGAGGGCTCCGGACGGGCTGTGGTGGCCTCGGCCGACCCCGTCTTCGCCTCGCTCCTGGACAGCACCACGGCGTGTCTTGTCGGGCGCCCGCTGGAGGAGCTCACGGACCCGGAGGCTTCCGCGGTGGGACAGGCCCGCCTGGAAGCGCTGATCGATAGGTCCAGTGCCAGCTACCAGGTTGAGAGACAGATCCATGGAACCGCGGCCACGGTCGAGCTGACCGTGTCGCTGCTGTCGCTGCCCGACAAGCCGGGGCAGACGGCGGTCATCCAGGCCCGCGACGTAACCCGCCAGCGCGAGGCCGAGCAGGCGGCGCGGGAATCCCTGTCCGAGCTCCAGCGGTCAAACCGCGAGCTTGAGGCGTTCGCCTCGGTGGCCGCTCACGACCTGGCCGCACCTCTCCGAGTCGTCGTGGGCTATGCCGAGATGCTGGCCGCGGACGACAACGAGCTCAGTCCACAGATCGTCGAGCTGCTGGACAAGGTGGCCAGCACCAGCCGCCGGATGCAGGCTCAGGTGGACGGTCTCATGACCCTGGCCCGGGTGGAGAGCGAAGATTTGACGTGCGGTCGCTGCGACATCCGCGGGCTTGTCCAGGAGGCCCTGGCCCCGTTTCAGGACGAGCTCGAGAGCGGGGCGGCCACGGTTGACGTGGGACCCCTGCCGGTCGCTGTGGCCAACGCAACCGGGGTGGTCCAGGTGTTCGGGAATCTTCTGTCCAACGCTTTGAAGTACGGGGGCCAGCGCCCGAGCGTGACGGTGGAGGCGATTCGAGCCTCGGGCGCCTGGCAGTTCACGGTGGCCGATCGTGGAGTCGGCCTCCCGGACGGCGACGAGGGGCAGTTGTTCGAGCTCTTCGAACGGGGGAGCGGAGTCAATCCGATGCCCGGCGCCGGGATCGGGCTGGCCGTCTGCCGCCGGATCGTGGAGCGGCACGGCGGGCGAATCTGGTGCAGCCGCCGAGCTGGAGGGGGCGCCGAGTTCCATTTCACGCTCCCCGACCGAACTCCCGACGGCGGGGGCTCGGCATGACTGCGCAGGAGCAACGACCGTCAGACGCCCCGGGCGGCGAGGATCCGCCTGGGCCCGAGACCGAACCACAGCGACGGATCCGAGCGATCGTCGTCGACGACGATCCCGAGATTCGCCGGGCCGTCAATGACGCTCTTCAGCAATCCGGCGTGGTGGTGATCGCCCAGGCCAGCGACGGGCGGGAGGGCGTCGAGCTGGCGTGGCACTACAAGCCGGACGTGGTCGTGCTCGACGTGTTCATGCCCGGCGTCGACGGTGTGACCGCGATGCAGCGGATTCATGAGCGGCTTCCGGACGCCCGCTGCATCATGCTCTCGGTCTCATCCGATCCCGAGTTGGGGGTGATGGCCCTGCGCGCTGGCGCGGCCGGCTTCCTGACCAAGGGAGCGATCAGCCCGGCCAGCCTGGCTCGGATCATCCGGGGGGCTCTGGACGGCGAGGTGGCCGCGTCCCCCAAGCTCGTGGCCGATGTCGTGGCGGAGCTCAGGCGGGTTCCCCAGGGCGGGATCGGCATGCGTCCCGTGCGGAGCATCCTGACCGCGCGTGAGTGGGAGGTCCTGGACCTCATCTCGCTGGGCCGCACGACCCGCCAGATCGCCGATGAGCTGGTGCTGTCAAACGAAACCGTGCGCACCCACGTCAAGAACCTGATGCGCAAGCTCGGGGCCAGCTCGCGTCGTGAAGCGATCGAGCTTGGGGCCCGCGAGCGCCAGGCCGCCGAATCGGCGGAGCAGGTCCACACACCGCTGGTTCTGCCGGGCCGCCACTGAGCGGACACCCGCCCGCGCCGGTCCCGCCCGTCGAGCGCGTCAGAACCTGAGTGCCCCGTCCGGGAGCTCGACCCCTGGGAACAGCCGCGCGCCCGCGCTGAGCACGTTGTCTGCACCCAGCTTCACACCCTGCCCCAGCACGGCCCCGGAGTCGACCACGCAGTGGTCACCGATCGTCACGGAGGGGCCGATGATGGCCGAGCGGATCCGGGTGCCGCTGCCCACGATCGACCCGTCGAACAGAACCGCATCCTCGATGTGAGTTCCCGGTCCGACGGTGACGTTTGCACCCAGAACGGCCCGTCCGCCGACCGTGGCCGAGGCCGCGACGACCCCGCCCTGACCGATGATGACTGGCGCCACGGCCCGGCCGTCCAGCGCGACCCCGTCGGCCAACACACCCCGCGCCGCCTCCAGCTCATCGCCGACGTCCGTCCGCACGTTTCCCTCCAGGATGTCGAACGTCCCCTGGAGGTAGCGGCCGGGGGTCCCGATGTCGATCCAGTAACCGTCCGTGGCGAACCCGAACAATCCGCGTCCGACAAGACTGGGGAATACGTCTCGCTCAATCGAGATGTTGCTTCCGGGTGGAGGCACGCCTCCAGGATCGAGCGGTCCAGGATGTATGCCCCGGCGTTGATCAGGTTGGTGTCGATCTGGTCCGGGCTCGGCTTCTCCAGGAACTCGCTCACCGAGTGATCGGGGTGGCGCCGGACCAGGCCATAGGCCGAGGGGTCATCCACCCCGATCAGGGCGATCGTGGCCCTGGCGCCGGTCTCCTCATGCTGGGCCAGCTGAGCTGTCAGGTCGATGTCGGTCAAGATGTCGCCGTTGAGCATGAAGAACCGGTCGGCCAACAATTCGCCGGCAAATCGCAGAGCCCCGCCGGTCCCGAGCGGAACCGGCTCCTCCACGTACCGGATCGGGATGCCCAGCTGCTCGCCCGTGCCCAGCACCTCCCGCACCCCATCGGCTAGAAACCCACACGACAGGATGACGTCGTCCACCCCGTGCCTCCGCAGCCAACTGATCATCAGCTCCAGGTGTGGGCGGTTGGCCAGCGGGACCACCGGCTTGGGCATGGTTGAGGTGATCGGGCGCAGTCGTGTCCCTTCTCCGCCGGCCAGGATCAGCGCTTGCATCGAGCGGCAAGCTACAGCCTCTGACCGAGTCCCGGCCCGTGTGGCCGCCAGAAACGCCGCTGAGCTGAGGTGGGGAGGAAACCCACCCTTTCTCGGTCGGACAAACGTCCAGAATCCAGTGTCCTGCAAGGATGCAATACGTCGGAGGGCGTGCCAGTGATGGGGCGCGTGTGGGTTAGTTGGTAAGGATGCAACGGCCGCTGTCGGTCAGTCACGGTGCTTGCGCTGCGCACGGTCAGCCGTGGCTTGCCGCGGGCAGAGGAGACCGACGTGCCTGACCTCCGTGAGACCCTGGCCCAGCTCGACCGAAGGCTGGACGACCTCAGGCATCAGATCAACGGCCTGGTCACGGAGCCCGAGCCCGCTCTGCCGCCGCCGCCGGCCGCTCCGAGCTCCGTGCCGGTCCCCACGGCGGCCGAAATTGAGCGCGCATACGCCGGCCCGCCCGCGCTCGGCCGGGAGGCGACGGGTCCTCAGGCATCCCAGCTCCAGGCGGCCTCCGAGGCCGTGGGCCAGCTTGGCGTCCAGATCAAGCAGCTCCTGACGATCCGCGAGCGGCTGCTGAGCGACGCCGAGCAGCTGCTGGCCGGCTACGAGCGCCAGCTTCGCGAGCTTGAGACCCTTGACGTCCTTGACGTGGAGGCGGCGCTGGCCGCGCTGCTGCCGGCGCCCGGCCTCACTGAGACGGGCGCCGGGTCCCCCGAGTTCCCGGCTCGTCCGGCCTTCTTTGACGGTGTCATGACGATTACGGTGGTAGGGGTCCATCGGCTCCAAACGATTCAGGTCCTCGAGGACTCGCTCTCACGAGTTCGCCAGGTAGATCGGGTCTACATCCGACGCTGGCACGCCGGCCAGCTGTTGATCGAGCTCACCCTGTCAGCCGGCGTGGAGCTGGTCGGGGAGCTCAACCGGGTGCTGCCCTTTCCGTTCGCCGTCCAGTCGGCCACCGGGCACGAGGTCGGCATCAGCTCGAGGGCGAGCGATGACCGAGTCCGAACGGATCGCGCTCACTCTGGCGCTGGAAAGCGGCTTGCCCTATGTCGGCCTGCGCGGCCTGACCCCGACCCCGGCCTGCTTGTTACCTTCCGGCGGCGCTCGTGCGGACGGCCGACCTCGTCCGCTGAGCCTGGAGGACGACATGCTCCGGCTGGCCTGCGCTTCGCCGGACGTTGACCTGGAGGCGATCCGGTCCCGCTTCCCGAGGATGGCCCTGGGGGTGAGCCTGTCCGGGGTGGATGAGATCCGGAACGTGAGGGCTGCCATGAGCGAGGCCACAGCGTGAGCTCGTCCGGGGTCGCCGCCAGCCGCCAGCTGGCCGATCATGCCGGCGTCCGGTTCGTGACGCTCGAGCGCACCCCGGGCGCCGAGGACGCCTTCTGTCCCGTGGATCCGGCTGCTCGGACGCTGCTGGCCCGCAGCTGTGCCGCCAGCTCGGCCTGCTGCCGATCGCAGTGGAGGAGGGCACGGTCCTGATCGCGTCGGCCGAGCCGGTCCAGTACCTGCCCTACGAGGTGGCGGCGGCGCTCGGGGGCCGGCCCATGAGCTTCGTCGAGACCCTGCCCGACCAACTGGCCCGGGCGATCAAGGCGCCGGCTCGTTCTGCGCCCGGCGCAAGGAGGCGCAGCCGTGACGCCCGAGATCAGCCTCTGGCCGCGGCGGTGGCCAGCCAGATCGAGGCCGTGGTGGCCGCGGCCGAGCAGGCGGCCAACGAGTTTCGCCGCCAGGTGGAGACCTCGGCCAAGGAGCAGGCGGAGCGGACTCGCCAGACGGCCGAGGCCGATGCTCGGCGGATCCGTCAGGAGGCGGCCCGTGGGCGGCCGAATACCTGGCCGACTCCAAGCGGATCATCGACGAGTTCGCGGGCGACCGGATCTCCAGGATCTCGGCGCTGACCGACGAACTGATCCAGGGCGCCGAATCAATGCAGCGCCGGTTCAGCGAGGCCCAGAACGTCAGGCGCCAGCTCTATGACCTGATTTCGTCCCTCGGGCCGTGGCGGAGGCGATAGCGCTGGAGGCCCAGGTGGCGACGCCGACGCTTCTGCGGGCCTCCGATCCCGACGACGAGGACTCCGACGGGGAGTCGGCCGAACGCCTGGCGCCCAGTCCGGCGCCTGAGCTTCCCGCAGGCGCTCGGCCAGCCGGCTGTGACGCCGGCCTGTGTCGGGCGTGCGGGCGGCCCGGGCCACGGCCTGTGTGGTGCCCACGATCACCGTGGCCAGGCGGGCCCGCGTAACCGCTGTATAGAGCATCTCGCGGCGCATGAAGAACCAGCCGCCGGCCGGGTGGGCCACGATCACGGCCACAGGTAGTTGACTACCTGCCCTCGATGCACCGAGCAGGCGTACCCGAGCCTGAGGCGGTCGGCCTGCTCGGCCGGG
>CAVPKV010000037.1:0-133491 GCA_963705785.1 uncultured Solirubrobacterales bacterium | reverse complement strand
CGGACCGCCACCCCGCCTATCCCGTTCTCGTCATCGACGATGACCGGTTGCTGAACGGTTATCCGGATGAGGTCTACGCGGGCGAGGTCTATACCGGGAGCACGAGGCGGCACCAGAAGGCCGGGATCCGGCCTAGCGGCGGCGGCGCCCTTATCTCCGCCGCATGGGCAACCGTGCGCCTCCCTTGCAGACGGGGTGGCTACGACACCGTCACCTTCCAGCTCCCCAGCGAGAGCCAGAAGCTCATCTCTGGTTCCGGCCAATTCCAAGCCGCAGCTCGCTACGGAGCCAACCGCTCCGCATATGGCTACTCGTTCTCAATCAACGGGCAATTCTCGAGTGCCTACAGCGTCACTGGGACGCTCAGCGCTATCGAGCAGGACCGTAAGTATGGACGCTGCGCCAGCGGGCCAGTCCGGTACACCGCCCACACCTAGGCACCTAGCGGTGCCCCACCGCGCGGACGAAGGCCCGCCCGCTCAGCGCTCGCATGAGTCAGCTCGACGCCGGTCGGTCTCCCCCGTTCGGAGAAAGGAGCGACTCGGCCGACCTCTGCGAGACGCCTCCTATAGCGGGGGCACGGCCCGCCGACGGTGGCCGGGTTGCCTCCGCTTAGCTGTCGACCTTCGGGCTCCGCGAACCCGGGCGCCACTCGCGACCCTCCAGCGCCGCCCGAAGCGGATCGCGGGTGAGCGCGCCGGCGTAGTGCTTGCCATCGATGAACAGCTCGGGCACCCCCTGCACACCGCTGGCCGTGGCCTGGCGGATGTGCTCGACGATGATGGAGCGAAAACGTCCGTCGTTCACGTCGCTGCGCAAACGCTCTGGATCGGGGACCCATTGAGCTATCCGCGCGAACAGCTCTACATCGTTGCTGAACCCAGCCTGCGCCAGGACGTCCAGGGTCTCGAAGAATCGGCCTTGAGCGGCCGCTGCCTCGAGCGCCTCGGCGGACTGTAGAGCGAGTGCGTGAACGTCAGCCAGGGGAAGGTGGCGGATCGCCACTCTCGCGGGCCGCTTCTGGCTGAGCTCCTCCACCAGGCTGATTGCGCTGCGGCACGGCTCAGCGGCCAGATCGAGGTACAGCGTGACCGTCTGTGCTCCCTCGGGCCCCCGGACATGGTCTGCGGGCCCGATGGGGGGATCGAGTCGAGGCCGACGGTCAGAACCTCTCCACTCCTTCAGTGCCTCCGCTACCTCGGGATCGAGCGGCGTGTGCGTAGCTGTCGGCCGGTACCGGCGATGATGGCCCTCCGTGCCGCGTTCCCAGTTCCTAACTTCGGAGGTGATGTCGTGGGCGATCTGGGGAGGCGATTCCGGAGCCTCTCCGGCGCGGCGGTAGGGCCTGAGGTTGATGCCGCTCCCCCTGACCGTGTAATAGCCAAAGATCACTGCGAACAGAAAGCCGACCACGAATATGAGAAAGATCCACCACCCGCCGGCCAGCGCAAAGGGGGGTGAGGGAATCGTTCCCGACCTCAATGCCACGCTACCAAGCTCCATCTCACTGGAGAGCCTAAAGGCGCGGGTAGGGTGGTGGCAACGTCCGCCCTGGACCTCCCCACCTGTCTTGTACACGGTTTGTTAGCCGGTGCAACCAGTCGGTTGCACGCCCGTAGCCTCTCCTGCCCGAGTGTGCGCCAGGCCCGCTTCTGGCGAGATAGGGGTCTGTCGCCTCGGCCGCTGATCCGCCCTGCCTTCGTGTCCGCGCGGGTATTCGTCGCGCCACTTCCGCATTGTCCGGCGGATGCGGCGGCGTCACGTGCACGTCAGCGTCGATGCTGGTAGCCCGAAGCGGGAGGCAGGCTCTATGGACCTGCCCCGGTTTGCGTGACACCGGGTTTGTCGTTTGATTGTTGCTGTTCGAGTGATTGATCTCAACCACCGAGCGGCGAGAGTCGTAGTTGTTCGTAGGTGGTTGGGGAGAGCATCCCGAGGGTGGAGTGGCGGCGCTGGCGGTTGTAGAACGCCTCGATGTACTCGAACACGGCGGACTGCAGCTCGAGCCGCGACGGCCAGGTGCGGCGGTTGACGAGCTCCTTCTTGAGCGTCGCGAAGAACGTCTCGGCGACGGCGTTGTCGTACGCGTCGCCGCGGGAGCCCATCGAGACCGCGATCCCCGCCTCGCCGCGCGGCACGGCCGAACGCCAGCGATGACGTACTGGCGGCCCTGGTCTGAGTGGTGGATCAGCCCAGGGTCCGGGCGCCGGCGCGCGAGCGCCATCTTGCAGCGCGTCGACGACCAGGCTCGCGCGCATGTGCGTCGCCATCGCCCACCCGACGATCTGCCGCGAGTACGCGTCCTGCACCGCGGCGAGGTACAGCCAGCCCTCACCGGTCCGCAGGTAGGTGATGTCCGCGACCCACAACACGTTCGGAGCGTCGGGTCGGAACTGCCGCTCGACGAGGTCGGTGGCGGGCGTGATCCCCGGGATCCGGATCGTCGTCTTCCACCGCTTCCGCGGCCTGACGCCCGAGATACCGGCGGCTTTCATCAACCGCGCGACCCGCTTGCGCCCCACGTGGATCCCGTGCTCCATCCGCAGCTCGGCGTGGATCCTCGGCGCCCCGTACACGCCCCGGCTGTCGCTCGTGGATCTGCTTGATCTTCTCGGTCAGCCACGCGTCCGTGAGCGCCCGGTCGGACGGCGCCCGGCGCTCCCAGTTGTGAAACGCCGGTCCGGCTGACGTTCAAGCACGCGGCACATCACGGCGACGGGATAGTTCGTCTTCTCCGCGGCGATCAACGAGTACGCCTCGCCTACCGCCCGTCGTCCTCCCTCGCGAAGAAGACCGCTGCTTTTCGCAAGATCTCCCGCTCCATCCGCAGCGTCGCGTTCTCATCCCTCAGCCGCTGCAGCTCCTCGCGCTCATCGCCAGAGAGCCCGCCCGGGCGCTCGCCGCGCGAGGCCTTCTCCTCCTTGAGCCAATGGCGCAACGTGACGTCGGAGATCCCCAGCGACTTCGCCAACTTCCGCTGCGGCTGATCGCCGAGCTGGGCTAAACGGATCGCCTCGCGGCGGAACTCCTCGGGATACGGCGGCCTCGTTCTCGGCACCAGAACCTCACTTTCCCCGGCTTACGACCGGAAGCGTTCAAGTGTCGTCGAAAACGGGGCAAGTCCACTAACCACGGTTGGCTTCTGCTCTCGTCGGGAGGCAGGCGTCAGCGGCCGCGGAGCGGCACGGGCTGACGAGCCGGACTAGCCGTTCGTGGAGTCAAATGCTGTTTGTAGGACGTTGTAGTAGTCGCCGGGAGCGAGCGGGTCCTGCGACTTGCCGTCGATTGAGAACGACATGCCGGGGCAACCTCCGTCGTTTGCCTCAGCCAGAGTGTTGCCGTTTCCGTCCTCGAACCTGACATCGACGGACGAGATGAGGGCGGGACATGATGGCGGTGCCGCGGTTGGCTGTTGCACAGGTAGCACGTCGGTGAGCCACTCGATCTCCTCGACCTGGTTTGGATCGGTGACCGTGACGGTCTGCGTGGTTGGCTGCCCCTGCTGGCCGGACTGGGTGAACGTCAGGACAATGGTCCTTACGCCGCTCGGCACTTGCTCTGTCACAGGTCGTATGACGAGCCAGCTGACGTCGGCGTCCACGCGAATTGCCGTCCGGCCGTCAGGCAACCGTGATCCCGACACGAATAGCTGAGCTCCGTCGGTCACCTCGGAGGCAGGCGCATACCAGAAGGAGAGGAATTCTGAGGTAACCATCCCGTTGCGACCGGACGCGCCCGTACCCGCCAAGACGGCCCCAGCTGGCGGGTGGGCCTTCACCCAGTCGATCAGCGGCTGCAAGCCTCGGTCGCTGACCCAATACTTGTAGTAGCCGGCCGTCTCGGGATCGCTGGCGCAAGGGTTCGACGGCCGCAAGTCGGTAGAGCCGGCGGGTGAGTGAACGACGGGCTTCGTCCCAGAAGGAAATCTCAGCCCGCCGATGACGATCCGCGCTTCCCGCCGCGCCTCAGCCACAAACCCAGGGCCCGGAGGCGGCAGCGCCGGATAGTTATAGGCGATCGCCGGACAACGAGGGAGGCTGTGGAGCGTGATTCGTCGGTGCCTTCTGGGCGACTTGCGTCCGTGACGCACGGCCCTGCTTGCAGACGTGCGCTGGGCATCCATTGAGGACCGACTAGCCGCTCCCGCTAATGCTGGACCCAAAGCCGAGAGCCCCAAGACCACGATCAGAACCGGAACCGCCCGCCAACGCAATCGCGACATTTCTAACTCCATTTTCCACCGCCTACCGGCCCACCTCTATAAACACGGAGGGCCCGAGATAGTCGCGGCGGAGGCGGCTGCGATGATGGGCATGCCTCGGAACTAGTAATCCAGCAAGTCTCACGGGCCGCTCCGGGACAAGGAGAAACGACCCCGTATCAAGCCAAAGTGTCGAGATGATCGAACAGGGACAGTGATGGGAGTCCAACCCGCTCGTAATACCGGATGGGTGCATCGTCGTCCACCGCGCTGGCCGAAGCGGTTGGTTCGTCGGATCGCGTCTGGAGCGATCCCCGTTCTTTTGGGGATGTCTGTGGTGTCCTGCGGAAGCCAAAGCCACGAAGGTCGCCTTGCCGACTGGTGCCCAACTAGCACCACTCCTGTCGAGCTGGCCAAAGGGAAGCCGAGCCGCCCGACCAGCCACAGCTTCGACGCTGCCCTCCTCATAGGGCAGAAGCAGGAACACGCCTCAAAGATGGCGAGCCGCTGGGGATGCTTCTTGCGCGTCACGGAGATCGACGGGCACAAGTTCGCCCTCTTAGCGGATTTCAGAGCGAACCGGATCGACGTTGTGGTCCGACGGGGCAGAATCATCAAGGTTGGCAGCGGCTAGATGAGCGGCGAGTGATCGGCGATTCATCGGCTTAGTCCACCCAGAGCGTCGCTCTCCCTCTGATCGAGCAGCAGCGCTGAGGCCGGGCTGCTGCTTTCTCGAACAGCGCCGCCGAGTGCAGCAGTCGGCGAGAGGTCCGGCTCGCGACCCGCGCCGACTGCTGCAACGCCGGGAGGACTCAGCGGCCTGAAGATCGGGGTGAGACCGCTGCTGTTCGATCCAAGCAGCGGCGAGCTCGCGAGCGGCGAGGGCCCCATGTCTGAGAGCAGCGTTCCCGTAGCTGGGACGAGGCCTCGGGCCTCGTAGTGAGTGTCTATGGATAGGCCGGCTGATATCCGTCGGGCGCTTGGTCGAACACCTGCTGTGGGTCCCTGAGGCCCGTTTGGCCGACCGCCTCGGCAGTCCACAGGAATCGTGGGAACGGCGTGAACCTCGGGAGAGTGTTGCGGTCGATTAGAACGGAGGTGGAGGTTCCGGCGACTCCGACTTTGGCGGGCACGATTCCCTGGTTTGGGGCTTCGTCGACGCCGGGGTATTGGAGTGTCGCGTGGTGAGGTCCGAGCGAGGGCAACCCTGCGTTGATGCGGACAGCAGCCGAGTTCGGGGCCTTCTGCGAGAGCAGAAGGGAGTAAAAGGTGCTTGCTGTGGGCGGAGCCGCTGAGGTGAAGTCGGCACACAGCGTCGTTCCGGCGACGGCGACGCTGACGCGAGTGAGGTCGACGCTGCCAAAGCGCGCCGCCAGTTGCGCGTTACCGGAGGCGTCAACGTCGCCGACCGGGTCCTCGGCAGAGACGACATGGCCGAGGGCCCGACAATCGACGTAGGCGCCTCCGGAAGCGATGGACGGGGAGGTGGCTGACGGCCCGTTCTGCGGTGCGGCAGCGGGCACGTTGCTTCGCCTACCTGGGGTCTCTTTCGTGTGACGCCGCGTAACTGCTGGGTCGGAGATGTGCGCGGACGCGGCGGCGTTGGCGCTCTGGGCCTCCACGGACGCCAGTTTCCGAGTTCGAGTAGCAGCTGAGGGCGCTCTGGACCGTGCTGGATCGTCCGGCTGCTGAGTCGCGATGACCGCGGCTAGGACGCCGCCTATCGCCGCGAGGACAACCACGCTGACCCAGTAGTCATGGAGCGTCTTAGCGATCGTTCGCATCAGTTCCCTCGGTCACCCTGCCTGCTTGGCAACGCCAAGCTGCCCACGCCTCCGCGATATCGGTCCTAACCACGCGTAGCTGGAGCTACGCGGTGGCTAATTCGGAGGGTTGTCTACTCGTGCGCGGCTTTCGCTGCCAGCGCTGTCGCACGTCGATGAGGCTGTCGGGTAGGAGGCTCGTTGGGAGTAGCGGAGCCTAGGCGCGATGCGCGTGCTGCTAATCGATCATCTCGACAGGGGCGCGGGTGCTGGCCTGGTCAGCTTCCCGCTCGCCAATTCGGCCAGAGCAGTCTTGTAGTGCGGTTTGGGGGCGGTGGGGCGAGGATGTCAAGCGTCGCTATTACATGACCGTCCCACGCGGTCTTGGCAAAGCCGAGGTTGAGGGAGTGGACGGCGTGTATCTGTCGCCCGACTCGGTCCCACCGGCGATTGCCGGGGCAGTAGAACTGGTCCTCCTTGGCGTCGAATCGAAGCGGGCACCATGCGCCTTGTCCGACCGTGTAGAACGCTCCAGCCGCGACGCAGGTCCCTGCTGGTCTGCACGGAACGAGCCACGGCACAGCGCCGCGCCCAGGTGCGCGCACGAGGAAGACCTGCTCTCGGCCAGCCCTCCGAGCGCACGCGACTTTGACGCCGTCACAGCTCCCTCGGCTGACCTCCACGCGCGTCGCCGTGCCCACCGGGTAGGAGCGGGCGCGGCGCAACACCCCGAATCCTTCACCGACAACCGCCCCCGGCCGCAACCTTGGAAACGCGATCGAAGAGACCATCTGCGCTAGTTCGCTTCGCAGCCGCTGCCTGGCCGCCCTTCCGATCCAGACCTGGGCCCCGTATTCCACCCCATCCGCCTCGATGCCCCGGAACCGCGGATAGGGAAGGCCAAAGGCTCTCCAGGACTTGGGGAGCCCCCGAAGCGAGAACGTATTCAGGGGGATCGGGAACCGCGAGTCGGGCACGGTGATCAGCGGCCCAGGGCCACCTTGACCGAGCGGCTGCAACGTCAGAGCGACGCCGTCCTTTGGAAAGTGCCCGCTGGGGTCGAGCGGTAGAAGCAGCGGCGCATAGGGTCCGTGGGTAGCTTTCGGTCGGCGAAGGGGAAAGCTCGCGACCGTTAGCTCCGAGAAAGACGGTGCACTCTCCCGGTGAAAGGAACTGGGGTATCTCAGAGACCAACCAGCCGGGTCGAGGTACCGCACCTGCTGCGATCGGTCGACCGGACCGCGCAAAGCCGCTTCGCGGGTTCGCGTCTGGGCAGTACCCCCACAGCCGCCGCTCAGCACGCCCGCGAGGGCTACTGCACCCACAACGACTCGACCCATACGGTTCACCCAAGCCGTACTACGCCCATCACGCCCAATCGTCACACGCCCAGTACACCACCGACCGCAACCTCGCTGTTGGAAAGGGCTTACGAGGAACGGCAACCGCCGATCGCCCGGCGTACCAGTCAGTCGCCTTCCGGATGTCGATCAGAGCGGAAGGGGCGCAATCGGGGTTCAAATCACTCCGCAGGCCGCGTGCACATTGACCTGGACCGACTGTCCGGGCTTGACGACCACTTCCGATGGAGGCGCGCAGGCGCTTCGGGAAAGCAGGCGAGCGGTGATTTCCAGCTCGTAACGGCCACGGGGGAGCGCAAACCGGAACCGCTGACTTCCTTGGACGAACTGATGAGCTATCGCCTGCCCAGACGGCTCGAATACCGTCACGCGGCCCCCTGTTGGTCCGCAGCCGCCCGACCCACAGAGACCCGCTTCGGCAAACACCTGGCCAGTGACAACTCCATATCCCGGAGGCACTCCCTTCCCAAGACTTCCGCAGCCCCCGATTGTCAGTGAGGCCGCGAGCACGGCGAGGCACCGGCTACTGCTCAACGGCAATCGGGCCGTTGAAAAGCAACATCACTGCGCTCAATCATGTCACCAGCCTGGACACTGGCCAATCGCGCGGGTATCCGTCTTCGATCAGACCTGTAGCGACTGAGTTACCGGGACCCCGAACAGGTCAGCGGGGACAGTGCCAAGCCCTTTCGTAGACCTTGATCCGTGGAGAGCTATTCGGGTAGTAGGCGATCATCGTTGCGAAGCAGGCAGTTGCGGCGTAGATCCGCCACTTGCCCGTACAGCTGACGTGAGAGTGCCGAACACGGTGGCACCCGTAGACGCTCCAGGACTTGAATCCGTTCCTCTTGTTTTCGGCGATGCGACGGGCGGCATGCCGAATAGCTCGCTCGCCCTTGCGGAGCGGCATGTTGTAGGGACCACCCGATGCCGCTGGCACGACGGTCAATGCAACGGCTATGACAAGAGCCATGGCCAGTCGTCTCATTGCTGTGCCCATCCTGACGCCCTTCTGTTTCCGCGAGCGGTCCCATCCGTATGAACACGCTAGATCACCCGATGTCGCGGATTACTGACGGCATCCGCCTGCCGCTTTGGGCTACCAGCATCGACGCTGACGCGTGGCCGACAGCGCTGGTTCCTCCCAGCGATGCAGAAGAGGAGCGCCTCGGACAGCGAAAGCCGGTGATCGAGACCTGCTTTGCCTGTTTCGCGTTACTTCAAGCCGCGTGGCGCAGAGACCTCTTAAGCGCGGGATCGGCATCTCGAAGGGGAGTCGCCGACGACAGTCGGTGAGAGACTTCCGTGATGGCCGTCGATGTAGTGACTGAGATCGACATCGCGCGACGCCGCGACGAGGTCGCCGCGTTCGCTGCCGATCCCAGCAATGCAACAGCCTGGTACAAGAACATCAAGGCCGTCGAATGGGAAACCCCACCGCCGCTGGCCGTCGGTTCCAAGCTGAGGTTTCGTGCGCGGTTTCTCGGCCGCGCATTGGAGTACACCTACGAAGTCCGCGAGATCGACCCGGGCCACCGCTTCGTAATGGCGACCGCCCAGGGCCCGTTTCCCATGGAGACCACCTATTCGTGGGCGGACCTGGCGCCCGGGACGACAAAGATGACCCTCCGCAATCGCGGCGAGCCCTCCGGCTTCGCCGCAGTCACGGCGCCGGTCATGACGCTCGCCATGCGCAGAGCCAACGAGGCTGATCTGCGCCGGCTGAAAGCACTCCTCGAACGCTGAGTCGCGACACGAGTCCGCCGTCGACCACCTGCTTTCGCAACGACGGACATCACGGTTCCGGCAGCTGTCCTGCCCTGCGGGCGGAAACGAGGGGCGCTCGCGATCGCGGGCGGATCATGTCCGATGGCAGGCAGATACCGCGGACCTAGTCGATAAGAACCGAAGGCCAGCCCGACGAAGATCGCCTGTGTAGCAGCGGGTTTCTTGCCGTCGGTCGCCCACAGGTTGCCCTCTAACGCGGAATCGTGTTAGAGGGCAACATCCGAGACCCCCACCCCGTCAAAGCAAAAGGCCAGCAAATGCTGGCCTTTTGATAGCCGGGGGCCCGACTCGTCCGCCGGGGTGACGCCCGAATCATCGAGGAGTACCGGCTTGCGGCATGATGGCGAATTCGGCCCTATCTTCCTCCGGGGCCCAGGTCATCCGTCAAGCTCCGCTCGGGTAAATCCCGGGCGCGAGTGACGCGCACGCTACCAACGCTCGGCTCTGCGTCTTCGCGACCCGGGTAGGAAGGCCGATCGAGTCGACCAAGCTGGAGACGCGCAGCCGGCGAATACCACTCGAGCGTCCACCGCTCAAGGGCTCGGGACGGGCGTTGGCTGAGGCGATGGCGGATTCTTTCCATCCGCCTTGCAGCGGGCAGTGGTCTTGCTGATCGAGGGGGGCGCAGGCAGGTCGATCGCTCGCATGCGCGGACGGCTGAAGTCGAACATGTCGCGCATGTCCCAGGCCCCGGCATCTCGGCGCGTCATCGGTGGCAGGTTCCACTTCTGCTCGATGAACGCCAGGACCGATGTGTGGTCCATCACCCGGTGTGAAACGTAGTCCGGCCGTCCCCAGCGTGAAGCCACTACGAACGGGACCCGAAATCCGTAGCGGTTGAATTTGGCCGGATAGGTCCCCTTGGCCGAGAGGTGTAGGTCAGGTGGAATGTTGTCTGGAGGTACCGCGGGCGGCGGCAGCACGTGGTCGTAGTAGCCGCCGTGCTCGTCGTAGTTGACAACCATCGCCAGCCTGCCCCACTGAGGGCTGTGCATACAGGCCTGCGCAACCTCGTACAGGAAATTCTCGCCATATGCGATGTCCTGGGGGTTCTCTTCCGACTGATAGTTGCCGTTGGCCTCGACGTAACAGACCGGCGGGAGCCTGCCGGCCGCAGCATCGGAGAAGAATTGCTGCTGGGCCACGCAACGGGCCACCTGCAGCGGGTTGTCCCGGAAGTTGGGGAAGTAGAAGGGCGTGGGGAAGCTGTTGCGGCTGTAGTACACGTGCCACTTGATGTGCGCCGCATCCAGCCGATCGAAGATCGTCCCGTTGGCCGCCGATACCAGAAACGACGAGTCGTCGTCGTTCACCTGACCACTCGAGGTCCCGCTGAACCAATAGCGCCGGTTGGGCAAGGTCTGGCCCAGCATCGAGCAGAAGTACCGGTCGCCCACGGGAAAGTGAGCCGCCAGCGAGTTGATGATCGGAACATCGCGGGGCAGGAAGTAGCTCATCGGAGTGCGCGACTGGGCATTGGTGACAAAGCCGTCGTTCGTCCCGTGGTCGTACTGACGATGGCTGGAGTTCCAGTTCTGGGTCAGCCCTTCTGACGGGCACACGTCGGGCGCATGAAACGAGTGGACCCGCCGCCCGCGGCCGTCGGGGTTACTGGCGACAGGCACTCCTCGGCGGTTGACCGGCAGCCCGTCGAAGTACCGGCGCCGGCGAGGCGCCAAGCTGGGCAGCATCCCGAGCACGTTGTCGGCTGAATGGTTCTCCAGCATCACGAGCACCAGCGTCTCGATCTGCGGAATCCCGGACTCGCCCATCGGTCGGTCCGGGTGAGGCAACTCGTCAGCACCAGCGCCGTGCCCGCGCCCCTCGCTAGAAATGCGCACGCGGGCCCATGCCGGCAGTGCCCCGAGGACCACCGATGCAGCCGCGCCGGCACCCACGGCGATGGCGCCGCGACGAGTAAGCGATCGCTCGAGCTGGGTGGTCCGAAGCGCCATAAGCGTCGGAGCCTAGACACGGGGCAAATCCGGGTGTGATCGTGGCGTGAAGCCGGAGGCGAAAATCGGGCACAGAGCCGAGGTTGGGGCGGGACCGCCACGCCCGACTTGAGGTCGCTATCCCACTTCTGGGCGATAAGTCGCCGATGGCAGACTTGGCGAGCGCCTCAAGCTGAGCTGGCCGCCGGCCTGGGTCGAAGCCGGCCTCTTGCCCATGCAGTTCGAGATAGTTGACGTCTCTGGCGGGTTTGTGACTCGGTGCAACCTTCTGGTTGCGCGAGAAGACCCTCTCAGCGAGAAGACTGGTCCGCCCTTCTCGAGCAGCTGCGACTTTCGATCCCGGGCTCGTCGGAGATCAGCCACGCACGCCACCTCGCCGGCGGCTAGGTGTGCAAAGGCACCGCCAACCGCGGTCAACTCTCCTTCCCGCCCCACCCGCACCGCTACCCGGCTCACCCCCCAAGTCTCCCGGGTCGGGCCGCGGCGGCCACGCGACTCCACTCGGATCGGGGAAGGGCTTCGCGACAAAGTTGAGGGTGTTTCCCCGATGTGCGTCGGGGCGTCTGGGCCTAGCGTCGTCGCGGTGATGTCCACGTTCATCCTCGCCCGCGCCCACGAGAAGGCCGAATCCCGGGACGCCTGCGCCGCCTGGCGTGGCTACGACAGTCCGGTGCGCGGTCTCGCCGCGATGGCCTCCTGGGCCACCGGGGACCACCACATGCATTGGACGGTCGATGCCAACAGCACACTCGAAGCGCTCAAGCAGCTTCCGCCCTACCTCGCCGAGCGCACCCACGCCAGTGAAGTGCGCAGGGTCGCGATCCGATGACGCCAGCGCGCTGCGTCCTAGCCGCTGCTCTCGGGTTGCTGGTATTCGTGCCGGGGGCGGGGGCGGCGGCTGGTGTCGATATCTCCGTGCTCGAGGGACAGTCGTTCAGCGGAACCGTCGTGAACGGGCTGAGCTGTCCGCTCAACAGCGCGACCATCACGTGGGGAGACGGCACCGGGGAGTCAGCGGGAACCTCCGACGGGAACGCGGGCATCCAAGGCACCCACACCTACGCCCAGGCTGGCACCTACGCCGGCTCTGTCTCATATACCTACGCGGCGTTCCGCACCTGCCCGAGCGGCGTCCAGACAGCTTCCTTCCAAGCCACCGTGCAGGACGCACCACTGAGCGCCACCGGCACAGACGTCTCCGGGACCGCCGGCCAATCGCTGAGCGCAGTCGTGGCCAACGTCGACGACGCCAACCCCGGCGCAGACCCCGCACAGCTCTCAGCCCAGATCACGTGGGGAGACGGCACCACCACCGCGGGTACGGTCGCCGCTGCGGCGGGGGGCGGATTCGCTGTGTCCGGCGCGCATGCGTACAACACGACCGGCGACCACCCGATCGTCACCAGCATCGCTGATGTCGGAGGGAGCAGCGCGACGGCCAATTCCGTCGCCCACATCGGTTCGGGGCCGCCTCCGGTCGGGGGCTTCCCGGTCAACGTGAGCAAGCCCTTCATCTCCTTCAGCCAGTACGACGGCAGCTTTGTGTGCGACGCCGGCACGTGGCAGAACCTGCCGCCCCATGAGGTCTTCGCCTACGAATGGCTGCGCCGGACCCCCGCGTCCGCTGTCTCCATAGTCGCCCGGACCCGCACCTTCAACCCCGGCGGTTCGGCTGCTCACTACGTGTTCAGCTGCCGAGTGACCGTGCCGGGCTTCCCGGGGTCCACGGTTGCGGATCCGCACTTCACGCGGCTGACACCGACTGAGGTTCCCCTGTCCGCGTACGGAAACTTTCGCATTCGCGGGATTGATGTGTTTCAGGTGGTGCAGCCGAATTCGTGCGCTGCAATGTTCTCCTTCCCGACCGGTGCGTTTCCGTGTCTTGCCGGTGGCGGTACACCTACCAGCTACAGCCCGGCTGGCAAGCTCGTGGCGGGCGCGGATCCTCAGCGCACCAGTTACGTCGGGGTCCAGCTTGACGCGGACAAGCAGACCACGGCGGTCGTCTACGTCGATCGGACCGAGCTGGCGGTCCCCGGGCAGCAGCTTGAAGTCACGCTGAAGGCGCTCGCTCATGGTAGGCAGATCGGCGCCACACTCACCCGGCGGCTCAACCAGCCTGTCCCCTACAGCATCAAGCCGTGGGTCAGCGCAAGTGAGCGCGCCACACCGGGATACGGAGTGCAGTTTCAGATCCCCGGATCCTGGCTGCAGGTCCCGGCGAGGAGCTCCAAGGGCACGATCGACCTCGTGGCGACAGTTGGATTCCCGAGCGGCACGCCCAAACTGCTCGCGGTCGAGTGCAACCCCAGAAAGTTGACGGTGAAGAACCTGCAGGTCTTGGTCCCCAGCGCGTGCGCGGCGGATAACACGTTCCGTCTTGACCGGGTCCCGGCGCTGCACCTTCTTCCTCTTCAGATCCGGTCGTTCGAGTTGCTCGGCAACGGCCAGAACCCTGGCACTCTCACCGCACCCGACCAGGTTCTGTCCCGAGCCCGCCAGCTGTTCCCCGGCGGCGAACGCATGTCGGTGTGGCCGTATGCGCAGTGGATCGGTGTTCGCAACCAGGAGGCTCTGACCGCGACGGCCACTCCAGCCCAGCCCAGCGAGACCGCTCCCGTGTTCGCCTGCAACGGCCTGCGATATGCCAGCACCGCGGCGACCAAAACCACGCCGGCGGTCCCGCAGACTTTGGCCACTGCCACGCGCTTCTGCCGGATGGCGGCGATCGACGCAGTGGTGACGCAGTGGGAAACGCAAAACCCCAGCGGCGGCTTCGACGCCACGGTCGGAGTTCACAACTACTCGATTCCGGTGGCCGCCGGGACCGTCAAGGAGCCGGGCTGGACGGATACCTCCGGCCACGGCACCCTGGCCGCCCTCAAACCGGGTGGCGTAAGCCCCTTGTTCCTGGTCAACGACGGGAGCGCCAGCCGCCCGCTGGGAGCGGCGGCGCACGAGTTCGGGCATGTCATGGGCCTGCCACACGCGAGCAATGCCTGCGGCGGTGGGGCCGGCGGCTTCGGCGAGACGTGGGCGCCGGACCAGGTCGGGCGCCTTCAGGGCGTCGAGTTCGACCAGTCCACGCCCAGGCCAATCAGGCCGGTGGTGGATGGCGGTTCAGCTCTGTTTGACCTGATGTCGTACTGCGGTCCTGAGGCGAGCCTTTGGCTATCACCCCGAAACTGGAATCACGCGTTCAGCACGCTCAGGAGCTACGCGGCACTGTCGGCGGCGACCGACACCTTCTCCTGGACTCACCAGGCGAGGCGGGCGTCCTCCGGCCAGGCGTTCGTGGTCGGCGTGGCCAGCTCCGAGAGTGCGCGGATCGTGCGGGTCGTGCAGCCCCACGGTCCGTCTGCGATCCCGCCGACGGCACCGAACTCCCCGCTGCGGGTGCGCGTGCTGGACTCCGCCGGGCGCGTACTCGTGGACGAGGGTGTGCAGCTCCAGCCGCTAATCGATGCCCCCGGTGCGGCCACGTTCGAGGCTCCGGTTCCGGTTGGAGCGGCCACGGTTGAGCTCATCAGACATGGGGTCGTGCTCGACCGCAGGCAGCGCAACCGATCACCGCACGTGCGACTGCTGGCACCGAACCGCAGAGCCAGAGCACGGGCTCACGGGAACCTGCTCGTTCGCTGGTCAGCCGGCGACCCCGAGAGCGACCAGCTCCAGGCGACCGTTGACTACTCTCTGGACGGCGGACGCAGCTGGCGGACGGTCTACGACGGACCCAGCACCGGTAGCGTGAGCGTCCCCGGCCGGTTCCTGGAAGGCAGCCGGCGGGCCCGGATCCGCGTTTACGTCAACGACGGCTTCAGCGAGGCGCACGCCGTATCGCCCGTCTTCCGGGCCGACGGGACAGCGCCCGTCGTCCAGATCATCCGGCCAGCCTCAGGCGAAGAAGTGCGTGGCGGGCAGCGCACCCTGCTGATCGGCAGCGCGCTGGATGATCGCCACCGCGCCCTCCGCGGTCGCACGCTGACCTGGTTTGCCGGTCGCCACCGGCTTGGCTCAGGCGAGCAGATCCAGGTCACGCTGCCGGCGGGTCGGGTTGTTCTGCGCCTCGTCGCGCGCGCCGCAGGCGGACGCCAAACCATCCTTCGCCGTGTGCTACACGTCATCCCTGCGCCGGTAAGCCTGCTCCAACTGCGCTTCCCCGCTTTGGTTCGCCATCGAGCTCGCACGATCAGGGTGTACGTCGCCGCGAGCACAACAGCGACGCTCAGGACAGGGGGTCGGCGCTACCGCGTCGGGCGCCGGCCCAGGACGATCGTCGTGCGGCTGCCGCGACGCCCAGCGAGCGGGCTGCTTACCCTCCCGGCCGAACTCACCGCCGGAAGTTCAGGACCGGAGAGCAGCGAGCACGACGCGATCGTCCTGATTCGAAGCTGAGCTCGGAGCACGGTTCACCGGCACGGAGCCTCAGCGCTTCCGCGCTGACCCGCGACCCCGCAAGGGACAGGGCCAGTTGCAGAGCCAAGCTTGATAGCGGGGGCGGGATTCGAACCCGCGACCTTCGGGTTATGAGCCCGACGAGCTACCAGACTGCTCCACCCCGCGGCGGACGAGTGATTTTAGCGCACCGTCTCTGGTCTCCCGGATGGAGCCCGAGGATGCTGCCCGCGGCGACCTCAAGATCGATCCCGCAGAGCGCTCGGACCTTCCCGTATGACTTGGCCAGACCGCGCACTTCAATCGCCGGCTGACGATCGGCAGTCGGACGCGGACCAGGGATGTCCGAGGTAGCCCCCACGCGTCCCACGATAGCGAGCGGTCAGAGCAACCCCGGACCGGATCCGTAGTCGTGGTGGAGCCGTGCGCTCGGAGCTCGCAGGCCCCCGAAATGTTGCAGAGTTTTGACGTTTGGGCCTTGTGCGGGCACGCGATCTTGGGCACGCTGTCGGGCATGGCAACACTGGCTGAGAAGATCAAATGTGAGCGCGCCGCGCGGGAGATGCTCGAGAGCGATGGCCTGCCCCCGCCGGACCGGGTCGAGTATGGCCATACGTGCATCCGGCTCTTCTGGGAGGAGCCGAAATTGATGCTGGTGGTCGAGATCGACGAGCCTCCCGAGGGCTTTGAGGTCGTAGGTGAGTACCTCGATGACCTCTTCGACGATGGGGACGACGACGACTTCGAAGATGAGGACGTGGCGGAGATGCTGCGGCGTCTGGACCAGGACGACGACCAAGAGGAGGAGGCTGCTTAGGGCACGCCCCAGCCAAACGGACATATCACCCGGCAACCAGGTAAGACTTCCGCCCATGAGCAGGACGGCATGATCGGCGGTCCAGGCGGGATCCGCGTGCGGGCATGACCGGCGACGCGGGCAGGGTCGCATTGGTGACCGGCAGCGGCCGGGGGATCGGGCGCGGCATCGCCGAACAGTTGGCCGGCGACGGGCACCGCGTGGTCGTGGCCGATATCAATCCCGACACGGCGGGTGAGGTCGCCGCGGGGCTGCGCGGGCTTGCGGTGAGGCTGGATATCACGGACTCGGCGAGTGTGGACAGGGCGTTCGGCGAGGTGGAGCGCGAGCTCGGGCCGGTCGAGGTCCTGGTCAACAACGCCGGCTGGGACGAGTTCCACCCGTTCCTGGAGACCGACGAGGAGTTCTGGGACCGGGTGATCGAGCTCAACTTCAAGGGCTGCCTGCGAACGTGCCGGCGGGCCGTCCCGGGGATGGTCGAGCGTGGCTACGGGCGGGTGGTCAACATCGCGTCAGACGCTGCGCGGGTCGGGTCATCGCTGGAGGCGGTGTACTCGGGCGCCAAGGGTGGAGTCGTGGCGTTCAGCAAGACGCTCGCCCGGGAGGTTGCCCGCCATGGCGTGACGGTCAACAGCGTCTGTCCCGGGCCCACCGAGACGCCGATGCTGGCCCAGATCGCGGGCGCGGGTCAGGACTCAGAGAAGGTGCTCGAGGCAATGCGGCGGGCCGTGCCGATGCGCCGGCTGGGACGTCCCGAGGACATTGGTCCGGCGGTGGCGTTCCTGGCCTCAGACGGGGCGGGCTTCATCACCGGGCAGACGCTCTCGGTGAGCGGCGGTCTGACGATGGCGTAGCCCCGGGAGGCTGATTGAGCTGGCGGCTGACCGAGCGGCACGCTAGCCGGGCGCAACCCGACCAAGCAGAAAGCCAGTCGCCCCGCGGAGGTCGCGAGTCTGCCGCTAACCCAGCGCCGGCATCCGGGCGGCCGCCCGGAGCACGGCGTCAATCAGGCCCGGGAAGCGGGCGTCGACCTCGTCGCGGCGCAGCGAATTGATACGCGTGGTTCCGACCACGCGCTGGCGAATTAGACCGCACTCGCGGAGCACACGGAAGTGGTGGGCGCAGGTGGACTTGACGATCGGGAGGTCGAAGTCCTTGCAGGCTTGATCGCCCTCCTGGGCCAAGCCCGCCACGATCCGCAGGCGCATCGGATCGCTCAGCGCGTGGAGGATGGCCGAGAGCTCGAGCTCCTCGGCGGCCAGGCACTCCTCCCAACCGGGTGGCGCTGACAACCCCGTGTCGGCATTCGCCGCGGCCGTCGTTCCCATCTCCACCATTGTAGGAAGGAGCGGGGCCTTGTTGTGAGGAAGTCCGCGACGCCCGACTGGACGACGCCGCGACGCCCGATTGGACCGAAGCCGCGACACCCGGACTCCGCACCAGGTCGCGCCCCCAGCGACCCCACCGGATCCGACACAATCCCCACCCGCTGTGTCCCACGTATTCGTCACCCGCCAGCTCCCAGGGACAGCCCTGGAGCGGCTGGGCGCCCGCCACGACATCGATGTCTGGCCTGAGCGCCAACCTCCCCGTCACGATCAGTTGATCGCCCACGCGAAGGACGGCGAGGGCCTGTTGAGCCTGCTCACGGACCGCGTGGACGCGGACACGATCGGCCAGCTCCCGAAGCTGGAGGTGATCGCCAATTACGCCGTCGGCTTCAACAACATCGATCTCGCGGCGGCCGCCGCCCGTGGGATCAAGGTTGGAAACACCCCCGACGTGCTCACCGACGCCACCGCCGACGCGACGTTCGCCCTGCTGCTCGCGGCCGCCCGGAGGCTGCCCGAGGCGTTCGCGGCGGCTCGTTCCGGCGAGTGGCTGGGCTGGGAGCCCGCAGCGTTCCTGGGCGCGGAGGTGCATGGCCGCGTCTTGGGAATCATCGGGTTCGGCCGGATCGGCCGCGCGGTGGCCAAACGAGCCGAGGGCTTCGCCATGGAGGTCGTCCACGTCGGGGCAAGCGATGGGCCAAACGCACTGAACGAGCTCCTGGAACACGCCGACTTCGTCTCAATCCACACGCCTCTGACGCCGGCCACGCATCACCTGATCGACGCCGCTGCTCTCAGGCGGATGAAGCCGACGGCGATTCTGATCAACACGGCCCGGGGCGAGATCGTCGACCAGCCAGCGCTGATCGAGGCGCTCGCCAATGGCGAGATCGCCGGCGCAGCGCTCGACGTCACGGATCCCGAGCCGCCCGCGCATGACGACCCGCTGCTGAGCGCGCCCAATCTCGTCCTCACGCCCCACATCGGGTCGGCGACTACCGCCGCCCGCGAGCGGATGGCCGACCTGGCCGTGGACAACCTACTCGCCGGGCTGGACGGCGAGCCGCTACCGCATGAAGTGGCCCCGCCGGGATGAGGATCGCCGTCGTTGACATCGGGTCCAACTCAACCCGACTCCTGATCGCGGATGTGCAGCGTGGCCGAGTGCACCACGAGCTCGTGCGCCGCACGACCGTGACCCGTCTGGGCTCCGGGGTGGACTCGAACGGCCGGCTCCAGGACGAGTCAATGGACCGCGTCTACGCCGCCCTGGAGGACTACCGAAAGCTGATCGACGGACACGAGTCCGACCGGGCAGTGGCAGTCCTGACCAGTGCCGTCCGGGACGCCGCCAACGGCGAGGAGTTCGCGCGGACCGTGGCGGGCCGCTATCGACTGGAGCCCCACATCCTGACCGGCAATGACGAGGCGCGGCTGACGTTCCGAGGCGCCACGAGCGACCGCGACCCCGCCGACCACAGCCCCACACTCGTTGTCGACATCGGCGGCGGGTCGACGGAGCTTGTCCTCGGCGCCGGCACCGAGATCACGTTTCACGTCTCGACCCAGGCCGGGGTGGTCCGTCAGAGCGAGCGGTACCTCCACCACGATCCACCGACCAAAGAGGAGCAGCGGGAGCTGGTCGCAGACGTAGAAACGCTGATCCAGAGGGCTGTGCCCCCAGAGCAGCTGAGAGCCCCACGAGGAGCGATCGCCGTCGCCGGGACGGCGACCTCACTGGCCGCCGTCGCCCAGGAGCTCGACCCGTATGACCCGGAGAAGGTCCACGGATACGTGATCGGCCGCGACGAATGCGAAAGGATTCTGGACCGTCTCGCCGCGCTGCCGCTCGACGGGCGGCGCCACGTGACCGGCCTTCACCCCGACCGGGCGCCGACGATCGTGGCGGGGATCCTCATCCTGCTCGTCGTGCTCAGGTTGTTCCGGCTGACCGAGGTCGAGATCTCTGAGAACGACATTCTGCGTGGCGCTGCACTGGAATTTGGGTCTGGTGCAGAGTGAAAAGGCCTGATCTCCAGGCCATTCAAGGGGATAGCTCGGTCGGAGTCGAACCGAGGGCTAAACGGATGATCGACCTGGTTCGAATTCAGACTGGACGAATGTTCGATTGCCTTTAAAGAGTAAAGCGAGCATTATTCGCGTCCGGGGAAAGGTTCGCCTAACCCCTCATAGGCTCGGGCGCAGCCGCAGACATCGGCGCCTCCCGCCGTCCGAGCCAATCTAAACCGGCCCTTTCTGGCACGTACCCCTGCCCGTCCCGATTGGGCCAAACCTGGATCGGAAGCCGCCCGCTGAAATATGCGGGCGGTTTTCGTTGTGGGGGAGCGCCGGCGCCCCCGGGCAGCCCTCACCCCCCTCGCCCCACTAGGATCGCCACCCTGATGTCAGACGCTCGGGTCCACCACCTCAACTGCGGGACGATGTGCCCCAGGGGGCAGCGCCTGATCAACGGGCACGGAAGCCTGCTGGGGTCGGCCGAACTGGTCTGTCACGTGCTCCTCATCGAGGGGCCGGACGGACTGACGCTGATCGATACCGGCTTCGGCACCGGAGATGTGGCCAACGCGGCTCAGATGGACCGGACGTTCAAGGTGCTCACTCGGCCGAAGCTCGACAACCGCGAGACGGCGATCGAGCTCGTCCGCAAGCGCGGGTTCGATCCGGCCGACGTGCGGCACATCATCCTCACCCACCTGGACATCGATCACGGCGGTGGCCTGCCGGACTTCCCCGCGGCCCAGGTCCACCTGTGGACCCGAGAGCTCGAAACGATGCAGAACCCGCCGCGACGGGAGCGCCGGCGCTACGTGATCAGCCAGAGCCACTGGGCTCATGGTCCCAAGTGGGTCACCCATGACACCGGCGGCGAGCAGTGGCTGGGATTTGAGAGCGTCCGCGTCCTACCCGAAAGTGCGGCCGAGATCCTGCTGGTCCCGCTCCCCGGCCACACGCTGGGACACACCGCGGTCGCCGTGCGGCGCGACGACGGTTGGCTTCTGCATTGCGGTGACGGGTACTTCTTCCACGGCGACATTGAGACGCCGAGGCGCTGCCCGCCCGGGCTCCGGGCGTTCCAGAGCCTGGTTCAGGCAGACAGCAAGCTCCGCCACCAAAACCAGGACCGCTTGCGCGAGCTCGCCGGCCGGCACGCGGGCGAGGTCACACTGATCTGCTCGCACGACCCGGCCGAACTCGAGCGCGCGCAGATGCAGCCCTAGGACTCCGCGAGCAGCGACCGGAGCACCTCAAGCGCGTCCCAGACATCGACGTACCGGGTCACGAGCGGTGAGAGCCCGAGGCGGATCACGTCGGGTCGGCGGAAGTCAACGATCACGCCGCGCTCGATCAACCGAGCGCACAGAGAGTGCGCGTCGGGATGGGCGACGGCCACGTGAGCACCGCGGCACCCCGGGTCCCGCGGCGATGCCACTGAGACACCGAATTCCGCCAGCTGCGAATCCACGAGTGAGATGGCCAGCTCGGTCAACGCGGTCCCCTTGGCCCGGATCCGGTCAATCCCGGCCTGGGACACGATCTCGACGCCCTGCTGAACCGCCGCCAGCCCGAGCACCGGCGGCGTCCCCGAGAGCAGCCGGCGGACATCCGCAGCCGACTCGTATCCCGGCGCCATCTCGAACGGATCGCGGCGGCCGAGCCAGCCCCAGATCGGCTGGTCGACCTCGGGCAGGAGCTCGCGCCGGGCGTACATGAAAGCCGGAGCGCCGGGTCCTCCGTTCAAATACTTGTACGTGCACCCGACGGCGAGGTCAGCGCCGTCGCCGTCGAGCGCCACCGGGACCGATCCGACCGAGTGGCTCAGGTCCCACAGCATCAGCGCGCCGGCGTCGTGCGCGGCCCGCGTCACGGCACGCATGTCGGCCACGAACGCCGACCGGTACGAGACATGGGAGAAGCTGACGAGCGCCGTTCGCTCGGACACGAGCGGGGCGACCTCATCGTCGACGGGGCCTCGCGTTCGGTCGAATTGAGCCCACACGAGCTCCAGCCCACGCTGCTGGGCGATGCCCTCCAGCACGTATCGATCGGTGGGGAAGTTGTCCACGTCCGTGACGATCTGCGTGCGGCCGGGTCGCAGGTCGAGCGCGGCGTAGGCGAGCTTGTAAAAACACACGCTGGTCGAGTCGCCCACCACCGTCTGACCAGCGCCAGCGCCCAGCAGCGCGCCGATCTGGTCGCCCACGCCGACCGCGAGGTCCAGCCACCCCTCGTCCCAGCCGCGGATCAGGCGGGTCCCCCACTCCCCTTCCACGACCTCGCGCAGCCGGTCACGCGTGGCGCGCGGAAGGGGCCCGAGCGAATTGCCGTCCAGGTAGATCACGTCCGGCGGGAGCTCGAACAGGTCCCGGAACTCGCGCAGCGGGTCGCTCGCGTCCAGGGCAGCGGCCTGCTCGCGGTCGGTCACGCCAGGCGCGAGGCCGGCGGCCTGGTCGCGATCAATCACGCCAGGTTCGAGCGCCGCGGGTAGGCCACGGCCGGATCCATGAGCACGTTCACGACCGCGGGCCGGCCGGAGGAGAACGCCTCCTCCAGCGCCGGGCGAAGCTCCTCGGGCGAGGAGACGAGCGCGCCGTGGCAGCCGAGGGCTTCGGCGACCACGTCATAGCGCGTCCCCGGACGCAGCTCGGCCACCACCGAGTAGCCGTAGATCGCCTCCATCGGGTGCTTCTCCAGACCCCAGATGCCGTTGTTTCCGATCACGACGACGACGGGGACGTCGTGGCGGGCCAGCGTGTCCAGCTCCATGCCGGCGAAGCCGAGCGCGCCGTCGCCGCCCAGCAGCACGACCTGGCGATCCGGCCGCGCGAGCTTGGCCGCCAGGGCGTAGCCAGGACCTGAGCCCAGGCAGCCGTACGGGCCGGGATCGACCCAACAACCCGGTTCGTACGAGTCGACCACACGGCCGGCATAGGAGACGAAGTCGCCCCCGTCGCCCACGACGATCGCATCACGATCCAGGACCTGGGCCAGCTCGCCGTAGATCCGCATCGGGTGAAGGGGCGCGCGTGGGTCGGCCAGCTCTGCCGCCTCGGCAGCCCGCTTCTCGCCCTCGGTCTCGCGCAGCGAGGCGAGCCAGCGCTCGCGCGCTGCGGTCCCCGACGCCGCACCCGACCCCGCTGCCTCACGCAACGCGGTCAAAGTCGCCGGCAGCGCCCCGTAGCAGCCGACGGCGACCTCGCGGGGATACGCCCGCTCGGGCTCGGCCGCATCGACCATGACGACCTGGCAATCCGGACCAAAGACGGCCCCGAAGCCGAGCCGGAAATCAAGCGGCGTCCCGATCACAACCGCCACGTCCGCGCCGGACAGGGCGACGCCGCGGGCGCGGGAGAAATACAGCTCGTGGTCGGCCGGAACGCACCCCCGGCCCAGACCATTCACAAAAACCGGCAGCCGCAGCGACTGCACCAAACCCAGGAGCGCCTCTTCGCCGTGGCCCCAGTACAGGCCCGTGCCCGCCATGATCACCGGCCGCTCGGCCCCGGCCAGCAGGGCACCAGCGCGCTCCACGGACGCCGGCTCGGCACCGGGCCCGCGCCAGGGCTCGGCCAGTGGATCCGGCGCCCCCGGGTCGGGCGCCTCGCCGAACACGACGTCCAGCGGGAAGTCCACGAACGCCGGCCCGGATCGCGGCGCCAGGGCCGCCCGCACCGCCCCGTCCATCAGCACCGGAATCTCCCCCGTGGCCCGCGCGGTGGCCGCCGACTTGCACAGGGAGGCGACGATCGGGACGTGATCGAGCTCCTGGAGCGACCCCTGGCCCCAGCGCAGCTCGGGGGCGCGGCCGCCCAGCACGAGCATCGGCGAGTTGTTCTGCGAGGCGGACGCCATCGCGCTGACGCCGTTCGTGACCCCCGGCCCCGCGGTCAGGGCGCAGGCACCGATGCGCCGCGTCACCTTGGCCCAGCCCTCGGCGGCGAAAGCGGCGGTCTGCTCGTGGCGGACGTCGATCAGCTCGATCCCCTCGGCCCGGCAGCCGTCGTAGATCGAGAACAGGTGCCCCCCCGACAGGGTGAACACGCGATCGATCCCGTAGGCCTTCAGCCGGCGGGCGATCAGCCGGCCGCCGTGGACCGCTACCGCGTCGGGTGCTGCCGGCTCGGAGAGTGATTGCGGCAAGGCAGCCGGACGCTAACACGCGCCTTAGGGAGGCGACGTAGGATCAGGGGTGATCACGAGGAAAAGGAGTGGGCAATGCAGCCCCTGCAGACACCTTCATCCGAGCACCTGGAGTTCGACGACCTGTGCCGCGAGATCGACGAGTTCGAGCCGCTGCCCGAGTTGATCGTCCGGAGAGTCGACGCGGATCAGGAAGCGGCCCCGGAGCCCGGGTCACTTGACCCGCTGATCCTGGCCGGGCTAGTCAGCCCCGTCTGAGGCACGCGGCGGCCTCGAGGAGGCCGCCCACGCCGTCAAACCAGCGTCCCTGCACGCCCACCACGGGCAGCTCGGAGACGCCGAGGGAGCTCAGCGCGGACGCCGTCGCCTGGAGCTCGTCATCCCGCCAATCCTCTGAGGCGGCGGCCAGGCACTCCCTGACCGGAACGTTGGCTGCCGCCGCGACTTCGGCCAGCACCGAGGCCTTCTCCAGATCAAACCCGCCGCAGAAAGCCATCCGGCTGGCGGCGAGGGCGAAGCGAGCCCCTGCGCCGATCTCGGCGGCGAAGAGCGCGGCCCGCATCGCCCGGGGCACCGCCGCGGGGAAGTCGTCCGGCCAGACGATCGGGAGCCGAGCGGCCTGGGCCATCGTGGCGGCGCGCATCACGATCGCGTCGCGTTGCGCCTCGGAGACCGAGCCGGTTAGGGCCTCGCTCGGGGTGGGGACCCATTCGATGTCGCCGAGCATCCGCTCGACGCGCTCAGCGGCCACGTACGAGAACGGGCAGGCCAGGTCAAAGAAGAACACCGGACGGTCGCCGGACTGATCGGCGACCGGGACCGATCGCGCTGCGGGCCGCCCGTCCTCCTCGAGGCGCACGGCGACTGCGGACAGTCCATCCATACGCACGGGCGAGCCCGCTGCACGTTTGGTTCGCTCGCGCAGGCCGGCGCCAGTGCGCAGGCCGGCGGCGCCGCTCCGGGGGGCGGAGGAGCGTCCGCCCACCGACGCGGCTGAACGAGCGGCGACAAGTCGTTCCATGAGAATCAGATCTCCCACGGGGGTTGTTACGGCTCCCGGGGCCAAAACCTGTTGCCAACGGGCCGAATTGGACGAATTGCCGGTGCGCGCCTGGTCGCCCCAGGCGCCCGGCGGAGCCGCTCACGTCAGCTTCTATGAGGTGTTACAAGCTGAGGGTGGTTGCCGGGCGTCGCAGCCCGCCTTGCGCCCTCGCCCAGACCGGGGGTTACCCCCTCCCCAAACCCCCAATTTGCACGTTTTCCTGCACGCTCAACGACCGAACTTAATTGTCAGCCCAAAATCTGGACTAACGGGCATTAAAAGCGGTAGACTGCGCCCCAGGATACGGCCGAGGAAGGGGCCTTGCCGGCGGGAAGGAGGAAACGTCCGCCGGCAGAGCGACTATCTAGCCGGAACAAACCAGGTAGTTACGGGAGCATGATGCCCCAGGTACCCCCGCCAAAACGACATCCATACGACCAGTGGAGCCCGGATGCCCGGGCGCTTGATCTGGTCGGGGACAAGTGGTCGTTGCTGATCGTCCGGGACCTGTCGGCCGGACCGAGGCGATTCGTGGAGCTCCAGCGCGTGCTCCCGGGCATTTCCACCGAGCAGCTGCGCTCCCGGCTGAACCGGATGGTGGCCGACGGCCTCCTCACCCGGCAGCGCTTCCGCGAGGTCCCTCCCCGCGTCGAATACGGCCTGACCGAGCGGGCCCACGAGCTGATGCCCGTCCTGGCCGCGCTGGCCAGATGGGGCTACGAGTGGGCCTGGAGTCCCCCGCGCGCGGGTGAGGCGATCGACCTCGGCGCGATCTTCCGGCTCATCCCCGGGCTGATCGCCCCCGACGATCTGACCGGCAGCATCGGCCTGGCCGTCAAGTGGAACGGGCAGCGGAAGTCCTACACCGTCTCGGCGGGCGACGGACGGATCACGATGATCGAGCGCGAGGAGGGCCCGACCACGGCTGAGATCGTCGGTACGGCCTCGGCCTGGATCAGCGCGCTCTCACCCGAGCACGACCGCCGGGGCCTGGAGATCAGCGGTGACGCCGAGCTCGCCGGCCGGTTTATCACCGCGCTCGGCGGCGCCGCCGCGCCTGCTCAGGCAGCGGCGGCCGCGGGCGCCACAGCAGCGGCCTGAACCCCTACCTACTCGAGTAGGTCTGCGCCTTGAGCTGCGGGATCTTGTACTTGCCCGGAGCGCCCTTAATCGGCCCCTGAGCCCAGCACGGCTGCTCGGCCATTGCCTGACCCGTCTGACCCGTCGTCCCGTTGGTCGCGCCGCTGCCGGGTGCGCCGGTGTTCCGGCAATCCCAGGCCGGGAGGTTGCCGAGGGTGAAGTCCTTGGGCTCGCCGGCGGGCAACCACAGGGGCTCGGGATAGGTGTTGCCGCGGTTGTTCGGATCGCGCGTGGGCTGGAAGGACAGCGTCTCGTTGCCCGTCGGGCCGAACTGACGGAGGTAATGCCCGGTTCCTCCGGTCCCGAACGTGGTCGTGCGGGGGAACAGGCTGGCGCCGCCGGCGGTGATGAAGTCGGAGATCAGCTGCTGGTGCAGCGACAGCCAATCCAGGATCGGGTTGAGCTGACCCAGGAACGGGCCCAGCGTGTCCAGCAGCTTGTTCGGGCCGAGGCCCTGGAGCACCCGCTGCGTGGCGGGCAGGCCGGTCCGCGAGGCGGTGATCAGCGGCCCGAGCTTGACGAACAGGTGCCGCAGATTCGGCGCCAGCTCGCGGAGCGCGTTCAGAGTCGGCCCGAGCTGCTGGGCGACGGGAATCAACTCGCGGATCACGGGATCGGCGTTGCTTGAGAAGCGCTGGAGCGAGGCCATCGTCAGCCGCTGCTCGGTCAGGAACGTGGGGAAGATGTGGAAGACGTCGGCCAGCGCGTTGTTGTTGGCCGCCGTGGTCCGGAAAGTGGTCTCCCCGGCCGTGATCAGATTGCGCAGGGCGGCGGGATCCTTGTTCAGAGCGGCGAACGTCGTGCCGCCGTTGCGGACCAGGCTGACCACCGCCGAGTGCTGGACGTCCAGCACCTGGAGCAGGTCGGTGAAGTTGACCGCGAAGGTGGGAAGGTTGCCCAGCACGTCATTGAGGTTCTGGGCATTACCGCGCACGGCCTGGGCCAGCTCCTGCTGCCATTGCCGGAAGGCCTGGCGCGTCCTGGGGTCAAACGTGTTGAAGACGTCGTCCAGCTGGACCGCGTTGACCACTCTGGAATCGGGGAGCGTCGCCCCGTCCCGTAGCGGCGGCGAGTTGCGCGATCCCGGCGTGAGCTCGACGTAGGTCTCGCCCAGGAGCGTCTTGGTGCGGAGGATCGCCGTGGCGTCGCGGTGAATCGGCGCGAACTGATTGTCCATCTGGATCGTGGCGACAGTGCGGTTGCCGTACCGCGCCCGGCTCTTGCTCACGACCTTGCCGACGCTCACTCCGGCGATCCGGACATCGGTCTGGTCGGCCAGGTTGAAGGCGTTGCTGAAGCCGACCTCAAACCTATACCCCTGGGCCTTGAACGGGATCGTTCCGCCGAAGGAGAGCCACAGGAACAGCAGCAGGCCCACGCAGGAGAGCGCGAACAGGACCATCGTGACTATGCGGGAGATGCGTGGGGCGCCGGTATTCATCAGTTCGTCGGGAGCTTGGGGTAGAAGAGGTTCTTGGCCGCGCTGCCGTTGAGCAGCGTCTGAGGCGTGATCCGCGTAGACGCCGCGTTGGCCGGATGGGTCTTGCGCCACTGCGAGTAGGCGCTGGCGTCGGCGGCGGCCTGCTTGGGGCACAGCGTCTTGCTGGTCAGGACCGAGGTGACGTTCAGGACCTGGGCGGACAGGGGAACGTTGTTGGCGATCTGGGCCAGCGACGCGCAGCTGGCCTGGAGGAAGAGCGGCCTGAAGTCACCGTTGGCGTCCTGGGTGGAGAACAGGGTCCGGGCGTTGTGGCTGCCCCAGGACAGCCACCAAAGGTAGCCGTGCTGGCCTCCGCCGGGGAAGTAGCCCAGGTCGTTGAACAGGTGGTTGAGCACGCCGAACACCTTGGAGAGGTTCGGCGTGGCCTTGGCCAGCTTGATCGAAGCCGGGCGGAGACTGCGGACCAGGGGCCGGGCCTGGACGACGAACGGCCGGATCTGGGTCCGCAGGACCGGCGTGATCGGCTTGGCCAGAGCGATCGTGGCCGCGTTGGCCGCCGGAATGGCCTGGACGGCCGGGAGCAGGTTCCGCGTGGCCGGGGCCAACAGGTCGGCGAATGTCTTGACCTTCTGGAGCGTGGCCGTGGCCTGGTTGAGCGTGCCCGGGAGATCGGCCACGGATCGGCTGACCCCCTGGTTGGCGTTGGCGAAGGCGTGGAACACCTTGGCGCTCGTGCCCACGAGCTGGGCGATCTGCGTCCGCTTGGTGGCCAGCGCCGTGTTCAGCACCTGGAGCGAATGGATCAGTGACTTCAGCGCGTCGCCGCGCTCGGCGACGACCGTGTTCAGCCGGGCCAGGTCCCGGTGGGTGGGGAGGAAGCGCTCGAGCACCTGGGCCAGCTCGGACCCTCCCTTGCCCTGGAGCCCCTGGCCGGCGCCGTTGACCAGCAGCTCCAGGTACTGGCGGGTGTCGGCGTCCAGGGCGGAGAGGATCTCGTCGGGGTCCACGACCGGATTTGTGGCCGACACTGGGAGCGTGAAGCCGGGCTTGGCCAGCGGCGCCCCATGCGTGCCGGGGTTGAGCTCGACGTACATGTCATCCAGGCCGGTCTTGGGACGCAGAAGCGCGGTGGCGTCGGTGTGGATCAGGTGGCGGTACTGGCTGTCGATGTTCATCTGGACATCGGCCGTGCCGTCGGGGTTGAGCTTGACCCCGCCGATGCTCCCGATCACCACGCCGGAGACGTTGACGGTCTGACCCTGACCAGCGGTCACGGCCTTGGCGCTCGAAAATTCGGCGCTGAGCGGAAACGTCGACTGGCTGACGAACGGGAGGTTGAGGCGCTCGTGGGACAGGATGAACCCCGACACCACGATCGCCAGCACGACCAGCACCACGATCGCGGTGAAGTCCAGGGCGTGGTTCTTGATCGCGCGTTTCATCAGCGGAAGTTCGGGATGTTCTTCAGTTGGACGGGGAGGCCGCTCTTACGGTCCTGCTGGACGAGGTCGGCCAGCCCCAGCAGGGCGCCGCTGCGCTCCCGCTGCGAGGCACCGGCGGTTTGATCCGAGGCCTTGACCTGCGCCGGCGCCAGCCCGGTCGGAGACTGGATCCCGGCTTCGGTGATCGCCGGCTGGGTCTCACACGGGACGTTCGGCTTGAGCGGCGGCCGGGTCACCTTGACCCGGGCCCCGTCGCCACTGTTGTGCGGTGTGGGCATCTCTGGCTGGGTGCCAGCGATCTTGGTCAGCGCCGAGCCGAACAGCGGCGTCTGACCGGGCGGTGACAGCGAATACAGCGACGTGCCGCCTGTGAGGAGGACGCGGATGTACGGGCCGTTGGCGTCGAAGTCGCGCGACTCCCCGGCCAGACCGGGGAGGTAGTCGACTCCCTCAACAAATGTGGGCCGCGCCGGGAAGCCGTTCTTGGCGTTGAAGTGCGGGTCGTGGATCGTGAGGTGGCTCCAGGGCAGGATCTCGTTGACCTGGCAGCTCGACGCCGGCCGGACCTGGTTGCGCATGAACGGGATCGACTCTGCGTTCAGCTTGGCCAGTGCCGGCACCGTGAAGGACAGGTCGTTGACCAGGCCGCGGAGCTCGGCCGGCTGGACGAGCAGGCGGAGCTGATGGAAGAACGGGAGGCTGGCATCGACCATCGGACCCGTCGACCGGACGCCTGGCACCAGGCCGCGGGCGAAGGCCCGCAGCGGCGGGAAGGCGTTGTTGAGCGCGTTCAGAGCCGGAATCGCCACCGACAGGGTCGTGGGGAGCTCGGCCACGGCCCGCTGCAGGGCGCCGTCCTCCCGGGCGAACGCCCCGGCGGTCGTGTTGAGGTCGGTGATCAGGCTCTTCAGGCTGGTCCGGTGGGCGTCCAGGGCCCCGTTGACCACCCCGGCCTGGTCAATCCAGTTGGAGAGGTCGTGGGGCTGAGTCCCGAGGGTGTCGTGGCTAACCTCCGACCCGTACTCGTATGCCGGGGTCCAGTACTGGATCGAGGCGTCGTAGGCCGGGCCGCCCGTCTTGACCGCATAGCCGTACTGTTGGAGCAGGGTCTGCAGGTTGCGGCGGGTATCGGACTGCAGCGAGGTCAGGAGCTGGTCGAACTGGACCGACCCCTTGCCCGACTGGATCGGGAACACGTAGCCGGTGGGGGCCACCGGGGCCTCGGGAGTGCCCTGGGTGGCCTCGACGAAGAAGTTGCCCTCCAGGAATATCCGGGGCCGGATCCAGAACGTCGCGTCCTTGTGCAGCGGCAGCCCGTTGCTCTGGATCTGCATGGTCACATCCGAGGCGGTGCACTGGGGCTCCACGCCCGTGTAGGCCGTCTTGCGGCACCCGGCCACCGGGCTGACGCTGGTGACCTTGCCCACGTTTACGCCCGCGACCCGGACCAGCGAGTCGATCTGCAGTCCGTCGGCGTTGGCGAAGATGACGTGAGCCGTGTACGGGCTGGCGAACGGGTTCGCGAACTTGGTGTAGGCCCCGTAGCTGAAGCCCACGACCAGGATGATCCCGATCAGCCCGGCCAGGAACTTGCTGATCCGCGCTCGTGTGCGTCCGCGTCGTCGTCTCATCAGTTGTTCCCCGGGATGATTGGTGTCTGCGGACCGGTGAGCGGGCGGCGGCTGAACGTCTCACCGGGGGGCACGTGGGATAGCCCGTCCCAGGTCGTGCCCTGGGCGCCCGGGGTGTACTGGTCGGAGACCAGCCTCCGGTTCTTGGGGTCGAGCGCGTTCAGCTTGGCCTGGTATCCGCGCTGACCGACCTCGCAGTCGGCGTTGCCCTGGTTGGTCACAGCCGCCCCGTACGCGGGGCCGTGGCTGTACTCGGCGTCGGCCGTGGTCGGATCCGGGACGTCGCCCGGCTTGTACCCGTTGGACGGGGCGGTCGCGCCCTGCGCGCCGACGTTGTTGGTCTGATGATTAGCGAAGTTGAGCAGCGCCCGCTGGGAGGCTCCGATCGTCGTCGGCTGGGAGACCACGTCGGCCAACTCGGCCCAGAAGTAATTCCAGCCATTGCATACGGTCACGTACGGGCCGAGGTACTTGATCATCGGGTTGAGGATCCCCACGGTCGTGCTCAGACCGTTCAACGCCTGGTTGGAGCCCGGGTCAAGCGCCAGCGCCTTGAGCGCGCGGAGCACACCCTCCAGCCTTACGTTCATCGCGGGCGTCCGCGGGAGCACCCGGATCCCCGCCTGGAGCGCCGGATCGAGCTGGGGTAGCGCCGCCTTGAGCGACAACGTGGCCGGCTGCATGGCCTGCGCAAAGGTCTTCAGATCGACCAGGAACGGCTGCTGAACCTTGAGCGAGGCGGTCGAGACGTCGAGCGTCCGGGCGACTCGCGGATCGTGTTCTCCAGGTCGCTGGCGCTCCGGGAGATCGCCTCAAAGGTCGTGCCCTGGTCGCCGAACAGCTGCGCGTTGGCCTGGGAGACCGGGGAGACGGTGGCAAAGAACCCGTTCAGCGCGGTCAGGAATCGCGTCAGCTGGGTGCTCGGATTGGACAGATACCGGGCCACCGGCTCCAGATGCCCCAGCAGCGCGGGCAGCGCCGCGAAGGTGTCGTTGAGCGAGGAACCGCGGGCGGCCAACGCGTCGCCGAACCCGACCAGGTCCTTCTGCACCGCCGGGCGGCTCTTGGCGTCGAACATCTTGTTGATGTCATCGAACTGGACCGGCACCGTCGCCTGGGTCACGGGGAGCGTGCCCCCGTCCGGGATCAGCTTCCGTGAGCTCCCGTAGTGGAGGTCCACGTACTTGAGGCCCAATAGCGCCCGCGTCCTGATCGTCGCCGTGGAGTCCACGGGGACCCGGCCGTTGGCCGTGTTGAGCGCGAGCACGGCCTGGGCCGCCACCGTGCCGTTGGCCAGTCCGGATCGGGTGCATGGCTGAGACGGTGCCGATGTCGTAGCCGCCGGCCAGGACCTGGTTGCCCGGCAGCAGCGCGGCGCCGTTGGGGATGTCCACCTTGAGCTCGCGGGTGGGCACGAACGGCAGCCCGCTGTTGGCGTTGTAGGCCAGGAACACGGCCACGATCGCCACGAGCACGGTGACCGCCCCGAGCAGGACCGGGTTGGCGAAGGCCGAGCGGGAGCGGGAGTCGGTTCACGGCGCCAGGAGGTAGTTGAGGAGCTGCTGGGCCTGCCCTGGGCGCCCGAGGAGGCCGCGCCGGCCGCGGCGCCGGTGGTCCGGTGGATCCCCGACACCGCGCCCTTGACGCCGGAGAAGAGCTTGCCCAGGACCTGCTGGACGGTCTGCGCCGGCCGTCGAGGTGACCGACGTGGCCGGGCTTGACGGAGCTGCCGGGGCGTGGACGCGGTCGAGGTCGTCGCCGGTGGTCGGGAGGCGCTGGTCTGGGTATGGCTCTGAGCCGCGATCTGGCGGTCGCCGACTGGTCAGCGGCCGGGCCGCTGGCCTGGAGCTTGCAGGCGTTGGTCTTGACCCCGTGGTAGTGGACGTTGTAACCCGGGTTCTACGGGGTAATCCGCCCGGATCCGGGACGCAGGCGCTGGGGCTGCCGGGTGTGGCCTCCTTGGCGTTCCAGGTCGGGTCGGATTGGGTCACGCCCTGCTGGTTGGGGCCCGAGGAAGGCGTAGCACTGGCGGACCGCATCGAGCCCGTCTGACTTGATGTTGTTGGCCAGCGTCTGCGGTGTGGTGTACGGGCTGCACACCTTGCTCACGAACGCGTCCACGCCCAGCATGTGCCCGAACTGCCCGAAGTAGTTGACCGCGGTGGTGATGTTGTAGACGTACTGGAGCAGCGATTCCAGGCCGGTGTAGCCCTTGCCGCCGTCGGGGCTGCGCGGGTCCGGCTCGACGGCCCGGCTGCGGCTGTCCAGGTCGTGCAGGACGATGGCCAGATTCTGGGACAGCTCGGGCGTGTGCTGGGCGAACTGGTTGAGGTCCTTGACCGTGGGCGTGGCCGACCCTGACCGCCGAGCGGCCGACCACCGACGCGCTGCCCAGCGACTTCAGCGAGGGCACCGACTCGTGGGCGAACGGGACCAGCTCGTGGAAGAACGTGTTGAGGTTGCTGAGCCGCCTGATTGAGGTTGACCAGGACGGGGTCCTGGGCGTCGGCGGCCGCGCCGAGCTTGGCCAGCGCGGGCCGGAGCTGCTCCAGGAAGCCGGGCAGCTTCTGCCAGGTGGCCTGGATGCTTGAGGCCTGGGTGGCCGAGTCGGTGGAGGTCCGGTCGGCGTACGTGATGAAGCGCTGCACCTTCTGGTTGTTCTTGGCCAGGGCCGTGATCACGGAGTTGGCGCTCACGTTCAGGCTCTTGATCGTGTGGGCGTCGTTGGCCAGCAGGTTCAGCAGGTTGTCCGTCTCGGCCAGGGCCGGGTCCGCCCGGCGAAGCGCCGTCTGGAGGTCCTCCGAGCGGGCGGCCACGGCCGCGCCGAGCTCGTTGATGATCAGACTCAGGCGCTCCCGGTACGGGACCTGCATGATGTTCTGGACCAGGTCGGCCGGGATCGTCGATTGGGTGTGGCTGGCCGGGATCGTGGCCCCGGATTTGAGCATCGGACCAGAGCTCCCGGGCTGGCAGTCGACGAAGTACTCGCCGATCAGCGACTGGGGCCGGGACTGGCAGAAGGCGTCGGCGTGGAACTGGCCGAAGCCGCCTTGGGTGATCTGGACGGTGACCACAGCGTGGAGGGTCTTCTGGTCCAGGCCGATCGACTGGATCGAGCCCGCGTTGACCCCCGCCACCTTGAACTCGCCGCCCTTGACCAGGTCGTAGGCGTTGTCCAGTTCGATGCGATAGACGCGACCGCTGCTCCCGCTGGATGCCCCCAGCGTGAGAAACAGGAAGGCCGCGCTGGCCAGGAGCGCGATCGCGCCGTACAGGATCCTCTCATCATCCGGTCGGGATCTCCCTCGGGTTACACGGGAACCCGGTCTCGGGGAAGAAGGCGGCGCTTGTCCCCGGCAAGGGCCCTCGCTCCATCGAGCCCGGGCACCGGTCGCCCTGGCCGGTGGTCAGGACGCCCTTGGCGAACGGGAGCCGGCCTGCGATGTCGGTCAACAGCGGCAACGGCGTGCCCAGCGGGCACTTCTTGATCCCGGCCTTGGCCAAGATCTGCTGGACCATGGCGGTGCAGCCAGGTAGCGAGCCGGAGCCGGCCAGCGAGCCGAGCCCGACCACCGCGGCCACGCGGCTGGTGGCGCCGTTGGCGTCATACACGCCCGGGTGCGAGTAGCCCTCGAACCACCCCGTCAGGTCGACCGCGTACGGCCGCGCCACAGCCAGCTCGGGGATCGACTCGCCCAGGGCCTGCTGGCTGACCGGGAAAGCTCCGCGGCGGGTCTTGCCATCCGCGAACAGATGACCCACCGTCACCTTGGCCAGCGGCGAGGCAAGCTTGTTGAGCTCGATCAGGTCGTTATTGGGACCGGGCCGGCTGATGATGTTGGAGAGGTCGTTGACCGTGGGTACCGCGTCGATGGCCAACGGACGGAGCTGCTTGAGGAGCGTCTGAAGCTTGGGTGCGACGGGCCGGCTTACGTTGACCAGGCTGGTCAGGTCAACCAGCGCCGCGCGGAGGTTGACGAACGTCGTGTTGGCCAGCCGCATGAACGGGGGCAGCCGCTGGATCGACTCGCCGAGCGCGACGTGCTGGTTGGCCAGCGCGGTGAAGGTGGTCGAGAGGTGGGAGACCACCCCGCTCAGGTCGGCCTGGCGCGAGGCCAGGTCGGTGACCAGATGGCTCGACGTCGTGACGAACCGGGTGAACTTGTTCGTGTCCCGGTTGAGCTCGTGGAACAGGATGCTGGCCGTGGCGATGGCGGGGTTGAGGTACTCCCAAGCCAGCTGGGCCTGGTTGCCTCGCCCGGCGTACTGGGAGGCAGACCCCTGGAAGACGTTCTGGAGGCCCTTTCGGGTGGCGCCGTTGAGCGTGTTGAACAGCTCGTCCAGGTCGACGGTGCTCGTCGTGCTGGTCTGGGTCAGCATCCCCTTGTCGGGGATCCGGGGGGCGTTGGCCGGACCAAGGTCGAGCTGGACGTAGCGATTGGCGATTCCCGACAGGGAGGCCTGCCTAACGATCGCCGTGGTTCCCTGGTGCAACGGCGTGAACTGGGAGTTGTTGATCGTAAGCGTCAGATCGGCCTGCCCGTCCGGAGTGAGCGAGATCCCAGAGACCGTCCCGACAGGCGTTCCGGCCACCTCCACCTGGTCGCCGCTGACGATCTGGCTGGCGTTCTGGAAGATCGCCCTGACCTGGTAGGACGACCCGCTTGAGAGCAGGATGACTGCGATCGCCACGACAGCGATCACCAGTGCCGCAAGCGCGGCACCCCTGCCTATTGCAGACGAGTTGCGCACGAGCGCGACCTAACCAATCCATCTCCTCCCAATGTGGGGCACGCACTGGGGTTCATAGGGGCACAACTCCGGCTGGGGCCTGGATCTCCCCGTGTGCAGAAAACCGGAACCATTGACGCTACCAACGCTTCGTTCGTCGTGTCAAAGGGGAACCGACGCGTCCCGAGCGATCCGTCGCTGGCCATACAGGGGACGATCTACCCGCGGCGGCGGCGCGAATAACGCTGCGGCGGCGCTCACGGGCGGTGACCTCCGGCCCTCACTGGCGGTGACCCGGGCACCCGGTAGCTTTCGCGGAGCCCGCCCGGGTGGCGGAACGGTAGACGCAGTCGGCTTAAACCCGACAGCCTTCAAGGCGTGGGGGTTCGAATCCCTCCCCGGGCATAGCTCCGACAAATCCTGATCAGGGGGCTTTACGACCGACGTGTCCGGGTGCTACCGTGACCCTGTCTGTGAGCCTCTTCGGCCGGGGGGCCTCGGAGAGAGGTTGGTTGGAGTACGTCTAATGGAAGCCTCGGCTCTCACATATTCGGGTGCGGCTGGCCCACATGCGCGCTCTCCCCTGCTGAGGCTTCAGTCCGATGAGCGCCTGATCTCGCTGATCCGGCGCGGGAACGCGCCCGCCTTCGAGGTCCTCGTCTCCCGCTACCAGATCCGCCTGCTGGCCTTCTGCCGCCACCTCGTCGGCTCACGCGAGGACGCCGAGGACGTGCTCCAAGAGGTCCTCTCGGCAGCCTTCAACGCCATCCGGGCCGACGAGCGCCCGATCAACGTCAGGCCGTGGCTGTACCGAATCGCCCGCAACCGCTGCCTGAACCATCTGCGCCGGATACCGCCGATCGGTATGGACTCAATGGACATCCATCTGTCCGAGCACGGCGCCACCACGGCCGACAAGGTTCACGCGCGCGAGCGGTTCCGTCACCTGGTGGACGACATTCAACGTCTACCTGAGACTCAGAAAAGCGCGCTCGTCCTGCGGGAGATGGACGCACTGTCGTACGAGCAGATCGCCGAGGCGATGGAGACCACCGTCCCGAGCGTCAAATCGCTCCTGGTTCGGGCCCGGATCTCACTGGCCGAAGCGGCCGAGGCCCGCCAGCTCGGCTGCCCGGAGGTGCGGATGCAGCTGGCCGAGGTGGCCGAGGGGCTCAGTCGCAAGCCGGGACCCCTGGTCCGCCGGCATGTGCGGACCTGCGGCAGATGCGCGTCGTTCGACCGTCAGCTCAAGCGCACCAAGAGGTCGCTGGCCGCCCTGCTCCCGATCGGCGGGCTGGGCCTGACTCGCAAGCTGGCCCTGCTCCATGTCGGGCACTCGGCTGGAACCGGCACTGGAGCCGGAGCCACAGGCACGGCCGGTGTCAGTGGCGCGACGGCCGGAGGGGGAGCGACGGCTGGCGCGGGTGGAGTGAGCGCCGGGACCGCGGGTGGGGTGACCGCCGGGACGGCCAGCGGCATGACCGCCGGAACCGCGGGCGGGGTGACCGCAGGCGGGGTGACCGCAGGCGGGGTCACGGCCGGCGGCATGACCGCCGGTGGGGTGACCGCCGGCGGGGTCACGGCCGGCGGGGTCACGGCCGGAACGACCGGTGGGCTCGCAGCCGGGGGCGTGACCGTCGGCGGCGCCGCGGCCGGGGCCGGGGGAGCCACGGGTGTGACGGCCGGAGCCGTTGGCGGCCTGGCTGGGGCGGGCGGCAGCCTTCTTTCCGCGGGGGCCGGCGCGCTGGCCACCAAGGCCGCGGCGGGCCTGGCCGCGGCCGCGCTGGTCACTGCCGGGACAATCGCCACCACGCACAATCAGCGCCACCGGATCAAGCACGCATCCGTGAGTGCGGCCAGGCCGGCGCCCTCACACTCCGACTCGCCGCTGATCGCGACCAAGTCCGCCCACGCGACCGACGCCGCCTCCAAGGCCACGGCGACCCCCACGACACCAACGACCACAACCCCGCCGCCGGCCACCGCCCCGGTCACGACGACGACCACGCCGACCACGACCGTCCCGGCGACCACGACCACGACCACCCCGACGACGCCGACCACGCCCACCGGCGAACACAGCCAGACGGCCACCGACTCAACCGTCCCGGCGGCCGCCGGCAGCTCGACCGCCGACCCGGCCGCGGGTAGCACCACCGGATCGAGCAGCGGCCAGGATGCCGATACCGGCGATACCGGCAATACCGGCTCGACCTTGACCACCGGAAGCACCGGCTCCACTGGCAACGGCTCGGGGAGCTCGACGTCCTCAGGCGGCACCGACGGCTCCGGCGGTCAGTCCACCGGGACCACGGGCAGCTCCGGAAGCGACACTGGCTCGGGCTCGTCCTCGTCGGGCTCGTCCTCGTCGGGCTCGTCCTCGTCGAGCGGGAGCGGGTCGACCTCCACGGGCTCCGGCTCGGCCTCTGGCGGATCCGGGTCGACCACCGGCAGCGGCGCCGCCTCCACCTCCGCGCAGTAGTCCTTGCTCAGGGAGGATCGCCGCCCGCCGGCGCGAAGTTAGTACCCGGCAAGGTGGCGATCAGATGCGAGCCCGACGGAAGAGATTCTGGCGCAAGCTCTTGGAGTACGACTCCACTCGCCGTCGCGTATGGATCGGCGGCCAGCGGTGCCACCACGGGGCCACCGGGAGCATCGTGGCCACCACCGCGTGTGCGGGGCTGGTGACCGGGCGGCGCAAGCCGTCGTGCACCGACCGGCCGCTGCTGGCCCTGGCGCTGGCCGGGTGGGCCATGATGCTTCACGACTGGAAGGACCGCTCGATCTGGTTCCAGCGCGGCCGCGGCTCGGAGCGGGCCTAGCCCGCCGAGGCGTGCGCGTTACTGACCGACCGAGAAGAGGGCTTCCAGGTCGTGCCGGGAGTAGACCCCGAAGGCCACCATCGTCTGGGTCCGCTGCACCCCGGCGAGCGCGGCGATCCGAGAGGTGACGACCTGGGCCAGCTCGTCGTGCTCGCGCAGGCGCAGGATGGCCACGAAGTCCCACTCGCCGGTGACCGAGTACGCCTCGGCGACGCCGTCGATGTCGGCCAGCTCTCCGCCCAGAGTGGCCAGCGCGGACCTGTCCGCACCGATCAGGACGACGGCGTGGATCATGCCGAGTGGGTCTCCCCCGGCTCGAGCACGACGACCTTGGAGCTGGTGGCTGACTCGACCTCCGATTTGAACGCCTGAGCGTCGGTCTGGATCGGTGGGAAGGTGTTGTAGTGACACGGGATCACGGTGCTCGCCCCGACCAGGCGGGCCGCCTCGACGGCGTCGGTGCGGTCCATCGTGTAGTGGCCGCCGATGCACATCAGCGCGATGTCGACCGGGGTCCGCTTGCCCACCAGCTCCAGGTCGGAGAACAGGCAGGTGTCGCCCAGGTGGTAGACGACCTGGCCGCCGATGGACACGACCATCCCCGCCGGGGTGTTGACGGTTCCCTTGGGAGTGGTCGAGGTGTGCCACGCGGGGACCAACCGGGCCCAGCCCCAATCGAACTCCACCGTGCCCCCGAGGTTGGGATCAAACACCTGGACACCCTCCTCGCCGAGCTCGCCCGCCAGCTCGACGATCGCCACCACCGGGGCCCCGGTGCGCTTGGCGATAGACACCGTGTCGCCGATGTGGTCGGCGTGCCCGTGCGTGAGCAGGATGGCGCTGGCGCTCAGGTCGTCGGCTGACACCGCCGCCTTGGGATTGCCAGTCAAGAACGGGTCGATCAGGACCCGGGCATCGCCGTCGGAGAGCTCAAACGCAGCATGGCCGAGAAAGCGCACATCCATCTCTAGTCAATCCTCCTTGGTGGATTTGGTGTCATCAGTGCCCCGGTCATCAAGTTCGTGGGCCAGCTCGAACCCCACCGCCACACCCACCAGCATCCCCAGGCGGGTCTCCTCGGCGACCAGCGTGCGCAGCTCGCGCACCCGCTGGTCGGGATCGTCCCGCGAGGCCACCTCACGGACGACCTGTTCGTGTCCCAGGTCGAACCAGCCCCCCTCATCCAGGGCGGTGCCCAGCACCCGCTGAAGGCCCGGCGCGGCTCGCACCACGAGCTCCTGGGCCATCCGTAGCCTGTTCGGATCGGCGATCGCGGCCACGGCGGCGTCAAGCTCTTCGTCGGTGAAGGCGCGGTTGGCCACTCGGTCAACGATCATACGTGTGTGGCCATTGCCCTGACCTCGCTGTCCCACGGCGCCGGCTGCGGCTGCAAGCTCCCGGCGTCGGCCATCGGACCTCTGCTGGCGCACCTGCCCCAGACGCCCGACCCGAACGTCCTCGTGGGTTACGGCGCGAGCGACGACGCGGGGGTGTACCGGCTGAGCGACGACCTGGCGCTGATCCACACGGTGGACTTCTTTACCCCGATCGTGGACGACCCGTTCGACTTCGGCCGGATCGCGGCCACCAACGCGCTGTCCGACGTGTACGCGATGGGTGGCCGGCCGGTCAGTGCACTGAACCTGGTCGCGTTTTCCCCGGACCGGCTCGGCCAGGAGGTCCTGCTGGAGATCCTCCGCGGCGCCGCCGCCGTGTGCGCCGACGCCCAGACCGCGATCGTCGGCGGGCATTCAATCGAGGACGAGGAGCCCAAGTTCGGGCTGGCCGTGACCGGGCTGATCCACCCCGAGGACGTGATCACCAACGGAGGCGGACGGCCGGGTGACGCGCTCGTCCTGACCAAGCCGCTCGGCGCCGGGGCCATCACGACCGCACACAAGCGGGGCGTGGAGGTCTCGCTCCGCGAGGCCGTCCAGACGATGACGACGCTGAACCGGGACGGCGCGGCGGCGGCTCAGGCCGCGGGTGTTCACGGCATGACCGACGTAACCGGCTTCGGGCTGCTGGGCCATCTGCACGAGTTGGCGCTGGCCAGCGGGCTGGCCGCCGAGGTAGAGGCGCGCGCCGTGCCGGCCATCGCGCCGGCCCTGGAACTGCTCGGGGACCCGGATACCGCCGTGGCCGGAGGAACCCGGCGCAATCGGTCGTATGCCGAGGAGTTCAGCGCGTTCGACCGCTCGGTTGCGGAACCGCGGCGATGGCTCGCGTGTGACGCGATGACGTCCGGGGGCCTGCTGGCCGCGGTCCCGACCGAGCACGCCGGCTCGGTCCCAGGAGTCGTCATCGGCCGACTCCTGGACGGAGAACCAGGCTCGATCAGCGTTCGCTGAGAGCTATCGGCGCGCCCACGGCCACGCCGCCCAGGATGCCGACGCCGTCGGAAATCCAGCTGGCGTCGCTCACAACCAGCGGCATCAGCGCCACCACGAGCCCCACTGCGGCGGCGCCCAGGATGTCGCCCTCGATCTCCTCGTGCTCGCGCAGGGCCAGGACATCGGGAATCGCCCACGCGCACAGAATCGCCAGCGCGGCTCCGTTGGCCCCCAGGACGACCGGGTGGCTGAACACGGCGACGGTGACCGCAGTGCCTCCGATTCCGCCCAGGGCGAAGAGGGCAAGGACGGGGATCGGACCATGGCGGCGCTCGAGCAGCCAGCCGAACACGGCGATCGTGCCCAGCGCCACGAACGCGTAGCCGGTGTTGCGATACACGAACGGCGAGGTGGCCAGCCGCCACCAGTGCGAGCCCGGCTTCCCGTCGATGCCGATCGTGTCGGCACCGACCAGCGCCGTCCGCCAGATCAGACACCCGACCAGCCCGAGGACAACCAGGGCCGCCGTGGCGTAGGGCCGCGACTCGGGCCGGATCCCCGGGATCTCACCGCGGCGTAGCCGGGACAACGAGGGGGCCGTGCGTCGGCGCAGCCGCCGATCGGTCACCTTCCCCTCCCGGTCGATCTTCGGCGCGCGCTTGCGCAGACGGTTGCCGCAGTACGGGCACTCGGTGATGTAGGGACTCACCTCAGAGCCGCAGCTCTTGCAGACCACGAAGAGGTCAGGATTCCCCGTGCTCATCGGTCAGGCGATTGTAGTCCCGCGCCTCCGAGCGGCCACGGGGATTGACGGGGCCGCGGCTCGCCGGCCCGGCCGCGCCTGCTTTGAGGCGGCGCGTTAGACCGCGGAGGCCGCCACGATCTCGGCCATCACTTCCTTGAGGTCGTGATTCGCCTCATACACGACCACCTGGCGGGCCGACCCATTGCCCCGCTCGAGCAGGTCCTCGACGGCCGCCAGCTCGGCGGCCGAACCCAGGTCCTGGCAGTGGGGGCGCATCCGGTCGAGCAGCCGGCGGGCCAGGGCCCCCGTCTGGACACGCTCGGAGCTGGGCAGGTCGACCAGCTCGCCCTCCAGGCCGTGCCGGGCGGCCAGCCACTTGTTCTCGTCCAGCATCTCGAACGGGTACTTGGACAGCTGCTTGCCCGCCTCGAAGTGCTCGGACAGCTCCTTGACCAGCCCCTGGACGAGCGCGGCCAGCCCCAGCGTGTGCTCGACGCGGGTCTGGGAGTCCATCACCCGGACCTCAACCGTGCCGAAGTTGGGGTGCGGCCGGACGTCGTGCCACAGGTAGGTGTAGTCCTCGATCACCCGGGCCTCGATCATGAACTCGATCCGGCGCTCGTAGTCCGCCCAGGACTTGTACGTGGGCGGGATGCCCACCCGCGGGAAAGCCCGGAAAATCGGGGTCCGAGTGGACGCCAGCCCCGTGGAATCGGCTCGCCAAAAGGGCGAGTTGGCCGACAGGGCGAGCAGGATCGGCATGTGGACGCGCATCCCGTTGGCCACGTGGATGGCCTTGTCCGGATCGTCGACGCCGACGTGGACGTGGACGCCGAAGATCAGCTCCTGGCGGGCCACGAAGCGCAGGGCGGAGATCAGCTCCCGGTACCGCGGCCGGGCGACGATCCGCTGGTCCTCCCACATGGCGAAGGGATGGGTTCCGGCCGCGCCGATCGTCAGGTTCTTTGCTTCGGCCGTCTGGATAACGTGGCGGCGCAGCGCCCGCAGCTGCCCGGCCGCCTCGGCCGTGTTGGGGCAGGGCTCCGTGGAGATCTCCAGGACCGCCTCCAGCAGTTCGGGCTTGATCTCGCCCACCGGAGAGGCCTCCAGCATCGTCTCAATCGCGTTGACCAGGTCCAGCGACCGGGCATCGAGGATCATCAGCTCCTCCTCAATCCCAATCGTGTACGGCTGGCCCGTGAAATGGTGCTGCACGCTGGCGCAGCCTAACGAGAGTCGTCCCCGTAGACTGAGCGGCGAGGTTCATCGACGGCAACGAAGAGGTTGGCAATGGCTCTGGGATACGACGGAAAGCTCTACGTACTCGCGTTCGACCACCGGGGCTCCTTTCAGAAGAAGATGTTCGGAATCCAGGGCGACCCCACGCCTGAGGAGACCGAGACGATTTCCTCGGCCAAGCGGCTGATCTTCGAGGGCATGCTGAAGGCAGTCGAACAGGGCCTGGACGCAGCCACCGCCGGTGTCCTGGTGGATGAGCAGTTCGGCTCCGACATTCCCCAGCAGGCCCGGACCCACGGGCTCAGGCTCGCGATGCCGGTCGAGAAGTCCGGGCAGGACGAGTTCGACTTCGAGTACGGCGACGACTTCGGCGCGCACATTGAGCGGTTCGACCCCGATTTCTCCAAGGTCCTGGTGCGCTACAACCCCGACGGGGACGCGGACATGAACCAGGGCCAGCTCGAGCGACTAAAGCGGCTGGCCGACTGGCTCCATGAGAACGATCGCCTGTTCCTGTTTGAGCTTCTCGTCCCGGCCACCGAGCAGCAGCTGGCCTCCGTGGGCGGTGACGGGGACCGCTACGACGCCGAGCTCCGGCCCGAGCTGATGCGCCGGGCCATCGAGGAGATCCAGGCCTTCGGGATCGAGGTTGACATCTGGAAGATCGAGGGCGTGGACGAACGCGATGACGCCGAGATGCTGGCCGAGCAGACGCGTTCCGGGCCCGGTCGCGAGGGTGTCGTGTGCGTGGTGCTGGGCCGTGGGGCCTCGACTGAGAAGGTCGGCCAGTGGCTGGAGGTAGCCGCGCCGGTGCGAGGCTTCGTGGGCTTCGCCATCGGGCGGTCGATCTGGTGGGATGCGCTCAAAGGCTGGCTGGCCGACGAACTCGACCGGGAGGCGGCGGCGACTCAGATCGCCAACAGCTACCTGTACTTCATCGGCGTCTACGAGGGCCAGGGGGTCGCTCGGTAATGGCCTCGCTGCGGATGCGACAGAGCCTGGCCCACTTTGAGGAGGAGTTCCGTCAGGACATGGAGGAGGAGCGCGAGCGCAGCCAGCTCGCCGTCCGCCAGGTCCGCGTTCGGTCCCGGAAACGCGGGATCGAGCGGCGCCGGAAGCGCAGCTCGATGCGCTACTGGCTGCTCGTGCTGAGCCTGGTGGCCACGGCCGTAGGGGTCACCGTGGCCATGTTCGAGACCCTGTACCTGATTCTGGGCTGAATCTGGGGCCCGGTACCCGCGGCACGCGGGCGCGGCGCCGACCCAGGGGTTAGGCGCTCTCGCCCAGACCCCGGAGCGCGGCGTCTACCTCGCTCCGTGCTCCGCCGCCCTTACCCTCAGCGACGCGCTCCTGCTGGATCTCCAGATAGACCTCTTTGCGGAAAACGGGGATGTCGCGCGGTGCCTGGATTCCAATCCGCACCTTTTCGCCCATGATCGCCAACACCGAGACCTCGATGTCGTCTCCGATCATGATGCTCTGGTTCGACTTCCGGGTGAGTACCAACATCGAAGTAATGCCTCCCTGCTCGCCTTTATTGTTGGATCAGGCCGATCTCTCCCTTGCCAAACCGGCCTGCCCGCACTGGCAGGGATAGCGATCAGCCTATCTCGGCACAAGGATTCGACACGTCTTTCATCCATCCTTCCCGTCGCATAGGGTGTGAGCAAGGACCTTTGGTCGTGGTGCGTGCGCCCGTAGGGCGCGTCTGCATTGGCTTGGCGCGGGGTGCGAGCCGGGCTTGGCGCGGTGCGAGCCGGGCTTGGCGCGGGGTGCGAGCCGGGTTTCGTCCAGCGGTTGGCGGTTCCGCCCCCGGCTTGCGGGATTCCGGGCGCGGGCTGCGCGTCTGCCCGGCGCGGCTCAGCCCGGGGTTCAACGGCGTCAGGGTGTGCGTGGCCGAACCGCCCGAATGGATAGTCTCCAGCCCGTGGCTCGGAGATCACTCAGACCAGAGCTGAATCGGATTCGGGGCTGGGTGCGCCAGGGGCGTACGGATGCCTGGATCGCACACCAGCTCGAGGTCACGGTCCAGCAGATCCAGACCTTCAGGCGCGAGCACGGCCTCACCGACGGCAGCGACGGTGAGGCGGTTGGCGTGGTGGCCGGGGATTACGACGACGAGATCGACCTCCGGGCCGAGGACGACGCCCTGATCGCGGCCGAGCTCGAGGCGGCCGAGGCTCGCGCCGAGGACGAGGGGCCGGAGTCGGATTCCGACTCGGATTCCGACCCCGACTCCGACTCCGACTCAGAGAGTCGCTCCAGCTCCAGCCGGCGGCGGCGCGGCCGTCGCGGCGGTCGCCGAACCCGGCGCAAGGACTCCGGGCCGCTGGAGGCCACGTTCGAGCACGGCGACGAGGGGTACGGGCTGTGGCTCGACCCCGGCGTCCAGGACGACCCCGTGTACGCGGAGTACTGGGCCGGCCACCGGCCCGTCGAGGTCACGATCGAGGAGGATCAGATCGTGATCAGGCGGGCGGGCGAGGACTCAAGCGGCGAGGACGACGAGGAGAGCGACGCGGCAGGCGCGGCGTCCGGGGTCCGCGGCAGCGGCTCTCAGCCGGCGTCCATCCTCGGCGGGCGGGCGATCTGGGCCCTGAAGTCGCTGGCCTCGCGGACATACCGGCAGAACGCGGCGTCGGCCACCGTGGCCATGTCCCAGGCAGCGGGAGTGTTCGGCGCCACCCTGATGGCCACGTCCAGGCACCAGTCCGTGCCCTGCTGCTCGTAGAGCTCCACCAGCTCGCGCCTGGTGAACGAGCCGCCGAGCCGCCGGCGCAGCTCGGAGACGATGGCCTCGACCACACGCTCCAGCACCGGTCGGTCGGCCGGGTCGGCCGCGGCCAGCCTGAGCTCGCCCTCCCGCCAGATCGAGGTCGCCTCGTCGAAGTTCACCGGGTAAGGATGCCCGGTCGCGGCGCGGCGAGCGCGCGGGCGCGCGGTCGGGCTCAGTCCGGGCGGTCGGGGGCGCGGTCCGTGGCTCCGGGGACGGGCGGGCGGTCAGCGTGCGGCGACGCCCGTGAGCACGTACGGGCGCTCGCCCTGGCGGACCATCCCCAGGGCCCGAGCATCTCGCTGGATCGTGGCCGGGTCCTGGAGCATCTGCTGCTCGCGCAGGAGCGTCCGGTTCTGGTGGGCTCCGCAACGCGGAGGTCATCTGCGCCACGGCCTGGCTGCGGACAGAGAAGTAGCTGATGGCCTGGTTGACGTACAGGCCGACGACGACGGCCAGCACGACCAGTAATGAAACCCGTCCCACCCGGTCCCAGCGGACGCGCAGGATCGGCGATTTGGCAGCGCGTCTCCGGGGCGGAGACTTCCGCGTCTGCCTTCGTGGCGCGGCGGATGCTGATTGTGCGGGCGACATCCCGTTCGCCCTTCGTTCGACACCTGCGCCTTTCCTCCTGCTGCAACGGTCCGCTCTGCAACCGTCCTCTGTCGAGTTCGGCATTGCGAACTCTGGCGTTGGATGTCCACCTGTCGGACACGGATCGTCGCGGACCGGCGGAGGCTGCGGCGCCCCTACGAACGCCCGGCCGCCCCCGCCTCGCCCCGGCCCCGCCCGCCACGCACCCCGCCCGCCACGCACCCCGCCCGCCACGCCCCCCACCCCCTACTCCCTGAAAACCTCCGCTCCCGGATAGGCCGCGTCATCGCCCACCGCCTCCTCGATCCGGAGGAGCTGGTTGTACTTGGCCACGCGATCGGTCCGGGACGGCGCCCCGGTCTTGATCTGCCCGCAACCGGTGGCCACGGCCAGGTCGGCGATCGTCACGTCCTCGGTCTCGCCCGAGCGGTGGGAGATGACGACCGTGTAGCCGTTTTCGCGGGCCATGCGGACGGCAGCCAGCGTCTCGGTCAGGGTGCCGATCTGGTTGACCTTTATCAGGATTGAGTTGGCCACCCCGGCGTCGATCCCCCGCTTCAGCCGGCCAGTATTGGTCACGAACACGTCGTCACCCACCAGCTGGAGCCGCGCGCCCAGCCGCTCGGTGAGCCCCTTCCAGCCGTCCCAGTCCTCCTCGGCCATGCCGTCCTCAATTGAGACGATCGGGTAGCCGTTGGCCAGCTGCTCCCAGTACGCGGTCAGCTCCTCCGCTGTGAGCTGGCGCCCCTCGTGCTCCAGCACGTACGCGCCATCGGAAAGCAGCTCAGACGTGGCCGGGTCCATCGCGATCGACACCTGCTCGCCGGGCTCATAGCCCGCAGCCGCGATCGCCTCGACCAGGATCCCCAGAGCCTCCTCATTGGACGCCAGCTCGGGGGCAAACCCGCCCTCGTCACCCACCGCGGTGGACAGCCCGCGATCGTGCAGCAGCCCCTTCAGAGTGTGGAACACCTCGGTCCCCCAGCGCAGGCCCTGAGAGAACGACGCAGCCCCGGCCGGGACGATCATGAACTCCTGGAAATCGAGACCGTTGTCGGCGTGGGCGCCTCCGTTGAGAACGTTCATCATCGGGACCGGCAGGATGTGGGCCCCTTCGCCGCCCAGGTAGCGCCACAGGGGTAGGCGCTCCTCGCCCGCGGCGGCGTGGGCCGCCGCCAGGGACACGCCCAGGATCGCGTTGGCACCGAGCCGAGATTTGTTGGGCGTGCCGTCCAGCGTGATGAGCTGGCGGTCCAGCGCGGCCTGGGCCGAGGCGTCCTGGCCCCGGACGGCCTCGGCGATCTCGCCGTTCACGTTCGCCACCGCCTGACCCACACCCTTGCCTCCCCACTCGCTGCCGCCATCGCGCAGCTCGACTGCTTCAAACTCCCCGGTTGACGCGCCCGAGGGTACGGCCGCCCGGCCCCAGGCCCCGGAGCGCAGGCTGACCTCGACCTCGACTGTCGGGTTGCCCCGGCTGTCCAGGACCGCTCGCGCGTGGACGTGCTCGATCTGACTCATGGCCGGCGAAGTTCTCCTTCCGCTAGACGGACCCGGGCGTAGTAGGCAAGCTGCTCATCCGGGGGCAGATCGTTCCAGCTTCGGCCCTCGGACGCGGCCAGCTGCACTCCGGCCTCCACTCGACCACGAAAGCGGTTGGCCGAGGCACGCAACGCCAGCTCTGGGTCGACCCGAAGCTTGCGGCCCAGGTTGACGACGGCGAACAGCAGGTCGCCGAGCTCGGCGAATCGCTGTTCGGGATCCGCAGCGGCCTCGAGTTCGGCCAGCTCCTCCCGGACGGCATCCAGGATCGGCTCCACTCCCTCAAAGTCAAAGCCGCTGGAGGCGGCGCGCCGCTGGACCTTGCGGGCGTACAGCGGCGCGGGCAGGTTCTCCGGGACCTCGCCGAAGACGCCCGGCTCCCGACCCGTCTCACCCCGCTTGATCTGGTCCCAGTTGCGCAGCACCTCCGTGGCGCTCGAGGCCTCGGCCCGGCCAAACACGTGCGGATGTCGTCGGATCAGCTTCTCGACGCAGTGATCGGCCACCTCGGCCAGGCTGCCCGCCCCGCGCTCCTCCAGCAGCAGCGCCAGGAAGTGGACCTGGAACAGGACGTCGCCGAGCTCGTCCAGCAGCTTGGTGTCGTCACGACGAAAGGCCGCGTCGGCCAGCTCGTAGGCCTCCTCGACCGTGTGGGGGACGATCGTGCGCTCGTCCTGCTCGCGATCCCACGGGCACTCCACCCGGAGCCGGCGGGTGATCTGATCTAGCCGGTCCAGCGCGTCCGCGCTCGCGCGCGCCGCCTCCCCAGACTCAGAGCCCTCGTCGTGCCCCGGGGGACGCCCCGGCGCCACGCTCACTTCGTGGTGGTGGTCGGCGCCGGCGTCGTCGTCGGAGGAGTCGGTGCGCCCGCTGGTCGGCGTGACCGGCGTCGTCGTCGTGGACGGCGGCTTGTACCCGGTGCAGTCGGTCATCGAGTAAGCCGACTGGCACGTGGTCTGGCTGATCCAGTGCGAGCCGCACCAGCTTGTCCAGGTTGGTCTGCGAGGTCTGCGACTGCTGCCCGCTCAGCGACTGTTTGATCTGCGGCGTCGCCTGGGCCAGCGTCTGCTGGCTCGGCTTGGTGATCTTGGTCACCTCAAAGACGTAGTAGCCGAACTGCCCCTTGATCGGACCGAGCAGCTTGTTCACCGGGGCGGAGAAGGAAGCCGCGTCAAGCGCGTGATCCTGCTGCCCCTTTCGCACACCGACCAGCAGCCCACCGCTGTTCTTGGACGTGGGGTCGATCGAGTACTTCTTGGCCACCGCTTGCCAGCTCTGGCCCTTGTGGAGCGCCGTCTGAGCGGCCACGGCCTCGGACTTGGTCTTGGCCAGGACGATCCTGAGATTCCGGGTCTCGGGCGATGAGAACAGGGCTGAGGTGCGAGTTGTAGTAGGCCTGGATGTCGGCGGGCGTGACCTTCGAGCTGTGATGGGCCAGCAGCTCCTTGAAGACCTGATTGATCCGGAAGCGGAACAGGATGTCCTGCAGGGTCTGGCCCGTTTGGGACAGGAACGTGTTGAACCCGGCCGCGGTGGGGAACTGCTGCTTCTTGGCCGTGTCAAACGCCTTCTGTACCTGCGCGTCGGTGACCTTGATGTGCTCCCGGGTCGCCTCGGCCTGGTACCAATAGCCCTTGATCAGGAAGTCCAGAACCTGGTTGCTGAGCGTGGTGAAGAGCGACTTGCAATCGGTTCGGATCGTCTTGTCCGAGTCCTTGGACAGCTGCGGGACCTGCTTGCGGACCTGGGCTATGCAGTTGTTGAAATTGGGCGGGTCGTTGGGCACGATCACCGGTGCGCCGGGGCTCTGTGCGGCCTGGCTCTTGGCTGCCACGTACATCCAGTGGTCGAACGCCCGGGTGGTGATCGGGTTGCCCGCCACGTCGGCCACGGAATCGCCGGGCACCCCGCTGCCACATGCGGCGAGTGCCACCGAAACCACAAAAAAGGCGCCAAGCGCCGCGAACCGTCTAACGGGGTTCCTCATCGGAGCGCATGATGGTAGCGATCCTGCTCGAAGCTGCTGCCGCTCCTTCACCAGTTCTTCGTTTGGCCCGCGCGGACGCCTCGCGGGGGGACCGGAGGCCGGCGCCGTCGGACGCCCCGCCCCGTCGCCCAGGGCGCCGGTCAGCCCCTGGGCGCGCGGATCGTCGACCTGGCCTCGCCGGCGACGACGATCTGCCGGGCCGACGTATAGGCCCAGATGTAGATGTCGAATTTCAGCTTGCCGCGGCGCCTGAGCGCCTTCGACCCGGCTCGCGTCATGGCAATCGGAACCGACCGCGTCTCTCCGGCCGGGATCGTGAAGTCGCTGGCCGCGACCTTCGGGACCGGGAAATGGTCCTCCAAATCGACGCCCTCGAACGCGCCCCGGCACCGCGCGGTCCAGTTGCAGCGCATCTTCACGAACAGGAGGCCGCGGCGGTTTGGCTGGAATTGGTGGCTCAGCACCTTGACCTTCGGACACGTGATCGGTGACGGATAGTGGAGCGCGATCAGCTCACCGTAGGCCGGCGAGGAGGCCGAGATCGTCGCCTTGCGGTTCCCGGTGGCGGCCGCGGGTCGCCAGCGCTCGGTCGCTATCCCCAGGCGGTTGGCGCTCGGTGTCGCGAACGAATCCAGGTACAGCGGCTTCATCCCACCGGGCGCCGTCCAGCTGACCTTCCTGCCTGCGGTACCGACGAACAGGAGCAGCGAATGCCCGGAGGTCGCCGTGATTGAGGGGGCCGTGACCGACCTCGAGGGCGGCCCGATCGTCGCCGTGCCGGACCGATAGTCGAACGGCTGGCGGCGGCTGACGCCCATCGCCGCGATCAGCGCGCCCGATATCGGCTGCGGCGTGGAGGAGGTGAACGTGAACGACGAAGACGTCCGGTTCGCGGCGAACCTGTAGAAGATCTGCACCGTCTGGGTCTGCCCACCTGTGGTCCCGGTCGAGCTCGAGTTGACCGACCAGCCATGCGGCGGCTTGACCCCTTGCTCGCTCGTCACCACGGCAAGCATCAGGTCCCCGGTCGCGGGGTACTCGGCCCTGATCCTCATCTTCAGCAGCTTCGAGTCAGACGCGTTCGCGCTTCCGATGTAGTACGCGTCCTGGAGGCACGCGCCCTCCGTCCCCCCCAGCCCACCGAGCTGCCGACACGACCGGCCGCACCCCGGGCGCCGGCGGTGGGAGCTGGCGGACGCCACCGCTCCGGTCAGCGCCACCGCAGCCAGGAGAACCGACCCCATCCGGCCCCACCTTGCTGCCCAAATCCCCCTCACGCGCGGATGGTAACCCCTGCGGCCCGCAGGACAGGAACTACGCCGCCTCGTCCGTGACGTCCACTGCCTCCCGGGTGACCGCCAGCAGCACGTCGGCCGCCCGGACCACGGCCGGGAACTGCTTGCCCGGGTCGTCGGGAACCCGCACCGAGAGCTGCGACTTCCCGGACTCGTACAGCGCCTCCGGGATCTCGGCCCGGAGTTTCTTGGCCCGGACCGAGTCCAAATCCACCGGCGTGACGGCCAGCCTCCCCCCGCGGAAGGTAACCGCTCGGGCCCCCGCCTGTCCCAGTTTGATCCGGGCCTGCTGGAGCGCGATCAGGTTGGAGAGCGGCTCGGGGATGTCGCCGAAGCGGTCCTCGAGCTCCTCGCGCAGCAGCACCAGGTCGGCCACCTCCCGCGCGGCGGCGATCCGGCGGTGGACCTCGACCTTGGCCTGCTCGTAGGGGATGTATTCCGGCGGCACGTAGGCGTCGACGTTGACGTCCAGGCGCACCGGCTCCCAGTCGTCCTCGGCCCCAGAGCCGTCCGCCGACGCGGCGACGGCCTCGTCCAGCATCTGCATGTAGAGCTCGAAGCCGAGCGCGGCCACGTGGCCCGACTGCTCGTCGCCGAGCAGGTTCCCGGCCCCCCGGATCTCCAGGTCGCGCATGGCGATCTTGAACCCGGCCCCGAGCTCGGTGTAGTCCGAGAGCGCGGACAGCCGCTGAGCGGCGTCGGACGTCAGCGCGCCGGCGCTCGGGTACAGGAGGTACGCGTACGCCCGCTCACGCGACCGCCCCACCCGGCCCCTGATCTGGTAGAGCTGGGCCAGTCCAAAGGTGTCGGCCCGCTCGACGATCAGAGTGTTGGCCTGGGGGATGTCGATGCCCGACTCGATGATGCTCGTGCACACCAGCACGTCGGCGTCGCCGCGCAAGAAGGCCAGCATCCGCTCCTCCAGCGTCTTCTCGTCCATCTGCCCGTGGGCGACCTCAAACCGCATCCCCGGGCACAGGCCGCGCAGCCGCTCGGCCGTCTCCTCGATCGTCTCGACCCGGTTGTGAAGGAAGAACGCCTGGCCGTCGCGCGCCTTCTCGCGCTCCAGCGCCTGCTTGACCAACTCCTCCTCGTACTCGCCCACGTAGGTCTTGATCGGCCGGCGCCCCTCGGGCGGGGTCTCGATCACGGAGATGTCGCGCACGCCGGCCAGCGACATCTGCAGCGTCCGCGGGATCGGCGTGGCGCTCATGGCGATCACGTCCACGCGCAGCTTGAGCTGGCGCAGGAGCTCCTTCTGCTTGACCCCAAAGCGCTGCTCCTCGTCGACGACCAGCAGTCCGAGGTCACGCGGGCGGACGTCGCGTGACAGCAGGCGATGTGTCCCGATCAGGATGTCGACCTGACCCTTGGCGAACCGGGCCACGGCGTCGCGCTGCTCGGCCGCAGAACGGAACCGCGACACGTGCTCGATCGTCACCGGGTAATCGGCCAGGCGTTCGGAGAACGTCCCGAAGTGCTGCTGGGTCAGGATCGTGGTCGGGGCCAGGACCATCACCTGCTTGCCGTCCTGGACGGCCTTGAATGCCGACCGCAGCGCCACCTCAGTCTTGCCGTAGCCCACGTCACCGCAGATCAGCCGGTCCATCGGGCGGGAGCTTCCATGTCGGCCTTGACGACCTCAATCGCGTCGCGCTGGTCGGGCGTCTCGCTGTACGGGAAAGCATCCTCGAACTCGCGCTGCCACTCCGTGTCCGCGGGGAACGCGTGCCCCTCGCGGCGCTTGCGCTCGGCGTACAGGTTCAGAAGCTCGCCGGCCAGCTCCTGGGCCGCGCGCCGGGCCCGGGACTTGATCGTCTCCCAGCGCGTGCCGCCCAGCTTGGACAGCGCCGGATGGGCCCCGCCCGCGCCCACGTACCGGCTGATCTTGGCCAGCTGGTCCACGGGCACGAACACCCGGTCGGAGCCCGCGTACTCCAGGTACAGGTAATCGCGGGTGACGCCGGCCACCGTCTTGGTGTCAAAGCCGGCGAAGCGGGCGATCCCGTGATCCTCGTGGACCACGATGTCCCCGGTGCGCAGGTCCGCGAAGCTGCGCAGGATCCCCCGCCGCCGCTCCGGGCGCTGGGGCGCGGGGCGCCGCCGGCGCAGCAGCCGGTGCTCGGGGATCACCGCCAGCTTGAACTGGGGGGCGATGAAGCCCTGCTGGAGCCGGGCCTCGGTCAGGATGACGGGATTGGGCGCCGCCGGGTGGGTGGGTCCGCTGTCCCGGCGCGCGCCTGGTGTCGCTCCGTTCAGCCACTGCGCCGACAGCCTCCCGAGGTTGTAGGCAAAGCGCTCGCCCTCTCCGCGGCGAGCGAAGGCCAGGACCGTGCGGTAGCCCGAGCGGGTCAGCTTCTCAAGCTCGGGCTCGGCCTCCCTGACGCCCCGAGCCTGGACGTCGGCCGCCTGGGCGTGGAAGGAGAAGGGTTGGTTCTGGTCCAGGCCGGAGAGCCGGATGCGAGCCCGGTCGGCCAACGCCGCGTGGATCGCCTCCGGCGCGACGTACAGATGGTGCGCGTCCTGGTCGTGGAAGGCCGCGCATACGTCCTGCCAGTGGTCGGCCAGGGCGGGCGCCAGGTCCTCCTCGCCCGCGACCAGAATCGTGGCCTGCGCGGGCGCCAGCTCCAGGAAGGGGTGGAAGTCCTCCACGGGCAGGAGCTCGGCGATGTCCGGCCGCTCGGCGGCCTCCTCAAGCGCGGCTATTTCGGCCAGCTCGCGATGCTCCTCGTCGAGTTCGGCCGCGGGCGCGACCTCGACGGCCTGCGCCTCGCCCAGCGATCGCTGGGTGAAGGTGGAGAACCATCGCAACGATTCGATCTCGTCGCCGAACAGCTCGACCCGGACCGCCCGGTCCTCGGTGGCCGAGAACAGGTCCAGAAGGCCGCCCCGGATCGCGAACTGGCCCCGATCCTCGACCTGGTCGACCCGCTCGTAGCCGGCGGCCACCAGGCGACGGGCACCCTCGTCCAGGTCGAGCTCCTCGCCCGCGCGGAGCACGAACCCATGCGGGCGCAGCGACGGATCGGGGACCTTCTCGGACAGCGCCACCGCGCTGACCACAACCACCGGGGGAGCGCTCCCGTCGTCATCCAGCAGCGAGTCCAGCGCGGCGATCCGCAGGCCGACCAGGTGGGGCGGCGGGGCCAGGTGCGACTCGTAGGTGACCCCGCGGCTGGGGTAGTACCGGACGGGCCGTGGGTCGAGCCACGCCCTCAGCCCGCCGGCCAGCTCTCGGGCCCGGCGGTCGTCGCCGGCCACCACGATCGCCGGCTCGGTCTGGTTGCGGTCAAGCAGCGCCGCCAGCAGGTAGGGCTGGAGCGACTGGGAGACGAAGGCCGAACCCCCCCGCTCGGCCAGGGCGACGGCCTGGGGATCCAGGTCGGCGTGAGAGAGAAGGCTTGACAGCATCCCTGTCTCAGTCTATGTCGGCGGTGGGCCCCCGAGGACGAGCTCTTCGGCCGCGTCGGCGGCCGCGGTGATCAGAGCCTGGACCTGGTCCTTGGGCTCGCGGAAGCGGCCCAGAACGTAGGCCGAGACGCGCTCGGGATCGGTGCTCGCCGGCCGATCGACGCCGACGCGGATGCGGCTGAAGTCCGAGGACCCGAGTCCGTCCCTGACCGATTTGAGCCCGTTGTGACCCGCGACGCCGCCGCCGGTTCGAGGCTGGATCCGTCCGAACGGCAGGTCGATCTCGTCGTGGAGCACGAGCACTCGGTCCAGTGGAACCTTGAACGCCCCGCGGGCCGGCCCGACGGACCGGCCGGCCTCGTTCATGTAGGTCTGGGGGAGCAGCACGGCCACCCGAGGCCCGCCCGGGCCCGTCCGCCCGTCGGTCACCAGGCCGCGGTACCTGGACTTGGGCTTGGGCAGCCCCCAGCGCGCGATCAGCTCCTGGGCCACCTCGAAGCCGAGGTTGTGCCGGGTCCCGACGTATTCCGATCCCGGGTTTCCGAGGCCGACGATCAGCCAGTCGGCCCGGGGCGTCCCGAAGCGCACGGCGTGCGTGGCCTACTCGCCGCCCTCGCCCTCGCCGGCAGGCTCCTCGCCTCCGTCGGCGCCCTCGGCCTCCTCGCCGGCCTCGCCCTCGCCCACGAGCTCGGTCTCCTCCTCGATCTCCTCCTCCTCGATCTGAAGCCGGGGCGGAGTCAGGGTGGCGATCACGGCCTCCGGATCGGTCAGGATCGTGACGCCCGGCGGTGCCGTCAGAGCCTCGACGCTGACGGTGTCGCCGATCACCATCGCTGAGACGTCGTGGCGGATGGCATCCGGAATGTCCGTGGGCAGGGCCTGGATCTCAAGCTCGCGCGTGATCTGCTCGAGCACTCCACCCTCCTTGGCCCCCGGCGCGTCCTCCGCGCCCTCCAGCTCCACGATCACCGTGGCGTGGATCGGCTTGTCCAGACGGACCCGGAGCAGGTCGAGATGGGTCGTCGCGCCGGTGACCGGGTGACGGGTCAATTCCTTCAGGACCACCGGCGAGGCGCCCGCGCCATCAATCGCCAGGTCGAGCACGGCTCCCGCGTGAGCCAGGGCGAGGCGGAGCTCGCGAGCGTCGACCTCAAACGCAACGGGGTCCTCGCCCCCGCCGTAGACGACACCCGGGACCTTGCCCGTGTGGCGAAGGCGCCGGGCTGCCCGCGAGCCGTCGGGCTCGCGCGCCTGCACCGCCAGCTGTGTGCCCTGGGTGGTAGCCATCCGAGCGCCGATGGTAGCGAGGGGTCGGTACCCCGGGTATGACGCTTGTCGCGAGGGGTACCCTTAATCCATGTCCAGCGCAGCGCAGCTGGTCTTGATGGTCGGAGGGATGCACGTCCTGGGTCTCGTGTGCGCTGTCCTGCTGATCGTCCCCGCGATCCGTAACCCGCCCGAGCCGCCTCAGCCTCCGGGCGGGGGATCCGGCGGCGGCGGCGGCCTGCGCCGACCGGTTCCCCAGACACCGGTCCGGCCCAGCGGCGGGATTCCGCTCCCCGACGCCGAGCCCTCGCGGATCCGGCTGCGCGAGCCGGGCCGCCTGCGCGACCTGCTCCCGCGGCCCGCCCGTCGTCCGGCGCGCGAGCCTGACCGCCGTCCGGTCCGGGTCTAGGGCTCTAGTAATCCGAGTTCGCAGTGCCCGCGCAGTCGGAGCCCGACCCGATCCGGCGGCTGATGGTCAGTAGCTCAATGTGGAGCCCGCTGACCACGTTGCCCGCCCGGCGCACCCGGACGCACTGAACGACCGGCAGCTCCCCGCCGGCCCGCCACACGACCCGAGCGGTGCCCACCGTGCTGGTCAGCGAGAACCCGGCGGAGGGGTTGACCTGGACGATCAGGATCCGGCCCGGATGCCTGAGCGCCGCCGCCCTTTGAGCAGCGTTGGCCCGACACGAGGGGCTCTGTCCGCACCCTGACAGGAGGCTGACCATCGCCGGAGTGTCGCCACGGGCCTCGTCCCCCACGAGCCTGGCGATCGCCGCCCGCTCCGCACCGTCGATGCTGAGTGCCCTGGCCAGGAGCGCGCTGATCGCCACGAACAGCAGCACGGCCAGGGCGATCAGGAGCAGGCGAATCGGGCGGCGCACGGACGGAGGCTAACCAGCCCCCGGGCGGCGGCCGCTATTGGAGCTCCAGAAAGCGCTCCACCGAGGCCTCCTGGTGGTCCAGCCGCTCGGCCAGCGTCTGAGCGTGCTCGGCGACGAGGGCCAGGAAGTCCTCAACGCACCGCTCGGGGTCGTCGGCCAATGGGTAGACGCGCGCCACGTCCTGCTGAGCACAGGCGATCCCCATCGGCGGTCGGCCTTCGGCCAGCGTGCGCGCCCCGCACACTGGGGTGACCACGAGACGCGTGTCCGGCGCGATCAGGGCCGTGGGCAGCAGCCGGTGCGCCGGGAGCCTGACCGAGAGCTCGACCGAGTGATCCACCGCCACCTCGGCGCCGATCAGGTCGCCCAGCGGTTCTCGCCACACATTCAGCACGACATCGGCGCCGACCAGGGCGTCGCGCAGTGTGCTGGCCTGCTCCACGTACAGCCGCTCGGCCTCGGCCCGATCCTCGGCGTCAGCCAGATCCAGGTCGCAGGGGACGCGGAGCAGCTCGCTGGCCGCCACCGTCGTCCCCGCTCCGAGACCCCCGGGCGTGACGTAGGTCTGAAGCGTGCCCAGGTCGCGCCGCCCGTGGAAGATGATCGTCACGGTCTCGCTCAGGGGCAGTCCGCCCACCTTGAGTGACACCGCCGCGGTGCTGGCATCGTCGAGCAGGGCGCGCCGGAGCAGCTCCTCGGCCTGGTTCTGATCGTGGGAATCCTCGTCGATCATCCTTGCCCTGCAAATCTGCGGGTTGAGCGTTAACAATTACCGTAGTCGGCGGCGGCTGGCCTCACCAGAAGGCCAGCCGGCCGTTCTCGGCAGACGTTGATCGCCGCGAGCTTCCTCTCGGTGAGAGCTTCCCCTCGGCGCGAGCTTCCTCTCGGTGGCTTTCGGGATACGCTGAGGCGGCGATGAAGCTCCTCTACAAGCCGTTCGCGCTGATCGCCTCGGGGATCGCTGCCCGGCTGGGCCGGGGGGCCTTCAGATCGCTCTGGGCCAAGGTCGACAACGCCGATCCGCCCGATCCCACCGCGCCCAACGCCAGCCTGGGCAAGGTGGTCGGCGCGGCGGCGCTTGAGGCGGCGACGATGGCCAGCATCGCCGCGGCCGCGGACCGAGCGGCGGCACGCACTTTTGAGTACCTGACCGGCGTCTGGCCGGGCAAGGAGCCGGACAAGAAGAAGGACAAGAAGCGCGGGCGGGGCGAGTGGTAGCGAGCCGCTACGCCGTCCAGCGCTCGAGCCCGTAGCCGCTACGCCGTCCAGCGCTCGAGCCCCGAGCGGATCCAGTCCGGGATCGGCGTCTTGGAGCGGGTCTCCAGGTCGACCACCACGTGGTGTAGGGACCCCTCCAGCACCAGATCGTCGTCGCGGGTGATGCGATGGGCGCTGGAGATGCTCGTGTTCCCCAGACGGCTGATCTCCACCTCGAGCGTGAGCAGGTCGTCGAAGCGAGCCGGCCGGTGGAAGCGCAGCGTGGTCTCGACCACGACCATGTCGATTCCCCGGTCGATCATGGGCTGATACCCGCCCACCGCCTCCCGCCACAGCTCGGTGATGCTCGTGTCCAGGTAGGCCAGGTAATGCGCGTTGAACACGACACCCTGCGGGTCGCACTCGGCGTACCGGACCCGGAATGAGTGGGCAAAGGGCACGTTCAGCCCGCCCGGAGCACGAAACCACGGTCGGCCAGGTCGTCCAGCGCATCCTCGAAGCGGGCGAAGTCACGGGCCAGCAGGGCATCAATCGGCCGCCCGTGCGGTCCGGCCGCCCTGACCCACCGGCCGAGCGTCGCCGGCCCGAGCCGTTCGCCCGCCTCCCGGCACATCTCGAACAGAATCGGGAGCTGGGTGCTGTGCTCGAGCTGGTCGGAGAGCAGCGACAGCGGATCCACGTCGAGCACCCGGCACAGCTCCTCCTCGGTCAGCCCGAGCATCTCCATCAGCGCGGCGGCTCGGGCGCTCCCGGTGCTCATCGGACGCGCCCCGCCCCGCGGGGTGACACGGCCGGTGTAGCGCTGGTTTGGTTTTCGCAGCACACTGCCCGGGGAATGTTGTCGCTCCTGTCCAGCCGGATCCGACCGATCACCCTGTCGGTGGTGACCGGGCTCGCCCTGGCCGTGGCCGGGTGTGGGTCCTCCTCGTCATCGGGAAAGGGCGCATTCAGCCCGTCCTTGAGCGGCACCGCCACCGGAGCCACGAGCGCCACCACGACCACCCTGTCCGCGAACGGCGCCACCACCTCCGCACCGTCTCCGCGAGCTGTGGTCACGAGCGCCCCTGACGAGGTCAAGCAGTTGCTGGCCCTGGCCAAGCCCGGGACGACGCTCACGTCCCAGGGCCTGGTTCCTGGCTGGGCGCCGGCCAACGGGTCCGCCATCCCGGCCGACCCCTCGCATATCTCGGGATTTGGCTTCGTCGCCGCCAAGGCCAAGGGCATCCAGTACCTGGCCTTTGCCGCCAAGGACACCTCCGGCAAGTGCGCCGGCGGCGATCTTCTGGCCAACGCATCCGGGACCCGGGTTACGGGCGGGAAGGCGATCGCGGTTCCGGCCAAGGCTCCGTGCACCGGCGACGAGGTGGCCAGGCTCGCGGGGAATACCGGCTGAGCGCCCGGCCGCCTCCGCCGACGGCCCCGAGCCCGTGGCCGGTCGGGCTCCTCAGAAGAGCTGATTCTCGCCGCCGAAAACGTCGCTCACCGAGCCGTCAGTGAAGATCTGGCGGATCGAGTTGGTGAGCAAATCGGCGCAGGACAGGACCCGGACGTTGTCCGGCGCGCCCGGGGGCAGCGGGATCGTGTCCGTGACCACGATCTGTTCGAGTCCGGCTGCGGCCAGGTTCTCCCAGGCGCTCCCGGAAAAGTTGCCGTGGGTGGCGGCGGCGTAGACGCGGCGAGCGCCGGCATCGTGGACCGCCTGGGCCGCGGCCTTGAGGGTGCCCGCAGTGCCGATCATGTCGTCCACCAGCACGGCGGTCTTCCCGGCCACATCGCCGATCACGTAGCCGATCTCGGCCACCTGCTGGGCCGGGCGCTCCTTGTTGAGGATCGCCAGGTCGGCCCCGATCTTGGAGGCAAACGCCTTGTTCAGCTTCACTCGGCCGGCGTCCGGCGCGACGATCACCAGATCCTCCAGCCCGAGGTCGGCGAAGTACTGGGTGAGCATGAACAGCGCCGTCATGTGGTCGCACGGCTTCTGGAAAAAGCCCTGGATCTGGCCGGAGTGCAGGTCCATCGTGACGATCCGGTCGATGCCTGCGGCCTCGAGCATCCGGGCCACCAGGCGGGCGCTGATCGGCTCCCGCGGGGCCGACTTCTTGTCCTGGCGCGAATAGCCGTACCACGGGCTGACCGCGATCACCCGGTGGGCGGATCCGCCCACCGCCGCGTCGACCATGACCATCAGCTCCATCAGCGCGTCGTTGGCGCTCAGCCCCGTGTCCGGGTTGCCGCAGGTGGGCTGGACGATGAACACGTCAGCGCCCCGCACGGACTCCTCGAACCGGCAGTAGACCTCGCCGTTGGCGAATGTCTTGAGGGTCATCGGCGCCAGCTCAACCCCCAGCTTGTCGGCGATCTTGGCCGCGAGCCCCGGGTTGGCCCGGCCGGAGACGAGCATCAAGCGCTTGCTGTACTCGACCCGCAGGTCGTTGGCAGCAGGATGCGTTTCCAGGACGCTCATGCGCGATCCGAGTTTACGTCCGGGGGATGACGGCGTTGCTCGGCTGCTGACTCATCGCCCGGGCTCTTCCCGCTCCTTGCGACGATCCGTATAGCCCTCGATGTTCCGCTGGCGCTCGCGGGCGATCCCGAGCGCGCCCGGCGGGACGTCCTTGGTGATAACGGAACCGCCTCCGGTGTACGCGTGATCGTGCACGGTCACCGGGGCGACCAACATCGTGTCCACGCCGATGAACACGTCGGAGCCGATCTCCGTGCGATGCTTGCTCGTTCCGTCGTAGTTGGCCGTGATCGAGCCGGCGCCGATGTTTGTCCCCTCCCCGATTGTGGCGTCGCCAATGTAGGACAGGTGGGGGACCTTGGACCCGGCCCCGATCTCGGAGTTCTTTAGCTCCACGAACGTGCCCGCCTTCGAGCCCTCGTGCAGGATCGTCCCGGGCCGCAGGTATGCGAACGGTCCGACGCTGACCCGGTCGCCGATCTGGGCCCGATCGGAGTAGGAGTGGATGACCTTCGACCCCTCGCCCACGGTTGTGTCGATGAGCGTGCTCGCCGGGCCCACCGTTGAGCCCGTGCCGACCCGCGTGGCGCCGTGAAGGCTGGTGAAGGGGGCGATCGCGGCGTCGGCGGCGATCTCCACATCGGCGTCGATCACCGTCGTGCTGGGGTCGACGATCGTGACGCCGCTGAGCATGTGCCGCTCGTGGATGCGGGCCTGGGCCAACGCCCGGACGCGGGCCAGCTGAACCCGGTCGTTGACGCCCATCATCGCGCCGGGATCGGAGACCTCATGGGGCAGGACCGTCCGCTCGTCCGAGCGGATGATCGGCAGAACATCGGGCAGGTAGTACTCGCCCTGGGAGTTGTCGCTGCTCACCCGCTCCAGCGCAGCCAGCAACTCCTCGGCGTCAAACGCGAACAGCCCCGTGTTGACCTCCCTAATGTGGAGCTCGAGCTCGGTGGCGTCGCCGGGCCTCTTGGTCTCGGCCACCCGCTCCACCGTGCCATCCGGGCCTCGGACCACCCGGCCATAGCCGGCGGGGTCGTCCAGGATCGCCGTGGCGATCGTGGCCGCCGCGCCCGTGCTGGCGTGCGCCTCGGCCAGCTCCTCAATCGTTTGCGGACTGACCAGCGGGTGGTCGCCGTTGGCGACGATCACGGTCTGCGCCTGACTCTCCCGGATCTGCTCGGCCGCCGAGTGGACCGCGTCGGCCGTCCCCCGCGCCTGCTCCTGAATGGCCACGACCACGCCGTCGCCCAGCGCTCCGTCCAGCTCCCGGCCCGGCCCCTGGACGACCACGACCTGACCAGCGCCGGCTTCCCGGGCCGCGGCCACCGACCAGGCGATCATCGGCCGTCCGCACACGGGGTGCAGCAGCTTCGGCGTGTGCGAGCGCATACGGGTGCCCTCCCCCGCAGCCAGGATCACGACAAGCGGCGGGCTCACAGGTTGATGGTATGGGATGGAGAGGCGGGGACAGGGACGGGCACCACGACTCACGCAGCGGCATCCAAATCGTCCGCTCCCTGTCGTTCATCATGCGGCGCGCCGCTGCCGCGCTCGTACCAGCGAATCCACTTCCGGATGGCATTATCCGAGACGCCGTACTCCCGGCCGACGGCGCAGTAGCCCATCACGTCAAGGTCCTGCTTGAGCTGCTCGTACGATGGTCGTGGGACCTTGCGCCGCTCGGAATGCGGGACGCCCGCATATGGCTGGGCTGCCACGGCCCCCCAGCAGTCTTGAGAGCAGTAGCGGTGCTGCATGGTTCGCGGCACAAAGGCGCGGCCACAGCTCGGACATTCACGCTCGCGCGGGATGTTGCGACCGCAATGTGTGTCCAGCGTCGCCGCGCAGTTGGCGCACACGAGCTGCAGGTTCGCCAGCCGATGGTCATTGGCGACGCCGTTGATGTGATCGAGAACGAGCGACATGCGCTTCCCGTGCCATAGCTCTCCCTGACCGCACAGCTCGCACTCGGGCTTCTTCAACCCGGCCTCTAGCAGCCGGCGTTTGAGCTTTCCGCGTGGGTATCTGGAGTTCTCGACCAGCACATCTGCCAGCGGTATGCGCTGCGCCCGTCCGGCTCTCTTGCGACCGGCATTCGGGTCAAAGTGGTCCGTTGAGATGTCCCACTGCCTCGTGTATCGCTTCAGGGTCCGGTAGTTGTGCCCCTTCGGCTCATAGCCCAGTCGTCGCAGCGCATCCGACCAGCACTCGGATTCGGCAACGGCCGCCCTGAGGTCGGCCTCGGAGAAAGGCGGTGGAAACGCTCGCACGAACAAATGTTCGCATCCGGCGCGGACGGAACCACCAACTGGGGAGGGAGGAGTCGGACCTCCGCCTCGAAGTCCAAAGCTTCGCGTGCTGCCGTTACACCACTCCCCATTGCCTTGCTAGCCCTGCTTCCCGTGCGACGGTAAAGCTGTCGGCTGAAGGGGTTCGACAGCCACCTTACCGCCCGACCCGGCTCGCGGCACAGCCCCGCCCCGTCGGCGCAGCAACCTGCGACTAGGTTCGACCCTCAGCTGTTCCCGAGCAGCCTAAACGTGCTTAGGGCCAGCGAGGGGGTGGCGTATGTGTGGAGGCCGGCAAAAGCCTTGGTGTCGTAAATGAGGTCCGTGCCACTCTCACCCACGGCCGCGGTGCCGCATTTGTCTATGAAAAGGCCGCCGTGGAGGGTCGCATTGCCATGCAACGTGAAGACGGCATCCTGCTGCGCGGAGGTGCAGGCACCACTGGAGGGAACGGTTCCCTGACCGTTGGCCATGTAGACGATCCCATAGAAGTCTGCGTTGCCGCTGATGGTCAGCGATCCGCTGGCGACGATGAAGGCCCCCGGCGAGCTGTCGGAGTCCCATGTACCCCCTGTGTATGAACAGTTTGCATTCTCAACGAACAGCACCCCGGCCTGCCCCGCGGGCGGGCAGGTGCCCGTCGGGTAATAGGTCCCGCTGGATTGCGCGCTCAGCCTGAGCGCTTCGATTTCGCCGTTGGATAGCGTCTGGTAAGCCCCGGTCGGATCGGTGTAGTTGACCTGATACGAGCCCGCTGGATCGAGCTGCCCGTGACCGGGATCCCAGCCGGCACAGCTGGCTCCACGGGCCGGGCTGCCGTTGCAACGCAGCGCGACCAGCCCTACCAACCCGCTGACTGGATCCTTCGACTCAATCAGGATCTTGTTTCCGTTGTTGCTCGTTATCACGCCTCCGGACGTGAGAGTGTTCTGAGGCAGGTCGACCACGAACGACTGCCGTGTTACGAGCGACACGAGCGTACGAGTCTGGCCGGCGATCGTGGCTGACGCCCGGAGCCAAAGCTTGCCGTCACCGTTTGCGTCGTAGTGGGCGAGCCCGGCGTTGGTCAGAATCGAGTCCGAGTAGAAGTTGGGGTCCGCGACTCCGCTGACGTTGTCGTCGATCACCTGGACGCTCCAAGTGGGGGACTTGTAGACCGAGCCCGCGTAGGTCGTGCTGTAGCCGGTCGAGATCCCTGCTTGAGGACAGGTCGAACTCGTCGTTGAGGCCTGGGTACAAGCCGGCCACGCGGTGGCCGAACTCGCCGGCCAGGCCTGAGCCAGGGCGGCATTTTCGGCGTCCAGTGCGCTCTCAGCCACGTTGAAGGCAGCCTCCCCGGCGCGCTCGTGGGCAGTCTGATGAGTCTGGACGTCGGCGGCTTGGATGGCCACGGCGCCCATGAGCATGATGACCATCAGGACGATGACCCCGGCGATTAGCGCCGAGCCTGATTCCTGGGCAGCGAAACTGATTCTTTTCATGTCACAGTCACCGATTGCGTTGAGGTAGCGGTTAGCCCCGTCTGATCGGTCACCGTGAGCTGCACCGTGTACGTGCCCGCTCCCGGTGACCAGTCGATGAGGCCCTGATCGGACCCTGTCAGCGCGGAGTTATTCGGGCAGGAACTCGAGGTACACGTCCAGGCGTACGTCAGGTCCTCGCCATCCGGACTGTATGACGGACCGGCGTTGAGCAGCACTCCGCCGCCGCCCGTATCCGTGTATGTGAAGTTGGCCACCGGCGATCGAGGCTGGTTGCGCAGGAAGGCCCCGCTTCTCAGCTCAGACTCGGCCGCGGGCACCGTGGGCGTCGGATTGACAAACAGGTCGATCTGCACCGTGAACACCGTGCTCAAATCGCTGGGAGCGGTGCCGTTGTTGAATGTAAACGCGGGCCGGTCGGTTCGGCCCTGATACCGGTTGGTGACCGAGGGCGCCACGACCACCGATTTCGTCACGCCGGAGGGCAGCGAGGTGTCGGGACAGGGGATCGTCACCGACGGGTCCGAGCTCCAGGGGCTGGCTGGGGCGCTGGCCGTGGTCCACGACTGGGTCTCCCCGACGACCACCTCATCGGCCCGGGAGCCCTGAGCGGTGTCCTGCGGGATGCAGTACCGGACTCGCTCGTCACAGGTGGTGTTTGATCCACAGCTCACGTTGGTCGTACCGGGTGTCGCGATGGTCTGGAAGACGATGTCGTAGGGCGTCGCCCGCTCCAGGAGCTTCGGCGCGGTCACCGGGCTGGCGATGTTGCGCAGCTGACGGACGATCCGGTCGATGCCCAGACGGGCCGAGTCCTGTGAGTCGAGCCGCTGCTGGCTGCCTGTGTATTCGTGGGTGTAGTTGATCAGCACGTCCAGGATGGCCCCGAAGACGACGACGGCGAGGACCATGGCGACCAGCAGCTCGACCAGGCTGAAGCCGCCCTCCTGGCTCAGGACGCTCGTGAGCCGGCCCCTCATCCCGTGACCGCGCTTGAGCATGGCGACTCGTTCATGTGCGTGTCCACGGCGGTCACGCAGTAGTTCTGCTGCACCCCGCCGGGATCGGGTGAGGAATCGGTGAAGGTGGTTATCTGGTTGTTCGACGAGTCCACCGCGCCGATGAAGTCGTACCGATCCCCTGGGAAGTTCGGGCCAGTGCCGGTGTATCGGTAAATTCGCCAGAACTGGATCGAGTCGCCCGTATCGGGATCCGTGGGCGCCGTCCACGTCAGGTTCACCTGCCCACCCGAAGCCGTCCCCTGCAGGTTGGTGGGGGCCGAGGGCGGGTGGTCGCACAGATTGGCGTCCACGGGAGTCGACGCTTGCGAGCTCTCGCGCGGCTGTCCGTTGGAGGGGTTCGTATCAACTGCCTTCACCGTGTAATAGTCCGTGGTGGTGAAGCTCTGAGGTGGCGACTGGCAGGTCGCGGGCTCGGGAAGCGGTGAGGGAGCTGAGAGGTCGTCACAACCGAGCCCATTGACAGCGGAGCACACCTTGACCGGGGTCCCGCCGCCCACCGAGCGGTAGACGTTGTAGTACAGGACGTCCTGGTCTGTGCTCGGTACCCACTCGATGTCCACGCCCCCGATCTGCGAGTTGTAGCCGGCCTGAACGGTGGCCGGCGGAACCGCCTGATGGAGGTTCAGGGTGATTTGGAGCGTGGATTTGGAGCCCGAGTTGCCGTTGACGTCAAAGGCCACGGCCGAGATCGTGTAGGTGCCGTCCGCACTGGGGAAGACCCAGGTGAAGGTGGAGGCGGTCGTGGACGGGGTGTATGGATCAAGCTCGCCCGAGGTGAGCTGCGAGCTGGCTGGCCTGCTCCCGTTGACCAGCCATTCGATCGAGGCCGCGGGCGTGGTGGTGGTCACGTTGAAGGTCAGCTGGGTCCCGGTGCTGTATGTCTGGTTGGCTCCGGGACAGGTCGCGTTGACGCTCAGGCACGACACCGCCGGTCCATGCGTGGGGCGGTTGTAGATCAGCGCCGTTTGCTGGACGGTCGGGGTCGTGTGCCCATTGCCCGGCGCGACGACCACGGACACTCGCTTGTAGTCGTCGGGTGTCGCGTCGGTGGATCCGCTCGAGCCGACATCGGCGCACCACGACCCGCCGCTGGTGGGCGGCTGGCTGTGGTTCCCGGTTCCATCGGCCGGGTCGTCCATCGAGCAGGCCGTGAAGGTGGCGGTGAAGGCGAGGGAGTTCTGGGCCTGTCCGGCGATCAGCCTGTTCACGGTCAGGGTCGCCCCGGAGGCCGTGGAGCCGCTGACCATCGACTGAAGCGCGGAGGCGATCGCGGTCGGTGTCAACTGGGAGTACGCCAGGCTCTGGGTATCCTCGATCAGCTCCCGGGCCACGCTCGTCTCGGTCTGTCGAACGCGATCGGTAGAGCTCACGTGGGCGGCGGCCACCAACATCTGGAAAACCGCCCCCAGCCCGACCGCCAGAACGACGGTCGCGGCGAGGACCTCGAGCAAGGCGAAGCCGCCCGTGTCACGGGCAGACCGGACAGCAACGGTCCATAACCGCCTCATATAAGGCTGATCGGCAGATACCGCGGCGCTCGGGAGCGCCCTACAACATCCGTTTACGCCGGATTTTGGAGCAGCTGCTTGATGGTTTCGGGAGTCAGCGGGTCCGCCAGGGCCAGCGCGACCCCGTCGCGGCTGGCCAGCGAGCGCTCGGGCCGCAGATAGCCGATCTCCAGGCCCGACTCCGCGGCCACGGACAGGGCGGCGGCGAACCCGTCGGGCGCCACATCTCCGGCCAGCAGATCGGCCACCAGGGGCAGCGGCCGCTGGAAGCCGAGAAGGTAAAGCCCGCCGTCCACGAGCGGTCCGAATACCACCTCGCAGCCAGCGGCCAGATCGTCCAGGACGGCCCCCGCGAGATCGGGTCGTGGCCGCGCCAGCGCGGGCCACAGGACCGCCACAGGGCGATCCGCCTCGCCCGCGATCCGCTCTACCGTGGCGGCCAGATCGGCTCCCGGCTCTGACACGTGCACTTCCCCGTCGCCGATCTCACGTGCCCACTCCTCGGCCTGCGATTCGAGCAGCGCCACGATGGCTCGCCCGCGTTCCGGGCCGAGGGCGCCCACGAGCTCGTTCCGCCCCCGATCGCCCAGGGGGGCCAGGAGCACGGCCGGAGGCGTCACGGGTGCTCGAAGCGGTACATGGTCCCGGCGGCGGCCGGGGCGCCGGAGGCCAGCTTGGGCAGGGCGCCGGCCAGCACGGCGGCGAAGGCCGAGCTGCTCTGACCCATCAGGCTGATCAGTTCGGCCACCGGAGTCGTCTGACCGGGCTTGACCTCATTGGCGAAGTCGGTCACGAAGCCAATCAGCGCGTACGGCAACTCGAGCTCGCCACAGAGAACCGTCTCGGGTCCGCCGGTCTGGCTGACGGCGGTCACGCCGCACGCGGCCAGCTGGGCGATCTCGGTAGGAGTGTTGAACCGTGGGCCGTCGACATGACCGTACGTGCCCGAGGCCAGCACCGGCTGGCCCGCGGCGGTGGCGCCCTCAACCAGGGCGGTCCGGACGTCCTGAGAGAAGGGCCCGCCGTGGAGGATCCAGTGACCGCGGCCCGGCTCGCCGGCCACGGTGCAGAACGAGCACAGCGAGCCGTCGGGGAGCCGATTTGAGATGAAGTGGAGGTCGTCGAACACGACCAGCGATCCGAGCTCGAGCGTCGGGTCGACCGCGCCGCACGCCGTGCAGCCCACGACGGCCGTGGCGCCGAGCTCCTTCAGCGCCCAGACGTTGGCCCGGTGGGTGACGTGGTTGGACAGCCGCAGGTGCCCGGCGCCGTGCCGGGAGAGGTGCAGCGCCTCGACGCCCGCGTACCGGCCGCGTGAGACCTCGGTCACGCCGTGGGGCGTCTCGACCACGACCGGCTCGGCCCCCTCATAGCCTGGAAGCGCGTGGGTGCCCGAGCCGGTGATGATCGCGATCGCCACTGCCGGGCGATCCTAATTGCGTTGGGCGGTCCGTCAGACGGCGGCGAGCGCCGGCTCGTGGGCCGCCAGATAGGCGTCCAACCCGGCTGCCTTCTCGGTGTCCTCGTAGACCTCGTACACCTTGAGGCGGCCCCACTTCAGGTGGGCCCAGATCACGAACCGGTTCGTGTAGACCCGCTCGCCGGCCGCGTTGTCCCACCACGACCTTCCCCGGATGCACACCGTCTGGTTCCAGGGGAGCCCAGCGGCCACCACCTCGTCGGGTTCTGTCTTCACGCCCACGCGGACCAGTCGCTCCAGCCACCGACGGTGGGCGTCCTTGCCGAGGAACGTGCCCGACCACGAGTTGGAGCCGGGGAATACGAACTTCACGTCCGGGCGGTCGAGCGCCAGCGTCGGGCGGAGGTCGCCCCGCCGGTTCGCCGCCATCACGCGTGAGATCAGCTGCTTGGCCAGCCATGAGAGCATCGGCGTCCTCCACGTACTAGATTGATCGCTCTAGCGAGTACCATACCCGAAATGGCTGTGTCGACGCGACAGACGGAGGAGCCCCGGCCCGGGACCCGCGACCGGATCGTCCAAGCGAGCTCGGACCTGCTGGCCCGGCAGGGCTACAACGCCACCGGCGTCAAGCAGATCGTGACGGCGGCTCAGGCCCCGTTCGGGTCGCTGTACCACTTCTTCCCCGGCGGCAAGGAGCAGCTGGGAGCCGAGGCGATCAGGGCCTCCGGTGCCGTGTACGGGCAGCTGATTGAGGCGGTGTTTGATCCGGCGCCTGATCCCGTCACCGGCGTGCGACTGTTCTTCGCCGGCGCGGCGGCCCACCTGGAGGAGACGGACTACGCCGACGCCTGCCCGATCGCCACCGTCGCCCTGGAGGTCTCAAGCGTGAGCGAACAAATGCGGGTGGCCTGCGCCGAGGTGTTCGAGAGCTGGATCGCCGCCGGGTCACAGCGCCTGGAACGCGCTGGGCTGAACCCCCGGCGCGCCCGCGAGCTGATCACGGCGATGCTGGCGGCGCTCGAGGGGGCGTTCGTGCTGGCCCGGGCGTCCAGGACGACCGAGCCGCTGCTGGTGGCCGGAGACGCGATGGCCGCGGTGGTCCAGGCCGAGCTGGCCTGATCAGCGGGGAACCCGGCCGGCCTCGGCGCCGGGCTCGGTGGCCGGCCCCCGTGGCGCGGCCAGGCCCAGGACGCGCATCGCCTTTAGCCCAAGCGAGAGCTTCTCCCGCCCATCGCTGGAGGAGACGTCGAGCCCCGTCAGCTCCCGCACCCGCTCAAAGCGGTAACGGATCGTGTGCCGGTGGGTGAACAGACGCGCGGCGGTGGCGTTGACGTTGGCGTCGCAATCCAGGAACGTGGCCAGCGTCCCGAGTAGGTCGGTCTCGTACTGCTCGTCGTAGGCCACCAGCGGTCGGACGGTCTCGTCGTAGAAGCGCCGGAGCTCGGCCGGATCAGTCATGTGGGGCAGGAGGAGCTGATAGGTCCCCGTCTGCTCGTAGGCCAGCTCGGTGCTCTCCGGGATCCCCCTCGACGACGTTGGCGGCCAGCAGGGCCTCGCGGGCGGCGCGATGGAGCTCGAGCGGGTCGGCGGTGTGGCGGCTGCGGCCCAGAGCGAACGCGAAGCCAGGAAGCCCCGACTCCAGCTCCCGCACGATCGCCGAGCAGGCCCGCCGCCCCGCCTCGCCGTCGCCGTCGGGCACCAGCACGACGATCTCCGCCTGGTCCTCAATGTTGGCAGTGGCGATCGACCCCGGCGCCACGGACCGCGCGCCTCGAGCCCCCAGCGCCAGCAGCCGGGCTCGCCAGTCATCCTCGGTCGGGGTGCGCGGATGGGCCCGCGCGACGATCACGCTGCCGCCGCGAGCCAGGTCGAGCCCGAGCTCCCGCCCCTGGGCCAGCAGGTCGGCCTCGTCGGCAAACGAGCCCCGCCGCAGGACCGCGGCCTGGAACGACGCCGCGGCCTCCACGGAGGCCCGCTCGGGCGCCCGGGTTCGCTCCATCTCGGAGGCGATCAGCGTGCTGACCAGGCGGAGCAGGGCGCCGTCCGGCGTGTGCTCGCGGGTCCGCATCCTGAGCGTCCCGACCGCCGTGTCCGAAACCTTGAGCTCGACCGCGGTCACGTCGTCGCCTTCGCGCATCAGCGAGCGCTCGTCGGCGGGCGAGCGCGCGGCGACGGCCAGCACCGTCCCGCCCCGGTCGATCAGGATCAGGCTCGCGTCCAGGGCCCGGGCGGCGGCGCGGAGCACCTCGGGCAGGCCGGCGCCGGCCTCGACGGCGTCGGTGATGGCACCGAGCGCGTCCAGCCCGCCGGCGTCAGGGCTCAGAAGACCCGGGGCCACTCGAGCACGATCAGCGCGCCGAGCACGATCCCGACGCCCACCAGTGCGGCGAGCACGTACAGGGACAGAACCGCCGCCGCGGCGCGCTGAAGCGGCCGCCGGTACGCGGTCACCGCCGGAATCAGAACCAGGGCGCAAAACGCCGTCAGCCCGATCACGCCCAGGCTGGCTCCAACGACGTAGGTGATCGTGTCATTGCTCATTGTTGGCGGTCATTGTGACGCACGAAACGGCGTGGCGATAACCGCACCGGGATATTTTCCGCTCAGCTGTCCCAGACCCTCCTCGGCCCGCAGCGCCGCCTGATCGCCCCAGTGGATGCCCATCACGGTGGGCCCTGAGCCACACACCAGCGCCGGCTCGGCCCCGGCTCGGCGGACATCGTCAAGCGTCTGGGCCACGACCGGGGCCAGCGACAGCGTGGCCGGCTGCAGGTCGTTGACAAGCGAGCCGGCGCTCACCGGGGCAGCCTCGACCTCCCGACGGCAGCGCGCCAGCTCGTTCGCGCTCCGCGCGAGCCCCAGCCGGTCCGCCTCTCGGTACACGTCGGCGGTCGAGAGCGGGAACGCCTGGGGGACGATCACGAAGGCGTGAGGCGGCAACGGCGCCATCGGCTCGAGCTCTTCCCCCGCCCCCGTGCCCAGCCACAGTCCGGGATTGAGCTGGCTCGGGACGTCGGCCCCCAACTCGCGGGCGATCCGCTCGGCCAGGCCGACGGGCACGGACGTCAGGCCGTGAGCCAGACGGAGGGCGGCCGCGGCGTCGGCCGATCCCCCTCCCAGCCCGGCGGCCACCGGAATGCGCTTGCGGATCTCGATCCGGACAGGCGGACCGGCCCAGCCGCCGGCGCGGAGTGCCTCGAGCGCCGTCCAGACGAGATTGGGCCCCTCGACGCCCGGGCAGCTCACCTGATCCGGCCCGCCCTCCAGGACGGTCAACTCGAGCTCGTCGGCCAGCGATACGGACTCGAACAGCGTGACCAGCTCGTGGCGCCCGTCGGAGCGCACGCCCCCCAGGAACAGGCACAGGTTGACCTTGGCCGGGGCGGTCTCGTTCACTGCTCGAGCCTGGCCAGGACGCGGTGAAAATCGCCCGGTGAGAGCCGCTCGGCGCGGATGTCGCCCGGGTACCCCATCTCCTCCAGCGCCTCGCTTGCTCGTTGACGCACATCCGGCGACCACCCCGGGGCGAGCGCGAGCGATCCGGCGAGCGTCTTGCGCCGGTGGGCGAACGCGTCGTTGATCAGCTTGCGCAGCGGTGGGTCAGCGGCGCGATCGTGGCGGCGCAGCCGCACGAGCACGGAGTCCACGCGCGGCACCGGCCGGAAAACCGTCCGCGGGATGGCCCGCACGATCTTCACCTGGCAGGCGACCTGCGCCAGCACCGAGGGGGCGCCGTAGGCGGACGTCCCCGGCTGGGCCGCCAGCCGCTCCCCACCTCGCGTTGGACCATTACGAGCCATTCGCCGACGTATGGCAGGCGCTCGATCGTGCGCAGGATCACCGTGGCTGCGATCGAGTAGGGCAGATTGGCCACGATCTTCGTGGGGGCCGGCTGAAGCGCGGCGAGGTCCAGCTTGAGCGCGTCGCCGATGTGCAACGTCGCGTTGTCAAAGCGACCGAGCGCCCCGCGGAGGCGGTCCTCGAGCTGCCGGTCGATCTCCACGACGTGAAGCCACCGGACCCGCTCGGCCAGCCGCTCGGACAGCACGCCCAGCCCGCCCCCGATTTCCAGCACCACGTCATCCGGGGCGAGCTCCGCCTGGCGCTCGATCACATCAAGGATGTTGCGGTCGACCAGGAAGTTCTGGCCGAGCTCGCGGGTGCGGCGGGGCCGGCGGGCGCTCACCATCCAAACAGCGCGGCCGCCGAGGTCTCGACCGCGGCCTCCAACTCCCCGTAGCTCACGCGCCGCTCCTCGGCCAGCGCCCGGGCCGTGTGGACCACGTACGCGGGCTGGTTGGGCTGGCCGCGCACGGGCTGAGGCGAGAGAAACGGAGCGTCGGTCTCCACCAGCAGCCGGTCAGCCGGCACGCGGAGCGCCGCCGTGCGCAGGTCCTCAGCCCTGGGGTAGGTGATGTTGCCGGCAAACGAGATCCACCAGTCGGCGATGCCGGCAGGCACTCCTCGATCCGCTCGGCCATGGAGAAGCAGTGGAGGATCACGCGCAGCCCACCGGCTCGCTCGGTCAGCGTGGCCAGCGTGTCCTCCTCGGCCGCCCGGGTGTGGATGATCAGTGGCTTGTCCAGCTCCTGGGCCAGCTCGATCTGGGCCGCGAAGGCCCGGGCCTGATCGGCCCGGCGGAGCGTGGTCGCGGTAGTAGTCAAGGCCGGTTTCCCCGATGGCCACGCACCTGGGATGCGCCGCCAGGGCCTTGCAGCTCGGCCAGGTCGGCGTCGTCAAAGCCCGGTGGCCTCGCCCGGATGCCGGCCCACCGCCGCGTAGACCTGAGGGAAGTCCTCGGCCGCCTGGAGCGCGGCCCGGGAGCCCGCGCCGTTCGTCCCGACGGTGAGCATCCTGGTCACTCCCGCCTCCACCGCGGCCTCGACCAGCTCCGCGTCGGGAGGCTCGCAGAAGCCCAGATGGGTGTGGCTGTCGATCACCGCTTGGGGAACAGCGGCGCCAACTCTCCGACCGAACCTCCGGGAGACCCCAGGGCCTCGCGCAACCTGTCGGTGGTGTCGGGCATGAACGGCTCGAGCATCACATTGACCGTGCGCAGGCCCTCGACAAGCGAGGCCAGCGTCTGGTCCAGCTTGGCCCCGTCGCCCGGGTCGCGGGCCAGCTGCCACGGCGCCCGCTCCTCCACATAGCGGTTGAGCCGCTTGACCCTCCGCCAGATGTGGTCGAGCGCCCGCGTGGGCTCGGCCCGATCCATCAGCGCCGCCACCTCCTGGGGCAGGCCCTCCAGCTCCTCGTCGAGGGCCGGGTCCCGGGCCACAGCCGGCACCACTCCCTCCCGGTAGAGCACAACCATGCGGATGATCCGACTGGCCAGGTTGCCGTACTCATTGGCCAGCTCGGAGTCGTAACGGCTCCGCACCGACTCCATGCCCACCGCGCCGTCCGAGCCGAAGGGGACGTCTCGCATCAGGTAGAAGCGCAGAGCGTCGGTGCCGTACTCCTCCATGACCTCGAACGGGTCCAGGACGTTGCCCAGCGACTTGCTCATCTTGCGGCCGTCGGCCCCAAGCAGGAAGCCGTGCACGAAGACGTGGTCGGGCAGCTCGATGCCGGCCGCCATCAGGAGCGCGGGCCAGAACACCGTGTGGAACTTGAGGATGTCCTTACCGATCACGTGGAAGGTGGCGGGCCAGAAGCGATCGGTCAGGTCCTCCCCCGGACGCGCATAGCCCAGAGCCGTGTAGTAGTTCAGGAGCGCGTCGAACCAGACGTAGAACACCTGGTCGCGGTCCCAGGGCACGGGCACTCCCCAGGTCAGCCGGGCCCGCGACAGCGACACGTCCTGGAGCCCGGAGGACACAAACGCGCGGGCCTCGTTGAGGCGCTCGGGCGGCATCACGAAATCGGGTCGCTCGGCGTACAGGCGCTCCAGCGGCTCCTGGAAGGTCGAGAGGCGAAAGAACCAGTTCTCCTCACGCTCGCGGGTCAGCGGGATCTCATGGATCGGGCACAGGTTGCCCTCCAGGATCTCGTTCTCCACCTTGAAATCGGCGCACCGGGGGCAATACCAGCCCTCGTACAGGCCCTTGTAAACGTGGCCGTTGTCGTGGACGCGCTGGAGCACCTCCTGCACACGCCGCTCGTGCTCGGGGTCGGTGGTCCGGATGAAGAAGTCGTTGGAGACGTTCAGACGCCTGACCAGATCCTTGAAGCGCTCGGCGTTCTGGTCGGCGAGCTCGCGGGGCTCGAGGCCCTGGGCCTTGGCCGCGTCGGCCACGGGCTCTCCGTGCTCGTCGGTGCCGGTCAGGAAGAAGACGTCCTCTCCGCGCTGGCGCATGTGGCGGGCCAGCACATCGCAGGCGATCTTCTCGTACGCGTGACCCAGGTGAGGCTGGGCGTTGACGTAATCGATGGCCGTGGTGATGTAGAAGGACATGGCGGCGGGGCTGGTGAGCTAGGAGCGCGTGAGCTCCCGATAGAGCGTATTCGCGCTCAGCCCGGTCAGCTCACCCACGACCGAGGCGGCGGCCCGCGGCTTGGCGCCGGCCTCAACCAGGCGCCGGACAGCTTCCAGCGCCGGCCGCGTGTCCGGGCCGGCAGCCGCCGCGGCACCGCCGACGACCAGCACCACCTCGCCCCGGGGCGGCGCCGAGCTATACCGCGCGGCCAGCTGGGCGGCGGTACCGCGGACCACCTCCTCGTGGAGCTTGGTCAGCTCGCGGCACACCGCCACCGGCCGCTGGGGATCGAGCTCGGCCAGCAACCCCAGCGAGGAGGCGACCCGCCGCGGGGACTCGAAGGCCACCAGCGTCTCGGGCCCGGCGAACACCCGCTTCAGGTCACCCCGCTTGCGAGGCAAAAAGCCTGCAAATCGCCAGCGGTCGGAGGGAAGGGCGCTGGCCACCAGCGCGGCCAGGACCGCGGACGGTCCGGGCAGCACCTCCACGGCCAGACCGGCCGCCACGCACGCCTGGACCAGGACGAAGCCGGGATCGGAGACCAGCGGCATGCCGGCGTCCGAGACGAGCGCGACCACGGCGCCGGAGCGCATCCGTCGCACCAGCTCGGCCGCCCGGGGGCGTTCGTTGTGCTCGTGATAGCTGACCAAGTGGGCGGACACGCCGTAGCGGTCCAGGAGCACTCGGGTCCGGCGGGTGTCCTCGCAGGCCACGACGTCGGCCTCGCGCAGGGCGGCCAGGACCCGGAGCGTGACGTCCTCCAGGTTGCCGATCGGGGTGGGGCAGACGACCAGTCGCCCGCTCATGTCCCGGCTCCGCTGAGGCTCTCTCCGATCCCATCGAACGCCAGCGCGGCTGCCCCGATCATCCCGGCCTCCACGCCGAGCCCGGCGGGGACAATCCGAACCTCCTCCTTCGCCGGGCCCAGGGCCCGCGCCGCCACCTCGGCCCGAGCCGGCTCCAGCAGGAGGTCACCCGCGGCCATCACGCCTCCCCCTATCACGACCACCTGGGGGTTGAAGATGTTCACGAAGCTCGAGATGGCGACCCCCAACCGGGTGCCGATCAGTTCGAGTACGCCCACCGCAGCCCCATCGCCATCGTGGGCCAGCTCGGTCACAAGCGGTCCGGTGAGCTCGTAGCCGTCTGCCTGGGCCTGGGCCAAGGCCGAGTCGGGCTCCCCGGCGGCGGCCTCGCGGGCCTCCCGGGCCAATGCCGTGCCCGACGCCATCGCCTCCACGCAGCCCCGGTTCGGGCAGTTGCCCTGGCAGGGCGGACCGTCCATGTCAATCACCGTGTGGCCCAGCTCGGCGCCGGCCCCGGTGGCCCCGCGATAGAGCTCTCCGCGCAGGATCAACCCGCCGCCGATCCCGGTCCCGATCGTCAGCAGCACGGCCTCGGTGCACCCCGCCGCCGCGCCCGCGCGATGCTCGGCCAGCGCGGCCACGTTGGCGTCGTTGTCCACGAACACGGGCAATCCGAGGCGCTCGGCCATGACGTCCGCGAACCTGATGTCGCGCAGAGGAAGGTTTACGGCAAGCCGCGCCACGCCGGTGCGCGCGTCCATGAGCGAGGGGATCCCAAAGCCGACGGCACCGACCTCGCCGTCGGCCGACTCACGGACCTCCTGCACAGCTTCAACGGATACGTCGATCAGCGCGGCCTGGTCCAGCCCGGTCAGGCTCCGCTGGGTCCGGTGGTGAACCGAGAGCTCGCCGTCAACCGCCCCGGCGAGCAGCTTTGAGCCGCCCATGTCGACGCCGATGATGCGCCGGGCGGGCATGCGGTCACTATATTGGTGGTCCGGGGGACGGCGGTGATACTGGTAGGGGTGCCGGTTAGATACCGCGCGCTCCCGACCACTGCCACCTGGCGAATCGATGCCCAACGACGCTGAACGCAGTCAGGGCGGCCTCCAGGACCGTCCGTACACGATTTACCGCTCAAGCCCCCGCGGCCTGCGATCGCGGCTGGGCGGAGAGCAGGCGGAGGAGTTCCGCGGTCCCGGGTCGGACGGGCAGCGGCGATGGCGACTCCCATGGCGGCGAGGCGGCAGCCCGGCCACCGTCCCGGGCCGGCGGGTCACCGTCCGCCGGGTCATTAAGTACCTGGTCATCGCGCTGGTGTTCTGGCTCGGACTGTCATTCGTCCTCTTCATGATCAGCGCTTCCAACCAGGCCGGAACGATCCCCGCCTCCGCCAAGGCTCAGCTGAGCTCCGGCGGAAACATGCTGTTCTCAGCCGACAACGTCCTCATCATCGGGACCGACCAACGGCCACGCACCGGGCCCGGTTCCAAGGAGCCCGGCTCCAACTACAACGACGCGGGCTCCAGGTCGGACACGATCATGATCTGGCGTGTGGGCGGCGGGACGTCCCGGCGGCTGTCGATTCCCCGAGATACGGCCGTCGACATCCCGGGCTACGGAATGAACAAGATCAACGCCGCCTACGCCTTCGGCGGCCCGGCGCTGGCCATCAAGACCATCAAGCAGTTCACCGGGCTGAAGATCAACCACATCATCATCGTGAATCTGGCCAACTTCCCCAAGTTCATCGACGCGATCGGGGGAATCACGATCCACACCGACAAGGTCTGCTCTGTGATCAGCGGCGGGAGGGCTCAGGGAGGGTTCAATCTCAACCTGAGCGCGGGCACCCATACGCTCAGCGGGGAGCAGGCCCTGCTTTTGGCCAGGACGCGCGAGAACAGCTGCAATCCAGCGGAGAACGACCTCACGAGAGAGAAGCGGCAGCAGCAGATCCTCAACGCGATCAAGGGGCAGCTGATCTCGTTCGACACGTTCATCCATCTGCCGTGGGCATCCTGGGATGCGCCCCAGGCCCTACGCAGCGACATGGGCGGCTTCTCCCTGATGAGCATGTTCATGGCCTCGGAGATCGGTGGCTCGGCGCCGGTTGACGTGCTCAAGCCCACCGGGGCAGAGGTGCTCCAGAACGGCGGGGACGCCCTGACCGTCACTCCCAGCGCGGTGCACGCAGCCGTCAATAAGTTGATGAACGGCTAGGGAAGTTCAAGGTGTAGCCGCGCCGCGGTCGAGGCGACCCCTATGGTGGCCTCGCCGTCCCGATCACCCCTGCGCCGAGAATTGGCCAGGCGACTGGCTGCACTCGTGCTGCTTGCGGGCGGCTGTGCGCTCGGCCCTCTGGCCGCTGGGGCGTCGGCCTCCAACCTCCTGTACTACGGGGGGCCCGTCGTGCACTCGGCGAACGTGGTCCTCGTCCAGTGGGGCCCGGACGTCCGCTCGACGTATTCGAACTCCACCACCGGCGACCCCGGGTTCTTCCGGTACCTCGTCAGCCAGAACGGGACAACGTCGGACATCGGGGGCGTGCTGGCCCAGTACATGGACACGACCGGCGAGAACTCCAGCAACCAGTTCGGCTACGCCGGAGCAGTCCAGATCAACCCATCGGTGGGCGCGACGCCCCCGGCTACCGTGGCGGACAGCGCGATCCAGGCCGCGCTGGCCGACAACATCAACTCCGGGACGCTGCCGGCGCCCTCGGGGGACGGCCTGTCGACCGTGTACGTGGTGCTGTTTCCTCCGAACGACGACGTGTGCTTCGACGGCGGCGGGGGCTGCGCGTACGACGCCAACGGCGGGTTCTGCGCCTACCACGGTTCGTTCGTCCTGACCGGATCGACCCACGTGTTGTACGCAGCGATGCCGGACAACGGCTCAGGCACCCCCAACTTCGGCTTCTGCGGGGCGAGCTCCAGCGACCTCCAGAACCAGACCTCGGTCGTCAGCCACGAGTTGTCCGAGTCGATCAACGACCCGCTGGTGGCCGAGTCGCCCGGCTACAGCGCGCCACTGGGCTGGTATGACCCGACGTTCAACGGTGAGATCGCCGACAAATGCGACGCCGAGCCGAACGCAATGAACGGCCCGTGGGCGGTGGAGCGGCTGTGGAGCAATCTGGACGGCAACTGCGCGGCCGCCGAGACCTCCTACACGGCTCCCACGGCCAGCTTCCTGGCCCCAGGCAGCGCCGTCGTCGGACAGCAGCTCAGCTTCAACGCCTCGGCCTCGAGCGACCCGGCTCAGAACCACGCGACCGCGCTAGAGCAGGGAGTCGGCTCGTCGTTCTCGATTCCCTCCGGGGTCTCCAGCTACCAGTGGAACTGGGGTGATGGGAGCCCCTCCGCGTCGGCCATGACGCCCACGGCCACTCACGCCTACGCCACGACGGGCACGTACCAGGCCTCGCTCACCGTGACGGACGATCTGGGCTTCACGAGCACCACAACGCATCAGGTGAGTGTGACCGACGGGGGGACCCAGGCGCCCGTCGCCCAGACCGGAAGCGCCACGCACGTGGACAGCCAGAGCGCCACGCTGGGCGGCACGATCAATCCGGAGAACCAGACCGTCTCCTACTCGTTCCACTACGGGACCACCCCGAATTCCCTCAGCGCCTCGACCCCGAGCACGGCCGGTCCCGGAGGCCAGACAGCGACCTCCGTCAGCGCCACCCTGTCGGGACTGTCGCCCTCCACGACCTACTACTACCAGCTGGTGATCACCGCCGGCGGGGCCACATACACGGGAGCCGTGGCGAGCCTCACCACCACCGCCTCCTCCGGCACCACGCAGGTCCCGGTCGCGGCCACCGGTGCGGCGGCCCGGATCGGCGCGGTGGGCGCCCTGCTCACGGGCACGGTTAATCCGGGAGGCCCGGCGCCGGTGAGGTACAGGTTCACCTACGGCACGTCTGCCTCGAACCTCTCAAAGTCCACCTCTTGGGCGGCCCAGCGAGGCGGCAAGACCGCCGCTCCGGTGAGCGCCACGGTCACCGGCCTGCGCCCCGGGACGACCTACTACGTGCAGCTGGCAGGTGTCGCTCATCGGCCAGACCGTTACCGGCGCGGTCAGGAGCTTCACCACCCGCCGGCTGTTCCCGGGCGTGCGGACCGGTTCAGCGAAGGCCATCATCAGCAACAGCGCCACCGTGTCTCGGGTGGGTCAACCCGCGCGGGACCTCGACCGTGTATCAGGTCCAGTTCGGAACCAGCTCCAGCTACGGCCACAGCACGACGTTGCGTGCTGGCCGGGTCTGAGAGATCGGGCCAACGCGTGAGCGCCGTGCTCTTCGGCCTTCGCCCCGACAGCAGGTACCACTACCGGCTGATAGCTCAGAACGGCGGCGGGACCGTCGTCGGCGGCGGTCGTACCTTCACCACCGCCCGCCGGCTGTCCGCCGCACCCCGGTTCAGCTTCAGGGGGCCCGCGCGGGTGTCGTGGCGCTCGCTCCGGGACGATCGACTCCGGCTCCGGTTCCACTGCAGCAAGGCCTGCACGGCGCACTTCGCGCTCACCGTGGCGCCGGCGGGGATCTCCCAGACGGCGTCAGTCCCGCGGACGATCGCCCGCGGGCGGGCTCGTCTGGGCCATTCCGGCTCAGCCACGGTGTCGCTGCGCTCCGCCGCCCGGACTCGCAGGGAGCCGGCGGGGACTCAGACCAAGCCGCTGAAGGTGCTCCTGCTCGGTTACGCCGTGTCCCGGCGCAGTTCGGCCAGCCCGCCCCAGGAGAGCAGGATCACGCTGTTCTGAGGCCGCCGAGTGAGGGCGCAGCGGGCTACGCTCAGATTGACGGGCTCTTGCGATCCGGCTCAGTCAGTTGCTTTGCGGGCGTGGCTTGGAGGGCGGGGTGGGTCCTTTTCGTCACGCGCTTGGCCGAGTGTCGGTTTTGCGCGACATGAGGGGCTGTATGCGCACCTGAGGTCACGCGCTCGCCGGGAACCGCTGAGTGAGTTACGTTAGGGGCGCGGCCTGGGATACCGCTGTTGGGACGCCCGGCGGCTCAGTCTGAGCAACCGAATCCGCATTTGGGCGGGCTAACCCGACGCGGATGCCGCCGGCTTGCTCTCGGTCTTGCCACCCGAGCTCGCGCCCGACGTTGAGTCCGAGGTTGACTTGCCGTCCGAGCCGGACTTTGAGTCCGACCCAGCCTTCGAGTCCGAGCCCTTGGAGTCCGACCCGGAGGTGCCCTCGCCGGACTCGCTCTTCTCGCGGGCTCGCTTGCGCGTGCCGTAGTCGGTGTTGTAGAAGCCCGACCCCTTGAAGTGGACGGCCACGGGGTGGAACACACGCTGCACCGGGGCGTCACACGTCTGGCAGGCCGACACCGGACCGTCGGTCATGCGCTGCATGACCTCAAACGTGTGACCCTGTTCGCAGCGGTATTCGTAGATCGGCATCGCTTCAAGAAGTATAGCCTCGGGTGGCTGGCACTCTGGGGGGTCAGAGTGCCAACTCCGGACCTTATTCCGTCCCGGCTATGACCCAGAACCGGACCTCACTCCGTCCCGCCTATGACCCAGATCCGGACCTCACTCCGTCCCGGCTATAACCCAGAACCGGACCTCACTCCGTCCCGGCTATGACCCAGAACCGGACCTCATTCCGTCCCGGGTAACCTCCTGCGCCTGATGGGTGCCGATGATGTCGTAACCATGGACAAGATCGTCTCGCTGTCCAAGCGGCGGGGCTTCGTGTTCCCCTCCAGCGAGATCTACGGCGGGCTGGGGTCGAGCTATGACTACGGCCACTACGGCGTCCTGCTCAAGAACAACGTCAAGGCCCAGTGGTGGAGGGCCCTGCTCCAGGAGCGCGACGACGTTGTGGCGTTGGATTCGGCGATCATCCAGCACCCCGAGACCTGGGTGGCCAGCGGCCATCTGGCCGGGTTCACCGATCCGCTGGTGGACTGCCGGACGTGCAAGCTCCGCTTCCGGGCCGATCACATCGACCAATCGGCGTGCGGGCGCAAGCCGTCCAAGCATCCGGGCGAAACGCCCGAGTGCGACCTGACCGAGGCCAGGGACTTCAACCTGATGTTCGAGACCACGGTCGGCCCGGTCAAGGAGGAGGGCTCGACCGTCTACCTCCGGCCCGAGACGGCCCAGGGCATCTTCCTGAACTTCAAGAACTACCTCCAGTTCTCGCGCAAGAAGCCTCCGTTCGGGATCGCCCAGATTGGCAAGAGCTTCCGCAACGAGATCACCACCGGCAACTTCATCTTCCGGACCCGGGAGTTCGAGCAGATGGAGATGGAGTTCTTCGTCCCCCCGGATCAGGCCCAGCGGTGGTTCGAGCACTGGCTGGAGCAGCGGATGAACTGGTTCACCGATCTCGGGATCCGGCCTGACCACCTCAGGCTTCGGGCCCACGATGCCGACGAGCTGTCGCACTACTCAAGCGGCACGAGCGACGTGGAATACCTGTTCCCGATCGGGTGGAGCGAGCTGGAAGGGATCGCCAACCGGGGGGATTTCGATCTCACCCAGCACGCCAAGCACTCGGGCCAGAAGCTCGAGTACGTGGACACGGCAACCGGCGAGCGCTACGTGCCGCACGTGATCGAGCCCGCGGCCGGCGTCGACCGGGCGATGCTGGCCTTCATCGTCGACGCGTACGACGAGGACGAGATCGAGGGCGAATCGCGGACCGTGCTGAGGCTGCACCCGCAGCTCGCCCCGGTCAAGGTGGCCGTGCTTCCGTTGGTCAAGAAGGACGGCCAGCCCGAACTGGCTCAGGAGGTCTACCGTGACCTCCGCGAACGGGTCCAGGCGGAATACGACGAGGGTGGCGCGATCGGCCGGCGTTACCGACGCCAGGACGAGATCGGGACCCCGTGGGCGGTGACGATCGACCACCAGTCGCTCCAGGACCGGACGGTCACGTTGCGCGACCGCGACAGCCTGGCCCAGGACCGAATCGCGATCGACGACCTGTCCGCGGAGATAGAGCTCCGGCTCCGGGCGCCGTGGCGCTCGCCGAAACTCGCCTGATCCGGGACGGCCCGACTTTCGGACTAATCTGGGGGTAATGGCTACGATCGCCGCCGACCAGGTCTCCTACGCCGACCTCTACGGCCGCTGGGAGCAGGCCAACTGGAGCGCCACCGCGATCGATTTCTCGACCGACCGTGAGCAGTGGCAGAACACCTTCAGTGACCTGGAGCGCCGAGCGGCCCTGTGGAACTACTCGCTGTTCTTCCACGGCGAGGACTCGGTCGCCGACAACCTCTCCCCCTACATCGACGCCGCCCCGACGGAGGAGCAGAAGTACTTCTTGGCCACCCAGCAGGTGGACGAAGCCCGGCACGCGGTCCTGTTCGCCCGCTTCATCAGGGAGGTCGCGGGCCAGGGGGATGACACGGCATCGTCGCTGGAGGCCACCCGCCCCCAGCTCACGTGGGGCTTTCGCAAGGTGTTCGAGCGCCTGGACCGGATGGCCGACGAGTTGCGCCGCGACCGCTCCAAGCCGAAGCTCGCCCAGGCGATTGCGCTATATCACCTGGTGATCGAGGCCGGGTTGGCTCAGCCGGGCCAGCACCTGATCGAGGAATCGCTCACAAGACGTGATCTGCTCCCGGGCTTCCGGGAGGGGATCGCCAACGTGTCCCGCGACGAGCAGCGGCACATCGCCTTCGGGGTGAAAATGATCGCCGACCTGATCCGGGAGGACGGCGACTGCCTGCCGGCCATCGAGGAGCTGCTGCGGGAGGTGTTCCCCTACACGGCCGCGGTCCTGGTGCCGCCGAACTGGGACGAGCGCTACGTGACCGCGTTCGGGTTCACGCTCGAGGAGATCTACGCCTACGGGGCGGACGCGCTCGACGCCCGGCTGCGGGCGGCCGGGATCGACCCCCTGAAGCTGCGGGTCGGGCTGCCGTTCGACGTGTCGGCGCAGGAGCGCGCGCGACGGGGCCTGACGATGCTGCGGGCCGGCTATCTGGGAGGACCAAACGGGGCGGTCAAGCCGAACCAGGAGGCGACCGAGTTCATGTTTGACGGGCTCCGGCGCCAGTTCAACGCCACGGCCGTGCCCCGGATGACGATCCAGTGGGATTTCACGGACGCCGAGCCGTGGCTGCTCCGGGCCGAGAACGGTCAAGCGCAGGTCATGCCAGGGCGGGCCGAGCGCGCGGACCTCGTCTTCCGCAGCAATTTCCAGGACTGGGTCGACGTGGTGGCCGGACGGGCCGATCCGATTCGGCTGATGCTCAGGGGACGTATACGTCCCCGCGGCGGGATCCGCACGCTCCTGCGGGCGCCGAAGCTGTTCGCTTAGTTTCGCCGGCGAGGCGGCGGGGCGCGGGCGAGCGGCGGGTCGGCAGGGCGCGCTGGCGGGTCGGCGGGTTGCCAGGGACGCGGCAGGGCGCGGATTGGCCCCGGCCGATCGCGGCGGGGCTGCGCGACGGAGCGTGTCGACTTTTCCTGAATTATTGTGGTTTTTTCGTCACGCTCACCGGCGACGAGGCGCGATGGCCCGGGACGTGGCGGCGGGGGCGGGTGACGCGGCCGCGCCGGCGGGTCTCAGCGAGTGGGCTCGGCCACACGGGCTCGCCCGGCCTCAGACATGCGTCGGGGCGCCGCCCTGCACGGGCAGCGCCCCGATCGCCAGCTCGGTCTAGGTCGCGCCGACGGTGGCGTTCGTCTCAGACGACGCCGAGTTCGGCGGCGGCGTGTACTGGAACTCCTCCTCGGCGCCGAACAGCATGTCCAGCACCTTGGAGCGGAGCTTCTCGCTCGTGGCCACGGCAATCCCGCTGCCCACGGCACCGACGATCAGTACCCGTCCAAACGTCAAGCCCTTGCGCGCGCTCTTGCGCTGCTTGGTCAGCGTAAGCGTGGCGTCACGGGCGGCGCCGAGCGCCCGGCCGACCTCGGTGTGCAGCCGCTTGTCCTCCAGCAACGCTCGCGTCGGCACCTTGCCGTTGGAGAGCCGCCCATACGCGCGCCTGCCTGACGCGACCGCGGTCTGGACGTTCTTGCGCAGCTTGGGATCGCTGCTCAGCTGGCGGAAGTAGGGATTTGACTTCGCGATGTTGGCGATGTCACCCACGTTGAACGGCACCGCCTTCGACTTCTTGCCTCTTGCCATTTTGCTCCTCGGTTGTTCTCGGGCGGATCTGGCGTCACGGAGCATACGCGGGCCGCCGCTCCGGTGCCAGTGCTCCGCGTTCGGTGTCAGCCTCCAGCGAAGCGCCGCCGGAGCCGGCCCGGGCCTCACAACGTATAGACGGCGCCCTCCTGCGCCAGCTCGACCGGCCCGCCGAACGCCTCGGCGGCCTCCGCACGGACCCAGTCCGGATCGAGCTCGTCGGAGAAGTGGGTCACCACCATGCGCTTGGCTCCGGCCTCACGCCCGTGCTCGCCCGCCTCAAACGGGGTCAGATGGCCGCGCTCGCCGGTGCGCTCGGGTCGCGGGAGCGTCCCCTCGATCAGCAGCAGGTCCGTCTCGCGCGCGAACTGGACGAGCGCTTCGTTGGGGCTGCAGTCGGCGCTGAAGGTGAACCGGCGACCCGAGCGGGACGCGATCTCCACCGCGAATGTCCGGATGAAATGTGGCACCTCGCAGAACCGGATCCGAAGCGGCCCGAACTCGAGCTCATCCCAGGGCTCGTACTCGGCCACGTCGAAGGCGTTGTGAATCAGGTTCTCCTGCCCCCACCACGTGACGATCCCTCTGAACATCTCGCCGGCGCCGGCCGGCGCGTACAACCGCGGACGGGCGGGTGTATCGGTGCCCGGCCAGCCGCCCACCGGGACGGGCTGCTGGCGGGGGGCGTAGGTCAGGGCGTAACTGAACGGCACCACGTCCAGGAAGTGGTCGGCGTGCAGGTGCGTGACCAGCACGGTGTCCACGTCGACGTAGTCGCAGTGCTGGCGAAGCCGGGAGAACACTCCGTTGCCGCAGTCCAGCAGCATGGTGTGACCCTCGTCCTGGACGAGGTAGCCGCTACAGGCGCCGCCCGCGTCCTGCCAGGCCGGCGATTTTCCGAGCACGGTGATCCGCACGCCACTCTCCGTGTGAGACTCTAACCCCGAGGACCGCTGAGACGGCGACTTTCGGTGTGACGCCGTCTCGAACCTGTCTCAGTGATGGTTGTCGGGTTCGCCCCGCGCCGGCCTATCGACGATCCACCCGATCAGGATCGTGAGCAGTACCACGGCGATGAACCCACCGATCAGCGGCCAGAACACGGGGGCAACGATACCTCAGGTGTGAAGCGCGACCTGCTCGTTGGCCGACGGGAAGGCCCAGGCGACCTGCAGCCGGCGCTCCTGGCGGAACACGAACCGCATCTGGCTGGGCGGCCGCAGACCGTCGGGGTGCGCGGGGCGGAAGGTCGCACAGGGGCCGCTGTCGGAGACCGCGCAAAGCATCCGCTCACGGAAGAAGCAACCTTCGCAGGTTGCCTTGGCACTGCCACTGCGCCCGCTGGCCATGCTCTCCTCCACCCCTTCGTTGGTTACGACTGCTTCACCGACCGTTCACATCAAAGCGGATTTCTTCCCCCGGCGGGAGCTCGATTGCCGGAAAACGCAACAACTTCGCAACATCTTGAATTACCTGGAAACTGCGGGTTTTAGCCCGGCGCGGGAGGAACGCCCCGCATTTTCCGTAGCTTGTCGAGGTCGTGGTGGAGCCCCAATGAAGATCCTCGTCACCGGCATCACCGGGTACATCGGATCCCGCCTGGCCCCCCGGCTGGCCGCCGACGGTCACGAGGTCCGTGGGTTCAGCCGGAGGTCATCGGCGGGCGGGCCGTTTCCGGTCCTGGCCGGCGATGCGGTCACCGGCGCAGGCCTTGGCGAGGCGCTGGAGGGAATCCAGACCGCCTTCTACCTGATGCACTCGATGGAGCCCTCCATCAACGGCTCGCTCTCGGGCGCGCGAATTGCGCGCGGCGGAGAACTTCAGTGCAGCGGCCCAGACGGCCGGGACCCAGAGGATCGTGTACCTGGGCGGGCTGATGCCCGAGCGCGGCCCGATCTCACCGCACCTGTCGAGCCGGCTGGCCGTGGAGGAGACTCTGCTCCGGGCGGCGCCCTGCCCGGTCGCATTGCGGGCCTCGATCGTGATCGGCGCCGGCTCCCGGCCCTTCAGGCTGCTCGTCCGCCTGGTCGAGCGAATGCCGGTGATACCGCTTCCGGGCTGGGGGACGCATCGAACCAGTCCGGTGGATGAGCGAGACATGATCGAGATCCTGGCCCGGGCGGCAACGGCTCCGAGCCTGTGCGGCCGTCACGTGGACGTGGCCGGGCCGGAGGAGCTGAGCTACGGGGAGCTGGTCCAGCGGATCAGTGATCATCTGCTGCTGGGACGCCCCACGATCTCCTTCAGGCGCCTGACGGCGACCCCGTTGGTCAGCCGGGTGGCGGCGATCATCGCGGGCGAGGACCACGGCCTGGTCGGACCGCTGATGGAGAGCCTCCAGACGGACCTGCTGCCGTCCCGGCCCGCGGCCGGCGAGCTCCTGGAGGTGCGGCTGCACTCGCTGGACTCGGCCATCGAGCGAGCCCTGCGGGATTGGGAGGCGGTCGAGCCGCTGGCCGCCCGCTGACCGACACGTTAGGGTCTTGAGTCCACATGAGCACCGTCGAGGCGACGACCAGGATCGATGCCCCAATCGATCGGGTGTGGGAGACGGTCATGGACCCGGCCAGACTCAAGGATTGGGTGACCATCCACCGGGACGTCCGAGACGTTTCATCACAGCCGCTGACCCAGGGCTCGACGATGGAGCAGGTCCTGTGCCTGCGCGGGGTGAACTTCCACGTTCACTGGCAGCTGGTCGACGTCACAGCACCAAACCGTGCGCAGTGGGACGGACGCGGTCCCGCGCACTCACACGCCACCATCCGGTACGAGCTACAGGATCAGGGCAACGACACCACGACGTTCAAGTACACCAATGAGTTCAGGGCACCCGGCGGGCTGCTGGGAAATGTGGCCAGCCGAGTGATCGTTGGTGGAGTCTCCGAGCGCGAGGCACACAGCTCGCTAGCGCGGTTAAAGGCACTGTTAGAGACCGCGAATAATGTCGTGCAATAGCCTTTCAGGTGAGGGGCCGGTGTATTGTGTCTGTTAGGTTAATCGCCTGGCCCTACACAGAAGGAGAATGCTTTGGCGAGTTTTGTAGACAGTACGGCAAAGGAGATCGAAAAACGCCTGAGTGACCTCAGGCAGGAGGTCTCCAGGCTGGAGGCCGCGCTGGCCGCCCTGGGCGGCATGCGAAGAGGACCGGGCCGGCCCCCCGGAGCGGCGACCCGGCGCACACGCGCTCGTCGTACCTCGACCGCCCGCCGGACGACCGCCCGGCGCGGGCGTCGCGGCGGCAACACACGGGCCAACCAGGCCCTGGAGCTGGTCCGTCAGAACCCTGGCATCACGATTCCCGACGTGGCCAAGGCGATGAAGATCCAGCCCAACTACCTCTACCGAGTCCTTCCCGAGCTGCTCAAGGAGGGCAAGGTCAAAAAGCAGGGCAAGGGCTGGCACCCAGCTTAGCTGGGATCGCCGGACCTAACTGGGACCGGAGGCGGAGAGTGCCCGTTTGCACTCTCCGCGTTCCGTGTGGCGGCTAAATCAGTCCCAACTGCTTGACGGCGTCCCGCTCCTCCTTGAGCTCGTCAACCGTGGCCTGGATCCGAGACCGAGAGAAGTCATCGATCTCCAGATTGCTCACCACCTCATAGGAGCCGCCTGAGCAGGTGACGGGGAAGCCGGAGATCAGCCCCTCGTCCACACCGTAGGAGCCGTCCGATGCGATGGCCATGGACACCCAATCGCCGGTTGGAGTTCCCAGCACCCAATCGTGGACATGGTCAACGGCCGCGTTCCCAGCTGACGCGGCGCTGGAGGCCCCGCGGGCGTCAATGATCGCCGCCCCGCGCTTGGCCACGGTGGGAATGAACTCATCCTCCACCCACTGCTGATCATTCACCACCTCCTTAGCATTCTGACCTTTTACCTTGGCGTGAAGGATGTCCGGGTACTGCGTGGTGGAGTGATTTCCCCAAATGGTCATGTTGGTGATTTCTCTGACCGCCGCCCCGGTCTTCTTTGACAGCTGGGCCACGGCCCGGTTGTGGTCCAGCCGCATCATCGCGGTGAAGCGCTCGGCCGGAATGTCCGGGGCGTGGCTCTTGGCGATCAGGCAGTTGGTGTTGGCCGGGTTGCCCACCACCAGGATCCTCACGTCATCGGCGGCGTGAGAGTTGAGCGCTTGACCCTGAGGCTTGAAGATGCCCCCGTTGGCCTCCAACAGATCGCTGCGCTCCATGCCCTTGGAACGGGGACGGGCCCCAATCAGCAGGGCAACGTTCACGCCGTCGAAGGCCTGGTTTGGATCGTCGAAGATATCCACGCCGGCCAGAAGCGGGAACGCGCAGTCGTCGAGCTCCATGGCCGTTCCCTCAGCCGCCCTGACGGCATCGGGTATCTCGAGCAGGGATAAACGCACGGGGATGTCGGGCCCGAGCATCTGGCCGCTCGCGATGCGGAAAAGGATGGCGTACCCAATCTGGCCGGCGGCGCCGGTGACGGCCACTCGTACAGACGTATCGCTCACTGGTTCATCTCCGTTTCAGTCGCTTGGCGACGAATGTATACCCGGCTCCGGGTCGGGGCTGCACGGGCCGCGGGCCGGGTAGGGTCCGGGACCGTGAAGATCATCTACACGCACACCGACGAAGCGCCCGCGCTGGCCACGGCCTCACTGCTGCCGATCCTTCGAGCATTCGCGGCGCCGGCCGGTGTCACGATCGAGCTCCGGGACATCTCGCTGGCCAGCCGCATCCTGGCCCAATTCTCTGACCGCCTCACCCCCGACCAATGCGTCCCGGACGCTCTCGCCGAGCTCGGAGATCTGGTCAAGACCCCGGAGGCGAATGTCATCAAGCTGCCCAACATCAGCGCTTCCGTCCCGCAGCTGAAGGCGGCGATCGCTGAGCTCCAGGACCACGGCCTGGCGATTCCCGACTACCCGGACAATCCGTCCGATGACGCCGAGGCCGAGATTCGGGCCCGGTATGACCGGGTCAAGGGCAGCGCGGTCAATCCCGTGCTGCGCCAGGGCAATTCCGATCGCCGGGCATCCGCGGCGGTCAAGGAGTACGCCCGCCGACACCCGCAGACGATGGGCCCGTGGTCCAAGGATTCCCGGTCCCACGTGTCCACGATGAGCGAGGGGGACTTCCGCTCCACCGAGCGTTCGGTAACCGTCACCCGCGACAGCCAGGTGCGGATCGAGCACGTGCGCAGCGATGGCACCGTGACGGTGCTCAAGGGCCGGATCAACGCCGCCTCCGGGACGATCCTGGACGCCGCGACGATGCGCCGGGCGGCCCTGGACGATTTCCTGTCCGAGCAGGTGGCCGACGCCAAGGCCCAAGGGGTGCTGTTCTCAGTCCACCTCAAGGCCACGATGATGCGCGTCTCGGATCCGATCATCTTCGGCCACGCCGTCCGGGCCTATTTCCGGGATGTCTTTGACCGGTTCGGCCAGGAGCTCGACTCGGTGGGCGTGAACCCCAACGACGGGCTCGCCGCGCTGCTGCGGGCGATTCAGAAGCTTCCCGAGGACCGCCAGCAGTCGGTGAGGCAAGCGATCGGCATGCTGCCTGAGCAACGGCCCCGCTCTGGCCATGGTCGACTCCGACCGGGGAATCACCAATCTGCACGTCCCCAGTGACGTGATCATCGACGCGTCGATGCCCGCGGCGATCCGGTCCTCGGGACAGATGTGGAACTCAGAGGGAGAGCAGCAGGACACGAAGTTCGTGATCCCCGATCACTCCTACGCCCCCCTGTACGCGGAGGCAGTCGAACACTGCCGCGAGCACGGCGCCTTCGACCCCGCGACGATGGGGACCACGCCGAACGTGGGCCTGATGGCCCAGGCCGCGGAGGAGTACGGGTCGCACGACAAGACGTTCGAGCTGGACGCAGGCGGCCGAGTACGGGTGCTCGACGACCAGGACGCGGTACTGCTGGAGCACCAGGTGGAGGCGGGGGACATCTGGCGGATGTGCCAGACGACCGACGCGGCCATCCAGGATTGGGTCGCGCTGGCCGTCGACCGGGGCCGAGCGACGGGCTGGCCGGTCGTGCTCTGGCTGGACGAGGACCGCGCGCACGACCGCCAGGTGCTGGAGAAGGTTCGACCGGCGCTCGGGGAGCTGGACACCGGCGGGCTCCAGGTCGAGGTCATGGACGTCGCCGCGGCGGCCCGGTTCACCCTCGACCGGGCCCGTCGAGGGGAGAACACGATCGCGGTGACGGGAAACGTGCTCCGTGACTACCTGACCGACCTGTTCCCGATCCTGGAACTGGGCACGAGCGCCAAGATGCAGTCGATCGTGCCGCTGCTGGGCGGCGGTGGGCTGTACGAGACCGGCGCCGGGGGCTCGGCTCCCAAGCATGTCCAGCAGCTGCTGGCCGAGGACCACCTGCGGTGGGACTCGCTGGGCGAGTTCCTGGCCCTGGGTCCGTCACTGGAGCTGCTCAGCCAGCGAGACGACAACCCGCGAGCCGCCATCCTGGCCCGGACGCTGGATCAGGCGATCGGCCGCGTGCTGGAGGAGAACCGCTCCCCGTCCCGGCGGACGGGCGAGCTCGACAACCGGGGCAGCCACTTCTACCTGGCGCTGTACTGGGCCCAGGCGCTGGCCGCTCAGTCGGAGGACCGCGACCTGGCCAACACGTTCGCTCCGCTGTCGGCCCGGCTGGCGCAGGACGAGCAGAGCATCGTCGACGAGCTGTCGGCCGTACAGGGATCCGAGGTCGAGCTGGGTGGCTACTACCTGCCCGACGCCGAGCGCGTGACCGAGGTGATGCGGCCGAGCGAAACGCTCAACGCCGCCCTGCGGGAGTTCGCGGGATAGGAAGCTGGTCCACGGGCAGGCTAGAGCTCGACGCCGTACACGTCAGACAGCTTGCCCTTCAGGTGGTTGATGAACGGCGTGACGGCGATCGGACCTCCGACCACGCGCTCGAGCAGCTCGGTCGTGGGGAACTTCGATCCGTACTGATGGACGTGCTCGCGCAGCCACTCGCGCAGCGGCCCGAGCCTGCCTTCGCCGAGCTGGTCCTCGAGCTGCGGGAGGTCGCCCTGGATCCGCTCCCAGAGCTGGCCCGCGATCAGATTCCCCAGTGCATACGTGGGGAAATAACCGATCAGCCCGGCCGACCAGTGAACGTCCTGGAGGACTCCGTGGGAGTTGTCGGGGACGTCCAGCCCCAGGTACTCCTTGAAGCGGGCATTCCAGGCCTCGGGCAGTTCGGACACGCGTCAGCCGGCCCTCCACGAGCTCGCGCTCGAGCTCGAAGCGCAGGACGACATGCAGTCCGTAAGTGGCCTCGTCGGCCTCGACCCTGATGAACGACGGGCTGACCCGGTTCACCGCTCGATACAGCGTCACGGGGTCCGACATCGACGGCGCCGGCGCTCATCTCGGCCACCGCCGGCGCCAGGACCTGGGAGAAGGGACGGCCGCGGCCGACCATGTTCTCCCACATGCCGGCTCTGGGACTCGTGCAGGCTGAGTGACTCCAGGCGGGCCAGCGGCGATCGCTGCAGCGAGGCCGCCACACCCTCCTCGTACAGACCGTGGCCGCATTCGTGCATGCCGCCGAACAGCGCCATCGGGAAGTAGTTCTGATCCCAGCGAGTGGTGATGCGCACGTCGCGCGAGCCGAAGCAGGTGGCGAACGGGTGCACGGCATCGTCGAGCCTCCAGCCCTCGGGATCAAAGCCCATCCGGCGCACCACCCACTCGACCAGCCGGCGCTGACCGTCCAGCGGGAAGGCGACGTGCAGGCACGAGTCGTCCACCTTCTCCTCCGCGGCCAGCCGCGCGATCAGCGGCATCAGCTCGGCCTTCAGCTCGGTGAACAGCCGCTCCACGGTCTCGCTCTTCATCGTCGGCTCGAAGTCGTCCAGGACGACGTCGTAGGGTCGATCAAAGCCGTCGAAGCACTCGGTGTAGCGCCGAACCAGGTCCATGTTCCGCGTCCAGGTAGGGGGCGAAGGAGGCGATAGTCGTTCTCGGCTCTGGCCTGGATCCACACCTCCTGGCCGATCGAGCCCGCTCGGGCCATCTCGGCCGCCAGGTCGGTGGGCACGCGGCGCGCCTTCTCCCAGCGCCGCCTGGTCACGGCCACGAGGCGGGCATCGTCTGAGTCAGGGCTCGCTCCATTGAGCGCCTTCTCCGCGCCGTCGATCAGCGAGCCGGTGTCGCCGGAGACGAACTTCTCGTGGCGGATGCGCTCCAGCGTGGCCAGCGCCTCGGCCCGGTTCTCGCCTCCCCGGCGGGGCATCATTGTGTGCTGGTCCCAGTCCAGGATCAGCGCGGCATCACGAAGGTCGTGAATCTGGGCCATCCAGGTGCGCAGCTGCTCAATTGGGGTGGTCATGGCGTTAGCTCCGATGACTTCAGGTGATCGTGTGAGTGGTCCGCCTCCACTGTGTCACCATTGCATCATGCTGCGAAGGCCGGGGTCGATCAAGCTGTTCAATCTGTTCGGGATCCGGATCGGGGTGGACCGGACCTGGTTCTTCATCCTGTTCCTGATGATCTTCTGGCTGTCAGGGTATTTCCGGAATGCCCTGCACAGCTCGGACACCGTGGCGTACCTGACCACCGTGATCACCGTGCTGGTCCTGTTCGGCTCGCTGATAGTGCACGAACTGGGCCACGCGCTCGTGGCCCGGCGGGAGGGGATCGAGGTTCGCAAGATCGACCTGTTCCTGTTCGGCGGCCTGACTCAGATGGGCCGCGACGCCGCGACCCCGGGCGAGGAGTTCAAGATCGCCGCCGCCGGTCCCGCGGCCACGCTGGCTTTCGTGCTCGTCTGCCTGGGCGTCGACCTGGCGATAGTCGGGCCCCATCGGCTCGTCCACGCCGCCGAGCTCGACGGCTCGGTGGCGATCACACCGGTGCTGCTGGGGCTGAGCTGGCTTCTGTTCTGGAACGTGCTGCTGCTGGCCTTCAACCTGATCCCCGCCTTCCCGCTGGACGGCGGGCGGATCGCCCGGGCCGTCATCTGGCGGATCACCGGCGACAAGACGCGGGGCACCCGGATCGCGGCCCGAATGGGCCAGGGCTTCGGGCTGCTGCTGGGCGGGGTCGGGCTCTGGCTGCTGGTCTCCTACGGGAGCTTCAGCGGAATGTGGCTGCTTGGCCATCTCTCTGCTCCTGTACCAATCGGCCAAGGGGGCGGTGGCCCAGACCGAGTTCAGCCAGCACATCGAGGGCGTGACCGTCGGCGACGTGATGGACCCCCAGCCCGTGGCGATCCCCGGCACGACGCCGGTCAGCCAGGCCCTGGACGAATACTTCACCCGGTACGGCTGGGCCTGGTTCCCGGTGGTCAGTTCCGAGGGCCGCCTCGTCGGGATCGCCCGGCGCGAGCGCCTCCAGCAGGCGATGGACGGCGGGGAGGGATGGCTCACCGTCGGGGCCGTGCTGGACACCGATCTGGGCGCGAGCTGGCGAATCGCCGCCGATCGTCCCCTGACCGAAGTCCTGTCGTCGGACTCATTCAGCCGGCTGGGGGCCGTGATGGCCGTGGACGCTGACGGAGTGCTCCGCGGGGTCGTAACCGTGGACCGGGTCAGGCGGGCGCTTCAGTCGGCCCTCGGCCACTCCGCGGGGTAGGGCACGTCTGACGGCGCCGCGAACGCCAATGCGCCTGACATAGAATCGCCCTAGGTGCCCTCTCACGACGTGCTCATCATCGGCGCAGGCCTGGCCGGCCAGCGCGCTGCCCTGGCCGCCGCCCAGGCCGGTGCGACGGTGGCGATCGTGTCCAAGGTCCACCCCGTCCGCTCCCACTCGGTGGCCGCCGCGGGCGGGATCAACGCCGCCCTGAACCCCGAGGACAGCTGGGAGTCCCACGCCTTCGACACGGTCAAGGGCTCGGACTACCTGGGCGACCAGGACGCGATCGAGATCATGTGCCGGGAGGCCCCCGACGAGATCCTGTTCCTGGAGCACCTGGGGGTGACCTTCCACCGCAACGAGACCGGGCACCTGGGGACCCGGGCCTTCGGCGGGGCCTCCCAGGCCCGGACGTACTACGTCGCCGACATCACGGGCCACGCGATCCTGCACGTCCTCTACGAGCAGCTGATGAAGCATCACGAGCGGCTCGACCGCTACGAGGAGTGGTTCACCACCGACCTCCTGGTCAACGATGACGGCTACTGCGTGGGCGCCATCGCTCGCGACCTGCGCGACGGCCACCTGGACGTCTTCAACGCCAAGACCGTGATCCTGGCCACCGGCGGAGCCGGCCAGGCCTACGAGCCCACGACCAACGGGCTGATCGTCACCGGGGACGGGATCGCCCAGGCCTACCGGATCGGGGCCAAGCTGATGGACATGGAGATGATCCAGTACCACCCGACCACGCTGGCCGGGAACGGACTGCTGATCACCGAGGGCGCCCGGGGCGAGGGAGCCCAGCTGTTCAACGCCGAGGGCGAGCGCTTCATGGAGAAGTACGCCCCCAACAAGCTCGAGCTGGCCTCGCGGGACGTCGTCTCCCGGGCCGAGCAGACCGAGATCAACGAGGGCCGTGGCTTCCCCGACGGAAATTTGGCCCTGGACATCACCAAGGTGCCCCGCCGCCGGACGCTCGAGGCGTTGCGGGAGATCGTCAACATCGGCCGCGATTTCGCCGGGGTTGACATCACCCGTGAGCCGATCCACATCCGGCCCGGCATGCACTACATCATGGGCGGCGTCAAGACTGACGTGGACGGGGAAACGACGATTCCCAACCTGTATGCCGCCGGCGAGGTGGCCTGCGTGTCGGTCCACGGCGGTAACCGCCTGGGCGCCAACTCGCTGCTGGACACGCTGATCTTCGGCCGGCGGTCGGGCAAGCACGCCGCTGAGAAGGCCAAGCGGATGGCGATGCCCACGACCCCCGCCTCCCGGATTACCGACACCGAGCGGCGGATCGCCCAGATCGCCGGCCGGGACTCGGGCGGACCCCGGTGGCCGCGATCAAGCACGAGCTGGGCGAGACGATGAACCGGTACGTGGCCGTGTTCCGCGACGCCGAGGGACTGACCACGGCCCAGCAGAAGATCCGGCGAGCTCAAGGAGCAGGCCGAGAAGGCCGCCATCGACGATCGCGGGCTCGTCTTCAACCAGGACGTAATCGGCGCTCTGGAGCTCGGGTACATGATCGACGTGGCCGAGACGACCGTGGTGGGCGCGATCGAGCGCCCGGAGTCCCGCGGAGCCCAGTTCCGCACCGACTTCCCTGAGCGCAACGACGAGGAGTGGCTCAAGCACATCGACATCTCGCTGGATGGCGGCGACGAGCCCAAGGTGAGCTACTCGGAGGTCACGATCACCCGCTGGCAACCGGAGGTGCGCACCTACTGATGGCCGAGTACACGCTCAGGATCCGTCGTTTCGATCCCCAGTCCGGCCAGGCCGCCTTCTGGGAGGACCACACCGTTGAGATGGAGCCGAAGAAGTCGGTGCTCGACGCGATCCTCAAGGTCAGGGATGAGACCGACGGCTCGATCGGGATCCGCTGCTCCTGCCAGCAGGCCATCTGCGGGTCGTGCGGAGTGCGAATGAACGGCAAGCCCGGGCTGGCCTGCAACACCCATCTGGAAGAGGCGGCCGAGCGAGGGCACGGGACGGCCTGGAACCCAGGCGACGGCGACGGTCAGCCCAGCGAGGTCATCAGCGTCGAGCCGATGGGGAACATGCCCGTGATCCGGGACCTGATCGTGGATATGGACGCGGTCCACTGGAAGAAGATCCAGCGCGTCACCCCGTGGCTGGTCAACAAGGAGCCGATCCCCGAGCGGGAGTACATCGTCCCCCACGACAACATGGTCGACGTCACCCAGACGATGGCCTGCATCCAGTGCGGCGCGTGCGTGTCCGACTGCCTGTCGATGGAGGTTGACCCGCTGTTCATCGGCCCGGCCGCGCTGGCCAAGGCCTACCGCTTCGTGGGCGACCCGCGGGATGCCGACAAGCACGAGCGCCTGGCCGACCTGGGCGATGACCCCCACGGGATCTACGACTGCACCCACTGCTTCAACTGCATCGACGCCTGCCCCAAGGGCGTTGATCCGATGAGCCAGATCATGCGCCTGCGGCGGATCGCCGGCTCGGACGAGCACATCAACGACCCCAACAACGGGCATCGCCACGAGAGCGCGTTCAACACGCTGATCCGGGACTACGGCCTGCTCCACGAGGCCGAGCTCCTGCCCCGGTCCTACGGCGGCGACTCGTGGTTTGGCAAGTTCAAGCCCAACGCCGGCAAGGTGCTGCTCCGGTCCCTGCCGTCGATCATCCCGGCGATGCTGCGGGGCAAGGTAAGTCCCAAACTCGGCCCTGCTCGGTCACAAAATCGCCAAGCCCGACCTGGACTCGGTCAAGCGCATCTACAAGACGGTCGAGGGCCGCGACGAGCGGGTGGAGCTCAACCTGTACGTGACCGGGTACGAGGACGAGCCCGAGGACGACGGCGCCGGACCGCGACCAGCCGGCCAGAGCACAGCTGGCCGACGGGGCCAGACGAGGCGCCGACGCGAGGCCACGGAGGTATCCACATGAGAGTCGCTTACTGGCCCGGCTGCGTGAGCCGGGGCTTCACCCCCGAGCTGCACGGGTCGATGGCCAAGGTGGCCCCGCTGCTGGACATCGAGCTGATCGAGCTCGACCGGGCCAACTGCTGCGGCGCCGGGCGTGATCGCCGAGCACAACCAGGAGCTGGCCGACACGCTGAACGCCCGCACGTTCGCCCTGGCCCAGCAGACCGACGGCGAGCTGATGATGAACATCTGCTCCACCTGCCAGGGCGCCCAGAGCGAGTGCCAGGAGCGACTGGACGCCAACACCGAGTACCGCGACCACGTCAACTCGGTCCTGGCCGAGGACGGCCTGGTCTACGAGAAGGGTCTGACCAACAAGAACTTCCTGTGGCTGCTGGTGGAGAACCTGGGCCTGGACGAGCTCCGCTCGCGAGTCAAGCGGCCGCTCGAGAACCTCCGCGTGGGACCCTTCTACGGCTGCTACATCGTCCGCCCGGTCAACCGGCTGGGGATCGACGAGGAGCACCCCCGCGACCGCTACCTGCACATGGTGATCGAGGCCCTGGGCGGCACCGTGGTCGACTACGCCGGCGTCTACAAGTGCTGCGGCTTCCCGATCATCACGATGAACATGGACGCGTCGCTGACCCAGGCCGGACGCCACCTGGGCGACGCACTGGACGCCGAGGCCGACTGCCTGGTCGTGCCGTGTCCACTGTGCCACCTGAACCTGGATCTCCAGCAGCCGCTGGCCGAGCGGGTGGTGGGCCGCGAGCTCGGACTCCCGGTCCTGCACCTCCCCCAGCTGGTGGGCCTGGCCCTCGGCCTGTCGCCCAAGGAGCTGGGGATGAGCAAGCACGTGGTCCGCCCGACGTCGGTGATCGACTGGTCGACGTCGGTCGTGGCGACGGCCTAGTGGGCTCCACCTGAACGTTTCGCCGGGAAGGGCGAGACGCGGGGGTCGTCAGGCAAGGACGCAGGACCGAAGGCGCAGCAGCGCTGCGTCGAGGTCCGAGGACACAGCCTGGCGGCGATCCGCGGCCGCCATAACCGGCGAAATGCTTGGGCGGAGCCCCACTTAGCCGTCCTACACGCCGCCTACCCTCCGGACGTGTGAGACGGTGGCTGAGACGACTGTTCGGAGTGACGCCTCGTGAGCCTGAACAGCCGACTCCAATCGACCGCCTCGACGCGGCCCAACGGCGGCTGAAGGAGACGATTCCGGCGCCGGAGGACGAGGGTCACGGGCGGTAGGGCGAGTCACGCCCGGCGCCGGTGGGCCTTCGGTGGCGAATCGAGTAGCGCATGGCGTACCGGATCGCCATAGAACCCCGTCGTGATTCGCCATAGACGCTCGCCCGGCCCAGCCGCCCCCCCAACCTCCCCCTTAACGACGATGAGCGAGGCGGCCGCCTCGCTCTGAATCGTCATACCCCTGTTCCGCCCGATGGCAGGTGATGAATTCTGCCGCGCATCATGATCTGTCCGCGACGATCCGTCGTCCCCTGCGCGGGGTGATCTTGGGGTGAGAACTGATCGCCCGCGTGCGGTGACCCACGGGTGATGAAGGGTGACGTGAGGGGTGATGGGAAACGTCACCCGCTCGCCAACCTGCTCCGCTGCTACCCTGCGGCCCGGCCGGCGCCCCCAGGGCACGGTCAGCCCACGCCAGGCCCGGCGCCAACCCCGGCAATCATGGCTTCGCACACCCCCGTCTCCGTGGTCCTGAGCAGCTTTGAGGACATCATGTCGCTCGGGCTGCGCGCCCTGATCGACGAGGATCCGAGCCTCCAGCTGCTGGCCAGCGGGGTCACGCCCGACGAGCTCAGCGCCAGCCTGGACGCCCATCGGCCGAGGGTGGCGATCGTCAACTACGGCTCGCTGACCAGCCCCACTCAGCTGCGCGAGCTGAGCCAGGGATTCCCCGACACCCGCCTGGTCGTGCTGGCCAACCGGCCGACCCCTGGCGAGTGCCGGCAGATGCTGGCCTTCGGGGCGACGGCGTGTCTGGCCAAGAGCACGGAGGCCCGGGATGTTCTCCACGCCATCCACCTGGCCTCGCGCGGGCTGACCGTCCTGCCCCCGGCCACGCTGGACGGCCCCCCGCTGGGACAGGACATCCTCACGCCCCGCGAGGCCGATGTGCTCGAGCTCCTCCAGGGCGGGCGCTCCAACGGAGAGATCGCCGAAGCGCTGCACGTGAGTATTGAGACCGTCCGCACGCACGTGCGGCGGATCTACCGCAAGCTCGGGGTGGGGAACCGCCGGGAGCTGCGGGCCGAGCGCTAAACCGCGCCGGCCCTGGCCCGCACGAGCAACTCGCCGATCTGGACCGCGTTGGTGGCCGCGCCCTTGCGCAGGTTGTCGGCCACGATCCACATGCTGAGTGCCCGGGGGTGGGACGGGTCATCGCGGATCCGGCCCACGAACACCTCGTCACGTCCCTCGGCGCCCAGCGGGGTCGGCACGTCCTCCACGACGACGCCCGGCGCCTCCTCCAGAAGCGCGCGCGCCTCATCGGCGCTGAGCGGCTCCCGGGTCTGGATGTTGACCGCGATCGAATGGCCGATCCGCACCGGAACCCGGACGCAGGTCACGGCCACGCCAATCGACTCGTCCTCCAGGATCTTGCGCGTCTCAAACATCATCTTGCGCTCTTCGTCGGTGTGGTCCTCGCCCTCGGCGAACGTCCCGGCGGCGCCGATCACGTTGAAGCCGATCCGCTCGGGGTAGATCTCCGGCTCCGGCATCTCCATGCCGTGCAGCGACGCGTGAGCCTGGGCGTCCAGCTCGTCGATCGCCTTCTTCCCGGTCCCCCCGACCGACTGGTAGGTGGACACGACCAGCCGCTCGATCCCGGCCGCGCGATGGATCGGGGCCAGCGCCACGAGCAGCTGCATGGTCGAGCAGTTGGGGTTGGCGATCAGCCCGCGGTGACGCTCGAGGGCGTGCGGGTTGACCTCTGAGACGACCAGCGGAATCTCGGGATCGCGCCGGAACGCGGATGAGTTGTCAACGACGATCGCCCCGGCCTCCACGAATCGCGGCCCCCACTCGCGGGAGACCGAAGCCCCGGCCGAGAACAGGGCGAGGTCAAAGCCCTGAATCGACTCGTCGTCGAGTCCCCGTACGGTCAGGCCGTCCAGGTCAATCCCGGCCGAGCGGGCCGAGGCGAACGGGACGATTTCGCGGGCGGGGAAGTCCCGCTCTCTCAGGACAGCCAGCATCGTCTGACCGACCAGGCCGGTGGCGCCGACGACGGCCACGCGGGGGCTGGAGTTCACCGCGCCTCCTGGCCGATCGGCCGCTCGCGATGGATCTCGGAGGCCCCGAGCTCGAACGCGTCGTGGAGGGCACGGACCGCCCGGTCGACGTGGTCGGCCCGGATCACACAGGTGATCTTGATCGGGGAGGTGGAGATCATCTCGATGTTGATTTCCTCGTCGGCCAGGGTCTGAAAGACCTTAGCCGCCACCCCGGGGTGGGAACGCATCCCGGCGCCCACGATGGAGACCTTGCCGATCTCCTGGTCGGTGTCGATGTCCGCGATCCCCAGGGACTCGCGGAGCGGCGCAAGCGCCTGCTCGGCCGCCCGCAGATCCTCATAGGAGACGGTGAAGGACACCTCGGCGGCGCGCCCGTCGCCCAGCGGCTCGTTCTGGATGATCGTGTCCACGTTGCAGTTGGCCTGGGCCAGGGCGCCGAAGATGGCCGCCGCCGCGCCGGGACGATCCGGCACGCCCAGCAGCGTAATCCTGGCCTCCTCACGGGAGTGGGTGATCGCCGTGATCAGGGGGTGTTCCATCGTCTCCTCTTCTCCTAGAACAACGGTACCCGGGGCGTCCTCAAAGCTCGATCGGCAGTGGATCTTCACGCCGTGCGTCCGGGCGTACTCAACGGCACGGAGCTGCAGGACCTTGGCGCCCGATGCCGCCATCTCCAGCATCTCCTCAAAGCTGACCTGGGCGAGCTTGCGCGCGTCGGGGACCAGCCGGGGATCGGCGGTGAAGACGCCGGCCACGTCGGTGTAGATCTCGCACACCTCGCCGTCGATCGCAGCGGCCAGCGCCACGGCCGTCGTGTCGGAGCCCCCCCGGCCAAGCGTGGTCACGTCACTGGCGGTGGACACCCCCTGAAACCCGGCCACGAGCACGATCAGGTCGTCGTCCAGCGCCTCGCGGATCCGGTTGGCCCGCACGTCGATGATCCGGGCCTTGGTGTGGGAGGTGTCGGTGACGATCCCGGCCTGCGAGCCCGTCAACGAGATCGCCCGGTGGCCGAGGTCGTTGATCGCCATCGCGCACAGGGCGCACGAGATCCGCTCGCCCGTGGACAGGAGCATGTCCATCTCCCGGGGATGGGGCTGCGGGGAGACCTCCAGGGCCATCGCGATCAGGTCGTCAGTCGTCTTGCCCCGCGCCGATAGAACGGCCACAACGCGCTTGCCGCGCTCCCGCTGGGCCACGATCCGCCGGGCCGCGCGCTGGATCCGCTCCGCGTCGGCCACGGAGGTCCCGCCGAACTTCATCACGATCGTTCCGGACACGAGAGGAGAGGGTAGGGATGATCAACGCCCGGCGGCCACATCCCCGGTCGGGACGGATCAGTCCGCGGCGGGCGCTGGCCAAATGACCGGCCCCGCCGCGGAGCGGGACGAAAAGTCCGACTTGTCCGTATCCGGTTGGCTCAGGGTGGTGTGGTTATGTGGGCCAGTGAGTCGCGCAGCATCACAAAGCGAGCCGCGGCCCGGGCGCTCGGTGACGCCACACGCCTATAGCCACACCAAAGACGCCTACCCCCGGCCGGCGCAGGAGCTTTGTTCAGCCACACGACACCCGACCCCCCCGGCACCACTCCCCAGGCGAACCCGCCCCGACGGCCCACCCCGCGCGGCCCTCCCGACCCGTTCAGACGAGCCGCCGCCCGGCCAGGGCGCGGCCCAGCGTGATCTCGTCGGCGTACTCCAGGTCGGCGCCGACGGGTAGTCCGCTGGCCAGACGCGTGACGGTCAGGCCGGGCGACGCGGCGCGCAGGCCGTCGGCCAGGTGAAGCGCGGTGGCCTCCCCGGTCGTGGTCGGGTTGGTGGCGATCACGACCTCGCGGATGCCATCCTCGCCGACCCGCGCGTAGAGCTCGGCGATCCGCAGATCCTCGGGCCCGATCCCGTCGATCGGCGAGAGCGCGCCGCCGAGCACGTGATAGCGCCCGCCGAACTCGTGGGTGCGTTCGATCGAGATCACGTCCGAGGGCTGCTCGACCACGCAGATCGCCTCGCGATCGCGCCGCTCGTCCGAGCAGATCCGGCACACCGGGCCGTCGGCCAGGTTGAAGCACACCTCGCACAGGCCGATCCGCTGCTTGACCTCCCTGATCGCCTCGGCCAGCCCAAGCGCATCCTCGTCGCTGGAGCGCAGGATGTGGAAGGCCAGGCGCTGCGCGGTGCGCCCGCCGATCCCAGGGAGCTTTGACAGTTCCGCGATCAGGCGCTGGACGGGTGGGGCGTAGACGCTCACGGCCGCGACCTCTAGAAGCCCGGGAGCCCCAGCTCGCCCAGGCCCCCGGCGATGCCACCCAGCTTGCTGGAGGCCAGCTCCTGGGCCGAGCGCAGGCCCTCGTTGACCGCGGCCAGGACCATGTCCGCCAGCATCTCGGGGTCCTCGGGATCGACGGCCGCAGGGTCGAGCGTGATCGACTTGACGTGCAGGTCTCCGGTCACCTCGACCTTCACCATGCCGCCGCCGGAGGACGCCTCCACGACCTCGCTCTTCAGGCTCTCCTGGGCGGCCAGCATCTCCTGCTGCATCTTCTGGGCCTGCATCAGCAGCTGTTGCATGTTCGGGGGTTGGGGCATCTTGGGCTCCTCGTCAGCGACTAGCGCCATCGGCGTCGGCATCATCATCGAAGATCTCCTCGGCGTCGAACTCCTCCATGAAGCGCCGCACGAGCTCCTCGCCGGAAAGGTTGGCATCCACGCTGCCCTGGGCGCCTTCGCCGTTCTCGCGCAGCTCGTAGGTGAGCTGGAGCCGGCGGCCGGTCACGGTCGCAACCGCGTCCACGGCCATCCGGCGGTGGTCCTCCTGCTCGGCCTTGCGCTTCAGGAAGGCGGCGCCCTCCGGGAAGGCCACGACGAGATCACGCTCGGCCAGGGCCACCGGCCGGGCCCCGGCCAGGGCCGCAGCCAGCATCTTGTTCTCGGCTCCGACGACCTCCACGACAGCCGGCCAGGCCTCGATCGCCGCCTGGAGCTCGAGCGCCGGCGGGGCGGCCGCTGCTTCGGCCGGAGGCGGTGCCGTGGCCACCTCCGCGGCCGCTGGCACGGACGGCAGCGCCGGCGCCGGCGGCGCCGGGCTCGCGGCGCGCCCCCCCTCGAGCCGCTCGATCCGGGCCAGCAGCGCCGCCCGGGAGGGGTCGAGCTCCGGCGCGGCCGCCTTGACCAGCACCAGCTCGAGCTGGATCCGCGCCTGGCCACCGTTGGACGTGGCCTCCAGCGCGTGGGCCACCAGGTCCAGCAGCCGGACGGCGTCGCCGGGGGCCAGCCCGCCGGCCTGGGCAATCAGGCGGTTGTCGCGCTCCGGGGTCACCCGCAGCTCCGCGGGCACCTCGCCCAGCACCTGCACGGCCAACAGCTCGCGGGCGTGGACCTCCAGGTCGCGCAGCACCTGACCCGGATCCCGACCCGACTCCCCCAGCGCCGCCGCCGCCCGCATCGCCTCCGCGGGGGCGCGGGCGATGATCGCGTCGACGGCCTCAAACAGCTGCTCGGAGTCGGTGACCCCCAGGACGGCGAGCACATCGGCGGGCTCGATCCGGCGCTCGCCCGCGTACGTGACGAGCTGCTCCAGCGTCCCCAGCGCGTCGCGGAAGCTGCCGGTGGCGTGGCGGGCGATCAGTATCAGCGCGGCCGGGTCGGCATCAATGCTCTCGGCCTCCACGACCCGCCTGAGCACGATGGCCACCTGCTCCACGGAGGGCCGGGCGAAATCGAATCGGTGGCAGCGGTCGACGACCGTCGGCAGGACCTTCTGGGCCTCGGTCGTGGCCAGCACGAAGATCGTCCGCGGCGGCGGCTCCTCGAGCGTCTTCAGAAACGCGTTCCAGGCCTGGGTCGAGAGCATGTGGGCCTCGTCCAGGATGTAGACCTTGTGACGGCCGGAGACCGGCGCGTAGCCGACCTTCTCGCGCAGATCCCGGATGTCGTCCACGGAGTTGTTGGAGGCGGCGTCCATCTCGATCACGTCGAGCGAGCTCGCGCTGGCGATCGACGTACACGACTCGCACACCCCGCAGGGCTCGATCGTGGGGCCGTTTACGCAGTTCAGGCAGGCGGCCAGGATCTTGGCCATGCTCGTCTTGCCGGTCCCCCGGGAGCCCACGAACAGGTACGCGTGGTGGACCTTGTCCTGCTCCACGGCGTTCTGGAGCGTGCGGACCACGGGCTCCTGACCCACCACATCGGCGAACGATCGGGGGCGATGGCGACGGTAGAGCGAGGGCCCTGAGGGCATGAAATCGAGTCTAGTTGGGGCACGGGCGCGCGCGCCCGTGCCGGCCGGCGTACATGTACGCCGGCCCCGGGTGGTGCATGCACCACCCGGCGGGTCGGCACATGTGCCGACCCGAACAAAAAAATGACCGTGCACCCCCCTTCGAAGCCGGTTCCCGGGGCGCTGCCGTTGCCTGGAGCTCCGGCCCGGTGATCCCGTCGCGCCTGGAGGTGACCGCTTAAGGCTGCTTCCTTCCGGACCTGACCTGGTTCGCGGGCCTTCATCGCCACGGGACCGAGCCATCAACGCCTCAGGCTTGGCGCTGACCCCGGGGCCTTGAGCCCCTCAGGAGGGGATTCAGCCCCGCTATAGCGGATTACGGGTTACAGGGCACCGCTAGCGCCCCGCCTAGCACGGTCGCCGTAGATGGTAGTGGCATTGCGGGCCGCGCCGCCCCCACCGGTATCGTCTTCAGACCATGTCTGTCGGAGTCATCGGGCTCGGCTACGTGGGGCTTCCGTTGGCGGTGGCCTTCGCCGAAGCCGGCGAGGAGGTCGTGGGGGTCGATGTCGACCCCCGCAAGATCCACGCCATCAAGGCCGGGGAGTCCTACATCGAGGACATCCCATCCGAGCGCCTGCGGGCCGTGCTGCCCAAGATCGAGGCCACCTGGCACTACTCGCCGCTGGCCCGCGCCGACGCGATCCTGATCTGCGTCCCGACGCCGCTGACTGCCAACCGCGAGCCCGATCTGAGCGCGCTCGTGTCGGCGGCCACGGGCCTCGGACAGGTCCTCCAGCGCGGCCAGCTGGTCGTGCTGGAGTCGACGACGTACCCGGGGACCACACGCGAGCGACTCGTGCCGCTGCTGGAGCAGGAGTCCGACCTGCGGGTCGGTGAGGACGTCAACGTGGCCTTTTCCCCCGAGCGGGTCGATCCCGGCCGGACCGACTACACGATGCGCAACACGCCCAAGGTGATCGGCGGGATCACCCCGACGTGCGCCCGGCGGGCCACCGAGTTGTACGGGCTGGTGTGCGACCGGATCGTCCAGGTCTCGACCCCCGAGGCGGCCGAGATGACCAAGCTGCTGGAGAACATCTTCCGCTCGGTCAACATCGCGCTGGTCAACGAGCTGGCGATCCTGTCCGAGCGGATGGGGATCGACATCTGGGAGGTGGTCGACGCCGCGGCCACCAAGCCCTACGGGTTCATGCGGTTTGACCCCGGCCCCGGGATGGGCGGCCACTGCCTCCCGGTCGACCCGTTCTATTTGACCTGGCGGGCCCGCGAGTTCCACATGTCAACCGAGTTCATCGAGTTGGCGGGGAAGATCAACCAGCAGATGCCCTACCACTGCGTGGAGCGAATCGAGCGGGCGCTGAACGACATGACCAAGCCCGTCCGGGGCTCGCGGATCGCGGTCCTCGGCGTGGCCTACAAGGCGGGGGTGGGAGACCTCCGCGAGTCGCCCGCCCTGCGGATCATGGAGGTCCTGGCCGAGCGCGGGGCCGAGCTGTCCTACCACGACCCCTACGTGCCGTCGCTGCCCGAGCTGGGGCTGGACAGCGTGCCGCTGCCTGACGCGATGCACGGCGCCGATGCCGTCGTGCTGGTGACCGCGCACGATGGCCCTGACTACGCCGAGCTCGCCGGTCAGAGCTCGCTGTTCGTGGATCTCAGGGGTGTGACCCGGGGCCTCGAGATCGAGAACCTGATCAGGCTCTGATCAGCCCCCGGCGGTTATGATGCCCTCGTTAGCGTGGGGCTACCTACCAGGAGGGCAGGCATGCGTACCGTCGACCGTTCGGTGACTCACCGTCGCCACCATCCGTCGTATCTCGTCGTGCTCGGTCTGGCCACCGCGGCGGCGGCCTTTGCCGGCCTGGCCGGCGTGGCTCTGGCCGCGCAGCCCACGGATGGGTCCACGCCGGCGCCGGCGAACATCGAGAAGCTCGTGACCACCGTGCCCGTGAGCACGCTCAACCGGGTGGGCGTGGGGGACGTCGCCGGTCCTCCGGCCTTCTCGGTGACCAAGCTGAACGGGTCGGAGCTCCGCTCCAAGAACAGGCCCGAATTCCTGGCCATCGAACTGGCCTGGTGTCCCCACTGCGCCGTGACGAGCTGGGGCATGGCGATCGCGTTGAGCCGCTTCGGGACGCTGTCGAATCTCGGCCTGATCGACACCGGGACCTACTTCGGCCAGCATGGGGGCAAGCCGCCCTATAACCACACCCACGGCCTGAGCTTCTTCGGCGCGAGCTACCACAGCCGCTTCCTCAGCTTCGTGAACGTCGTCCTTCAGGACGTCAACGGGCACAGCCTCCAGAAGCCGACCAAGGCCGAGAACCAGGCGATCGGGAGCTTCGATCCGCACGGTCAGATTCCCGCAGACGATTTCGGTGGCAAGTACGGATTCGTGGGCTCAGGAGTCTCTCCGGGCGTCATCGCCCATATGGGCGCACAGAAGATCGCCCACACGCTGGCCGATCCGAGTAACCCTGTGGCCAAGGCGATCGACGGTCTGGCCAACCTGTTCACCGCGGCCATCTGCAAGACGACGAACGGCCATCCGGGCTCGGTCTGCAAGTCCAAGGGAGTCACGGCCGCTTCGAAGGGCCTGCCCCAGAGTTAGGCCCCGGCGCTCGATTTCCTAGCTCGTGTCCGTCGCCCCCAGGCCACGGGCCACAAACTCGCTGATCGGCGCGACCAGTTCCTCCCAGCGCTCGATCACACCGCGGACGGCCAGATCGCTGATCGCCTCTCCGATCGCTGCCATGGCCGCCAGCGACGCCACGTGGCGCTCGTGGGCGGTGCGCTCGCGCCAGAGGTCGTAGCTCTCGAGCTGGCGCTCGATGATGCCGGCCGCCGCGTGCCGGGCCCTGGACCGGGCCTCCTCGGCGGCCGGGGTGGCACCGACGATCTCAATCAGAAGGATGCGGGCCATCGCCGGATCCGCCGCCAGCGCCCCGGCCACCGCGTGGACCTCCGCGCGCACTCGCTCGGCGGGAGCGAGGTTCAGGGCGCCGGCGTCGGCGACGGCCTGGACGACGGCACGGCCCACGCGGTCCAGCCCGAGCTCGAACACGCCCAGCAGACAGTCCTCCTTGTTCTGAAAGAAGGCATAGAACGTCGTGCGCGAGACCCTGGCTCGGGCCACGATCTCCTCAATCCCCGCTCCCGCGTAGCCGCGGCCGGCGAATACGTCCCGGGCGGCCAGCAGGATCCGCTCGCGCTGTTCGGCCCGACGGACGTCCAGGCTCTTGCCCGCGTATGGCCGCTCCGGGCCGGGGGGGCTGGATCGGGCAGCCTGAGGGCCACTCATGATCTTCAGCGTCCCGCGGCGGCCGGTCGACCGGTCTGGAACACACCGATCTCCGTCCGCTGCTGAACCGGCAGGGGTGCCACCCCGACACCGCCCGGTGACAGATCGGTGGTGGGGATGTAGGGATTCCGGATGACTTCCTCCACCGACTGCGCGTACTCGCCGGCGTTCGGCGGCCATGGGTAGCGGTAGCCGTTTCGGACGCGGTTCTCGGTCCACATGAGGAACCTGCCCCTGGGGTCCCAGCTGAACTCCGGGGTGATCCACCCGTGCTGTCCATCGTAGGTCAGCCGGCGCACCGATCCGGTGGCCAGGTCGAGCTCGTAGAGGTCGGTGTACTCCTGTCCGATCGGCTGAAGGAATCCCGCCTCGAACAGCGGGGCGATGCCGAGCCAGTCAAACGACGTGGGCAGCCCCAGAGTCTGGGCGGTTTCGGACCAGGTGTTGAACAGCCCGGGCTGGTCGCGACTGGACATGAAGATGATGTCCTTCATGTCCGGAGTGAACAGAGCCTGCTCGTCCCAGGCCGGGCTGTGGGTGAGCTGCCTTACCCGGCAGGCGGTGTCACGGTCGACCAGGCGGCAGAAGAACAGCTCGGGGTTGTCCATCGAGCCGGAGGTCTCCGTGTACAGGAAGCCGCTCCCGTCCGGAGCCCACCACTGCGTCTCGTACCAGTGTCCGTTGGCCGGTCGGACGACGTGGACGTCGGTCAGCGTCGGCTTGCCATCGCGGACGGTGAAGCGAGCCACGCGCACGTCCCATTTGCCGATACCACCGCTGGGCAGGTTGCCGTCGAAGTGGGCCCACTCGATGTGCGTCCCATCCGGCGACCAGTAGGCGTGATAGTCGTCGAAGCCCTCGTCGGCCCCAAACGTCCGCGGGTTGGTTGAGCTGGTCACGAACTGGGGCTGGGTCTCGGTCAGCTGGGTTTGATCGGAGCCGTCGGGTCGCATCGCCCAGAGCGACGTGCCAATTCCGCCGTAGCCCGGTGAGCCGAAGGTGACGTAATGCCCGCGCCAGGAGTGAAACAGGATCCAGTTGCCCTGGGGGCGGACGGCGGGGACGCCGTTGACGTTGTTCACGCTGGTATCGGGGCCAGTGCAGGTCAGGCAGCGCAGGCGGGCCCCGGTGGGCCAATCCGCGATGTACACCTGGTTGCTGTTCCCGTGCTGGAAGTCCTTCCCGAACACCACCTGTCTGCCGCTGGGCATGAACACGGGCGCCTGGCCGTAGGCGTATGGGTTGGTCGTGTGCTTGAACGGAGCCGTCGAGTAATCGGCAGCCACCGCCGGAGCCGCGCAGACCAGCGCGCCGCTCACCACCGCCACCGCCACCGACAACAGCTTCTGCCTCATCTTCCCTGCACTCCTCAAGACGCTGGCACCCGGATCACAGATACCACCTGGACGGCACATACAGTACGAATACGTACACGTATTGTCAATCGGGAACCGTCGTGGCCTGCCGAGGGGTGCGTGGTCATGGCGGCGAAGCGGAGCGGTCCGCTACCGCGGAGTCCGGGCGCCGCTGAGCATGCTCTGAGACAGCGCGGCGGGGAAGGTCGGCCCCGGTGGGTGCAGCGGAACGCCGTTGGGGTCCGGGTTGAGGAGCACGGGCCGGCGGGGCGCTGGTGGAAGTTGAAGTCGCTTGATCAGGTTGCCCAGGATGCGGGCGTTCTCCCGGACGTCGGGGCGGGGATCCGGACGGCCGTCGGTCTTGGGGTTCAGCCGCTGAGCACCCATGAAGTCGTCCTCGATGAACTTCAGGTAGGCGTCGAAGCTCAGCGTCTGGTGGTCGATGTACCCCCGGCGGGCGTACGGGCTGATCACGAGCGCGGGCACCCGCAGCCCGTAGCCCTGCCCGTCGACCGTCGGCGGCGTCGACGTGTCGTAGTAGCCGCCCCAGTCATCCCAGGCCAGGAAGATCGCCGTGGATTTCCAATCCGGGCCGTGCATGATCGCGTTGATCACGTTGGTGACGTGTGACTGGCCGGCGGCGATGTTGGCCGGCGGATGCTCGGAGTCATCACCGCTCGGGACGACCCAGGACACGGCGGGAAGCGTCCCCTTCTGGGCGTCGGTGAACAGCTGGGTGGAGGCCACGACGTCGCCGGTCTGGTGGTCCTGGCGGACGTCGCCGAACTCGGGCAGCGGGTTCCAGATCGATGGCGTGGTCACGGCCTGGCGATCGGCTTGCAGCTCATCGCCCCGGAGTCGCAGTCGGGCTCGGTTCCCTGCTGGATGTAGTACCGCCAGCTCACGTGGTGCTTGTGGAGCAGGTAGGTGATGTCCGTCCAGCCGTAGATCGGCGGCTGCTGGTCGGTGGAGGGCGTGGCCAGCCCGTGACGCCGCTGAACAGGTCCTCCGCGCCGGGTTCGGGCGGGCCGCCGGAGGGCGCCGAGCTCCTTGTCGTATTCGGGGAATTGGTTGTCGGCCACGCAGGTGAACGGCTTGTTGGCGTCCTGGACAGCGGCCGACCAGCCGGAGACCATGTACAGATGGGAGACCTCGCTCCACGCCTTGGCCGGCTCGAACATGTGGTCCTGGAGGACGAAGTCGTGGGCGTAGGTCCAGTAGTTGGGGATCTCGCCGCCGTTGTAGTAGCCCATCACGTCCAGGCAGTGGTCTCCGATCGGCGGGCGTTGGTTCACCGGCGGCTCGGCGTTGGCCACGCACCCGAGCGTCTTGGTGTCCGGCGTCGTGCCCTCGGCCTGCCCGACGAACCCGTCCATCTTTCCGCGGTCGATGTCGGCGAGCGCGCTTCCTGGAAGTGCGGGCCGCCGTCGCCTGACAGGTGCGTGTCGTGATAGGGCCGGTCGCAGCCCGCCGCGGTTGGGATCCGGAATGCAGGGGACCCGGCCCGGATGGCCGGCCAGCCCCGGAATCCCATCGGCGCCGGGAAACGTTCCGAAGTAGTTATCGAAGCTGTGATTCTCCTGCATGATGACCACCACATGCTTGATCAGGTGGATGCCGGCGGCACCCGCCGAAGCGTTCGCCGGCAGGACGCAGCCCACGGCCAGGGTCATCAACCCGGCGGTCGCGTAGGCGGACGTTCTGGCGCGGAGCCTCCCAGTCCACGAAAGCATGCCCGGCTTATAGGGGATCGCATGGCCGGGGCCAACCAAGACTGTCCGAAAACCAGCCGGGTCGGCGACGCTCGGCGGTGAGAGTGCCGGCCCGCGGCGCCCGCCCAACCGGCTGATCCGACATTCCCACGGGGCGCGTAGAATCGCCCGGGCAGGGCGCGTAGCTCAGTGGGAGAGCGCTCGCTTCACACGCGTCGGGAAGGTGTCAGCCCCGCCGGGCTGATTCTTCAACCAGCACGAGCGATTTCGCCTTCTGGAGCCCGAGAACCGGTCAGCGGCTCTTCCGGGTGGTTCGTGTCCGATCCCGTCCGATCCGGGCAACAGCGGGCAACCGTTGCCCAGCGCTGAGCCAGATCGAAGGACTGGCTGAGCACCATCCCGGCCTGCGGCTGGCGAGTAGCGCGCTGGGCCGCGAAAGCAGATCGCAATCGATCAGGTGGCGTGAAGCATCCTGTTTCGATAGGGCCCGATGCGGCCGGCTGCAGGCAACAGCTCGTGTTCATGGCCCGAGGTGTCCCGCGGGCCAGCTTCCGCTACCTGACGGCCAAATGAGCTGGAAGGGACATGGGTCCGGAGCTCGGGTTATCGTCAGCGGCCCAGATGGATTCGGCCACTCGCAATTCCCCGCTCTACCGCGACGAGGGCCTGGAGCTATGTCGAGGCGATGCCGCGGCGCTCTACCGAAAGTGGCCGAGGCCGACCTGCATCATCGTCGATGGGCCCTATGGGGTAGGCGGCTTTCCGGGTGATCCGCCGACAGTCGCGCCGCTGCCGGATTGGTATGCGCCGCACGCCGCATTGTGGGCGGAGCGCGCGTTGCCGTCGACCACTCTTTGGTTCTGGGGAACAGAGCTTTCCTGGGCGACCGTCCACCCGGTCTTGCAGTTGCACGGGTGGGACTACCGCTCTTGCCATATCTGGGACAAAGGCGTCGGACACATCGCGGGAAACGTCAACGGACGATCCATAAGGCGGTTCCCGGTCGTTACCGAGGTCTGCGTGCAATACGTCCGGCGGGTCGAGCTACGAACCGGGGACGGCGAGCTCCTCCCGATGCAGCAATGGCTCAGGAAAGAGTGGCAGCGCACGGGGTTGCCGCTCTACCGGACCAACGAAGCAGCGGGTGTGAAGAACGCGGCGACAAGGAAATGGTTTACGCGCTGCCATCTTTGGTACTTCCCGCCCCCCGAGGCAATGGAGGCGCTTGCGTTCTACGCCGAGAGGCACGGGGCACAGACCTCCCATCCGTACTTCAGCCTCGACGGCAAGACGAGGCTGACAGCCGAACAGTGGGAGCCGATGAGGGCCAAATGGCATCACGAGCACGCCGTGACGAACGTTTGGCAAGAACCGAACGTGCGCGGCGTGGAGCGATTGAAGTCGCGTGGCCTCAAGTCCCTCCACTACAACCAGAAGCCGCTCCGACTCATAGAGCTCAGCATTCGCGCCTGTAGCGACCCGGGCGATGTGGTTTGGGAGCCTTTCGCCGGCCTCGCCACAGCGGGGATAGCGGCTCGCAGGCTCAGTCGCCGCTATCACGGCGCCGAGCTCAATCCGAAGATCTTCGACGCAGCGGTGCTGAGGCTTCGTCAGGAGGAGGTACCCGCCTTGGGCTCGAATACACGGGGCGATGTCGCCGCAAGCATCAACGCCTGCGCCACCCGTCCCGCCGCCTGATCCGCGGTCAGACTCGCTTCCCGGCCGGGTTCGAGCAGCGCTCTACGCGCTGCCGAGTCAATTCAGTTCTGACTTGAACATCAGCGGCGTCCGGGCAACCGATCTCCACGCGTTCAACAGCGCGCTCGGGGCCACTGTCGAAGAGCAGGTCGTCAATGGCCTCAATGCTCTGCGGTCGGCGACGTGGGATCAGGACGAGGAGTGGGCGGAATATCGGTTTGAGCGGCAGCCACAGACCTTCCCGGACGTGGTACTGCGGGCGAGTACTCCGGGAAAGACGCCGGAGATCCTGATGGGGATCGAGCTCAAGGGCTGGTACGCACTGGCGAAAGAACGCGAGCCAAGCTTCCGCTATCGAGTTACTCCCGCGGTTTGCGCCGGCGATGACCTACTGGTCGTCTATCCGTGGGTGCTCGACCGGGTGATCAGCGGTCGGCCGGAGCTGTTCGTGCCTTACGTCGTACAGGCGAGATATGCCGCCCTGTATCGGAACTGGGCGTGGGAGCACGTCACACGCGGCGGTACGGACCGCGGGGGAATTACCCTCTCCTCGGTGACAGATCACTATCCATCCAAGATCCAGTTGATCAGCGATGAGCCAGACGATGACCGGGGCGGGAACTTCGGCCGCTTCGCGCGCACCGGCCTGATGGACGCATACATGGAGCGGCTGTTCGAGGAGGAGTTAATGGGAATCCCGCTGGACGCGTGGCAGCGGTTCCTGCGGATGTTCGGCGAGCAGACCCCTTATGAGACCGTCCTCCGGGAGCTAGACCGCCTCGAAACCCAGACCGTCCCGAGGCGTAGAGAGCTCGCAAGAGAGCGCGTCGAGGCGATTCGTAGTCGCCTCGCCGAAATAGTGGCGCTCATAGAGGACCTGCCAGGCTGATCTGGAGTCGCGCGACCGGATGCGAAGGCGCTTCGGCCGCCACCATTACAGCCCGCGGAGGAGCTCCGACGCTTCCACCGACAGGCCACGCGCAAGCCGAACGATCGTCACCGCGCCTGGATTCCGCCGACCTCGCTCGATCCGGGTTATCTCGGTCGGATGCAGTCCGGTCGCAAGCCCGAGCGCTTCCTGAGTCAGACCGGCACGTTCGCGCGCTGCCCGCACGTTCCCGCCCAAGGTCACTCGGACATGCGCGGGATCTATCAGGTCGGCCACGATCCGGCACCCTCTCCCGTCCTGACAGATCGGCTCAATAGGGAATCTGTCAGGATGCAGTCGATGAACGGGGAGGGACTGCGCGCCACTCGGCCCGTCCGGCTGCTCGCGCTGATCGCCGCAACGTGCGCTCTTGCGGTGGCAGGCTGCGGCGGCTCACACAACGCTGGGGGCTCCGGATCGCGTGCTGCTCGTTCGAGTACGCAGGCGGCTACCCGCACAGCGAAGGCGGCTGGCCCGGCATCGAGCACTCAGGCCACTCAGGGCACGTCAGTGCCAGCTGCCGCGGCGGTGAAGGGACGGCTGATCGCCGCCGGGATTCATGCGTCCAACACGTCACCGACTGTGAAAGGCTCGGTCGCTGGGTTGGTGGTGCCAGCCTCTGCGGGAACGATGGTGATCATCTTCTTCCCCAACCACCCGTCCGCGGAGACGTACGCCGCGCCGCTCGTAGCAGGGCAGGTGGCCGGGCACGGGTTTGTGCAGCTGGTCGGCGACCACGTGTACCTCTTTGGTGCGGACAACCGCGCCACCGCCGCGCAAAAGGCATTCTTCAGTCATGTGGTGGTGGTCGGCGAGGGCGCCTCCGGGCCCTGACCGGCTACTAGGCGTTACCAGGCGGGTCTCCGGTAGGCATTCGTGCCGCGGGTGGTGCATTCTGCTGAGCGATGTGGACGCGACCCACCGTCCGCCTGCGCCCCGCCAAGGCATGAAGCGCGCAGTTATCGTTGGTGGTAGCTGCGCGTCGGGAATAGGCTCTAAAGGAGAAGGCAATGGCTGACGACGAGACCAAGGGGCCCAAGACGCCGCTCAGCGACATCGGCGAGTGGGGCGATCGCCCACAGTGCAGTTACGAGAGGCCGCTGGTGATCTTCGGCGAGACGATCGACCTCAGCGAAGCTTCCCCCTTTGGGAGACGGTGACGTGTCGCACGCCGCGAGCGTCCCGGAGCCAGCACGGACTAACGGCCGCGTCGCCTAGGCGAGGCGACTCCAAAGGCCAGCCTTGCTGCCCTAGCCGGGCATCCGAGACGGCAAGATAATTGCCGGTTCTCCGCTCGCTTAGGCGGGGGCTCGCGCACGCAAGCTCCCGCAACGAAATAAGGGGATTCTCGTCGGCGCGCCGTCCGACCGGCCCGACAGAGTGCGCAGGGATCTTGCACTCCACGGAATCCCCGTACATCCCGCCGAAAAGCCGACCGCTGCTTGAGCAGTTCGATCTTGTCGAAGAGATCATCATCAAACGATGGTGCGTGCGCCGACGGCGGACTGGACGAGATCGCGGCGACCGAGGGCATCCCGAAACGCACGATCCAGCAGTTCTATGCCGAGTGGCTCGATGGACTGACTGAGGACTGGGGTCGCTCCACTCCGCCGAAGAGCCGGCCACTGCACGAGCAACTCAATCTTGCGGCTCGGATCATTATTCGGCGATGTGTCGAGGGGAAGACCTGGGACGAGATCGCGCGAGCTGAGGGGATTTCGAAGCGCACGCTTGAGCACTTCTTCGAGCAGTGGCGGACTGGGCTCAGGCGGAAGCGGAGCACCACTTCGATCGGAGCGCTCCTTGCCCGACGCATCGAGTTGGCGAAGACGGTCAGCGCGCTGGAGCGGCCAGACGACTAGGCCCTGGGGACCTACACGGTTTGGGGCTTCGCCTCATAACGTAGGTGCGGGACGGAGGAGGTGACGGGACGCCAACGCACGATGAGATCAAGGCCGCTCTCACCATTCGAGTCGATGCGTTCGGCCGCTCACCAGCAACAAGCACTCCGAAGCGCGATTGGCCAGACCGAGGCTGCCGTGGCCAACGTCGTGGTCGGGCTGCGCAAGGCTCTCGATGCCCAGCTCGATCATGCGATTGCTGAGGTCAGGTCGGAGAATCTGAGTTCCGAGAACGCGCTCCGCGGGCACCTGCAATACGTACTCGCTGGAAGCATCCGCAAGCGCGTCATTGGCGCGGACTTGCTTGGCGCTGGAGTCCTCCTTGAGATCGATGGGGCGATTGTGGGTGCGCTCGTGGCGTGACCCCGTGGCTTCATCCGAGAACACCCGTATTCTGGGTGCCGCGCTGCCTGCACCAAAGCTGCGCCGGGCCGTCCTCCGTGGCGGCCCGTCTCCGTTCTTAGGTGTTCCGTCCGCCGTGGGAGACACCATCTGCGCTAGCCGCGATCAAGCGGCCGGAGAAGCGAAGGAGCTAGGACTTGGTGCAGGCGCCGATGCGCGATGTGGACGCAGCTCGCTCGGAGCTTCCGCTCTGGCAGCGGTGGCTGAAGCAGAGGGAAGCCGAAGCCGAACGTGAGCATGAGGCCGAGGGTGACGCCACCGCTGACGAGCTGCTTGAACGTGACGAGCTCGCGCGCGCATCTCGCAGACCCGCGCCACGGCTTCCGCGAGGAGTTCAACAACATCCGGCCTCTGACGCCACCGTGCATCCGGCAGGTACGACGTGAGCGGAGTGTCGGTCTGATCGTCCGGCGCCGTTCGAGTTGTCGGCAGCGGCATGGTCGCCCGTCTCGGCGCTCAACACGCGCCACCCGCGCCGGCCCTGGTGACGCCAGCGACTTAGACGACGACGGACCATGTAGCACCATCGCGGCGCTCGCGCTTTGCGAGGACCGGGATCGTGAGCGCGGGGTATCAGCGCGGCCGGTTCTGCGAGTCGATCGGCTGCGCCCAGCCGCTCGACGGCAGGCGACGCGATGCCCGATTCTGCTCAGATGCCTGTGGCTACGGTCGCAGCGGTTGATTGGCGAGCTGGGCTGCGCGGGAGCCGACTGGCGGCGCGTTCTCGAGCGGTTCTGGGAGGGGATGGCCGGCATTCAGGCTCGACCTAACCGAAGGCGCGCGGAACCCGACAGAGCGCGACAGGGCGCGGGCAACGGTCGCTGTCAAGCATTCGCAGCAGGGTGGCCGTCGTGACCGCGCCATCCCTCGAGGCCCAATGTGGGCGCTGTGGCCGCCGTACTGTCGAGGTCGCCCCATCAGTCGCCCAGGGCATACATCTTGCCTTCGGTGTTACGCCGCATCCGATCGTCGTCGTGACGATCCGTCCGACCTGAAACTAGGGACTAGGGACGAGGGACGAGGACAGCGTTCCACCTAGAGGGAGGGCAGCTTGAAGGTGCCGAGCGCTCCCTCGTTTCACCGGGAGACCCTTCTCCTAGTTTCAGTTCGGGTGCTGTGGGTGACGGGCCGCGGGTGCCGGAAGTTGTTTGGATGCTCACCGAGTATCGGGCCGGTCGCCTGGATCCGATACCATTGTGCTGCCACCGCTACCGCACTCTCGGTCGCCGATCGTCCCAGACGTAGCGGAGTTCTTCCGGTTGGTGCGCGGACTGCGGTTGCGGTGCGAAAGACCTGCCGGTCCCGTTCGCATGCGGCTGGGTGGCGCAGGAGCTCGGCTTGCACAAGGTGACGGTGTGGCGAGCACTGGGCACGTTGGTTGCTGCCGGGGTGCTGGTGCGTCCCCCAGAGCGCTGTCTGCCTGGGCGTGGCCGGCGAGGGACCGACTTGTTCCTGCCAGGGAAAGCAACGGAGCGCAGAGCTGGCGACACAGGGCGGCCGCCGCACCGAGCCGAGCCTCCCGAGGTTCCCGATCCCGATGCAAACGCGCTCGTGGACGCGATCATCGAGATGTTCGATGCCGTGGAGATTGATCCGCCGGTAACGGTCGCTCGCCAGACGGAGGCATCCAGGTGGCGAGTCCACGAGTCGCCGGTCGCCCGGCCAGGGGCTGACCACGTGAGTCTCGATGCGGTCACGCTGAGCGATGAGCAACTCGCGCGACTGGCAGACCTGCTCGCCCCACGGATAGCCGACGCGCTTCGCTCCCCGCCCCCCGCTGACTCGGTGCTGATCAATGCGAGCGAGGTAGCTCGTCGGGTTCGGTGTCACGGCGGAGTGGGTGCGAGACCACCGCGAAGAGCTCGGTGTTATCCGACTCGGTGAGGGTCCGCGTCCGCGGCTGCGATTCGATACTCAGCACGTCGGCAGCGATGAGACGACGCTCCGAAAGCGAGCGGTCGCTAAGCCCCGATTGCGCTGAACCTGCGGGCGATCGGGCCGACCTGGACGAAGTCGAAGCGGGCAACGGCTCGGAAACGCTGCCCATTCGACAGCTTCAACCGGTAAAATCCGGAGGACAGGCGGCCCGGCAGCGCGCCATCTCTCCGGGCCCGGCGACGAGGGGTAGAACCTTCGCCGCGTCGGCAGCGTAGCGCTGCCGGGGCTCGAGTCTCTCCTCGCCGCGAAATCCGAAAGGAGGCCGCATGAGGCGTGATGCGACGGGCCGCTGGTGGAGTTGAAGCGAGCGAGGGGAACCGCGTGGGGTCTAAGGTTCCGGACCGCGAGCGGCGAGCGCTGCTACGAAACGCTGGCCGATCGTGGGAGGGCATGAGCCGCCGCGGCGCGGAGCAGGCGGCTGAGGAACTTCTCGCACGGGTTCGCCTGGGGATCTACCGGACCCGCGCCGAGCGGAAGCGCGAGCGCGCCGACCGGCAGGCGGAGCGGGTCGAGTCGCCAATGTTCCAGCCATTCGCCGAGGCGTGGTTCCAGCGCCGCTGCGATCTGGGAGGGCGTTCCGGCGGAGGGCTGTCTGACAGCGGCCGCGCTGATCTTCGGAACATCCTCGATCAGCACCTGTTGCCGTGGTTCGCGGGACTCCGGCTAGACCGAGGTTGACGTGGAAGAGGTCGAACGGTACGCCGCGGCCAAGCGGCGCGAGGTCGGATCGGTCCGGCCTACCTCAACAAGACGCTGGCGACGCTGCGGGCCATCTTTCGCGACGCGGTGCGTTATGGCCGGGTGCTGCGTAACCCAGCGGACGGGGTGCGGGTAGCTTCCAGACGGTTCGAAGGCTCCTACCTGGACTCGGCGGCCCAGATTTGCGCCCTGCTCGACGCCACGCGGGAAAACGATCGTGGCGCGCGCTTTGGCGTGGTCACGGCCGAGCGTTACTCGCGACCCTCACTTTTGCCGGTCTCCGGCTCGATGAAGGACTGTCGCTGCGATGGGACGACGTGAACCTCGCTACCGGCAAGCTTTATGTGCGCGGGACCAAGACTCACGCCGCAACCCGGACGGTTGATCTGCTGCCACCGTTGCGCGACAATCACAGCGCTCAAGGCACGTCGGGATCCGATCGGACTGAACTCGTATTCCCAACGAGCACGGGGCGCAAAATGAGTCCAAGCAACGTCCGCCGACGCATCCTTGCCCCGGCAGTCGAGCGGGCGAACGCAACGCTCACCGAGTTAGGGGCGGACCCGATCCGGGGCCGGATAACGCCCCACTCCCTGCGCCGAACCTTTGCATCAGTGCCTGGCGCCGCTTTGGCCGCGACATGCGGCTCATCATGGCGCAGCTCGGTCATACCGACCGAGCAGTTGACACTCCGCGTGTACGCGCGCGAGATGGCCCGGGACGAGCGGGAGCGGGGGGCTCCAGGCGGTAGTCGATGGCGCACCAACGGTCATCGATCACGCCAGTCCCGCGATGCGCCGGCCGCGCTAGTTAGTGCCCGAGAAGACCGGGGCGGACTGGCTATCGTGGCTGAATGACAACCCGCGATCGCAACGCGAAGAGGCGTTGGTCCTAGCGCACGACCTGCTCGGTGATATCGAGCTTGGGCGCATCGGTCCGATGGACGCCGCCGGCATGGCCCTCGCCGGCCGCCTCCTCGATGACGTCGATGCGATGGAGTGGCTGCGTTACGAACTCACGAGCTATCCGACCCCACTCGACGAGGCGGCTACTCGGGCTGCGTTCCGGTCAAATGGGAAGCGGAGGGAGGCAAAGGTCGGACAGGCTCTTCGCCCAGTTGGACGCTGAGGCGAGTGGGGCTGAGGCCCAGATGACCGGCCTCAGCAGCACTGGAAGCGGTGAATGGGCACTCGCAATCGAGAAGGAATGTCAAGGAGCGAATCACTCTCCGGGCAGGTCGGGGAGCAGAGGAAGACGCTGATCGAGAAGATCGTCGGGGCGTTCCACCTCTATGCGGCGGACCGGTACCAGGAGCTTCGCTTCGGCTCCGCAGTGGAAGCGTTTCGAAATCGTCCGTCGGGAGGTAGAACGGGCCGATTGCTGCGCTAGTGCCCGGGGCGTTCTCCGATGCTCTCGGCGGCATTCGAGAACGCGGCTTCCAGAACCCTGAGCATTGGGCAAACGCCGCGTCTACCTGTCGGCGTCTTCTCAAAGAGGTCGCCGACGCTCTACGGCCCGCGGGGCCGGATGTCCAAGACTTCGGCGGCCGGACAATCAGAATGGGCGACGGCAACTATGTGAATCGCCTCGTCGATTGGATCTGCAAACAAGGCAGGAGCGAGACCAGGCGCTCAGTCATCACGGCGGAACTTGAGTTCTTAGGTCGTCGTCTCGACGCAGCTGACGGGGCCGGACAGAAAGGTGCTCACGATCACGTCGGACGAGCCGACGCATCTCGGTACATCACGGCGACATACCTCCTCCTGGGCGACGTTCTGGCACTTGCCCAGGAGGGCGGGGGAGGGTCCGGCTAGGGCGGCCGAGGGTGGCGAGAGAGCACCCTCCGGCCCGCCGACCTCCGCGACAGGGATGGCAGCCGACCATTCGGTGTCGGATGCGCTACGGGGCAACGGGCGGTGAAGATTGCCCGCTCCCGGCGACACCGGCGCGGGACGGTCGGGCTAATCACCACGTAGAATCGCCCGTTCAGGGCGCGTAGCTCAGTGGGAGAGCGCTCGCTTCACACGCGAGAGGTCGCAGGTTCGAAACCCGCCGCGCCCATGAAGGAAACGCCTGCTCTCGCGCAGGTTTTGCATCTCAGGCAGCCTCGCCCACAGTGGCGGTGGAAGCGTCAAAACCGCTCCGAATGCCACCGTCTGCCAATTGACCGCCCTCGACGAGAGATCGCAGGCGGGTCTTTTCGTCCTCGTCACGACGCATCGCCTGGCGGTAGATCCGCAGCGCGAGCGCCGGGCTTGTGTGCCCCATCTCGTCCATGACCACGCCCGGATCCTCTCCGAGCGCGTACAGCACACTGGCGAACGTCCGCCGCAGCGAGTGCGGCGTCAGCCCTTCCGGCAGCGGTGTCAGGTCCCGCTTCACGAGCCGCTCGGACGCCAGCTTCACCGCCGGCTTGAGCACCCGGTTGCGGACGTTCTCGCGGCTCGGCTTGCGGCCGTTGCTCGTCGCGAATACGAACGCCTCCGGGTCCAGCGTCGCGGCCTGCACGCGCACGGCCACCAGCTCGTCCCGTAGGGCACCGCGGATCTTCACCCGTCGACGCCCAGCGTCCGTCTTGGCCTCACCGACCGTCAGCCAGCCCGCGGCCAGGTCGACGTCCCGCCAGCGCAGCGCGCACACCTCGCCGATCCGTAGACCAGCGAACACGAGCACCGCGAGTAGCGCCCGTCGATGGACGTGCTGGCGGTCCTCCCGAGCGTCGGCGTCCTTCACACCGGCCGCCTCCAGTAGAGCGGCGATCTCCCCGGCCGTGTGCAGGTACGTCCGTCGGGGCGCGTGCTCCCGGACTCGGCGTCGCTTTCCCCGAGCCGGGTTGCGCGAGATCAGCTCCCGCTCAACCGCAGTCTCGAGGATCGCACCGAGTAGCGTCACCGTCATGTTGATCGACCGTGGCGCAAGCGGCACCGGCTCGGCCAGCTTCCCCGCGAGATACCGCTCGACAAGATCGAACGTGATCTCATCGAGGCGACACTCGGCGAAGTAGTCCAGCAAGTGGTCCAGCCGCCACCGGTAATCAGCCTGCGTGCTGTCCCGCAGCTGCCCCCGGTTGCGCACCCACCACTGCGCGGCGTACTCATGGAAGGTGGGCATCCGTTCGGGCTCCGAGGGCGGCGCCACCTCCTCCGGTGGCCGCCACGTCCCGCGCTCGATGTCCGTGAGCGCGTACCGCAATGCCTTCTCCGCCTCCGCCCGGGTGATCGCCCCGAGCGACACGAACCGCCGCTTGCCGTACGCGGTGAACCGCAGCGAGCGGTACACGTGGCCGTCCGTCCCGGTGTGCTCGATGACGGCGCCGCTTCCCTGACGCGGCATCACGCCACCGCCTCGACCGCGAATTGCTCGGCGAGCAACCTTTGCCGGCACGACGCACGAGCAGGATTTCGTCGGCATCTCCTGATCGATCCACGCTTCGGGCTCGGTGTCGATTGCGACGTACTCGACCGCACTGGCGATCTCGGACGGGGGTGCTAGCACATTGACCTGGCTCGCCGATCCCCGCGGCTTGCACGAGGCGAATGTCCTCTCGGATCTCCGCGAGGAGGATCATCCGAGCGTCGAACTCCACCTGGCGCGGCGCGGCGCCTGGCGCTTGGCACCCGAATGTCCTGCGCGTCAAACAGACTGCCCATGGCACCGTCGCGGAGCACTTCGTGGTCTAGGAGCGTGTGCCACAGCGCCGCGTGACGACGGTACGTGTCGCCTCATCGGTGATGGCTAGGCGCGTCATGACGCCACCGCTAACTGGGGATAGATGGCCATGGCTTGTTTCGCGGCCCACTCCAGGCGTGTCACGGTGGTCAGCACCGCGAGCATGTCCAGCGGGCCGTAGTTCATCTCCGCAGCAAGCCGGTCCGTGAGCAGCCTGCACATCCGCTCCAGGGCGTGGAACCCGGTCCCGCGGTCCGTGAGCAACTCCGTGTCCTCGGTTGCGGCGAGAAGCTGCTCCAGGGCACGGATATCTCGCCGGAGATGCTCGACCGACGCGTCACGGTCGACCTCCGGCGGCACGCTTGAGAGGCGTACCGCGTCCTCCTGATTGTCACTGAGCATCTCGCCGTCCTGCTTGATCTCCGCGACGAGCGCACTGCGCACGTCTTCGAGATAGTCGGCCGGAACGGTGATAACCGCCGGCTCCGTTTCGTTGCTGGCCATCTGGCCCTCCTTCGGTCGGGACACCGAAAGAGCGGGACTCTGGCGAGGAAGGCAACCGCCGGAGTCGGTAGGTTGCCTGGCGCGTCGAGAGGTCATTCTCTCGGTGCCATGGGGCCCGGCCGTTTGCGCGTGCGGGCCCCGATTGATTGGTCGAGAGCATCCTACGCCCACCAGCGGCGGCGATCAAGGCTGCTCATCACCGGGTCGGCCTTCCTCGCAGCGGCAGCACCGAGCCAGGTTGTGGCAGACGGGCTGGCAGACGAGTGTGCCGGGGCGAACGCCTGGCCCGCGTGCGCCCGCCAGTGCTGAGGTTCTCGGGCTGTGACTGCTTGTCGCCCAAGCAGGAGAGCGCTTCCCGGGCCCGCTCCAGAGTCGAACCGGAGCCGCCCTTGCGGACCGTCGCCCAGGCGCACCGCGCCGAGCTCCTGCGCGTGCCTGTAGACCCATCCGCGCTCGACTCCCAGCTCCGTCGCCAGCTCGTCAGCCGTCAGCAGCCGGGACGTGCTTCCGGCGCCCATCCGGTCCGCAACGCGGTCAGCGATCCGGTCAGCGAGCGCGTCCAGCACCTCGTCGTCCAGCACGGCCAGCAGTGCGTCGACCGTGGCGCTCACGCGGGCCGCCTTTCCGCGAGGAACCGGGCCGCGCTCTCAGCCACCGTTTCACCTAGCAACTCCGCGACTAGAACGCTGGCGCAGTCGCCATGGTGGTCACGGCCGCAGTGGATGCACCAAGGCACACCGCGCTCGCTCAGACACTCGTCGCACTCTGCCGTGCCATCGCCGTAAACGTGCTCGTTCGTCAGGTCACCGCAGTGGATGCACGGGTATGCGACAGGCCAGCGCCCTCGATGGTGACTGACCTTTGGTGGCCGTCCGGCGCTCACGCCACCCGCCTGTCCTCGTGCGCCTCTTGGCAGGCCATGACCAGCGTCCCGTCGGCTGAACGGCGGACCTCGACCACCGCGCGCCGGCCGGCGGCCGAGCACGTCGGGCAGAGCGCAACCCACTCGCCGGGGCCCACTTGGCGCGGGTGGCAGCCCGCAGCCTCCAGGCGCTGGATGAGCCTCGGGGGGCGCTGCTGGCTCGTCTTCCGGTGCGGCCGGCGCCGAGGCTTCCCAACTGGTGGGATAGGAGCGCCAAGCCAACCGAGGAGGACATTCCGGGCTCCTGACGTCATGGCAGCCGTCCCTCGGCCATCACGCCCGCCCGCCCAGGTAACCGCAGGTAACCAGCCATACGCGTGTATGCGCGCACGCGCGCGGGCCGTAGGAACACTCGCGGTTACCGGTTACCTGGCTCACTCGTTGCCCCATCCGGCCGGGACGGTGTAGAACCGCCAGTTGAGTGTCCGGTGGCCATCGGGTGACGTGGCCTTGACGCGACCCTCGCTGCCACTTCGCTGCCAGCCGACTCGGTCCATCTGCGTCCCGAGCGCCGCCGGCGAGTACATGCCTCCGACCTCCCGCCGGACAAAGCTCAGGAACCATCCGCAGCGGACGAGCCGCACGCCACTTGAGCGGTCCTGCAGTACGACGCATGTGCAGGCCAGTCCGTGGGCGCTCTTATCGTCGCCGGCCTCAAGTGGCGGGTTGAGCGCCTGGAGGGACCCGAACGCGCACCACCGGTCGGCCTGGTCGTCGAGAGTGACCTCCTGGAGCGCTGCGAGCCGTAGGAACTCGCGGCCCCACTCGGCGGCGATGTCGTCGGCGCTCTCGCTCTCGTGGTGGCGTGCAAGCCGGGAGATCAAGGCACCCACGAGCGCGGCGTCCTTTCCCTGGAACGTCCGTGCGATCCCGATGCTGGCCACATGGGCGCACAGCGCGGGCGGCTTGGTGATGTCCCCGAACCGCTCGAAGACGAGCTTCAGGTCGCCCGACAGCTGCAGGTCCACGCTCGCGGTCGGCCCTCGTCCGAACATCTGGACGTCGATAACGGTCCGGTCGATCTCATCCAGGCCCAGCAGCTCGGCGAGCTCCTGACGCTGAACGTCCGGCGTGTCCGTAAGGACCGTGCCGTTGCTCTGCGCCCGCTGGAAGGCCGCGCTGTCGACCGCCATCAGAGCCGCGCCTTACCCAGCTTGGCCACGATGCGGCGCTCGTCGCAGCCGCGGTCGCAGACAAACTCGGCAGCCGGCTCCGACCCGATGAAGCAGACGGCCAGCGCGGCCTCGCAGATCGGGCAGCGGCCGGCAGCATGGTCGCGGTCGATGTAGGCGAAGCAGCCGTCACGCTGGAGCGCGTCGATCACCCGGAAGCGGAAAGCGACCCACCCGGGCCGCGCTAGTGGCCGGCGCCGGGGTAGCGGCGGCAACTCCGGGACAAGCCCTCCGGGGTGGGTGATGATGTAGCAGCGCTGACAGAGCAGCGCGCCGTGTCTCGAGCGGCCGTCGATCCAGACGGTTGCGTGCTGTACCTCGCAGCGGCTACGGCCACAGACACTGCATGTCCTCCGCGACTGGCATTCACCGCGGCAGTCAGCAGCACTCGCGGGCGCGTCTTGCTCGCTAGCCCCCGTCGCGGCGATGGATTGCGGAGTGGGACCTCCCGCCGGATGAGCGGCCGTTCCTTCGCTGGCGGGGCCAGCGACGCGCGATGAGGGAGGACCGCAGGCCATTGCCGCGCAGAGTCGCACGGGTGGTGCGCGCCGAAAAGATCAGGAATCCTCGTGCGGCGCCGTCCGAAAGCCGCAGCGGGTTTTGTGACTATTCCACCCGGCGCCGACCCGCCTGGCGCCGTGGCAGCCCGAGCCTGCGGCGCATCTCTTTGACGTTGCTCTGTGTCACGTTGAGCTGCTCGGCGATTTCCGGAATGCTCTTGCCCATCGCCCATAGCTCGCGCAGTTGAATCTCGCGCTCTCGCACCCCCATCGAGCGCGCTGATGTCCTCTGCCGCCGACTCAGAAAGCGACCAGCAAGCTCGCGTTTACGCCCTTCGCTGAGCCCGTGGCCGTACCGAGTACGCGTCATCTTGTCCAGGCCCAGGATGAACTTGTCGCGGCGTAGGGTCCAGTGGTCGGGATTCTCGGCCGGCGTGCCGAGCCTGCGGATCTGCTCTTTGTCGAACTCGCCGTTAGCCCAACGCGCCCTGGTCGCGGCGGCCTTCTTGCGTCGGGTGCCTTCACTGTCGCGTCGCCTGACCGGCGACTGGTGTTCGCGGCAGCAGAATGGCCGCTCCGTCCGAGCTGCCTTCCACGCTGGCACCTCAAACGGTGTCCCGCAGGCGGTACATCGCACCTCGACCACCGAGCCCGATGGACGTGGCCTCGGCTTGGCAGCGGCCAATGCAGCGTCGGTGAAGAACAACTGGCGGTCAACCCGGACGGCCTCGATCACGCCACGGCTGACCCGGGACCTCAGCGACCCGCGCGTGATCCCGAGCCGCTCTGCAGCCTCCTCGAGTGGTACTAAGCCGCGGTGCCGCATCCGCTCCCGAGTCGCCGCCTTTGCTCGACGGCGCGAAGGCCAGGTCGTCACGCCGGCTGCGCGGTACTCCTCGGCAAGCGCTTCGACCCCATCGCGCTCAAAGTGGACCTCCCGCCGTCCAGGCAACTGGCGGCAAGCCAGCCGACCACTTTTCCGCTCGCGCTCAAGGCGTTGATACCAGCGTGCGTAGGCGTTCCTATGCGGGGCCAGCGGCTCACCGGCGAGGATGGCGATGGCTTCGCCGCGGCGGATGAGGTCTGGTTGAACCACGGCTTGGACAAGTTTGACGTTGCACTCGGACGCGATTAGGGTGCGCTGGTGCAGCAGCAGTCGCACCCGGGCGAGCCACCGCCCCTCGGGATTTGCGGCTTCTGCGGGTGGGCCGGTCCCGTCCCCGGGTGGGAGAACATGCCCAGGATCACGGCCACCCAGGAGGGCACGCCGGTCGAGCTGTTCATGGTCGGTGGCCTCGAATTCACATGTCCGCGATGTCACCGGCCGAGGGCTCGGGTGCCCGCGACGATTTGGCAGAACTTCCGCAAGGAAGTGCAAGCTGCCGACCTACCGCCAGAGGTCCTCGCAAGCCTCCGCGACGCGCTCCCCAGCCTGCCCAAGACCATCACTCCAGATGCGCTCAAGGAGCAGTTTCCTGCTGCGCGGCCGCTTATCGAGCTGGCCGCCGCTCGTGGTGGAACTAACTGGCTGGCTGTGCTTTCAGTGGTTCTCTCGACGGTCCTGATTGTGTTCTTCGGCGTCCTTGCGCATGACGACGCCGAGGAGGCGCTGCGGCTTGCTCGTGAGGCTCAGACGCAGCAGGCGTCGAAGCTCACCAACCAGGACATCGCGAAGATCATCGCGGCGGTGGAGTCTGACCTCAAGACGAAAGCCGAGCACGAGCAGCGTCCACGTGACGACGGCGAGGACACCCACCACTAGGAGAACTACGTCGATCGTTCGCATTGAGTTATCACCATCCTTCTGTCGTTTGGAGCGCTACGGTCGTCTGCTGCCTCGGCAAGCGCTCGCACGCTAGAAGCGCTGGGCCCGCGGGCGATCCGGCCGGAGCGTTGGACACGACCGCGGCAGGACTGCCACTTCGACTGCCGCGAGCCGGGGTGCGGGACAATTGCGATCAGATGGCAACCTTCCTCACTGAGCTCGGCCGGTCGTTCCAGCGGATCAGCGGGTATCTGTTCCTCGCTGTGCTCGTGGGGCTGCCGCTCGCCGTACTGCTTCCGAACCAACCGGGCCTCGTGCTCGTGCTCGCAGCGCTTGCGCGCTCTTGCTTCGCCTCGGCTGGCGTGGCCGGCGACTCCGCTGACTCCTCGGCCTTGAGCTCCTCAAGCGCGACACCAAGGGGCGCGTCGCGTCAGCAGCCCGAGCACTGGCGCGTGACGCTTTCATAGACGAACCGCACGGTCTGAGCAACGGTCATCACAACTCCTCGCGGACGTGGCCGATCCCGAACGGCGTGCGCCCGAGCGAAGCCATCGCGCGAACGCCCACGAGCGAGAGGGAGGCCATATCACCCTCTGGGCCGCCGCACGCCGCCAAGTGCTCGTACCAGAGCTCAGCGAGCCGGGCGGATTGGAAGCGCCGACCCGCGCGGCGCAGGTGGGGGCGCGCAGTGCGGGGGCGGCCTAGCTCGCTGGCCGCCCGAATCAGCAGGTCGCACAGTCTCACTGCGCAGTCAACGTCGAGGGTGTCGCCCAAGCCTGAACCGCGTGCTCGATGACCCTTTCGTAATCAGCTGCGGCCGCGGCGTACTGCGCTAGGAGAAGACGGGGCCACGGATTTCTCGGGCTCCGCGCGCATGCCCTGGTGGCCAGTCGATGCGCCGCGCGAGGGTTGCCGCGGTCCTCCAGGATCACGGCAAGTTGCAGGGCCGTCGCCGACCACTGATCATCCGTGTCGTTGGTGTAGACAGCCCGGAGCACTCGCGTTGGTGTGCGCAGGAACTGGCGTAGGAGGGGCTCTGCTGCGGCGCCCTGGCCTTCGTACATCAGCCGCCCGCTCATTACTCTGAGCATCTCTGGATGGTCGGGCTCGCTCTCCGACCAGTGGTCCAGGATCCGGTTGTTGCGCTCTCGCGCGGCCACCCATTCCCCGGGGTTGTCCCGATCCCTCTGGTGATGCCATCGCACGCTCTGCATGGTCTTGTCCCGGGCTCCCTCGTGCACCTGCCAGGTTTCATGGATGGGCCAGACCCACCGACCTGCTTCTGGGCGAAACATCCGACGCATGAGCATCCCGAGATCCTTCAGGCCGTCAGGCGCTTGCCACCCTTGATTGCTCATGCGGACCACCTGGTACAGGTACGGGAACGAGAACGCTGCCACGTCGGGCGCGGCCTCAGCGGCTATCGCACGCAGGCGCTCCGCGCCGCTTATCCGGTCATCGAGGTCGAGATAGCAGTGCCATTCGCCGCTAGCGAGTGAGTGCGCATGGTTCCGCGCGGCCGCGAAGTCATCGCACCATTTGAACCGGCCGACGATCAGCTTGCCAGGCTCCCCGCGCTCCTTCGCGAATGACCGAGCTTCGGCGACGGTGCCGTCGCGCGACCCGGTGTCGCACAGCACGACCTCGTCGACGTGATCCCAGAAGGACTCGAAGCACGGCCCGATGTTGTGCCGCTCGTTCCTGGCGATCATCACCATCGAGAGCGTCATCGCACCGACACGCTGCCCTTTACGCGAGCGGTCGCACACCGCGCAAACACCCAGCCGTCCGGTGTTTCAGGGTGCGCGATTGATCGTGCGACGTCCCGACTGCCACTCCTCTGCCAGTAACGGGGGCGGGCAGCGTGTAGTCGCCCTTTTCCGATGCGGGCATCAGGAACGGCATGAGCGCTTCGGTGCGTCGAGGCGGTCCATGACGACCTGGTAGCGGACCTGGCGTAGGCGAATGGTCATGCGATTGCGACCCCCTTCCACGCGCCGCCGACGTACAGCCAGAGCTTGTTGCCGGTGCGGTCCACGACCATTGGAGCCGCGCCCGTCGGAAGCGCGGCTGGCGTGCCCGAAGGAGAGCCGTTCATGGTGGGGATGTAGAAGAAACCGCCAGTGGCGTTGGTCGCCAACTCGGCCGGGGTCGCTTTCGCACCGGGGCCAGCGATGACATTCTGGCTGGCGTCGATTGCAAGGGCGATGATAGGGCCGTTAGTGCCGAACCGCATCGCTACGCCGTCCAGGCTTCCGATGGTCACATCGCCGGGGCTGGTTCCGCTGGCGAGGATCTGGAAGTTGGCCCAGGACGCCGTCCTGAGTTTGAAACTTGCGCTGGACGTACCGGACCGGGCAATATCGAGCGTTGCCGTGGGCGTCGAAGATACCCCGTCCCCAATCCCGACGAGCGGGACGCTGGTTATCAACGCAGCGCCGCCGGAACCGTTGCCGAGGGTGAAGAGCCAGGCGAGGCTTTTGGCCTTGATCCCGCACCAGCGAGCGGCCATCGTCAAGGTGACGCCAGTGCTGGTCGCGGTCGCAGCGTTGCTGAGCGTTACCTGGGTGGCGCTGACCACGGTGTCAACATATGTCCCTGACGGGATGCCCGTCCCGCTCAGGTAACGGCCAACATCGGAGGCAACCCACCCCATCGTGGCCGACGTGACGGTGTAGTGCATTGAGCACCCCGTCGGTGACGGTGCTGTCAGCGGGCGTTCCGACGCGAGCGACGATAGTTCCGTCGCTCTGGATGCGAAACGCCTGCTGACTGTCGTTGCTCGATCCGATCGCCAACATGTCGCCCGTCTGGCCCGTGTTGAAGGGAATTTGGAGGCCACCCTGGGATGCCTGCCCCCCGGCCGTGCCTGCGGCCAGGATCTTGACCCGAAACGGGTTACCACCGTCATTGGGCTGGGCGACGCCGATACCGATACCCGAGGGGTTAGCCCCCCCATTTGAGATGTAAATACCGTCTGGGTCCGAGATGGTGCCGTCAGCCTTGACCTTCGACAGGAACCAGTCCCGGTACGGCGTGGCCGCCGAAGTATCCACCCCGAAGTTCCACGCGCCGAACCCCGAGCCCGCTCCCGGCGCCCCCGAACCATAGGCCAGCCACCCCCCGGCAACATTGCCTGACGGCGCGATGTTCCCCGCCTTGCCAACAAGGTTGCCGCTGCCGTCCTTGTAGAGGAGCGCCGTGCCGTTGACGTTGATCGTCTGCGCGGCGGTAAACGTGTTCACCTGACTCGTGAGAGGCACCGAGGGCGGCAGTTCGGCGGTCAGAACGTCGCCACTCGAATCGAGCGAGGCAACCCCCCCGCTCGCGCCCTTCTGCGACAACGGAATCAACAGCGCCTCGGCCGCCTCAGCCCGTGCCGTCTCGGTCGCTGCCGCGCCCAGCGGATCCGCGATCAAGTCAAAATAGTTCGTCCCGTCAGACCAGACAACCACGCTCTGGTTCTGAGCGAGCATGATCGCTGATGACGAGCCGTTAAGCGTCCTGCCGTTGGGACTGACCGTCAGAGGCGACGAGTTGAGGTTGAGGATCGCGACCTGCCATGGCTCAGCGGGGGCTGTCGCAGGCAACGATGCGGTGAGTGAGGACCCGCTGAACGTGAACACCGTCCCCGAGTCCCCGCTGAGGATCGTGTAGTTCGCCGTTTTCGCGACGACACTCCCGAACCCAACCCCCGAGCCGCCGCCGCCGCCTGAGGCCGCGATTGTGACCTCGGTGCGGTTGTTCCCCGAATCGTCCGTTGGCGTGAGCGTGACACCACTCCCCGCGACCAAATCCAGAATGCTTCGCTGCGTCTCCGCGCTGCCGTTGACCTGAAGAGTCTGGTAATAGTCGGTGTCTGCGGGGAACGCGGCAAGCGCGAGGAGATACTCGTAGTTGGTGCCATCCGACCACACGATCACCGCCTGGTTCTGCGCCAGCCCCAGACTCGCCCCCGAGCCATTCAAGTTCTTGCCGTTCGGACTGAGGATCAGATTGCTGACGTTCTCGTTCAGCACCACCACCATCCACGGCTGCGCGGGCACCGAGGACGGCAGCGTGGCTGTCAGCGAGGATCCGTTGAACGCCAGCACGCTCCCGGAATCCGTCGAGAGCACCGTGTAGTTCGCCGTTTTCGATACGACATTGCCGAAGCCAACCCCCGAGCCTCCGCCGCTGGCCGTCGAAGCGATCGTGACCTTCGTACGATTGTTGACAGGATCGTCAGCCGCCGTGACCGTGACATTCGACCCCGCCTCGAGATCCAACGCGCCGCGCGGAGTCGACGCCACATCATTCACCTCGACCGTCTGATAGTTCGCGCCGACCTCACTCGCGATCATCGGCTCAAGCTGCAACGGGCCGATCGTCGCCCCGCCGAACTGCGCCACGATATCCAGATCCTGACCCGCCGCGACCCACCCCGGACACTGCCCGAACCCGTCCGCTGTCAACGGCTGCGACAGCGTCGCAAGACCCGTCTCATTCGCGAACACCGTGGCCGCGGTCCCCGGCGGGTACGAGTCATGCTGGATGACCTGACACGCAGCCCCCGGCGCGGGCTTCAGCGCGTCACCAACCGGCTGAAACACCGTGCCATTCGCCATCGACTGAATCTGCACACGCTGCGCGTTACTCACATCCAACTCCACTCATAGTCAGGGCCGTAGGCCGGCCGCCGTCGTCATAGACGAACCTCACCCGGCAACAAGGTGCCCGCCGTTCGCTCCAAATCACACTCATCTGCTCGGCCTCGAAAAGCGCTGGATATCGAGGAGTGCGCGCCGCACGCGCGCCACCTCGCGAAAGGTCCGGGCCCGGGTGGCGCCCATCGTCAAAACGCCACCCGGGTCCCGGTAGGGCACGCGGCGCCCCACTGAAAGACGCCGCGTGCCCGTGTCCGCGCTCGCTCGCGGGAACCGGGGCGCGAGCGATTCCACCGGGCGCGGAAGCTGGTCATGTCTGGAGTCCCCAGATCGCGGCGTCTGGCTGACTTTCGCTTCGAGGTCGAACGGCCAGCCCGGGGGACGCTCCGCGGCGGCCGCGGCGAGTCGCGCCTGGTGCTCCTTCGCCTTGCGCCCTTCTGCCGCGCGAGCTTCTTGGAGGGGGAGGAAGTGTGCGTCCAGCGCCTCGATCACCGAGCCGCCCGGCTGGCGCTCAACCTGCCAGCGGCCGAGGTGCAGCCGCTCGACGTGCTCCAGAATCGCCCGGGCGCGATCCTCGCCGAGCTCGGCCACAGTGACCGGCTGCTTGCCGAACGGCGTGGCGTCCCGGCAGGCCCGCTCGAGCTGTACAAGGAGGTGCTGGTCGCCTTCGATTCGTGCGTCGCGTGCCGGGCCGTTGGGGTAGTGGCGCAGCATCCCGCAGCAGTGCGGGTGCTGGCTGAGCGGCGCCTCGATTGGCGTGGTTGCGGTCATGCTGCCTCCAGGTCGTCACGGTCAATGCCCAGGCGGGCTAGCAGGCTCGGACCCGCGGGAGCGGTCGGCTCGGGTGTCCGGGGTCCTGCGCCTTCGACACGATCGAACCCGAGCGATTCGCGGACCTCTACCAGTGCGCTCTGCCGCTCGGTCTGCAACCGCTCAAGCACCCGGGCTTGCCGCGCCTTGGTGGGCTGCTCGGCCAGCTCGTCGAACCAGACTCGTGCGAGATCCGGCGGGACGGCTGCCTCGGTCAGTAGCCGACGGGCATGGTTGGCGAGCTTGAGGCTGGCGGCCTCTGACTCCGCGATCTGGCGGCGCTTGTCGGCCTTCCGCGCCCTGCTCTCGAGCTTCTCGCGCTCCGCATCGCCCGGAGCCGAGGGTGGCGGGGCGGCCTCGCGGAGCTTCGTCGGCTTGGCGACCTTCGCTTGGCTGACTTCCCGCAGCAACACCACGACCTCGCTCAGCTTGTCCGTGTCGCCGTCGGTGGCCTCCTCCAGCCGCTTGAGCGCCTTACGTACCCGCTTGCGCATTCCGCGGGCGTCGAGCGCCTCAGCCGATACGGCTGCCGCACCGGCGAGCGATTCGGTTAGCCGGCGGATGAACTGGCCGCCGGCACCGGCACGTGTGACGAGATCGACGCTGCCGAGCTGGGCGATCTCTCGCACGAGCGCATAGCGTTGCCCGTTGTGCTCCTTCGCGCCATCGTCATGCCCGTAGCCGTCGATCGACAGTCCGACGAGCGGGCGGTCCTCCGGGGCGCCGAGGGCCGACTCGACCAGCGAGCGGACCCACTCGTAGCCCTCGCCGTCGATCGGGATGAACTTCGCCCGGACCTCGGCCACCTGGCCGTCGACGAACCTGGCTTCCCGGAACTGGCCCACGAGCTGCCGGACGCTCCGCTCGGGCCGGTCGCGCTCCTCGCTGGCCGAGGGATGGTCCGCGTAGCACTGCGCGCCCTCGAACAGCCCATCTGAGACGGCCTTGCGTAGCGCCTCGCGGGTGTACCAGTTCCGGTCCTGGGCATTTCCCGGGCCCTCGCGCAACAGCGTGCATTCGTACGCACGGCCGGCGCGGGAAACCTCCGCCTCGCGCAGATACGCGCGGAAGTGAACCTCCCGCGTCTCCTTCGCGGTCTTCGCCTTCCCGCCGCGGCGCTTCGCGCGCTTGCGGCGTCGACGGTTCTCCTCCTCGTCCTGGCCGCGCACCAGCGCAGGTGCTTGTGTCTCAGCAACCGCCATCGCTACACCAGATCCCTGTCGATGCCCAGTCGCTCCAGCAGAGGCAACCGGCTGTCCTCACGCGCATCCGTGCTAGCCGCATCGAGGATCGACACCTCGCCGACTGCGACGGCCTCCCGTAGCGTCAGCGGCGCCGACTCGCGGGCCTGGCCGCCCTTCCACGCAGCCGGGATCACCTCCGACGCGCCGACCCTCGCCGCCTGGCGAACGATGTGCTTGCGGACCTTCTGGCTGGCGCCGGTCCGGTCGGCGTCGTTGACGGCGTTCTGGACGTCCTGGCGCGTCTCGATCGGATAGCGGCCGCCGACGATCTCACCCAGTGCGTTCTTGAGTGGGAGAGCGTGACCGCGCTTAGCCATAGCCGTACGCTGCGCGTCCGAGAAATCGCGCTCCTGGAGATGCACCTCGTCAGGCCGCTGCAACCGGCCGAGCAGACCGCTCGCTGGCGCGCTGCCAGCCTCCCGGAGCTTCTCCGCGCCCTTACCCGGCTCAGCCAGCCCCGCGGCCTCCGTGAGCTTCGCGAGCGCGTTATTCAGTG